>JABJQG010000066.1 GCA_018663505.1 Pseudobdellovibrionaceae bacterium | reverse complement strand
TCTACTCTCTTCCACTTGCCCTTGAATTCTCGATAGTCTTCATAAAGCTCTTCTAAGCCTAAATCTTTGTAGGCGTCCTCATCTTCATCATCATCGTCTTCATCAATATCCTCATCTTCTTCGTCTTCATCGTCCTCATCTTCATCATCTCTGTCGTCATCCCCATTTCCATCTATGGCTAATTGACAAGCTTCTTTATGTTTATCCTTTGCTTTTTTACCTTTATAGTGATCAACGCCACAAAAAGCAGAAAAATCATCTAAATTTGCTCTATTATGAAACTCATTCTTTTTTACTCCATCTTCTTCATAGCAAAAAAGTTCATCAACAGGAGTAAACCCAGGGGCACCTTCCGACACAGTTGAGGAGCCACCAATTTTTGCTGAACCAGTATTTGTTTTTTTTGTATCATTTCCTGTTGAATTCGCACAGGCTGGGTCATAGTCTGATGCCGCTCTCTCATTTGCATAAAAATCGAAAATTTGATCCACAACAGCACTCTTTAAATGTTTTTTATTCTTTAATAACTTTTTTCTAGCTTTAATTTCTTTCCAAAGAGCTGACTTTTTATTCTTATATCTTTCTTCTTTTTTCAATGCTTCCTCAACTACACCAGCTTTTCTTTTTACACCTTTAGAATTGACAGCCAATGCTTGTGCTGTTTGAGCGCCACAATAGGGTTGTCCGCCTCTACTTCCACCAAATCCATTCATCTGGTACTGTGCTTGGGCATGTGCATTACCAGCAAAAAGCCAGATGAGTGCCGTCATCAGAAAGTAAATTTTATATAAGCCAAACTGCTTCTTCATATAAGCTCCTAAAAGAGTTTCTTGTCTTAAGCTATTTCGTCCTAAATTAAGAAACTCTTTATTAAACCCACGGAAACTCGACTTAAGGACCACTGTCCTAGACTTTAAATATTGTATTAGTACATTTTAACTAAATCACATTAAAATAATCTTTATATGAAACATACCCTACTTTGTGTTGATGACGAAAAAGACATTCTTTCTGCTTTGGAACGTGTATTTAGAAAAAAATATAACGTGATTACTGCTAATTCTGCAAAAGAAGGGCTAGAGTTACTGCGTAACAATGAAGTCTCCATTATTATTAGTGATCAAAAAATGCCTCAAATGACTGGTGTTGAGTTTTTGAAAGCATCCATCAAGGTTAATCCAAAACCCATTCGCATTTTACTTACTGGGTATACAGATATTGACTCCGTAATCAAAGCCATTAATACAGGGGAAATCTATAGATATATTACTAAGCCCTGGGACCCCGTTGATTTTATCAATACTGTGGGTAATGCCATTGAAAAATATGAGTTAAGAAAAGAGCTTGTGGAAAAAAATATTGCATTAAGTGATGCCCTAGAGGAACTGAAAAGCCTAGATGAAGCTAAAAATAATTTTATGTTCTTAGTGAACCACGAACTCAAAACACCGCTCACTGTAATCACAAGTTTTATGGAGCTTCTTAAGGAAACTTCTTTAGATGAAGAACAAGAGCTTTACACTCAACGTATTTCAAAAAGTGTGCAAAAGTTAAATCACTTAATTCATGAAGTTTTAGAATTAGTCTCTGCAGAAACCGGGCAAGTGCAGCTTAATTTTCAAAAGATTTCTTCGAAGGTGTTGTTTGAAGACATAGATATTAAGTACATCAAACCGGCAAAATATAAAAACGTACAAGTGACCCAAGATATTGACGATATAAAACTACTTATTGATAAGAAAATTATTTTAAATATTATTGATAGAATTATGGACAATGCTTTAAAATTTTGTAATAAAGACTCAATAATTCAACTATCAGTAAAGTTAGTAGATCAGGAAAACTATAAAGCCAAAGTTTCCATAACCAATGAGGGCGAAGCCATTTCCAAAACGGTTATTCAAAAAATATTAAAGCCTTTTACGTTAAACGAAGAAACCATGAACCACTCCAAAGGCTTTGGCTTGGGTCTAAGCATTAGCCAGGCCCTTCTTGGAACACAAAATTCCAGCTTAGAGTTTAAATCACAGGATGAGCACACCGAGGTATCATTCCTTTTAGATGTGGTGAAGTAGACAACAAAAAATGGCCGTCTTTGTTGTAAAAACAAACGGTCGGTGCCCCCCTTAATTAAGCTGGCTTAAGGCTTGCAATCATCTTGCTCATCTAAAGCTTACAAGGTGGTGTGTATGGATATTATTAAACATTTAGTCTTATTTTTCCTTATTTTTCTTTTTCTTCCGGTGTTCGGACAAGCCAGTTCTACCACTGAGGAACTGGTACTAGCCTTGGGACAATCTAAAAATTTTACTGCTAGTTCATACTCAAAAGTTCATATTGGTGATGGAAAAATATTAAAAATTATTGACCACGATTCTCATATTCAAGTGATTCCCAAAACATTAGGTTCAAGCTACTTAAAAATTGGTCTAAAAAAATATAAAATTATTGTTGTCTACGAAACTCAATTAAATTTCTATAAAAAACTGGCTGAAAAAATAAAAAATACCCTAGGGTTAAAGCTAAAAATTGATAAAAAAAGAATTTTGGTTTATGGACAACTCCACCGTTTTGAAGACTGGTTAAATATTAAGACTATTAGTGCTTTTCATCCCGGTGCACTTTATTACTTTCAAGCGGAAATAGATGATGATTTAAAAGACAGAATTTCTATTCATTTTCATAATCTGCTAAGTAGCTACCAATTTGAACAGCCCCTTTTAAGATACAGCCCTTTTTTTCAAATTAGTTTCTCAGGATCTCTTAAGGATCAAAAAAAGTTCATTAATCAGCTGCTTGAACCTTATGGTGTTCAAGCTCATTTTTCTAACACACATATCTCCATTAAACCACTTATAAGAGTGCATATTGTTATTGCCGAAGTAAGCAAGAAACTATCTAAACAGTGGGGGGTCTCTTGGAACCAAGATGTTAAAGCGCAGATTATCCCCGAGTTTATCAATTTATCTCGTGTTACACCACAAATTCGCGCTTTAGAAGAAAATGGACTGGGAAAAATTCTGGCATCGCCAAATCTTCTGGCAAAAAGTGGTGAGAGGGCGGAGTTTTTAGCTGGTGGTGAGTTCCCTATAAAGGTAGTAGGTTATAATAAAGTCTCTCGAATTATTTGGAAAAGACATGGCATATTACTCAATGTTAAGCCTATAGCCGACTCATTAGGTCACTTAGATTTAAACCTCAGTGTTGAAATTTCCATAATTGATCATTCACAATCAGTGGAAGGTGTCCCTGGTTTAAAAACAAATCGAATTAAAACCCACTTCAATCTTAAAAAACCTCAAACTATATTGTTATCTGGTTTAATCAGAAAACAATGGGGGAAATCTGCGGAACAACTTCCTGTGCTAAAAAGCATCCCCATTCTTGGACATCTATTTTCAAGCAATGATTACCAGAATGACGAGACTGAACTTCTCATTTTTGTCACACCAGAAATAATTAAGCCAAGTCAAACTTCGGATTCTATTACTCCACCAATACAAAAGGAGCTTCAGCATGAATACAACAGCACTTTCCAATGATTTAACCTTTGCTTATAAAAGCGTAGAACGACAAGTACAAAAAACTCAACTGTTTGACATTACCCAAGTCAACGACATTCAACCAAGTACTTTGGACAGCCAATGGATTGTTGAAATAGTGGATGAAGTTTTATCTGAACATAATGATATGATTAAGGATAGGATTCTTCAGGAATTCATTGGAGATGGCCCCCTTAATGAATTATTAAATATGGAATCACTAACTGAAATAATAGTAAACGGACCTCAAAATATCTGGTATGAGGTTAATGGTAAGTTCATTATGCATAATGATCAATTTCTGTCAAAAATGACCTTTAACAATTATGTTCAAAAAATTTTAAATAAATCTAACGCACAAATAAGCATAGAAACCCCTTGTGTGAATCTTTCATATAAGAATTTTCGAGTACATATTATTAGTAATCCTCTGGCTGAAGGTGAAACCTGCGTCACTCTTAGAAAACATCCAGAATCCCCATGGACTCTGGAGCTTTTACAAAAAAACAGCTGGGCCTCGCCCAGGGAAACTCAACTGATTCAGTCTCTTCTGGAAAGTAAAAAGAATATTTTAATTATTGGCCCCACGGGTTCAGGAAAAACATCTGTACTTAATGCCCTTTTGCAGGAAGTCCCTAATAATGAAAGGATTATTTGCATAGAGGATACCAGTGAAATAAAGCTGCCCAACCCATTGAGTACTAAATTATTAACTCGAGTAGACCCCACTCAACAATTTAAGGATTACCAACAACAACACCTTGTGGTCGAAGCTTTAAGAATGCGACCTCAAAGAATAGTGATGGGAGAAGTCAGGGGACCAGAGGCGAAAGATCTATTGATGGCACTGTCCACTGGCCACAGCGGTGGCTTAGCCACACTGCATGCCGAAAATGCAAAACAAGCTTTATGGCGACTAGAGATGCTCATCCAAATGGGAGCCCCCTACTGGAACTTACATGCAATCCGTAGTTTAATTAAATTGAGTTTAAGTCATATTATTGTCTTAGAAAATAAAAACAGAAAAAGAGCACTAGAGGGTGTTTATAAAATATCCTCATTAGAGGATTTTGGGTTTCTATTAGAAAAAATAACCTGCACTGATCAATATGATATTGGCCCTTATTGAACTTATTAATTAGTAAACGTCTTAACTTAGAACTTATAGCGAGGCAGTTCTACTGAAATCCATCATAGTTATAATTTCGATTCTGCTAATATTTGCCTGTTAAAAGTATCTATTGGACTACTGTTAATTTTGTTACTTGTTATTGTTTTACCTAAAATGGAAATCTTAAAGCACGCAACTTTCATCACTAACTCGAAGCGAATAATTTAAAACTCTAACTCTAGGCTTCCACATCCAAATATTCACCATGATGGCTGTAGTCGAGATCTTCTCCCATAGACTCTACCGCTGTTTCACTCAGTCCTGGCATATCTAGAGAATCATCAGAAAAATTCGAATAATTCACACCATCTGCTCTTTGTGAGTAAACCTGTGGCTCGGTATTAATGTTAGATAGCTCCATGCTACGATCATATGCTTTTGGTAATTCAGGTAAAGCTTTATGCATGAAAAATCCAGAAGAAACCCTGTTTACAATGGCTGCTCTGTTTGCATTATCACGATCTCTATCAGTGATTGCATTCATACCTAAGTCTGCAGAGGATAAATAACGTCGCTCTGAAACTGCTGTTGATCCCTGAGGTCTACCAAAGGATACCGTTCCTGGACGAAGAGATCCGCTCTCTCTAAAATCAACCTTGGCCACTCTTTCTGAGTTTGGGATGATACCGCTAATCTTTTGCATAAAACACCTCCTGTGTTTGTCATGCGATTATCTTTTACATAACCCCTATCGGCAGACCATCTCAAAATTATACAGGACAATAGTACAGATTCCACAAGGTGCCAGGCATCTTTTGCGGATGCAGCACATCATCACCACATAACAAAGGTATCCCAATTCAGAATGCACAGCTCAGAATAAAATACTGAATACTGAATACTGAATACTGAATAAAAAATGCAAATTACAGAACATGGGTAAAGATAAAATTCACAACCATTTAATAATGTGCCGCATCCGCAAAAGATGCCTGGCACTTTATGATTTTAAGGTGATGTGTAGTTCGTCTAGTTGCTTTGTGTCCACTGGACTTGGGGCTGATGCCATTAGGTCGGTGGCTTTTGTGGTTTTAGGGAAAGCTATGACGTCTCTAATTGCGTCTGTGCTTGCTAAAATCATAATTAAGCGATCCAATCCCCAGGCTATACCGCCGTGAGGTGGCGTGCCATACTGTAGGGCTTCGATAAAAAATCCAAATCTTGATTTGATTTCCTCAGCACTCATACCTAATAAATTAAACATGGCCTGTTGAACTTCATCCCTATGAATACGCACACTGCCGCCAGCAATCTCATGACCATTGCATACTAAGTCGTAAGCTTTGGCTTTTAGTTTACGAATGTCATTAAAACTACCAGAAAGCATTTTGTCCATGTCACCATCACTAGGGGCTGTGAATGGATGATGCATGGCAATCCACCGGTCCTCATCCTCGTCATAATCTAATAAAGGAAAATCTGTGACCCATAAAAACCTATCCTCAGAAGCGTTTAGCAAATTGAGTTCTTTTGCCAAGTGTAATCTTAGGGCGGACAAAGTTGCACAAGTTTTTGCATATTCATCAGCAACGATAAATACACCATCACCTTTTTTTGCGCCTACAGTATTAAAAATTTCTTCTAATTTTTCTGCATTAAAAAATTTTGAAACACTTGAAGTGAGCTCTCCAGAATCTTTATTTGATTTAATCCAAACCAACCCTTTAGCACCATGATGTTTGGCTAACGTGGTGAGCTTATCTAGTTTACCACGTGAGTATTCTCCACAGCCAGAAACAGCAATGGCCTTTACAGCACCATCTGCAGCTAGAGCATCATCAAAAACTTTAAAACCAGAACCTTTCACAACATTTGCTAAATCCACCAGCTCAATGTCCACCCGCAAGTCTGGCTTATCACAACCAAAACGCTCCATGGCCTCATGATAAGTCATACTTGCTATGGGAACATCCTCAATGCCTCTAAATTCTTTCCATAGAGTTTTCACCAAGCCTTCTGTCATTTTTTGAATATCAGACTGGTCCACAAAAGACATCTCAATATCTATTTGACTAAACTCTGGCTGACGATCCGCTCTTAAATCTTCATCTCTAAAACATCTGGCAATTTGATAGTACTTATCGTAACCAGCAATCATTAAAAGTTGCTTTAAGGTTTGTGGTGACTGAGGTAAAGCATAAAATTCACCTTCACTAATTCTAGAGGGAACAAGATAATCACGAGCGCCCTCGGGGGTACTCTTATACAGGATTGGCGTTTCTACATCTAAAAACCCCTGAGCATCCAAATAATTACGAACAGAGGACGTCACTTTATGCCGTAACTTTAAATTATCTTGTAATCGCTTGGATCGTAAATCTAAATATCGGTACTTTAAACGTAAGTTTTCTCCCACTTTTTCATCAGATATTTTAAAAGGGGGCGTCTGAGCTTTTGATAATATCTCAAACTTATTTACGATGATTTCAATTTCACCAGTTTTCATGGATTTATTTGTCATACCTTCTGGACGTGGATTAACAATTCCAGAGAGAGCCACTACAAACTCATTACGAAGATCTTTACTATCAGCCAAACCTTCTAATTTTGGGTCAAATACCACTTGAGCAATGCCTGTGCGATCTCTTAAATCTACAAAAATCATACTTCCTAAATCTCGGCGAGTTTCTATCCAGCCCATAAGGACCACTTCTTCGCCTTTATTAGAAATATTTAAATCTGTACAATAATGAGTTCTCTTTTGTTCCGTAATAAATGCCATAATATCCTCTATGTTAAGCTCACCATAATGAAATCCCACGTGCACAAAGTCAATGTGGAAAGGGACCATATAAGAATTTCAGTATGTTTCAGCCTCTCTCAGCAAATACTTACAATATAATCTGGCTAAAGCACTAATGTGAAATTAGAAATGCCTTAGAAGTCAAAAATTGAGACTAAAAATTCCATGATCCCCCTCCATTTTATGGACAATCTCCTTAAAACAGACTATTTTCTTCCATGCAATGCAAAGGAGTCATATATGCCAAAAGTGAACATTCAGTCCGAAACCAACTTATCTGCTCAAGAAGCCTACGAAAAGGTAAAAGACCTTCTCAATAACGATGCCGGATTGAAAAAATTAGACCCAAAGTATGCCTGTGATTTTGACGATGCCAGTCTGTCAGGAAATGCCAATGGTAAAATGTTTAAAGCGGCAATGAAAGTGTCTGAAAAAGGCAGCGGCTCTTCTGTGGAGATCATAGTGGACCTTCCTCTAAAATTTGCTCTTGCCAAGGGTATGGTAAAAAGCACTCTAGAAAAGAAACTTATAAAAATATTAGGGTAACTATATTATTTTATGTCAAAACTAAAAGGTTCTTCAGAAAAAATTAAAGAGGTTACGCCAGAAATCGTTGACGTAGCCCCTATTGATATTTCAAAAGAAAAGGAGAGCTTAAAAAGCAGTCTTGTAAAAAAAACAAATGCAATCATAAAAGCACAAACCAAAGCCCTCTCCCCCACAGACCCCTTAGCTCAGTACCTTATAGAAATTAAAAAATACAAGCTCCTCACTGCCGAGGAAGAAAAAGAAATCGCAATTAAATATAAAGAAACCGGAGATTCTGAGTACGCCGAACGCTTAGTGACAGCCAACTTGCGTTTTGTGGTAAAAGTAGCCTCAGAATATAATAAATTTGGTGGCAAACTCTTAGACCTTATTCAAGAAGGAAACGTGGGTTTAATGCATGCGGTGAAAGAATTCAACCCATACAAAGGGGTAAAGTTAATCACTTATGCCGTCTGGTGGATCCGTGGTTATATTCAAGAGTATCTTATGAAGCAACAATCTCTTGTTAAAATTGGAACCACACAAAATCAAAAAAAATTGTATTACAAATTAAAAAAGCAAGATCTCTCAGATCTCAATGACCCCGAAACACTAAAGCAACTCAGTGGAGATCTAGGTATTGACGAAAAAGAGGTCAGAGAGATGTCTAAGCGCTTGGGCGGAAACGATGTGAGCCTAAGCCAACCTCTAAATAACTCTGATAGTGGCACTCTTATGGACTTTCAATCATCCAAAGAGGAAGAGTCTGTGGACAATATCCTCACACATTATGAGGAGATATCTCATCTAAAAAATAAAATAGAAAGTCTAAAATCAGAGCTTAACGAAAAAGAGCTCTTTCTCTTAGAAGAAAGATTACTTTCTGAGGACCCTCTAACACTTCAAGAAATAGGAAAAAAACGAGGTGTTAGCCGAGAAGCTGTTCGCCAAATGGAAGTGCGAGTCTTAAAGAAAATTAAAGATAGACTTCAAGAGTAATTCAAATTAAATAAGAATATGCTTTCTAAAACATTTTGGTCCATAGCCTTCCGTCCCTTTTTCTTATTTTCTATAGCTTGGTCATTCCTTGTTCTTTTAATTTGGACAAGCACAAATCAAGGCTATGCATTTGTTAATTTATCCACTCCGGCAAGTTACTGGCATGGTCACGAAATGATCTTTGGCGTTATGGGCGCAATACTTGCTGGTTTTTTATTTACAGCCAGTAGCAACTGGACAGGAACTCCGCCACTTTCTGATGGCAAGCTTCAGTCTCTATTTTCCGCTTGGGCCCTGGCTCGAATCCTTAGCCTAACACCCTTCCAATATGCCTATCTCTTTTTTGATCTCATATTTTTCTCTCTATTCCTGTATTATCTCTCTAAAATATTATTTATTAAGTCGCAAAAACGAAATCACTTATTTCTCATTGTAACATTACTGTTCCTTTTAACAAATGTGTCTTCACATTTAGGCTTTATATTTGATAAAACTTTTTTAATAATGATGGGCCTCCACGTTGGTCTTAATTTAATCCTGATATACATTTCCATTATCACAGGGCGAGTACTGCCATTTTTTACTAAAAATGTGATTCACAATTCCACATTGGTTAAAATTCCAAAATTAGATGCCGCTTGTACAGCTTCACTTTTTTTAATCCTCATTGTCAGCGCAAAAGGTCCCGCAAGTAATTATTTCGTTGGCGTAACGCTATTATCAGCAGCCCTACACTTTACAAGGTGGCTACTATGGAAACCTCATGAAACCATTAAAAAACCCATACTTTTAACACTGTATATTTCCTATTTATGGCTAATTCTTGGCCTAGTATTTATGGCCCTAAGAACTTGGCTAGAGCTACCCGTAGGCGTTGCCCTACATGCACAAACAGTAGGAGCTCTTGGTGGATTTATATTTAGCATGGTAACCAGAGTCTCCCTTGGCCACACAGGACGAGTGATCCACGCCTCCCCCATGATTATAATGATCATCCTATTTATTAATCTAGGTGCAATTACAAGAGTATTTGCGCCTATAATTTCAGTAGATTTCTACAACTCAAGTATACTTATTTCAGGTGGCCTATGGATGGCAGCAGCACTACTGTTTGTAATCAAATTTTACAAAATACTCACACAGCCAAGAATAAATCAATTAGCCTAATCCAGGGGAATCCAGGGTACGGACCGACTTATGGTAGCGCTATAGCGTTAGACGCAGCGACGCTATAGCGCTACCATAAGTCGGTCCGTACCTAAGTCTCATCAGTGACCCTTATATGCTGTAGCTTTGAGATGAAACAAAAATGAAATAGAGACTCACTGATGTCGATATTCTATACGATTTAATTGTATTTTTTAACTTCTTTTCAAATTCAAGGTTTATCAACAGTTAATTAAAATTTAATGATATCCTAACTACATTATCAAATAAGTTTGGTGCTTAAATGGAGAATGGTCTCCGAGGGATTCCGGACGTTACCAAGGAAGCTATAGTGAGAAAATTATCTACCATCATCTTCTTCTCAATAATTCTATTAAATTCAAACATATCTCTTGCAAGTACAACTAGCTGTAACCATCTTATTGATCCTATAAATATCACATTAACTGAAACTTATCAGGCTGTTAAAAAAACCTTCCCAAACCTTACAATTACAGCTCAAATGAGTAAGATGTTAAAAGAAATGCTTCCTACAGCAATTATTATTGAAGTCGAAGACTCTGGCATGCTCTTTAAGGCCCATGTCACCGCTAATTATTCAAGCGCTTCAACAGAGGACCTAAATATAATAATTAATAATCTTAGAACACTCATCAAAGATGCAAAAGCTAGTCAGCAAAAAGTGTCCTTCAATTTTAATTGTATGGTCAAAGATAACGAATATCGTGAACTTACTTTTGATAACTTGAGCAAGCTATTTACTCTTAAGTAGTTTACACAAAAATATTATCCTAAGCCTGATTTTCATCAAAGAAAGCATTCAACTTAGCTCTCAACCTAGAAATTGCCTGAGCATGTAGCTGGGAAACTCGAGACTCAGTCACTCTTAACACTTGACCAATTTCCTTAAGATTCAAATCTTCATAATAATACAAAGATAAAACCAAACGTTGTCTCTCAGGAAGATCTTCAATGGCCTTAGCCACAACATCCTTCATAGCTTTTACATTTAATTGATTTAAAGGATCATTAAGCTGACAGCCTTCTAAAATATTCAATATGGATTTTTTATCCATATTTGAATAGGTCGTAGTGTCGTCCACAGAAAGCACACTTACTGGGCGCACTTGGTTCACTAAATCATGATACTCTTCTACAGAGATATCTAACTTGTCAGTAATCTCTTCTATGGTAACCATTCGACCAAGCTCGGACTCTAGTTTAATTTGAGCTCTATCTAACATCTTTGCTTTATCACGAACAGATCTTGGCACCCAATCTTGAGCTCTAAGATCATCTAATATGGAACCTCTAATTCTAAACTCAGCATAAGTTTTAAACTTATTATCTCGAGTGGGATCATACTTTTCAATAGCATCCATTAAGCCAATAACACCACTAGAAATTAAATCATCCAGTTCAATGTTTGAAGGCAATCTAATAGCAATTTTCTGAGCGATAAATTTAATTAATGGAGCATACTCCATGATTAAACGATCCTTTTGCTCAGATGTAAGCTTATTAGGTTCTTCTTTGTATTTTTTTAATAAAGCACTTGCGTTTGACATATTAAAATTTTCCCCTGTCCTTATATTTTATCAAATTGAGAGCGGAACAAAAAGTCCTGATTCTTAAGCTACACCAACTAAATTTTCCCAAAAAAACTGTAGACCACCATGCAATTCAGGATGATGTTCGTAAGCCCCTAATTTTTCAGTGATTTTCTTAATTGACTGAACGGCAGCTGTCTCTATGGGCTGCTTTAATATAAGTTGTTGTTTTATATTAGATTGTCTCAAATTGAGATCATTTGGTACAAAGCCTAAGTAGTCTAGGCGTACACAAAGGAAGTCCTGGGCCACTCGACTTAGTCTTTCATAGGTACTCAAGGCCTCTCTTTCGTCTTGAACCATATTGCAAATAATAGAAAATTTATTTTTTTTGTACTTTTGATTCATCAGCTTAATGAGAGCATAGCTATCTGTTATACTAGAAGGATCGGGTGTTACAACGATGGATACATCCTCAGCCGCTGCATTTAGATACAAAACCTTGTCATCTATACCGGGAGCTGTATCTATTAATAAATAGTCATAGTGTCCACCAAGCTGATTTATCTGCTCCATGAGAGACCATTTCTGAATCATATCCAAAGTTTGAAGTCCATAAACTCCAGATCCACCGGGTATAAGTGAAATATTATCACCCAAGGGAACAATCACATCGGCCATTCTTTTCTCACCAGTAATCACGTCGTAAATTGAGTATTTGGATTTTACGTCAAACATAATATCTATGTTTGCCATACCCAAATCACCATCTAAAATTAACACACGGTTTCCAAGCTCAGCTAAGCGAACTGCAATATTTGAAACTAAAGTTGATTTGCCAACACCACCCTTACCAGAGGTGATTGATATACTTTGCGTAGGCCTTCTAGATGTTATGGGAGTCGGTTGGTACATCTTCACATTATTCATTATATTCCCTTCTTATTGGTCATTTTAGTTAACTTAAATAATAAATCCACAACTCGTTCTTTTGTTGCAAACTCGTAGTCCTCGGGAATGCTATCCCCTATGGAGAATGAGTGAATAGGTAAATTAAACTGTTTTTGAAAATTATATATTAATCCATGTTCCGAGGTTTCATCTAGTTTCGTGAAGATAACATCGGCAAGATTTAATTTTTTATAATGATTCACTTTTTCAAAAGCGCGCTCATCTTTAGAAAGCATAGACTGGACAAAATGATTTCTAGGTAAAAAATCAGAAGGTGGTAAGTTCTCTACACTCTCTGGATCATTAACTATATTCTTAAAATTAATATCAGGTGTATCTACAAGAATATGATCATATTGACTAAATTTATCTTTTACTATATCCCAATCTGAAGGTCTTCGTATAACAGCAAATGGAACATTTAAAATCTGACAATAAACTTTTAACTGATCAACTGAACCTACTTTTTTTGTATCGGTTGTTAAAACAGCAATATTCTTACGTTTTCTTACTGATAGTTCACTGGCAAACTTAACAAGAGTGGTTGTTTTTCCTTCCCCAGCTGATCCATAAAACACATGATACTTTCCAGCAAAAGGATCTGTAACCACATCAGTATTTTTCAATATAAACTGCGCCACAAAAGCATCTACATAAGGTTTTTTCAACTGCTTATCTTTAGGCAGCCCCTCTTGTATATGTTTAATTATCTCTAACGCATTGTTGGAGTTCACACCTGTTTTTTTCAGTTTTTCGAACATAAAACTTAACTCAAAAGGAACACCTTCATGAGCTCCAGGGTGCAGGCTTACAAAAGACTGAGGGACTTGATTAAACTTATTTATGATAAGTTTAAGAGACTCCACTTCTTGTTTTAATCGTCCAATCTCTTCCTCTCTTTGATCCCCATTAGTGTCATAAGTAGCTAGAGTCGATGCCACTGGTACTAGGGCATTTTGTTGTATGGATTTTTCTTCTTCAGAGAGTTCACCAAATGCTTTTTTTGCATTAGATAATACACTTGTGACTTTTTGTTCAGAATAAGTGTTACCTGGAGCCATCTGACTTGCAATCAATCGACCGTCAACATTTGTTTGTGTAGCCACTGTTGGAACTTGTGTTGTTGCTTGAATTTGTGACCGGCCATACACTGGCGCTTCATCTTGAATATGTATATATGGCACAGCAGTTACCTCAGCGACAGGCTGTACATCTTCAACAACTTTACGTCTTTTATTTTCAATAGCTTGCTCTATGAATACTTTTTGCTCTTTAGCACCGTAATCTTGGAATACTTTTTGTTTGTCATTATTTAATTTTTTAACAGCAAAGTTTTTCTTTCTTAAACTTTCTTCGGATACAGCTGCTGTAACTTCCACGCTATTTTCTCCGGACAATCCATAGCGTTTGGCATTGTTTTTAGCAGATAAAATCACTGCTTCAGGTCCCAACTCGGACTTGATCATTAACAAAGCTTCCCTCATTGTCTTAGCTTCATATTTTTTAACTTGCATTTGCAACCTCCACAATACCTACAGAATTAACTTGTGCTTCAGCGGATAACTCACTATGAGATAAAATTACCAGCTGAGGAATAAATCTATTAATTAACTTAAATAAATGACGCCGAGAAGTGGGGCTTGTTAGCAGTAACGGCTGTGCAGCAATAGCTGGATTAGACTGAATTTTATCAGAAATATCCGTAATAATTTGCTGCGCCACTTGTGGGTCCATAACTAATTGCACACCTTGCTCAGTTTGTAACAAACCATTGGAAACCGCTTCTTCCACATTTGCAGAGAGATTAAGAACGTTCACCTGACCTTCATCAGACATATACTTACTAGTAATTCCACGAGCGAGTGATTTACGTGCTGCTTCTGTTAGAATTTCTGGATCTTTGCTCTTATAAGACTCATCAGCAAGACTTTCAAAAATTGTTAGTAAATCCCTAATGGAAACTTGCTCTTTTAAAAGATTTTGTAAGACTTTAACCACAACTCCAAAGGGAACTTTGTCTGGAATAACTTCATCTACTACTTTTGGATATTGTTTTTTAAAGTTTTCAATAAGTGTATCTGCTTCTTGACGTCCAACCAACTCGTGCGCATGAGTTCTAACTACTTCAGTTAAGTGTGTGGCCATAACAGTAGGGAGATCAACAACTGTGTAGCCTGCAAGTTCTGCATCTTCCCTAGAGGAAGCCCCTATCCATAGGGCGTCCAATCCAAATGCCGGTTCAGTAGTTGGAATTCCATCAATATTTTGAATTACATTTCCAGGGTCCATGGCTAACATACAGTCTGTTCTTAGAAATCCACCCGCAACCTTGTTACCCTTTACCATAATACGATACTCACCAGGCTCTAACTGTAAATTATCTCTTAAATGGATACTTGGAACAATAATCCCTAAATCCATAGCAAATTGCTTTCGAATACTCACTATTCTTTCTAATAAATCTCCAGGCTCATTAGATTCCACAATGTTGATTAGACCATAACCAACCTCAAGCTCTACAACATCCAAGGGCAACATATTCTCAATACTTTCTTTTTGTGGTTTTCTTAGCTCCTCTTCTTCGTTTTGTCGCTTCTTAGTCACTTTATCTTCTTCATTTTTTGTAACAAACCAAGCTAGTGTTGCCACTACAGATCCAATGAGACCAAAAACCATAAAGGGTAATCCCGGGACCATACCGAATAAAAACATTATGGCTGACAATACATACAAAGCCTTTGGCTTAATTAAAAGCTGTCCAACCAAAGCCTTAGACATATTTTTATTAGAACTTCGAGTGACAACAATACCAGCCGCAGTGGATATAATTAATGCTGGAATTTGAGAAACTAAACCATCCCCTATGGTCAACATTGTGTAATTTTGAGCTGCAGTTGCAATATCTAAATCTTTTTGCAGTACACCAACTAGAAGTCCTCCCACGATATTAACTACGGTAATAATAATTCCAGCAATAGCATCTCCACGCACAAATTTACTGGCACCGTCCATAGACCCATAAAAATCAGCTTCTTCTTCGATTTCTTTACGACGAGTTCTAGCTTCTTTTTCTGTTATAATACCAGAATTTAAATCTGCATCTATGGACATTTGTTTACCTGGCATGGCATCTAAGGTAAATCTGGCTGCAACCTCTGCAACTCGACCAGAACCCTTGGTAATAACAACAAAGTTGATAATTACTAAAATTATGAACACGATTAAACCAATCACATAATTATTTCCCACAATAAAATGTCCAAAGGCTGAGATAACTTGTCCAACGGAACCTTCTCCATTATGCCCTTCAGATAAAATTAATCTCGTTGAAGCCACGTTTAGAGAAAGACGAAACAGTGTAGTCATTAGTAGTAAAGATGGAAATACGGAAAAATCTAAGGACTTCTCTGTGTAAATTGCTACTAGTAAAATAAGTAGAGCCGAGGAGATAGACATAGCTAAAGCAAAATCCATAACTATTGTTGGCAATGGAAGAATCATCAAAGCCAAAGTAAATATAAGGGCCAAAGCCACTAGCATATCTACATTTTTGGCGTATTTATCATGACGTTTTAAAAATTCGAATATACCGTCCATCTATTGATTCCTCTTTCTTTTCAACTTAAAGATAAATGATAATACTTCTGCCACAGCCGTATATAACTCACGGGGAATGGCTTGACCTATTTTTAGTGTTTTATAAATAGTTCGAGCTAAGGGTTTATTTTCTATTATTGGAATGTTGTGTTCCTTAGCCACTTTCTTAATATTCTCTGCAATAAGCTCAGCGCCTTTTGCGACAAGTGTAGGAGCTACATCTGTGCTATCATATTTAATTGCCACAGCTATATGAGTTGGATTTGTAATTATAACGTCTGCCTTTGGCACATCTTCCATCATCCTTTTATTAGCCATTTCCCTTTGCACACGACGAATACGGGACTTAATTAAAGGGTCTCCCTCACGAGATTTCATCTCCTCTTTAACTTCTTGCTTAGTCATTCTCATTTTTTTTTCTAAATCAAAGCGTTGAAAGAAATAATCAAATCCAGCAAGTGCTGTCATAAACAAACCAACACCAAATATCAGTTTTATGGTTAGCTCACTCACATATGTCATTAATTGAGGAATAGAAAAATCAACTAAAGCTGAAATAACATGAATCTCACTTTTAATAATTAAATATACAATAGCAATAACAACCGAAACTTTTAAAACGGCCTTAATCCCTTCAACAACCGATCTTGCACTAAATAGTCTTTTTAATCCTTCTAAGGGATTTAGTTTTTCAATTTTAAACTGTAAAGCTTCTTCATTAATTAAAAATCCAACTTGTACAGTATTAGAAGCGAAGGCAAGTACCCAGAATAATCCAAATAATGGGGCTACTAACTTAAAAGTCATTTCTAGCATATAACTAAAAATGGTTGCCATATTTTCCCCTCTGGCAACTTGAGCTACAAAATCGGAAAATGTAAATGAAAATAACTCTATCATGTTATGGAGGAAATACCGGCCTAGTGCCATCATAGCAAGAGCTGATCCAAATAATAAAAATACAGTGGCCAACTCTTTTGTTTGAGTGACCTGTCCCCTTTTACGAAAATCATCTCTTCGTTGTTGGGTGGGTTCTTCTGTTTTTTCACCTTGATCGTCAGCCATTTACTTTTTCACTCTCTTTCTTAATAACTTTTTAAAAGTTTCATCATATTCACAGTTGTTTCATCCAAAATTACGGGCATCTTCCCTACAATCATAGGAATTGAAATCAAAACAACCATTAAACCAACTAAAATATTTACTGGTAAACTTGTAATCAAAACATTGATTTGAGGTACGGCTCGACCGATAATAGCCATAACCACATTCATAATCAAAATTGAAATTAAAACTGGAGCTGAAAGCTGCACACCTATAAGAGTTATTCTTTGGACAAGAACTCCAAATGTACCAAAGGCTTCAAAGCTAATATATAGTTCTGATATCTTGATAATTTTAAAACTCTCGGTGAGCGCAATCAAAAGCATATGGTGACCATGAATTGCCAGGAAAAATAAAGATGCTAACATAACCTGAAGTTGACTCATGGGTGTAGATCTTGCCCCTGTGGCAGGGTTCATCAGCTGAGCTCCAGAAAGTCCCATACTTACTGATATTATTTGTCCAGCAATACTCATGATGTAAAAAAACATACGAGAAAGAAATCCTAAGCTAAGACCAATCAATACCTCTTTAAAAACTCGAAAGAATATTTCATATGTGCCCATTGAAAATGCTATATTTTCTCGGGGTACTACCGGGAACAGCATGATGGTTAGCAACAAAGCAAAGAAAATTTTAATAGGCCGAGGTACATTGTTCTCCCCAAATAATGGCCATGAAACTATAAATGCAGAAATACGCATGAGCACTAAAAATGCAGCTAATATTTCAGAATAGTTAAAATTAAAATACTGGCTCACTAGTTCCTCACATACAAAGGTATATTTTCAAATAATTGAATGGCGTAATTGCTGATTAGATCTAACATCCATGGTGCTGCAACAACAAAAATGATTCCTACAATTAACATCTTTGGTATAAAGGTTAATGTGGCTTCATTGATTTGAGTAATGGCCTGCATAACACTTATTATTAAACCAACAACTAGGGCCCCTACTAACATCGGTGCAGCCAACATTGCCGTAGTTTCAATGGCACTTTTTCCCAACTCAATAATTACTGCCTCATTCACAACTTAATCCTTTTTATAATCCAAAACTCTTGACCAATGATCCTACAAGTAATGCCCAACCATCCACAAAAACAAAAAGCATAATTTTAAATGGTAGAGAAATAATCACTGGTGGTAACATCATCATACCCATAGCCATAAGAACACTGGCTGAAACCATATCAATAACTAAAAATGGCAGATAAATAATAAATCCAATTTGAAATGCTGTTTTTAGTTCAGAAATAACAAATGCAGGTATCAATGTCATAGAACTCACATCGGCTCTTGTTTTTGGTTGTGGTGAATTAGATAAGTTTAAGAACAGCTGTAAATCCGACTGTCGAGTCTGATTAAACATAAACTTTCTCATAGGTGCCATTCCACGTTCAAAAGCTAGATCTTGTGATATTTTTCCATTTAAAAATGGTTGCAAAGCATCGGTATTCACCTTTGTAAAAAATGGTGACATAATAAACAAGGTAATAAACAAAGCAAGTCCAACTAATAGCTGGTTCGGAGGCATTTGTTGTGTTCCCAGTGCCTGTCTAACAAATGATAAAACAATTATAATTCGTGTAAACGAAGTCATTAAAATAAGAATACCCGGTGCTAAAGTAAAAACAGTAAGAGCCATTATTATTTTAATTGCACTAACAATTTCTTTTGGGTCTTCTGTGGATTTTAAACCCATATTTATACTTGGAAGTGTCACTTGGGCGAATAAATCCAAGCTAAATAAAGAAATCATAAGTAGTATAAATGATGAAAAAATAATATTTTTCTTATTCATTAAATCTGCCTCATATTTTTAAGCTTAGAACTTACTAAATTTGCAATTTTACTTACTGAAAATTCTTCATCCATATCTTCTGAAAATTGATTTCGTTCAGTGTTATTGATTGAGACGCTTTCTACAGGTGATCTTTGAACCATATTTCGATCGACCACTGCTTCTAATTTTTGATTTAACTCTTGCTCCATTTCTGATTTAAAATTTTTGGGCATATCTGATGCATACTCATCATCAATGAGTGAAATAGATTTAATAAAGTTTATATTTTGATCAGTAACTCCCAACAACATTGTTTCCCCAGCCACACTCACCATTGTGAGTGATTTTTTTGGCCCTAGATAGTGCTGTGTTAATACCTTGATTTTAGTGGTGTCAGATTGAGTTCTTTTTTTATTCAGCATCTTTTTCGAATAAACTACCATACCTAAAGCAAATGCTAAAAGCACCCCTAGACTGATAAAGATACGTGAATACACACTATTTGTTGATGATGTTTTCTCTTTTGCTTTACCAAAAACTGGGATTTCATTTTCATTTAAATTATTAATATTTTTCAGTCCTAAGGCTGAAGACAAAGCATTTTTATTTTTTTTATTGTCTACAACTTTTGTATTAACAACTTTATCCGAATCTACCTTATCCTTATTTGTTCTCGTAATTTTGAATTCATCATTTATAATTTTTAGAGCTTCGTCTTCTAATGATTTTGTTGTCTGATTTTTTTCTAAAGTGAGCACTTTATCATCAATTTTGCTAATGTCGGAAGGCTCTACTTTTAAGGTTACAACTTTTTCTGGCAACACTACCGGCAAATCAATTTTCGGGTCTAATACAGTAAGCTCTACAAATCGACCATCTACTTTTATATCAACATAACCTTCAAAGTCGTTGGCTTTAAAAGGTTTATTATAAATGATTCTTGATCTTAACAAATCCTTCTTGTTCTGATATGTATATAGAGATTTAACATCAGATCTTCCAATCTTAATATTGGATTTCCCATTTTTAAACTCAGCATTCTGCAAGTTAAGCTGTATTGTTTGATTGATATATTCTACGTTAATATTTTTAGCATCTACATTGGAATCAAACTCATAAATAACTTTAAAACTCTTATTCTCATCAGCAACACTAATATTTTTTAAAATATTAGCCGACAGGTATGAAAAGTTTAATATGGCACACATTAATAATACTAAGTGTTTCAATGCTTCCTCCTTGAAGCTTAATTGACAAATCCTTTATCAATTAAAATTTTATTCGTTAAGCTGCTCTACTCTTTCTGCTTGAGATACAATATCCGTTAAACGAACTCCAAATTTTTCGTTAACAACAACAGCCTCACCTTTAGCTACAACTTTATCATTGACCAAAACTTCCATCGGTTCTCCGGCGAGTTTCGTTAACTCAATGACACTGCCCTGTCCTAGATTTAATAGCTCACTAACTATCATTTTTGATCTGCCCAATTCTACAGTAACCTTAAGTGGAATATCTAGAATTAAATCTAAATTTCTATCTCTGATTTCATCATGTTCACTACCTGCAGCAGAATCACCATTATCATCTCCTCCATCAGTAGCTAATTCATCACCAATTGCAGCTAAATCCGCCACTTCTTGCTCCAAACTTTCAGCTAAATTCTCATCTGCCATTTTCTATCCTCACTTTGTAATTTGTTTTGTTATTTGCACAGCTACTGTACCGTGATGAACGCCATAAAAGGCTTTAAACTTTTTAGTTCCTTCTACTTGAACATCAAATTCCCCACCTGAATCTTGATTTAATGGGATGACATCTCCCACTTGAAGTTTCATTAGATCTTCCACTGATATATGTGTATTTCCTAAATCTACTTTTAAATTCACTTCTGTCTCTAATAGTTGATCCTGAATAATTGCTGTCCATAGTTTTTTATCTGTTTGATCCGACTCCACCTGAAAACCTGTGGATAGCTTTTGCTTAATTGGTTCAATGGTAGAATAAGGAACAACTATTGTAATGGTTCCATTTGCATTTTCTAACTCCACATCAAAAGTAGAAGCTATGACTATATCTGTGGGCGGGACAATACCAACAAATTGTGGATTAATCTCTGTTCTAACAAAAGTACAATCGATTTTTTCCACAGAGGCCCAAGCGTCTTCTAAATCATCAACAGCTAAGTTCACTACTTTTTTAACAATCTGTAACTCTATAGGAGTAAAATCTTTTCCCTCAATTTTTGTGTATGGCTGATCGGCTCCGCCAAAAAAACTATCCACAAGTGCGTAGGCTAATTTTGATTCTATAAGAAAAAGGGCTGACCCCCTTAATGAATTAAAACGAAGCACACTCATACACGTCGGCATTGGTAATGTATTAATAAACTCTCCAAATTTTAGAAAGTCTGTACTTGCATGATTTAATGTAGCAATTTTCCTTAAAGATGAAGACAATGAAACTCGAAAAGCACGCATAAATTTTTCATAAATCACATCAAGTTGTGGTAGGCGGCCTCTTACAATTCTGTCTTGGCTAGTAAGGTCATAGGCCACAACAACCTTTTCCTCGGCACCACCACCGGATTTCCCACCAGAATCTGATGAACTCTCATCCATATCTCCATCTGAGACCGCTGCCAGTAGTGCATCAACTTCACTTTGTGATAAAACCTGGTTCATACTTTTCCTTCTTTAAATTTCTACTAGTGGTAAATAAATTCAGTAAAATAAACTCTTTTAATTTGCCCTTTAGTTAAAAACAAATTCACTTGATCACGAATCTCATCTCTTAAAACATCTTTTCCTGTTTTCTGAGAAACTTGAGCATAAGATTTTGATGATAAAATGATAATTATAATGTCTCGAATCTTTGGCTTTAACTTATCAATTTCGCCTTGTACTTCATCATTATTAACTTCCAGCTCCATATTTATCTTAGCGAGCTTTCTTCCTCTAGACCCTGCAAGGTTTACTAGAAAAGTCTCTAATGGTATGAGTTTACCAATAAAGTCTTCTTTTTCTGACTCTTCTTTTTGAGCCTCTTGTTCACCACGAATGACACTCTCCACACCTTCTTCATTGGCAGCTTTTTGTTGAGCCATATAAATCATAGCTCCAACTCCAACTACAACAATCATATTAAATACAGCAAGTATTATAAACAGTGTTGGTTTCTGTGCAGGTGCGGCCGCTGGTGCTGGTGCTGCGGCTGCTTCTTTTTCTGCAGCATTATCTTCTGCCACATATTCCTCCTTGAAAATTGGCTTAACTCAACTAGACCTATAAACGGACCAGTCCTTCATAGATTTATAAAGCAACTACAGTGCCAATTCTTTATTGCAGGACCATAGGCAAATATTAGCCTTCACCACAAAGCTGTTTATAGATGAACGGTTACTGGACAAAGTACCAGGGTCAATTTTTCCTACAAACCTAATATCCTAATTGTGAATTTGACAGGCCTATGGTGGAGGCTGGACTTTGGATTAGTGACTTCACCATTTAGAAATTGTTATACAGTTTGGTATATTCAAAAATTACCCATATAGAAAGAGTTAAACTTTTGTCACTATAGATATTTCAAAGAGTAGATTTAAAGTATTAAGGGATAATTCTGCTTTAACTGATATCACCCTAGTAATGGCCAATAACAAAGACATATGATGTACGCCGACAATATCTGCTATTGCCTTTGATTTTGGTCATCACTTCTATCTTGATATAGTTAATGAAAGCTATTCTATTGATCTAATTGTACAACACACCAAATTAGAGCAATGAGCAGTACCCTCCTCGTTCGAAGAGCCCACCTATCTTGTTTTTGTCGAACTTCTATACAATTTTTTTAGTTATTACACTATGTGCTTTTTTACACTTCCCATTTCTCAAATATGATATAATCCAGATTATCTTTTTAAATTAAATTCAGTGACTAAGGGTAACTTCAATGAACAAAATTTTTTTAATTTGGCCATTATATACTGTCGCCTTTTACTCAATTCTCTTTAATGCAAAAGCTGATGAACTTAATGTCGAGGATTTTACTCGCAACTTAAGATTAGTCTCTAGCTCCGAACTGGAGTCTAATAACCATTATGAATCCGTTGGACAAATAAAATATGAAACTAAAAATGGCTTCTTTGGCTGTAGTGGTTTTGTTCCAGATTTTGGACATAACGATAGTAGCCCTGCATATTTCATAACCGTGTCGCATGCCAAATGCTCTCTTTTAATTAAAAACAATCAAGTATTCAAATCAAACAAAAAAATTATTACCAATGCAAAAAGCCCGCTCAAAGTTACTTTTGGCTTATTCGCAGATACAACAAGCTTCACAGCTACATTAAATGTTAAACGAATTCTCTATGCTAATTTTGATGATATGGATTTATCAATTATGCAGTTAGATGCAACTTTTGGTCACATGAAAAGCATAGGCACTAAAGGATTAAAGATTGCTCCACACTCTTTCCCTGGCCTAAATAAACCGCTTCATGTACTAGGTATCCCTTTAAATGATTTACCTATGTCTTCCCGATTTATTTCTGAATATTCCTGCCAATCTGAACTTCCTATCCCCTTAGCTCATAATAAATCCCAGTCTATTATTCCTATCGCTGGAAGTCACTCTTGTTTGGGATTACAAGGGACTAGCGGCGGACCAATTATTAATATGAAAAAGGAAGTTCTGGGTGTAAGTATTGGATTCTTAGATCTTGATCACTGTACTGACGATGGGTACCTATGTCGGTTCAATACTGATGGTAGTTTCGGCGGTGGTAAGCACAAAGGTCTATACCAGCCCATTGAAGGCATTCAAAACTGCTTTGAACCTAAAACAGGCGCTTTCAACTTAAGTTTAAAAAATTGTTTATTAAAAACAGAACTTTGAGATAGTACTATCTGGTTATCAACAGCATCATCAGTCTATCTAATTTTCTTCATGCGAGATACTGTTTTTACCTCACCATCACAGTCACCCTCATCTACAGGGAAGTCACATGAAAACAGGTAATTGGCTTTTAGGTGTGGAATCCATACACCACTCACCATTTTTGGATAAATAACACCTGATATTTTTAAAATATTAGCACAGCCTGGGTCGTCACAATCGTCATCAAGATCTTCGCCTGTGGTAAAGAGTAATACATATACAACATTATGAGCCTATAAAATTTTTAGGGTACAACGACTACGCCATATACACCTGATAAATCAGGATGCTTATTAGTGCAAAGGAGCGTTACAGAAACTGACTACAATTTAGATTTGTTGGTTTTATAATAAAAAAAGCCTACGATTTCACTGCGTAGGCTTTTTTTATTTACTAAAATTGATTAACGGTTTATCTAACAACCTTTTTAACTATTGCTGCTTGATTGGCGTTTTCTTTTAGGAAGGTGGATTTAAAGTTTTTCGCGTTTTTAAGGCTGTGAAATGCTCCTATATTTACGCGGTACCAAGTTTTCCCTTTAACCTTTGCTTTTATTACGAAGGCTTCATAGCCATGTGAATCTAATTGCTTTTCATGGGCCTTGGCTTCGGTCTTTGTGGCATAGGCAGAAACCTGAACAGTGTATTTACCCACAGCTGCTTTAGGTACTATAGGTAACTTTTTTGCAATGGCACTTGGCTTTCTTTTATGTTCAGCAGCAGGTGACTTTCCATGAAGCACTCTTTTTGCTGCTTTGCTCACTTTGCCGGATGTTTTTTTGTGAGATGAAGTTTTTTCTTTATGCTCATCTTTTTTAGGTGCGTGAGCGTCTTTTTTTCCATGAGCGTCTTCTTTTCTTACTACTTTTTTATAGCCATCTTTATCTGTGGTTTCAGTGTGCTTAGTTTTAGCTACTTCGTGCCCGCCACCGTGACCATCATCTTTTTTAGCATGAGCATCTTTTTTTCCGTGACCATCGTCTTTCTTTGCATGGGCATCATTGCTGGCTACCTCTCTATGGCTGCCTTCTTCTTCACTAATAAACTCTTTGGTCAGTTGAGCCACCTCTTTATCTGTAAGAGCATTTTCCGGCTCCACATCAAGGGCCTTTGGATCTATTGAAGCTAAATCTCTTACGTTAGATTCCTCTTCATTCAAAGCCGCGTTTCTACGCTCAGCCTCACTCACACTTTTTCCAACAAACGTGCCCACTGAAAATGCAAATAACGAAATAAAGAATACAAGCGCTAACTTAACGATCATATCTGTTTTTGATCCACCTTTTTGATTCATACTTTTCCCCCTAGAGATCTATTTATATTCTAGCACATCTTTGCGTTCGTCAATCCTGTCAAAGTATTGACAAAACACAAGAATGTAGGAAGATAGCGGCTTCCAGGGGATATTAAACTTGAAAAACACTATAAAAAACAATGAGTTTTACTTAGATCTAGCCTTAAAGGCAGCTGAAAAATCACGAGCCATTCTTTTGCAATATTTTGGACGTTTATCCAATGTTTCCGAAAAGGAAAAAGCAGGCCTAGTGAGTGAAGCTGATCTTGCCAGCGAAAAGTGTATAGAAGAGTACCTAAAAGCCCACGCCCCCGAAATTGATTTCTTGGGAGAAGAAGGTGCTTTCAAAGATAATATCTCCCAATCCTCTGGAAAAGCTTGCTGGATTGTAGACCCCCTTGATGGCACTACAAACTATGTTCACAAATTTCCCATTTACTGTATCTCAATCGGCTTAGAAATTAACGGCGAAATTCAAGTGGCTGTTGTTGACGCGCCTTCCATGGGTGATGTGTATTGGGCCACCAAAGGCAGTGGTGCTTATAAAAACGGCAAATCTATAAATGTAAGCCAACGAAAATCATTACGAGAGTCTTTAGTAGCCACGGGTTTTTACTCGGAAAGTAATGATATTGAGAATGAGCTCATGCTATTTGCAAAAATCCTTAATAAAACCCGAGCCATTCGTAGACCTGGGGCCGCAGCTTATGACCTATGCATGGTAGCAGAGGGCGTATTCGATATTTTTTGGGAAAAAAACCTAAAACCGTGGGATACTGCTGCAGGTTTTTTACTAGTTAAAGAAGCCGGCGGAGAAGTGTGCAATTATGAAGGTAAGGACTACCACCCAAACCACAATTCCATTTTAGCTTCTAGTAAAAATATTTTCGCAGAAGCAAAGCAGGAAATTACAGACTTTTATCAAAATTGTTAATTTGTCTATAATACTCGACTAAATACAAGGTTTGCTGAAAGCCATCGTGTATATAAGGTTTAAACCGATAACTGAGTATGTCATGGCTTAGAAATATTGTCCTTTTAACTACTTTAGTATTTTTTTCAGAAGCAGCTTTTAGTAGCTGCCCAGACTGGATAAAAAACCGAGCAGACACCATACCTCTTTGTCCAAAAGGTGACAATACAATCCTACCCGAAACATTCCCCACATCTGCCGTAATTGTTTCAGATGGCTCAACCGGGTGGGGAATTGATTCAGCTTTTACTTCGTCATTTGTTAATAAAGTTTTAAATGCATCAAATGATAACCCACCACTTATGTTATTAACAGTATCAAAGGGTACTTTTGATACTGTTGTTAGAAATATAGATGCATTACCAGTTGATATAGCTAAAAAACAAAAATGGAAGTCTGCACTTATTAGGGTCCCTGCACCTAGCTATACATGGCAACAGGATTATTTCGAATCTTTTTTTAATAAAAAAGGTGAGGTTGTTTTGCGAATAGTAGATAGTTACAAATTTAATATTAATAAATTTGACTCTGAAAAATCCTTTAAGGAAATTTCTAAAGCTGTGAGAGAATGTGGCTTTAAAACAGGATCACCTCTAAAGAATCTAGGTGAACCAAAAGGGGGATACCGTGGTGGAAATATTGAAGGCCTTCCCGGTGGGTTTTGCTTATTTGGTGATGACGCTATTGAAAAAGATAAACATTGGGAATTCTATTCTGATCAATTTTGTGGAAAAGATCCTGAGAATAAAATTAAAGTACCAACTTCTTGGTTAAGTATAGGCCATACAGATGAAATAATGAAAGTTATTAAAAATAATAATAAAAAGGAACCTTGTAATTTTTCAATTGCAATATCTAGCCCAAAAAAAGCCATAGAGCTCTTAAGAAATAACCAAGAAAAACCATTTTTATTTTTTCCACAAAACGAAGAACTCCTCTCCACCCGCGCATATTACCATAGGGGAATTTCACATTTTTGCAATGCGGCCTTAGATCTTATTGAGGATGAAGTTATCACTGAAAAAAAATCACCAAACACAAGTAAGATTGACTTTAAGCTCATTAATTTTTTTATTAATAGAGCCTATGCGGGTGTAACCCTCTCCTTTGCTAAACCTTTAAAAGAATTGACCGATTGCCATAACATGACTAACAAACATATTTTAAAAGTTTTAACATCAAATAATACACTATTAAAAAAATACAACGAACTCATTCAACAGAAAATGGATGACCTTAAGAAGCAATTAACAGCCAAGCTCAAAAAAAGGCTGCCAAGTTGCACACCTGATTTTATTGATGTTCCAGATATTTTTTTCGGAGGGCAAGCTATTCAAAAGAAAGATGGCACTCTAGAACTTTCTAAACGATTTGGCGAATCACTCTTACCAAATTCAACAAATTCAGTTTCTGTTGATAACACGATCATCGCTCCAATATCTGGAAGTCAAATATTTGAAAAATATATAAAATCAGAATACAAAAAAAGAGGCCTAGAGTCCGATTTTATAGATACTTTTGATTATGCACATATGGGCGGTGGAAACCTACATTGCGCTACCCATACCCTGCATATTTGTAATCCTAGGAGCCCTGAATGAACATAAATAAAATCATTCTAATTTTTATGATATTTTCCACAAAATTAATCTTGGCAAATACTCCTATAATAAAATGTAACATTAAAAATCCACATTGGACAGCCACTCTTTCCTTAGATGGGGTAGGACTAGGCCTTCTCAAAGTTAAACATTTAAAGTCAAAGAAAGATTTTACCTGTCCACTAGGACTCACTTTTCTTCAAGATAGTTTAGGCGGAGTCTCCCCCTCTATTATAGTCGACTTCAATAGAGGGGAATGTTTTCCTAAATCTTCACTAATTTCTGAGGAACTTTTTGAAACAGTTAACCTTATAATTGAACTCCGCGACAAAAAAAAACCACGCGGCCGCATACAATGGCTTAAGAAGTCTCAACCTGACTCCTGCAAAATTACTAAGTTTAGACTGACAGAAATCAAACTGAATGCAAAGAGATGGTTAAAGCAACGATTAAATCGAGCAACAGCAAACCAGTAAGTATTTTTTTATTCTAATCTTCATATATGATATAATTATTTCCAAAAAAATTAATATATAAGATAAAATGACTATAACTATAGTTGATAGTCATTTTCATTTTTACAAACAACGTATTTTGTAATCCTACACTACAGTTATCTGGTAGTGTTTCAAATTCAAATTAAATATGTTTTTCTAAAAAGGAGCTTTCAAATGAAATGGATAAATTTAATGACTGCAATACTATTTACAGGAAGTGTTGCTTTAGCTGCAAACCCTACTGGGTCAGTAAATGAAACAGAAATGAAAAATCCCGTGATCGTAGCACAAGGTACTCAAAAGCCAGACGGTGTAATGGAAGCTCTTAAGGAAGTTGAAAAAAAATATGGTACCGTTTATATAGACCTACTCTATGACGCTTGTATTATGGGGGTTAAATTTTTTGGGTCACCTAATGGTAACAATATTGACCCTGAGTTTTATTGCGCAATGTCAGTGCTAGAAGATCTTCACTCAAAGACAAAACAAACAAACTAGTACTACAACTTCTCAAGACGAGCATACTTCACCACAAATGTTTTCATAGCCTTATTTGGAAACACAACTCCCACTTTTTGCTTTTCCCCTTGGCCGTCGGCAAAGGCAATATGCCCCACTCCGAAGGTGGGATGACGTACTCGCATACCTTTTTTAAAATCCATACTTAGGGATGCTGTTGGGTCAGAATAGAAATCATCAAAATCGGTGCTTTGATTAAACTCATCATCAAAACCTATTTCCTGTGAGTACTCATCTGTAGAGCTGGACTGGTTATAATTTGAATAGCTGTTTTTTGCTGAACTTGATGATTGTGAAAATTTGGACATAAACTTAGGTCGTACTCTTTGTCCCTCTTCTTTTACAAACTCCGGTGGAATTTCTTTGAGAAAACGACTGGGTGGGTTCATTTGCTCCACTCCCCACACTCTTCTTTGTCGTGCATAAGAAAGAAATAGCTTTTTCATGGCTCTTGTCATGCCCACATAACAAAGACGTCGCTCTTCCTCTACAGCTGACTCCCCGTCGTCTACTGATATGCCTGAAGGAAATAAACCTTCCTCTAATCCCACAACAAAAACTATGGGGTACTCTAGGCCTTTAGAGGAATGTAGTGTCATTAAGGTCACACAGTTTTCGTTAGCATCCACATCATCAACATCGGACACTAAAGCCATTTCCTCTAGAAAGTTTTGTAAATTAGACTCGTCTCCACGTTCGGACTCAAACTGCACAATTGCGTTTTGAAATTCCTCTAAATTGTCAATTCTTGACAACGCCTCAACACTGTTATCTAGCTCTAGACGCCGAATATATTCTGATTTTTCCACAACTTCCATATAGAGTTCGGATAAAATTAAACGTTTATAATCACCCATCAGAGTTTGCATTAATTCGTAAAAACTTTTCAGTTTTCTCGCAGCTCCCGAGTGCACTACTTTATTATCAATAGCCACTTGAATACTATCTAATAAAGATAACCCCTGCTCGGTGGCAATATGCTCTAGTTTCTCTACTGTGGTTTTACCAATGCCTCTTGTGGGAACATTGATCACTCTACGAAAAGCAACATTGTCCTTAGGGTTTAAAACTAATTTCAAATATCCCAATATATCCTTAATCTCTAAACGATCATAGAACTTAACCCCACCTATTAATTTATAAGGAATAGACAGAGATCTTAGCTGATCCTCTATGACCCTAGACTGAGCATTGGTTCTATAAAACACCGCGATTTCTGAGTGCATACATTGATCTTGAGAAACTAGAGATTCAATCTTATGAGAAATAAATCGAGCTTCATCATACTCAGTCTCTTGCTCTTGAATAGAAATCAGCTCTCCCTCAGGGTTTGAGGTAAACAGAGTTTTAGATTTTCGTTCTGTATTATTGGCAATAACCGCCGATGCCGCTAAAACTATATTCTTTGAAGATCTATAATTCTCCTCTAGTTTTACCACATGTGCCGACGGGTTATCTTTTTCAAAATTTAAAATATTAGTAATATCCGCCCCACGCCAAGAATAAATAGACTGATCCTCGTCCCCCACAACACATAGGTTATGATGAGTTTTAGTGAGCTGTTGAATTAAAGAGTATTGAATAAAGTTGGTATCCTGATACTCATCCACCATGATATATTTAAACTGTTGATTATACTTAAACAAAACGTCCGGAAACTGCTTAAATAACAAGTGCGTTTTAAGTAATAAATCGGAAAAATCTAAAGCATTAGATTTTTTAAGTTCAATCTCATACTGACGATAAACTTGAATAGACAAATCATCCACATAAGTGTCTGTTTGGATTTCTAAATCCTCTGGCGACTGCACATTCATTTTTGCACGATTGATCACCCCTTGAAAGTTTTTTGCCGGATGGGACTTATCAGCTATATCAAAGGACTTCATTATTCTTTTTATTTGGCTTAACTGATCTGATTGATCGTAAATAGCAAAATAATTATCATAGCCTAAATAATGAATTTCATTTCTCAAAATACGAACACAAAATGAGTGAAAAGTAGATATCCACAAAGGCTCTCTAGAGTAAATTTCTAGCTTTCGCAATAATGAATTAATACGCAGTTGCATCTCAGATGCTGCTTTATTAGTAAAAGTCATGCAAAGAATCTGCGAACTGGCAGCATGCCCCTGAGCAATAATATTAGCAAAACGATAAGTGAGCACACGCGTTTTACCCGATCCAGCTCCTGCAAGAATCAGCAAAGGACCATCAGTTTGATGAACAGCTTTTAACTGCACATCGTTTAATTCATTCGAAAAAAGTAACTCACTCATACATTGACTCCAGTTGCTTAAACCAAATTTTGTACAAAGTTCTTAGAAGTAGATTCTTGGCGGTGCGAAGACCTAGCACAAAAAGCGAGTTCGGATCGCAGCCCGAAGGGCGAGAACCGCATGTCTGAGCCTTTTTGGGATAGGTCTTCGCACCGCCAAGAATCTACTTCTAAGAACTTTGTTATTCCACCGGGTCTTTATATACCCCTTTTACCCCGTCAAACCCAACAAAAAAATGGGTTCCAGCTTCAGATCCTTGGTAAAAATCTGGAACTATACCTACTTTGCCTCCGCCGTCCGGAATATCTAAAGAAAGGTTCGGCATAGCCAGTCCAGAACTATGCCCCCATAGTTCTCTTTGAATAGATTTTGATTTCTCCAGGGATACTTTTAAATGCTCTGTACCTACCACAGGGTCACACTGAAACATATAATAGGGCTTTACTCTTAAGCGCAACAAAGCCCGAGAAAGCTCATAAACAGCATCTGCAGAATCATTTATATTTTTTAACAAAACCATTTGATTCATTACAGGAATGCCATGGTCTACAAATAGTTCTAAGGCCTGCGATGACAAATCCGTGATTTCCTTTCTGTGATTAAAATGGCTCATTAAAAATACGGGCTTATGTTTTCTTAAAATTTTAACTAGCTTCTCCGTCACACGCATGGGCATAACCGTAGGTACTCGAGTACCAATCCTAATTAGTTCCACATGGGGAATCCCTTTAATTGCATACAAAAGCTCATCTAACTTTTCATCAGATAATGTCAGAGGGTCACCACCTGACAAAATCACCTCTTTTATCTCGCTGTGTTTATAAATGTAATCCAGAGCTAAGTGAAAATCTTTTTTAGAAATTACGGCCTGGCCAGTGGCAGTAAAATGTTTTCTTGTGCAGTAACGACAATACACACTACAAAAATCTGTAACTAACAAAAGGACCCGATCTTTATAACGATGTATGATTCTGGGTACAGGGTTATTCTGCCTTTCGGCCAAGGGGTCTTTTAAGCTTTGCGTTTTATAAGCCTCCACTTCTTTAAACTGAGGCACTAATATTTGGCGTATGGGGCAGTTTATATCCGTCTTATGAGCTAAACTTGCATAATATGGGGTGGCTCTTACTTGAAAAAGATCCTGGTTATAGGCAAATGCCTTCTTTTCATCTACTGAAAGATCAAAATATTGCTCAAAATCACTTAAAGAACGTAAGGATTTACGGCTTTGCCATTTCCAGTCCAACTGCTTATTTGGCTCTAATTTAGTGGGATTCCCCATGATTCCAGGCTCTAACACCCCCCCTTTCTAACAAATTTTGTTACTTTGGGCAATTTCATCCATCAAACTTTTAAACAGCCAATATAAGGCCGTTTTCCATGAAATATCCCACTCATCTTTCAATTCCTTTACACCCGGTCAAACTTTTTACAACTGTCTAGTATTTAAAAAGACCAATGTTTTCATAATCTTACAAACTGGCACTTTAGGCCCAGGAATTGAACTTTCAAACAGTGAAACCCCTGGATGGATCCAGGTATTAATGGAGGGTATTAATATGAAAACAATAACTAAAAAGAACAAGCTACTTATAGCAGGACTATTCTGTTTACTAGCTGCCACATCATCGTGGTCCAATTACAGTGTGGAATACGGCAGCACAGACATGGCATCTAGCGATTCTGAAGAATCAGAAAAGGTGGAACTTACAAAGCATGTGTTTGCAAAGGAAGAAAAAAAATCCACAGATGATTACGATTTAACAGGATACACTGCAACAAAGACAAATAAACAACTGATTAAAAATAAAGGCTTTCTGGTTGTGAATGATAAGAGAAAAGGTGTTAACGAACATAATATGATCGCCTTCGATCCATCAAAACATATGAAAAAATCAAAAGTATATACAACTGATGGATATGGTGGATTTGACCCTGTTGATTCACCTAAAAATGTACTGTCTAAGTTAAAGAAAAACAATAAATATATCCGCGTGGATATAGAGGGCAAGCACTGCACCACAGGTAACTGTAAATCAGAGCATACCTTTAAAGTAGGTGAAAATAATATTAACAATATTCAGGACGCCCTAAATGCTACATTAAAACTACAGACCACTGATGATACTGAGACATCAAATGTAGCCACTAAAAAATCCGATAAAAAATACAAAAGCACACGCAAAAATTTATTGGCTCAACTACGTTGTCAAAAACAGAGCGCTGATGGTGAAGCTAAAAAATTAAAAAAGATTAAATCTATGGAAGACCTTATGGCTTGTGTAGATAAACTTGCTCACAACGGCTTTGATCATATTATCAGTATTCTTGAAGATGAACCTTATAATAAAACCATCGATAAAGATCTTTTTTTAAAACAAGTATTTACTAATAAGAAAAAAGGGCTCTTAACTCGATTAAGAAAACTTGCCGCTAAAAAAGACCAATCCGACTTTAATGATAATATTGAAGAACTTGAATCTATGTTTAATGAGGACAACGATAATGACCTTGATCTAGAAGATAGTGAACCGTTTTACAATGCCATCAATACATTAAAAGCAAAGGCCAAATCTTTACATGCTCATAAAGAATTTCTAGCTGAAAACAAAGATCTTGAAGATAATATTTTAAAAGATATAAATTCAACTAACGCTCGATTTAAAAAAGAAATTCAAGAATTACAGTACGACCCAAGAGTTCCTTTTACAGAAAAGAGAGCCATTACAGCTATGCTCGAAGAAAATCGTAAAGAGTATATGAACAAAAAGTTAAAAATGGCCACTGCGTTAAATCTAGATTTTCAAAAGCACTATAAAAAAGTTTTGAAAATGACAGAAGGTGTGGAATCCAGCGACCTTAACAGATCTGACTATAAAAATGTTACAGATATTGAGTCTGATTATATTAAAATTTCAAATTCAATGAACTGTTTTACAAAAAAATACATCAGAAGCCCCATGTGTAAGTCTAGCCAAAACTTTAAAAATAGAGATAAAGCTTTAGACAGCTTATCAAAAATTTCATTTAGAAAATCAAAATCGTCAAAATCAAAAAGGCGTTCAAGATCAAATAAAGAAGATAAATACAGTGATGCTCTACAAGCAAGAAGCCGAGTGAATATTGGTGACTATTCTTCTGATTTACTTAAGTATAGCAACTTTGATAAACTAACCATTGATTCCAGTCTAAAATCTGTAACCGACATCAACAACAGAAAATATGTTCAATACCCATTCAGTTTTGACAGTGAACAACCACTTGTGAATAATACAGCTAATAACAATATGAATGGACAAAGAAGAAATATTGTAGGCTCAGGAAATTCATATACAGGATCAAGACAGATGCCTTATATCGGTAATAATAGAAACGGCAATAGAAATAACGGAAATAACTCCAGCGCACGCAATGGAAATGGACGCAATAATGGACGAGGCAACGGCTTCAGACAAGGCGTTCATTAATCAATAATAATTAATTTTAAGTAACTAAAGTACCCCCGCCGGTTCATGGATTTGAATCGGTTTTCTTTAATTAGAACTCAATAATTGGCCCCGATCAATTTAATTGTAACGCCTCATACTTAACCTTACATTTTTAAATTGAAGTTTTCATATTGTCATACAAAATGAAGGAATGGCACTTTTTTCGCTTTAATATAAAGCCCTTGTTTATGGTGTAGATCTCGAAAAGTCGAGTACTCGAAAGTTAGAGAGATTCGCATGAGTGTGCATACTTCAGTCGTTCAAAATTTTTTTAGTGTTTCCTAAAGCATCTGGCACAAGATTTGATTTAAGTAATTATTAAATGCTAAGATTCTAGTATTTACAGTAGCCTAGGAGGCTTGATTATGATTAACTTTTTAACTATAGCGACACTTTTTGCTATCCTCCTCATCCTTCATAAATTAGAAATGAAAAAATCTATTCTGCCCTATCTGACCATCGGTCACTTGCTTATTTTCACTAGTCTTTCACTTGGTTCTTTTACTTTATTTGGTGAGCATAACGATCCACTTCAGCGCTTTTCGTATGGAGAGATGTATGATGAATCTAATTTTCTAGAGAAAATTAATTATTATCTAAATATAACTGAAAAGGAAAAAGTCGAAATTCCAGTGGGAACTGAGTATTACAAAGATACTCTTCAACCGCCCTCACCTGATGATCAAGTTATGTTTTATGAAGTTATGGCTTATAAAGTTGGTAAAACTCATTCGCTAATCTTTGGACACTTTGCAAATGAGCCGATTAGTATGTCTATAAAAGGTGGTTGTCCATATAAGCACTATCGATTCAATAAGGTTGTGCTAGAAGACACGCGGAGAGTAATATTAATTCCTATAGAACCCATAGAGATAGAAGATAGCGAAGAAAACTGTGACTTTTCGGATTATCTCCCAGATTTCCCTGGACCATATTCTATATATCCATCCTCTCAGGAAGATTAAATTAACATAAGTAGAAAAATATTGTTTATTCTTGATTTAACAATTAACACATTTACAAAATACGAACCTTTCGACGGGCCGATTTGGTCAAATAACCACATCGAGCTTATTCAAAGAGTAACGTGAGAATGGCCATTATTCTATTTCGAGGCCGTGAATATCTTATTTTAAATGTTTTTACTCGAAAAGCTTAGAGCTCTTTATAACTTCTAATTTATGTAATTTCTTCCTGTTTAAATTATAGACGATTTGGCGGTTTTTTTTCTTATTTTCAACTCATCATATCTTTTCAAAACTTGAAAACTTCTATGATACTATTTCTATATTGTTAAACAGAGACGATGTTTAAACGAAGAGTGGCCTCCGAGGAGGTCCTGACTTTACCAGATTTTTAGGAATATTGATCATTAGGTTTAGAGAGTTTAGTAAATATTTGTTATAAATAAGGAGTAACAAAATATGAAAATTACTACGGTTATATTATTGATATTGTATTCATCACTATCCTTTTCCATGGAGCAGGATAGTTATTCAAAAGAAAAAACTACTCTGGATATTAATCTCGCTCTTCACATTGTAGAACAAAATATACGAATAAATCAGGAGATTATTCCACAGCCTCTACTTAAAGATGCTTATGTTCTAGTTTTTAGATATAATTACTTAAATTTAACTGGTGCCCCTGATAAAGCTCAAGAAATTCTAGAATTACCTAAATTTAGTATTCCAAATGATGACGAAACCCTTGAGGTTGAAATTTCCGAAATTAAGACTGTGGATCTTATCAGTTTGGATGAAGAAAATAATAATTTAGCATTTAGGCCTTACAATTTATTTCGAGTTGTATTTAAAACAAGTAAAATAAAATCACAAACTTGCAATGTAATGATATTTAAAAAAAAGCTAGAGAATCAAGATCCTTATGTTCTTGAAGATAACTATATTGTCAAATATTCAGAATGCCACAATACTAAATTTTAAGAGCACTAGTATTACTTCCACAAGAGAACAAGCTTATATTCTCTTCGTGAATGTATTTTAACTTAGTGGTCATGTATACTGAACGTAGCTAAGAACTTGTATCTGGATGTTAATTACTATACAGATCCTTCGCTCAGGAGGACACTGTGATGAAGATAACTATGTGGAGTATTGTAGTTACTGTTTCGGCACAATTTAATTGATAAAGTCATTATTCAAAAGGCTGAATATTTTTTTCTTTGATTTTTCTTCGGAAGGCACTTTGTTAATTAAAACTAAGTTTCCGTTTTCCACTTGAAAACTATCTGCTATGAAAACTTCTGCTTCTTTAGTTACGCTGTTCCATAGCCACACTTGGGATCCATTGGTTTGAATAACTACTGATTCACCACGATTATGCCAATAAATTTGTAGTTTAGAAAAGTCCACCTCCATAGGTAAACTTTCTAATAGTGCATATCGAACGGGCCTCTTGCTATTCGATTCTCTAAAAACTCTTACTATATCTATGGCCCATGCATTGGCTTCCCCCACAATTGAGTCTCCGGAATGAGCTAAGGTCATTCTTAAGGTGTACTTCCCGTTGGGGCTTTTTATTTCATGAGCTTTTCCAAAATCTGACTTCTCGGCAGACACTTTTACCGAATTTTGGTTAAAGGAAATTCTATGAAAATCTTTTGGAGCCACATATGTTTCATACAATGATTTTTCTGCCACTTTTAAATACTGATTTAAATCCCAACGTTCTACAACTGTGTCTAAATACTTTTTATGATGAAAGTTCACATCCATAATCTGTGGATTTAGTTTATCCTGAAAAATTTCACCAATTTGGTAATCAGAATCCAAACGAAGCCCAACAACGGCTTTTAATTTATTTCTTTTACTAAATACCAATAGCACTTCGTTTTTTTTCTTTTTTAAAGTTCCAATTTTAATATTAGCACGAATAGCATAACTTCCATTAAAATTTAGCCAAATTACATGTTCAGTTTGTGCCCTCAGGCCTCTTTTATAGCCTCTATTTTTAGTACCCTGAGGGTAATCCACTTTGTGTTGAACCCATCTAGATGTTTGAGCATCATATAGTGAGAAAATAAAATCAGTACTCCCCTCTATCTGGTATGGGATCAAAAAAGACTTCTCTCCGTTGATGGTCGTACTTTGCTCCACAGGCTTACCAATAGACATTTCTTTAAAAAAAACCAAACACTGACTTTGAGCTAATGCCACAGATGAGTAAAAAAAGAGAATCAGAATATAGTAATGAAGCTTAAAAAATAAAAATTGCATAGCGCATTTAATATAATACAAACAATTCATACAACGGTATTTCACAACCCTGTAATTAATTTAAATAAGACTTAAAAATTCTAATTGTTAGGATATGTGAACAGTAACTATATTCATATTATTGAATGTCATTACACTTCTGGCTGTAAAAAGCACTATAATGCAGGCACTATTTATCTGATTTCTTAGCAGGCTTTAATGGAGCAGATATTACTTCTCCAGTTTTTTCAACACCCTTTTTAATCACTTCAGCACCATCCATTAGGGCACCGCCAGTGGCCTGGGCGCCCTTTTTTAAAGCTCCTGCACCTGTGACAATAGCTCCACCTGTTGCCTTTACACCTTTTTTAATTACATTTTTTGTGCCCTTAAGCACAGTTCCTGTGCCATCAATAACCTTCCCTGTGACATTAACAGCCTTATCTCCAAAAGCTGTTAAACGAGCAGCAAAGTAATTAATCACTGTATCAAACTTTACTGAAACAGTAAAAAATGTTTGGCTCCATGTTTTTTCACCACCACCCACTCTAAAATTTAATTTCAAATCAATAGCTTCATGTACAGCTGCACTCAGCCCGTAACCAACGCCAAATACAGGTATGTTGCGATCATTACCATCTCCTCTAATATTCATAGCTCCTGCAAACAGCCTTGCTGATGGAGAAATAAATTTAGGAAAGCTAACGAACTGCCATCGAATAGCACCTAAAACTAAGCCTTCTGTAAGACCTTCACGACCTCCAGCACCGCCTATAACATCAAAGTATTGCTGACAACTTTGACTTTCTGAAAGCATACATGTGCCTAAATGAAAACCAGCATAGGCTCCAATCCAATATAAATTTTGCTGCTCCCACATTGCTCCAAGCTCGAAACCGTATTCTCTTTTTTGTGGAACATAGGGAATAAAACCATAAAATGGCTCTCCTTTTTTACTGTGACTATTTAGGTTCTTCACAGTCATTGCCCCACGTTGTTTATCTGAAGCTAATGCTAGGTTTATAAATGAAAATGTAAGAAGAAGTAGAATAAATACTTTAAACTGTAATTTTTTAAACATGACCTTCACCCTAAAAAAAACCCAGGGGTTGCCCCCTGGGCCCTGCTTACTATCCCAAGCTGAATTTAAATTGTATTCTTCGATGTATATCTAAGCTGCATTCTAGTTGTACTCTTAAAAGCGGATAGCAATCTTACTCATATATCCAATGGCTGAATCGTTATTAAAATTATCAGTAGTACTTCCCTTAAATGCTTCACCTGCCATTAAGTAGCCCACTGTATTCACCCAGGTTAAATTGTCATTCGGTTTATAGGTTAATGCAAGGTCTAATTCAGAACCTAAACTCTTGGACATGTCACTTCCAGATACATTTACTTGATTTAAATTTGCTAAAGTAAATGAGGCACCCAAGTTCCAGCGTTCTCTCCATTGGTAACTAATGTTTGGAGAAAGGTAAGTGGTGTTTGTTACGCGTTCAACATCTAACTGAACATTAGTAGTACCAGCTCCTCCACCGTAAATAGTAGAGTTTAATATATCACTTGATCCTAACTGATGATTAAACAAAAGCATAGCAACATCATAGTTAGCATCAAAAGCTGCACCTTCATAAGTATTTGTTGTGTTAGGGTTGTCGCCACTCACACTACCAAATTTAAATCCATATTTAAAATCAGATGCCGTAGGTAAGTAATCAAATTCAAAACCAATCAAATATGATTTTAAGCCAACATTGTTGTCACTGGCGTCTAATATTCCTGTTTTTCCATCAATAAAAGCTGTCTCTAATGCCCAACGATGTGTTTCTTCCGTACGTTCAAAGTAAATACTAATATTGTTAAATTCAAATTTTTCAGAAGAGGCTGGTCTAGTTGCACCAGCACCACCTACTTTTCCTGTACCAAAAGGAACGTCTTTAATGCCGCCTGCCGCTCTTCGCATTTGATAAAGTACACCCATTTTTAGTTTTGCATCACTATTGTCATAATTTAAATTAAAGATATATTCATTAACATCATCTGTATTTTTCTCTATGGTGTTTTCAACAACCTTGCCCACTGTAGTAATAAAACTATAGTTACCCATAGCTATTTCATAAGAAAGCAGGTCACGAGTATCAGAGTAATGGTCAAAGTCACCTGCGCCTGCATTTAAATTTAAACCTAAACCAAAATGCAATGGCGCACGTCCTACTTTAAGTAAGCCAAACTCATGAGAAAGCTCTGCATAAAGCTGAGAAATCAATAGAGAATCTGTGCCCATGTTATTTCCAACAGAGTCTGTTTCTTCTATATTCGAAGTACTTATTGTTCTATTGGCTCCACCAAAAAGTTGACCATGAAAATAATTTCCCGAATTCATAATATCAAAGCGACCAAATATAGTTAGCCCATCTGCGGCCACTATTTTTGGTTTAAGTATTAAATGGTGAAGGCCATAATCCTTAAAATTATTTTTTGAGCTATCTAACTCTGAGTTCTCAATGTGGTTAGCTTCAAAACGGTATAAACCGGACCATTCAAAATCACCTGCAAAACTAGATAGGTAAGTTGCACATGCTAAAACTAATATTAAAACCTTTTTGTTCACTTTTTCTCTCCTTGGGTTTTCCAATGTATTCATCCAATGCACTCAACTAGATCTAAGAAATGCCTTTTTTTTGCATCTCTTGTTCATAATATTTATTGTAAAGAATGTCCCATTCACGGGTTCCTTCTAAAACGCCTCTTTTAAGAGATTGAACAGTGGCTTTTGCCGCACGATCTACCTCAGAAAATTCTTTTAAACATTTGTTCATTCCACGTTTTGCTATACCTACAGCTTTTTCTTCATCCTTGTATTCTACCAGGTCATCATTCCAAATACCGTCAATGACCAAATGTGTAAGATGACTTGCTCTATCTTCTGAAATCATAAGACAAACCCTTTTTGTTCTGCGATTTTCTTTTTTAACATAGGAAACATTTTATAACGCTGGAATTCACCCGCGTTTTGTCTCTCTAGATCATCCATCATCTGATTCACTTCTTGATCCAGAAGCTTCTCATCATTGAAGTTCTTTTTTATGATGGCAACTGCTCTACTTAAAGCAATGTCTTCTTTTTGTTTAAATTGCACAAAGTCTTCACTTTTCAATTCCTCAATCATAAATTGAGCCATTCTTTTCATTTGTTTCTCTGTAATTCTCATACCGTAACTAGACTTTCTCTGACCTTTAAAGTCAAGACTTTCGCCCTGCATTTCAAAACTGACTTTAAGCAAAAAAATGCCATTTTTTTATGATGATTGTTGCACACATTCATAATTAAAGCCTATGTATAACTATGAAGCTTTTCAAAATCATATTTGCTGGTTCCTTGGCCCTGCTGACGCTCACAATCATTTTATTAAGTACATGGCTGTACACCATAAATAAAGACATCGATCTAAGAAGAAAAGAAGGCTGGTTTTTACCTCCAGTGGAGTACTATACCTCTGCAAAAAGATTTATCAAAAACACTCATATCCCCCTTAAAAACTTAGATTTTCAATTTCAAAAAAGACTGTTTCGCAAAAGAGATCCACAGCAAAAACTTTGGCCCATGGATTATAGTGTTTGGAAAAAGCAGAGATGCCTTAACCACATAAAAGAAGATGATTTAGATCAAGAACTGGAAAGCTGCATTGTATTTATACCAAATTCAAATGAACAGCTTCATTTTGTGGCTTTAAATTTTGACAGTAAGGTGATTCAAACATTTCTAGGCGAGAGAGCAACTGTATCTCAAAATATTGCATTACCCCCCTTATTATTTGCTCAATTTGTCGGCAACAAACCCATGTTGCGCAAAGCCGTTAAACTAGATGAAACTCCCTTATTTTGTTTACAAGCTATTACGGCCATCGAAGATCATGATTTTTTAGAACATCAGGGAATCAGTCCCACTGGTATATTGAGAGCATTTTTTCAAAATATTTTAAAAGGACGAAAATCTCAAGGTGGTAGCACCATTACTCAGCAACTGGTTAAGAACTATTTTTTAACTGCAGAACGAACTTACAAAAGAAAGATTAAAGAGATCTTTATCGCCTTACTTCTAGAGTATAAAATTCCTAAAGATGAAATACTCAATAATTATTTAAATGTAATTTACATGGGACAAAATGGCCCTTTTGAAATTAGAGGATTTTCCTCCGCCTCAGAGCATTACTTTTCTAAACCATTAAGAAAGTTATCTCTCAACGAGTGTGCACTTTTGGCCGCCATCGTAAATAGCCCTGGAGGCTTTAATCCATTTAGACACCCTGATCGAGCCCTTGTTCGACGCAATAAAGTACTTAATGATATGAAAAAGTACAATATGATAGACAATGAGGCTTACTCACAAGCTCTGAACAAAAAACTTCCAAATCGACCTCCCTCATTATTAAAAGAACCTGCCCCATATTTTATACAAACCATTAATCAGAAATTAAAAGACTTAAATATTGATGTTTCAAAAGGCTTACGCGTTTATACAACTCTAGACCCTTTAGCCCAGAAATCGGCACAGGTGGCTGTGCGGCAAGGATTAAAAAACCTTGAGTCACGCTTTAAACTTATTCAGTCTTTAGCAAAAGATGAAAATAAAAAACTACAAGCTAGTTTAATCTCTGCCAATCTCACCACTGGAAATATAGTAGCCCTTGTTGGTGGGCGTGGTTTTAATCAAACACAGTACAACAGAATACTTAATGCAAAAAGACAAGTGGGTTCCATAATGAAGCCCATAGTTTACCTCACTGCCTTAGAATCTTTGGACGAAAACGGCAATGAATTTACCCCACTTTCCCCCATCGACGACAGCCCATTTACTCATAAGTTTGAAAAGCAAGCTTGGAGTCCCAAAAACTATGATAAAAAATTCCGCGGAGAAGTTCCTTTATTTTATGCACTAAAAAACTCCCTCAACGTTCCTACCGCAAAAATTGCCGTTCAAATTGGTGCTTCGGCCATTATAGATACTGCAAAACGGTTGGGCATTACCGCGGAACTCAAACCCTATCCGTCCATTGCACTTGGGGCCTTCGAACTGGGTGCAATAGAAGTGCTTCAGGCCTACTCTACCATTGCCCGTCTGGGAAAGAACATTCCATTACATCTTTTGGAAAGAGTGGAGAGCCTCAAGGGAAACACTTTATTTGAACATCAAAAAAAATTAACACACAGTTTATCAGAAGACACCACTAGCGTTTTGGTTGGCATCATGAAAAACACGGTCGAAAACGGAACCGGCCGAGGAGTACGATCCCGTGGATTTCTGCATCCCGCGGCAGGAAAAACAGGAACCACCACTGGTTTTAGAGACGCATGGTTTGTGGGCTTCACACCTCACGTGGTCACCCTAGTATGGGTAGGCTACGACGACAACACCAGCCACAAACTCACCGGTGCATCAGGAGCTGTGCCCATATGGACTCAATTTATGAAATCCTATGCCACTCAATACCCTGCAGAAGATTTCCCTTGGCCAGACTACGTTAGAAAAGAAAGCTTCAGCCAAGAAGAGCTTGCAGAAAAAATTCAAGGTGTTGCTAAAGAAAAGCTTCCTAAATCTGTTGAATTGATTTTTAAAAACTAGAAGTTCATTAGCTTTTCGCTTTTGTTAGTAGATCATTTAGAAATTTTTTATAAGGAAAAACTTTACAACCATTATCAAAATTTTGTGTTTCATCTCCTTGATATACAATTATTTTTGATGTTTTTTTGCCAATGATTTTTTCGAAACGAACAAGGTTTTTGGTCATTTTTACATCAACTCTTTGAGATGACTTAATTTCTACGCTTGTAAGTTCGATTTTATCTTCTATAATTAAATCTACCTCTAAGCCTCTATCATCACGATATGATGTTATTTCCCAATCAAGGTCCATAGTTCTATTTAAGTAAATCACCTGTAGAGTGATCCATTGTTCAAATAGAAAGCCCATCTCTTCTTTTGAAAAATTTGAAGTTTCTCTTTTTAAGATAGCATTTCTAACTCCTAAATCAAAAAAAATAAAACGTTCTTTTTGTCGCGCCTTTCTTTCTTTGGATACTTGCGTATAACTTTTTACTTTTTCCACAATTAAGGTATCAACTAAAATATCAAAATATCGACGAATAGTTTCCTTATTTATTTCTGAATCACTCGCAATTTTAGAATAATTAATATATTGCCCACTTAACTCAGCTGCCAAATCTAAGAATCTAGCATAAGAAGCTAAATCCTTAGTTAAAGCCTCTGCTTGAATTTCTTCTCTTAAATAAGTAGATGTATATGACTTTAATAATTCCCTGCCATAGTCTTCAAGATATACCTCAGGAAGAGTTCCTGTAATTAAAGCCTTTTTTAAATCAAACTGATCTTCAATCTCCCAGAATAAAAAAGGAGACAGGTGCTTCCAAAAAATTCTTCCAGGTAAAAGATTCGCTTGCCCCCTCTTCAACTTCCTTGCTGATGAACCTGTGAGCACAAAACGTCGCGATTTATTCTCATCAATTAGCGCCTGAATTGTATTTAGCATAGATGGAATCCGTTGAATCTCATCTATAAAAACAACCAGAGCTTTTTTATCTTCAGCGTTCACAATTCTTTTAATGAGCCCAGGATCCTTAAGGTGCTTTTGATAAGTTTCCTCATCGGCTAAATTTATCTGCAAATCTGCCCCTAAACCCTTTGCTAAGGTGCTTTTACCAACCTGGCGTGGTCCTAGTAATATTAACCCCTTAGGGAGTTTCTCAATGAGATTGCTTAGAATTCTGCGTACCATGTGTGTCATTTTCCAGGAATTTGAGTATCCTGTCAATGATTTTTCCCGATAATGGCTGTCAGGTCCTGCTTCTTCTCACAATGCTCGATCTAAAAATACACACTGAAAACATTCAAAATTTCTATTGAAGATGTCATCATATGCTGATGAAACCAATGCTCTATCCTCCCATAAAATTAAAGCACTATAAGTAATCCTTCAGCCGAAAAACTGGCAGAAAAAACCCAAAAAATAACCAAAGAATAATTACCTCAATCTGTAGAGTTGATTTTTAAAAACTAGTATTACCGAAGAGGTTATATTTGTTAAGATTGTGAGCCTGTAACTAGAAAACTTATTTAAAATCATTTCTTTGAAGCTTATCCAAATTACCCTTTAGAATGCCCTTCATTAATTTATTTAACTTTTCTATTTGTTTATTTATATTTCGCCAGACCTTATCTCTGCGTTGTGATTTAGCAATGGAGTTCTCTGGTGATGCAAGATATATGTTTTTCCGTAGCTTAAGTAATTGAATTCTGTAGTCAAATAGTTCATAAAGTGGCTCTTTAAAATTTGAGAGCGAGTTAACATGAATACTTTTTAAAAACTTTTTATAAAACTTAACAGTAGCAGTAGAAACATCATTGATTAATTTTTCTGCTCCAACAAAGTCTCCTTCCTTAATAAGTAACGTTATATCTGGTGAGAATTTTTTTAGCCTAAAGAGTTGGGCATAAAATGTCATTTTGGTATTTCCATCAAAATCATGAGGGAAGCTATCTAACAACTCCTCTAATTTTTCAAATTCATGCAGCCTTAGATAGTTTCTAGCTAAATCCAAAGAGACTTGTGCAAAACCATCATACTTTGCCTTTCTTAGAACATCTTTAGTGAGCTGAAACTGTTTTAATAATGCAAGCGTCTTTAAATTATGAAAAATAGTTTGTGCAATGACCTCTTCTTTTTCAATAAGAATGTAATCACCAGAGAGCTCCTTGAACAGAAAACTATCTTTCGATGGAATCAAAATTAAGCTGTCACTCAATTTTTGCATGATCTTACCCTGGGCCACAGCTATAATTGGAAACGTGTTTTCATTATCTTGACGTAGCTTTAAAATTTCTAGAATTAAATATAGTGAACTATAACTACTTTTTCTCAAAGTAAAATCAGAATTCTTACTAAAATTTAAAACACGAATTTTCTTTATATATTTTTCTGCTTGGCTAAACAACGTGATGGTTCGATCATTAAATTCTTTATCTATAATATTTCCAATTAATCTTTTAAATTTTAACTGGTCTTTACTCACTACAAGTGCATTCAAAGCCATTTTAAAAAAAATTTCTTGCTCTTTAAACCTCTGTGCACTACTTAATTTTGAACTTAGCATCCTATTTTCATGCAAGGGTTTTGATAAATTTCCAACTAGAGTTTGATCCCAAGAATTAGAAACTCTCTTTGAACTAAAAAGCTGCGAACAAGACATTGCATTTAAATTGAAACTAGTTAACAAAATTAAAACTAATGTTGTTTTAGCTGCACAACCTCTAAAGAGGCTTCTCAAATTTAAATAGGAACTTTGCACAGAACGACCCTTAAAGATTTTTTTATCCATGATATCATGAGGCCCGTAAGTATAATTATATTTTCTATAGCGTTGTAAAAAATATAGATCAAGTAAATATACTAAACATTAATAATTTATCTTTCACCTTTAAATGAGTTATAAAACCAGATTTTAACTAATTTTTTTTCATCTCAAACCAAAAATAGGTATGGCTCATTGATATAGTCATAAAATCGTCGAACTTTTTATCACACTTTTCATTTTTTCAAAAAATACTTATTGTAACATTATGTGCTGCAAATGTGGTATAAACATACTCACTAAAGATAACAACTCATTGCTGATGAAACCATAAGAATCATTAGAAAAATTTATTCAAAGGATGTTATAATGAAAACACTACTATCGGGACTAGCTCTATTCTTTACAGTATCTTCCCTAGCTGATAATAGCTCCTGTCTTAACTATGAGTCACTCACTGGCCTGTCCGACAATGCTGCATTAGAGATCAGAGTCGACCGTTTCCGACAAGGCTATTTAGAAGATTTAGATTCCTCTCTAGAAATAAGGCTTGATACTATCGTGCAGGGCTATGATTCGGTAAGAGATATCACCAATAAGTTAGGAGAAAGAACTATCTCTACAGGAAACATCTCTGGTGTAGGTGACAGAATTAGCCGGATAACATTCCCCTACAAACACAATAATAATATGGAACTCACCCCCGTTAATTCAAGTAGCATAATCTTGTTATCAGAACTTCACAAAGAATTATACTCTGTTTCTAATTCAAAATTTGCTGATCTCATAATGACTCTTGATGAAGTTGATAAATTGACACCCAATGAAGAAATTGGAGAAATAACTATATCTATAGAAAGTTTGCGAGAAGGAGTTATGAAATTTAATGGCAATGTAAGATTTAATTTTGTATTCAAAAAAGAGGGTACCAAAGCCCTTGCCTCCCTGAGAGTACTATGCAACTAAAAATACTTCTTTGATTATTGAGCGGCAATCACACCCGTAAAAGTAGTTTCAAAATCCTCTGCTCCATCAGCTAATACTCTAAAATCGTATTGTGCAGCCAGGCTGGTGCCTTCTCTTAGAATTGTTAGAGAGATATAGCCGTATTGAGAAATTGCGTAATTACCCTCTTTAGGCTCTTTCTTAAGGTCTCTTAGTTTACCACCAGCTCCGGACACAAATAAATGTGTGCCTTTGTATGTCCCATCATAAGAGAGATTATGATCGTGTCCAGCAAAGTAAGCATCTACGTTACCCATAAGACTTTTCTTCAAAAAGCTTTTTATGAAAAATTTGGCGTTTCCATGACGGCCCACACTTCGATATGGGTGGTGTCCCATTGCAAACTTTAATCGGCAAGTGTTCACGAAGGCTTCTTGGCTAAAAAACTGTTTAAGCCATTTTTTTTGTTCAGAACGTTTGAAGTTAGTATCTAAATTTAAAAAGCAAATATCCTTATAAGCTTCTGCATAATAAGCATGCGGAAAAATAATATTTTTATATTTTTCTGCAATCTCATACCATGGATCTACGCTTCTATGATGATCATGATTACCCATCACCATGAAAAAAGGAACATCCTGCTCTTCCAATAAGTTTTTGTAAGGCTTGTAGAATTTATTCTGAAAATCTTTATCATCAGCTGATTTTAAACCGTGGTTATATATAACATCACCAGTGTAACGAACCTGATCACAGCCTTCTTTTTCTAGAGCCTTCGCTACTCTATATTGTGCCGCTTTTCCACTTCCAGCATCACCCATGTAGCAAATTTTAAATCCATCTGGCAAAGCCTGGTCACTCAGAAGCACATTCTCTGCATCGCCGTAACATGAGTTGAGAACTAAGCCTAAAACAATCACTAATACAATTTTAAATCTATTCATAAATTCCCCCGTAAGGGTTAATGATAGATCTTAATTGTAAAACATATTAGCTTGTCTAGGGATCTTCTGGACTATAGTTGGAGCCTCATACTATAAAAAAGCAAATTCTAATCAGTAATGATATTACTTAAAACTAATTATATTTTATATACATAGTTTTGTCGTATCGGTAAAACTTCTTTTTTTCATAGTAAAGAATCATAGATTCCATACAACCTAAAGCTTCAAAATATAAAGCAATCTCGTTATTATCTTGATATGCTAACCAGGCTTTATGATCACAAATTTTCTTGTTCTCTGATAGCTCTGAAAGCTGATCTAGAGCCGCTACATAGCTTGAACGACCAAAAATTCTAGAATTATCTGGGTATTTAAAAGTGACACACTTATACGAGGTCTCACCATTTGCCACAAATTTTACCATATTATCTATACATCTTAGAAAAAAATCTTCATCAATGGACGCCGTGTACACTTCTACCCTTCCTTCTTCGCTTGGAGATGGAGATAAATCACCCCCATAATAAGGTCTGGCTAAAAGCGAAATGGGTAGTAAAAAAGTAAGTCCAAATATTAATTTTATCATATGGTTCTCCTAGAATAATTCTAATGATTATCAATCAACAGATAATACCACAGCTTTACTTTGATTAAAAAAATATCTTATTTTTTGTAATTTATATAGAAGATCTTACACTCTAGATCTAAATATAGACACTTCACTGTCTCTTCTGCATTTAAGTTTATACTGAAAGCTATAGCATTTGAGGATCTGTAATATACTTTGAGTTTAGATAACCGCACATTTGGAGTATTTTAAGCTTGAAATAATGCATATTTCGATATCCATACCCACTTCTTTTT
>JABJQG010000062.1 GCA_018663505.1 Pseudobdellovibrionaceae bacterium | reverse complement strand
TGGCCTTTTTTATTTTCAAAGCATTTTTGTAATTTGATTTATATTTCAGCAGTATTCTATTCTTATTCTGATACAATTTAAGTAAATATTTGATCTTTTTTGAGATTTATAGGCTTTCTTCAACAAAAATAACAAAGAACCCTTTTACACCCTTGAATAAATATTCATCGCTAAATAAACGCGCAAGGATTATCTTTGTATTTTCTTTTTTACCTTAAGTTTCCAAGACAATTATAAATTATATCATTTGCTTAAGTATTTTAAAAAAACCTCGGTGATTTCAGTAGTTTGCATTTTACCTCTAGATCTCAAATATGTAGAGTTTTTTGACAGTGTCCTGTAAATTTCATGCAGCTGTTTGGCACGACAATTGCCTTTAAGAATCTTGAACGCAGAATAAATTTGTGTTTTTTAAACAATATACCTAATAAAGGTGAGATATAAAATGAGTGTAACTACCGTTGATTTCAGCAGAAGACATCTTTTTGATGACAAGTTCTCGTCAGCCTTTAAAAGGTTAAATAACATATTAGATAAAGTCTATAAGTGCCCCTCTGCTTATAAAGCTTTCTTAAAACCTGAAGATCGTAACGAAAATATATTGATTAGTATTCTTAAAAAGAACAACCCCTTAACTTTTTCTAATAAAATTTTATACCCACTTACTAGTGAAAAAAATATTGTAGGCTATATCGAAGTTAAAAATACAAAGGTGCTAACTCCTTCGCAAAAAGAACGTATTAAAGACACCATTCAGCTAATTTTTCATTCATTTTTTAACGAATCATCCAGCCTTAGTCCATCTACTCAAAGTAGCATGGAGAGCTTTACTAAAAATTTAGTGAAGATTAAATCATCTTTCGGTGGAGCTAAACCAACTCAGCACCCAAACGTTAGTTTTCATAAAAAAAATCCTGCAGATGTCACTGTTCTTAAGCACTCTTGGTTAATAGAAACTATTAGTGATCATGAGCTTGTTAAAATAGCTCATGAAATCCATGACAAAACAAAAAGGTATGCGTTTTTACATTTTTCTGACATTGCTGAAAATAAAAGAACACCAGAGTCCTTAAAACAAATCGGCGATGCTACTTTATTTATTCCTGAACTTAAAAACCTAAGCCCTAAAGACCAACTTCATATTGTTGCTTCGTTAAAGAATTTTAAATTCCAACTAGATACTCCAAAGTTTATTATTGGAAATTTTGATTCCCTAGAGAGTTTAGCAAAGAATCATCCTTTAGCGGAATTTATTTCTAAATTCCCCAAGGTGATCCAAGATATCCGATTTACTCGTCCGTTTGACCCAAAGTTGTTTAATTCTTTTTTAAACCAATAAAGCAGTTGCATCTTTAGGTGATTCTGTCACTTTTTCCTTTTCATCAGCTCTATTTAATTTTAGAATAATCTCTTATTTAAGGAGAAAATTTTGGAACTAAATGAAATAGATAAAGAGATGGAAGACCGCATATTTAACTTTATATCTAGCTCTATTGAAGATAAAGATTTTCAAGTCCAAAGTCTAGCTGGAGACGCCAGTAACCGACGATATTATAGAGTCATTAAAAAGGACGTATCCTATGTTTTAATGGTGTGGGAGCCCTTTACCGACGATAAAAACTACCCTTTTTTGAGCGTCCTTAATCATTTTCATAACAATGGTGTTCATGTGCCTGAGGTCATCAACAAATCACCAGAACTGGGGTTTATATTATTGGAAGACCTGGGAGATTTGACTTTAGAACGAAAGTTTTGGGAGAACCAAGATCAGGCTAATTCTTTTCCTTTCTATCAACAAGCCATCGATGAGCTTATAAAAATTCATTATACGTGTTCACAAACTCCAAACCAATGTACGGCTTTTAAAATTGCCTTTGATACTGATAAATTTCTTTGGGAGCTTAACTATGGCAAAAAACATCTCTTGGAAGATGTTCTAAAAATTAAGCTATCAGACAAAGTAAACAAAGAAATGAATGGTATTTTTTTAGAAATTAGCAAAACTCTTGATCAACAAGAAAAATTTATTTCCCATCGTGATTACCATTCTAGAAATTTAATGATGAAACTTGGGAAAATGCGAGTTATTGATTTTCAAGATGCCCGCTTAGGACCTATACAATACGACTTAGTGAGTTTAATTAATGATTCTTACGTAAATATTAAAGATGAATTGGCTCAGCAAATATTAAATGACTATGTGGATAAAGCAAACGAGCAGCGAGCAAAAAAAATTAGTACAGATGAGTTTAATGAAATCTATCAAGTTCAAAAGATTCAACGCTGCTTTAAAGCTTGTGGTAGCTTTGCAAGTTTCTTAAATTTGAGGGATGATCGACGTTATTTAAAGTATCTAAAACCCACCCTAAACACGGTTTACAAAACTCTAGATCAATTCCCCCAATATAAAAGCTTTCAAAATCTTTTAGAGGACCATGATGTACTAAACAAGGATTATATGAACTTATGAAAGCCCTTATTTTGTGTGCAGGTATGGGCAACCGCCTAAAACCCCACACTCTTAAGCTTGCCAAACCTGCCATCCCCTTTTTAGGTGTACCTATGATGGCTTATTCTTTATTTTATCTAGAGAGTCTTGGTCTTACTGATTTTACAATAAACACGCACCACTTACCAAACACGGTGGAGCAAGCTGCAAAGAACCTAGTGAATCCAAAACATAAACTAAATTTTAGTTTTGAACCTAAGATTCAAGATAGTGCTGGTGGAATTTCAGCTGCTAAAAAATTTCTACAAGACCAAGATGATTTTATTGTCTCTAATGGCGATTGTGTTTTTTTATTTGAAGATAGCTCCCCACTACATGATCTAATACAGCAGCATAAGGACAGCAAGGCCATTGCTAGTTTTCTGGTTTTAAAACACAAAGATGCCGGAGTTCAGTTTAATGCCCTATGGGCTGATGAACAGATGAACTTTAAGCATCGTGGGCTAGCAACAGATTTAAAAGATTCTACAGAATTAAACCCCTACCATTATTTCGGTTTAGCTGTTTACAACCAAAGAATTTTTAATTATCTTCCTGAAAATAAACCCTCAAGTTTGTTTGATGACATCATACCCAAACTTGTTGCCAACAAAGAAGTCATAAAGCTTTCGTCTACCAATAAAGCCATATGGTTTGAAACTGGTAACCCAACATCTTACAATTCCGCCCAGAAAGAGTTAAAAAATATATCTTCCCAAAATAGAAGCTATCAACTTGCTATGGATAATATTTATAATCGATTTCATATCTCCACTCCTGTAATTTCAGAGCTTTAAGGAAGTATTAAAAATCTTCCAATACCCGCCCATCTCATTTCGAAACAGTCCTAGACTAAAAGTTTAATTTCTCAACTAAAGTCCCGATGAGATGACACTATGAAGCTGCATAAAAAATGGATATTACTAGTAGAGGACGATGCTGATGTGCAAGAGATCATGGGCTATGATCTAGAGGCCTATTTTGAAGGTGCAGTAAAAATAGTTACGGCTAGAGACGGCATTGAAGCCACCCGAAAACTTACTTTCCAGGCTTTTGATTGCATTATCACAGATTTAAATATGCCTCATCGAGATGGCGTACAGTTTATTGAATGGGTAAAACAAAGCCCCTTAAACACATCGACCCCTGTCATTGTTGTCACTGGTTTTCCGGATCATAATTTAAGTAAATCCTACCCATCCATGCCCATGATTGAAAAGCCTTATAAAAAGACAGAGCTCAACGAAGCTCTGTCCAAACAAATCTCTCTTGGTCGCCTTGATCAGCGTGTAGGAGCCGAGGTTTTAAATATTTTAATCCAAGCCTGTGATCATTTTTTACAACAGGTTATCAAAGAGTCACCAAAGACAGAAGAACCCAGAGCAAAAAAATCAAACGAAGATTTAAAAGGCGAAATCATTGGTTGTATGAATATTAAAACCAAAGAAGGCGCTTGTAGAATGGGCCTAGGTTTTGACCACGACATTGCAAAAAAAATGTTATCTGCCGTAGGGGCCAAAGACTCCGTGCCCGAAGAGCGCATCGTTAACATAGCTTTATCATCTATTTTTAAACTCACCAGCCAGTTGTTTGTTTTTAATACTGGAGAAGCGCCCACCTTAGAAGAAAAACTAGTATTCACCGACAAAAACAGTTTTGAATACAAAGAAGTAAAAAATGCCAGAGGCGTTATCATTCCCATAAAATGCTCTACCGGTACCATCTATGTACAAGCCCTGTATGTTAAAGAAAATACTAATGTACGAAAAGCCTCGTAAACAAGTACAACTTCTTATAATCAATGAGTGAGGCACCTAAAGAATACAACAGTCCTTTATTAGTGCATATAAAAGTGGTCGCGCTACGACCACTTTTATAAAAAAACATATAGGCGTATCTGACATACCTTGCAGGAAGCTATTAAAAGAATTTTTAATGTAGAAACTTAGAAATCAAATTAAGGAATATACACAAAGGTTTTCATATTGCGTTTGCGCTCATAGCGACGATGAACCATTTCAAAAAGGTTATCCATCTTCACACCAATGGGTGCTCCCCCATAAAGTTTAGTCTTACCTTTAACAGAGGCCGTAGACCGACCCTTCTTACCAAATTTTTTCATCAAATCCTTAAAAGGATCATACTTACTGCGCTTAAAATCAAAATTCATAGCAGAGCCACCACCGCCTCCGCCGCCACCTAGGGCTAAAGACAAAGCCTTCCTAGATTTTTTATTGTAACCATTAATTTTAGAAGTCATTAAAGCTGCCATTTTTTTATCTTCTGCAGAGCTACCTAGCTTTGCTCCACCTCCACTGCCGCCCATAGCTGCCAAATCACTCACTGGTGTGTCCTCACCAAAAGGACCACCACTTACAGTTTGTTTATCAAAATCGATTTCAATGCCTGCATCTTTGAGAGCATCAACAGCTTTTTTTGCTTTACTGGCAACCAATGGATCTATTTGACCCGCATTAAATAAATCTTTTTTATCAATCCCCAAATCATCTAAGTCCTGAGTATTTAATCCCGAATTATTCATATAATCATCTAACAAACTACTATTAGTCATATCTGCATCACAGGCCATTCCTATAGCATGAGCTTGAGCACATTGATCGAATGCTCCTTCAGAAAGACCATCAATATTATCACCAGCATCATCTGCAGCTCCAAATGCCGTACTTCCCATAAAGACTTCTGCAACACCTTGAACGCAAACTCCTCTTTCCCCTCCAGTTTTACAGTCAGATTCTATTTTAACGAAACCTGTTGTTAATGATATTGCACCTCCAGCCATTTGTGCATTTTTATTATCCGACATTGATAGTAACATCATGCCTGCTCCAGCAGCACCATCCCAGCCACCTCCTGTTGGTGATGTATTAACAGCTCCAGTATTGTTAGATTGGGCAAACGTTGTTCCATACTGTCCATCTAAATCATCACTAGCGTAAACTAAGATCTGCAAAACACTTAAAACTATTACTATAATAATTATTTTCATACCCAACCTATCGGCATAAACAACGTATCACTTTAGGACATTCACAATATTTACCAATAATTCCCACGCAATGAAATATTCATACTTTTCAACTAGTTGCAGCTTACAAAATCTATCTTTATGGATATAATTACGGATATTATCCAGGTTGACTCCATTCATAATGAGCCCTAAGTAATTATATTGAATCCAGTACTCTACTGAAGAGTAGTCTTATGAAAAAACTCTTATTTTAAAAGAAAATTTTTCCAATTTTTAATCTCAATACCTTTAAAGATATTTTCTTTATCACCACAAAAAATAACTTTACCCTGAGGGTCAGGTAAATGAGCTTTGTTTTCTTGCTGAAGTTTATTGAAATAATTTAGGTTTTTAATGAACGAGCTATTAAATGTTTGGCTTAATTTGATTTCCATAGGAAAAAGATAACTTGAATGATCTTCTATTAAGTCAATTTCATGTCCTTTTTGATCTCTCCAGTAGTATAAATTGTGGTCTAGAGATGTATTCATTTTATTTTTATAAACCTCACTTACAATAAAATTTTCAAAAATATTTCCTCGTAATGGATGTATATCTAACTGTTCTTTAGAATTTATGCCAAGAAGGTAACAAAGAAGTCCTGTATCATAAAAGTAAAGTTTTGCACTTTTCACAATCCTCTTGTTAAAATTTCTAAAGTGAGGCTTTAGTGTAAAGCAAATGTAGGTAGACTTTAGTGCTGATATCCATTGCTGAATTGTAGGAGTTGTTACTCCTGCTTCATTACTTATAGCTGAGGAATTAAGTAGTTGCCCGGCCCTTCCAGCAGCTAACCTGACAAATCTTTCAAAGCTATCCATGTTTTTTATATTGGTAATTTGTCTAATATCTTTCTCGACATAAAGTTGAAAATAGCTTCTCAACCACTTAGTTGGTGACAAGTTATCTTTATATATTTTGGGATAACCACCATGAAGCAAAAAATCATTAAGAGAAAAGTTGTTATTTTTTTGTTGAATTTCTCGATAAGAAAGAGGTGGAAGCTCAAACAACTCAGTTCGTCCAGCAAGTGTTTGAGTTATGCTATCTACAAGCATCAGACCATTGGAACCAGTTAAAATAAATTTTTTATCATTACCTGGATCATCAACAATTCCTTGAATATATGAAGATAGTTTGGGGGCACGCTGAAATTCATCTAGAATAGATTTTTTGCTTAATCCATTGAGAAATCCTTTTGGGTCTTCTATGGCCATAGCTCTTTCGTCGGGGTTTTCTAAAGATCTATAATCGTATTTTGGAAATAAACTGCGAACAAGTGTTGTCTTTCCAGACTGTCGTGGTCCCAGTAATGTTAACACTGAGTAATTTTTTAGTGATGCAATCAGGTGTTTAGAGAGCTCTCTTTTGTACATACCGACATTATAAATACGCACACAAATGGTGTCAATTTAAAGTTGTAGTTTAAATTAGTCACAGGCTAAAGCTTTATTTTTCAAATCGACACATTAGTTAAATATGTCGATTTTAAGTATAGTTTTCGACATATAACTATGATATACTCACAAATACTATCTCAAATACAAATAAAAGGAGTTTCACATAAATCTGTTTGACCCCAACATAGCCTATAATCAACTGCCAGAGCTCCCACCTAAGACTGTTCTAGAGTCCAGTGCTGTCCTCAAACGCTGTATTGAGGCTCGGGCTTCATTGGCCCAACTGGAGGCTTCCACTCAACTCTTAAGTAAACCCAGCATTTTACTCAACATACTTCCCTTGTTAGAAGCTAAGGGCAGTTCGGAAATAGAAAACATAATCACTACTACTGACAAATTATTTAAAGGTGCCGCTTTATTTCATAAAGACATAGATGCTGCCACCAAAGAAGCTCTCTCCTACAAAACGGCATTACATAGTGGGTATAAAAGCATAGAAGCAACACAAACTTTTGACAGCCAGTTGGCTATTCATATTTGCTCTATAGTTCAAGGTCAACCCATGCACATAAGGTCAAAAGAACCAGTGTTTCTTACTAACAGTCGCTCTGGAGAAAAAATTTATACTCCTCCTACGGGGCAGGATTTAATTACAAAAAAACTCACAAACCTATTTGATTTTTTAAACCAGCAAACAGAATTTGACCCACTTGTGCGTATGGCAGTAGCCCACTACCAATTTGAAGCTATTCATCCTTTTCATGATGGCAATGGGCGTACTGGACGTATATTAAATATTTTATTTTTATCGCATCAAAATCTACTATCTCTTCCTATTTTGTATTTAAGTCGTCACATTAATAATAATCGCCTGGGCTATTACGAACTCATTAAAAATGTAACAGAAGAAAAGCTTTGGGAACCTTGGATACTTTTTATGCTCAATGCTGTTTGCGAAACAGCCACATGGACCAATGAAAAAGTTATCCGTATTGGTGAACTGATGTTGGAAATGAAAAATAAAATTCAAACTAATGCTCCGCAAATTTACAGTGATGCCCTGTTAGAAACTCTATTTGAACAGCCCTATTGCCGAATAGCAAACCTTGTAGACAATGAAATTGCCAAACGCCAAACCGCTTCAGTTTATTTAAAACAACTCTGCGATCTAGGTATTCTTAAAGAATTTAAAGTTGGGCGAGAGAAGCTATATGTAAACTTAGATTTAATGCGCCTTTTTTAACCTTATTGTTGTGAAACAAAAATATTAACCGCTCTAAACAAACTCCAGCAAACTCTCCATGTCACCTAGAGAGGACCAAATCCGTGAGATGGAAGACTTATTGCAACCTAATATACTAACAACATCTGCTTGGGAACAAGCTTTACCAGATGAAGTCAAATAAAGAGTATCTGCCCGGTACTCTGGCCCCACAATAGCCCTAATTCTTAACCATTTATTACTTGAATATATATTTTTTAAAGTTTTAAACTTTCTCTCTGGCTGATCTGAAAAAAAATCAGCCACTGTGACTTTTAACAATTTAAAATCTTTATCAATACCTTTTCTTTGAATATAAAAAGGATCCGAATACTTTTTTGGATAATCATTAATTTTTATTTTTTTAAATCTTAATTTTTTACTAAAATGTAAATATCTCTCATCACCAGTAAACTTAGAAATTTTTAATGTTAAAACGGCTAAAACAGCTTTGTGATCTTCATCTAGATCTTCAGACAACAACCATAGTCTTTTTAAATTAATCAAATGATGAATTCTGTACCGCAAAAGACCCACGGCCATGGAAAATATTTTTTTGTCTATCCAAAAATAATCTAAAACCTCAATAATTGTTTTTTCAGGATCAGCCTCTAACCCCTGTTTATAAAGAATAAAGTTACAACCTAGAGACGATAAACTATGAAGTATTTGATTCATAGCCTATTTACTCTCAAACATATTCAAAAGTTCAATGACTTTTTCTTTCCATTGTTTATCATTCTCTAACTCTAAAAGAGGAGTCCTAATTTCCTTAATCTCTGCTACGGTTGGATTTAGACTTTTTAGATCTTCCAAGTCTTCTTGACGATCCAGTTCTGCCAAAAATTTTGTAAATATAAGATCTATTCTACCCAATGTACTTATTGTTAAACGCGTTCCCTTAAAAACCTGAAGAAGCCTGGTCTTCCAATTTTTGGGAAGTTCATTTTTAAAAGCATTGCCCGTACTATTAATCCACAGGTCATCAAACATATGTCTTTTGGCAATTTCTTTAATAGCTGCTAATATGTGCTTATCCAGTTGAGGTTCAAAAACATCAATATCAACAGTAACTCTATCTAAAATATTATTAGCAATTAATGCTGCCCCACCATAGATTATTAAGTGGTAGCGCATACTCTGTTTTGAAAGAAGCTCATCAAGCTCCGCGAAAAGTAGGTCTAAGTTTTTTTTCTCAATCATACTTACTAGTTTAACACATAGTTGCAAAAAACGCAACTTTCTCCTAAAGCATTGTATATATTAGAAATATTTCTAGCAATAATAAAGACTTTTAGTGCTAACTAAAAAACAGGATTGGGTGGATTCATAATAGCCCCAGGAGAGGACCCCACACCACCCAGCTCATGTTGATTAGACAATAAGTAATCCTTAGATACTAACTTCACGGAATAGCCCACACGACCACCTTGAGCACAGCCCCCTGCCGCTTGAGGATTTAAAGGAGGCTCTAGGGTGGATACCTCACATTTACCAAATACATTATCGGGAAAAGTATAATCCAGAACATTCCTAGAAGCCCAGCCTGTTAATAGATGTTTTACATCTCTTAACCAAAACCCCGCAGATGGGTTCTTCTGTGTTTTTGCTGTTTGCATTTGATTAAAAACATTCACCAACGGTTGCCCCGGACGATTACCCAAATCCCCTCTGATAATCACACTCCCCAAACCCAAAGCTTGTTTGTTGGCTTTTATACTTGGAAGATACTTGGTGGTGTAATTGGGCATAATACTGTAATAAGTAGTGTCAAATAAATCTGGGCTAAGAGCAGCGATCTCCATATTTCTCATGGTAGGTGAAGAATTACCTGTATGATCCCAAGCTAAAATATCGTTAGGCTGTTGATCATTAAAAGGATCACTAATATGGCCAAGGTGTAAAAATTTAAAAATATTTTGCATCCCGCGAATACCTTTTACAGAATTTAAACCTTGATTAGATATAAGACCTAATTTATCCCCAGGATATTTAGCGTGGTTCACATAGCGATTAAGATCGTTAGCAGAATTCATTAAATAATCTGTTCTATTTGGCCAAAGGGCATCTACCTTTTCTCCCGAAGATTTATCCTCGCCAGCATTCCACTGATTTCCGTGCCAAGGGCCAATGCGCCCACCAAAGGGTTTTGCAAATGCCGTGGCTTCAAAAGAAATGCTGGGACCAAAGGGGAAAAAGATTTGTCGTGGTTTCGTACGAGCCTTCACACCAACATAAGCCATAAACCATGGATTTTTCTCAACACTTAGGGACATGTGAGTCATCTGTGATTCTGGAACGGAGATTCCATTAACGGCCCATTGCTTTAATCGACTCACCCGTTCATCACCAAATCGACTACGAATATAATTAAGATTTCCTGGCGGTTGCTTCACGTTTCTGATTGGGTTTCCCCCCTGGCAAGTGGGAGAAATATTTAAATAAGCCATTGTGGGCCAAGTATTTATAGGCTTTAGCCATTTCTTTGAACTTTGCCCCTCAAAAGAATTATAAAACTCTATGCCTTCTATATTTGAAAAGTTTTCTGCAGTAAGATTTTTTTCTAAGGTCTTCTTAACCCCTGCTGCCACATTAGAACCACTAATTTCTATGAAGTCTTTTTTACTTAAATTATCTCCAAGGCCTAAAATCATTTCTTTGCGATTGGCCTGATCTAATCTATAAGCGGTTAAAATATTAATGGCATATAACCAATTTGTCTGACCATAGTTATCACAGGACTGAGAGTAGCTGTCTGCCAACCGCTCTTGTTGGAAATGTAATAATAAAGCAATGGTACTTCCTGTCATGATGGCAGCTGCAGTATTGGCTTTAGGAAAAGTTGGAATCCAATTTGTATTTAACTCTTGGCAAATATTTTGGCTTGAGGATTCCCCCCACTGTTTAAACTGAATACAAGTGGGAGGAGGGTTGTTCTGAGCTGCAGAAAATGCATCTTCAGAAGTCACATTATGTCGTATGGGGTGTGAGTTTAGCCCCATACTCCCCATAGCGCGATATCTATAAGTTAATAACTTCCATGATTGACGAATCATATAATTATTATGAGCAATGACATTTAAAACTTCGGCCTGTTTCTGCGCCCCATAATAAGCAGCTAAATCCACAGAGTTTTGCAGATTTATTTTATCGTGCACAACCATGGCAATATTAATTATCATGGCAAAAAACACAAACAACACCTGAAAGATCAGGGCCACAAATATAGCCATCTGACCCTGCTGATTTCTCAAAGGTATTTTAAATGGAGTGTTTTTATTTTTTTTATTCATACCCGTTTAATTATAACGGACTTTGTTTAAAAAATACAAATCCATTCAAACATTGCTCTTTGATTCATTTAATGAAATCCTATATCTCGTATACTAAAGCGATAAACACTCTTTTAAGGATATTTTTACATGAAACAATTATTAGTTATTTTTAGTTTTCTTTTAATGTTCGCTCCCAGTTTATTACAAGCTGAAACCATGTTTGAGGGTTATTATAAAATCTTATCTGGCAATGTACCCATAGGCTATGTGATCCAACGCTACTCTTATCTTCCTAAGAAAAAGCAATTTGAATCTATTTATTATATCCACACTAATGCACTGGGTGGCGGAACAAAAGAAAGCGTCAAGGCCTATGCTGATGACAAATTTAACCCCATCTCCTACGCCTACACTGCAAAAATAGGAAAAATCACCCAAGTGATTGATGCCAAGTTCAAACAAGTAAAAGGTGTTAATGTAATGAGTGCCATTATTAAAAAAGGCAAAACGGTAGAGCGCATTCAAAACAGGAAGCTACCAAAAAACACATTCTTATCCACATTTTTAGGTTACAAATTACTGCAAAAAACCTACAAAGTGGGACCAAAATTTAAATACTCGGCCATTGCCGAAGAGGATGGCCAGGTTTATACAGGCTTATCTTGGATTAAAGAGAAAAAGAAGTTTTTAAATAAAGACAGCTTCCGAATTCTAAATACCTTTAAGGGCACTAAATTCATATCTTATGTGACTAAAGAAGGAGAAGTCTTAGGTACAAAATCTCCTTTGCAACAAATCGAAACCCAGCTAGTAAAATCCCCACATTTAGCCACGAAAAACTTCACTCTCAATACTAAAGTCCTAAGACAACTTTTTGGTCAAATGCCAACCGGGGCTAAAAATAGTTTAGCAAACCCTGTAAAGAAATAACTCAGAGCTGCTACAGTAAAGTACATGGCCAAGAATTAATTTCTTTTCTGAACATTTAACACCAAAAGGCTCAGACAGGCAGTGCTCGGCCTTTGGCCTCCGCGCTGAACTCGCTTTAGGCGCTAAATGTTCAGAAAAGAAATTAATTCTTGGCCATGTACTTTACTGTTACTAGACCATCTAGGTTTAAGCCCTATTTTCTAAGCGAATTGACCTTTTTTTAACTCCATGTGAACATTGTTGAGTCTATTTAATTGTTGAGGTGTTTGTGGAAAATAAAATTGGACAACTATTTATCATCGGAATCAGTGGAACTACATTACGAGAAGATGAAGCTGAGTTTATTGTTAAAAATAATATTGGTGGCATTATTTTATTTGATAGAAATATCGAAAGCCCAGAGCAACTCCATGCTTTATGTGCTTCTATAAATGCACTTAAAGAAAAAACTCCGGAAAAGCTTCCTCCTTTTATATCCATTGATATGGAGGGTGGCCGAGTGGCTCGGTTAAAAAAACCTTTTACTACCTGGCCTCCATTAAAACAGCTCGGTAATATTGACTCCACATCTTTAGCATTTAATTTTGCAATGGCTATGGGTGAAGAGCTCAGTGCCATGGGTATTAATTTAGATTATGCCCCTTGCACAGATGTTCTAACAAATCCTAAAAACGAAATCATTGGCGACCGGGCCATAAGCACCGATCCCGAGCAAGTGAGTAAAATTGCTTCTGCTTTAGTTCGTGGTTACATCAAAGGTAATGTGATTCCTTGTGCAAAACATTTTCCAGGACACGGTAATACACTTTTAGATAGTCACTTTGATTTGCCCGTAGAAGATGATGTGGATTTAGAAACTTTAAAAAATCGAGAGCTTGTTCCCTTTAAGAAAGTCTTCCGTGCTCGTTTAGATATGGTTATGACAGCACATATTTTATATCCCAAAGTAGATAAAGATAACCCGGCTACTTTTTCTTCTATAATTTTAAAAGATCTTCTTAGAGACGATTTAAAATACCGCGGTCTTGTGATTTCTGATGACCTTGATATGAAAGCCATAAGAAACCATCACGAAGTAGCAGATATCCCCATAAAAGCACTTAATGCTGGATGTGATATTTTACTTTATTGTAATGAGCCCACAAGCCCAATGATTGCCATGGATGCCATCAAAAAAGCTCTGGCAAATAACGAGCTGAACACCGATGAGCTTATGGAAAGTTACCAACGTGTGATTAAAGTGAAACAAAACAAACTCGCCAGTTTAAAACAGCTGCCCCTAGATGAAGCCTTAAGCTTTGTTGGCAAAGTCGAACATAAAGAGCTTTCTTCAGCCATTGCAGAAGGCCGAGTTCCTGAAGAGCCATAATTATGACTAGCGTAAAATTATGGGAAATTTGCACTAGAACCCAGTATAAGTTACTCCATTAGCATATTTTGATTCCATAGTACGTCTATAAAATCAATATAGGAGAAAATTTCAATTCCATCAGAGGTAATTCTCGATGGACTTTCAAGACTCACAACAACTAACTTGCCAATTGATGGGTGATCTTTTCTCAACTCTCTTAAGCCTTTTAAGTGTGATGAATTTATTTTTTTTGAAGACTTAACCTCTATAGCAACCTCCATATTTCCGAGTATAAAGTCTACCTCTATACCAGAAGACAGCTTCCAATAATGAATTTTTAATGCCGGCTTTTTATAATCGCGATAACAACGAAGCTCATGAAACACCCAGTTTTCAAATGCTTTACCGAAAAGCTCACTGCCAATTTTAATAGATCCTCTTTGTGCTAAATAGTTTACTATTCCTACGTCAAAAAAATAAAATTTAGGTGCCTGAATTACTCTTCTTTTAGGTCGCTTAGTATAGGATGGTAATAATTCAGCTAACATTGTATCCGTAAGAATTTCAAAATACGATTTTATGGTGGGCTGTGACACACCCACATCTCGGGCAAAAGTTGAGTAACTAATCATCTCAGTATCGGATAGTGATGCTAACTCGAGAAATTCGGAGAAGGAAGGCAAATTTCTAACAAGCCCTTCAGCTGCAATCTCTTCTTTTAAATAGTCCGTAACATATGAATGATGATAGTCCTCGGGATTATCACTGAGGTATATTTTAGGTAAATAACCATGGTTGAGCATTTTTAGAAGGTCAAAATCCTTTTTAAGCTCTATGGCAGAAATACCATGAAGCACTCTACGAAAAGCTCTTCCCCCAAGTAAATTTGCATGTCCTCTTTTTACTTTTCTAGCACTAGAGCCACAGAGAACAAATTGAATATTAGTATTTTCAATTAACCAATGTATCTCATCAAGAAGTGCTGGAACTTTTTGTATTTCGTCAATGATAACAATCTCTGGGTTTAATTTCAGCATTCTTTCGCGGAGTAACTGTGGTCGCTTACTATAGGCAATGAATAGTTCCGATCTCAGAAGGTCAATATGCTCAGCTTGAGAAAACTGTATAGTTAGCAACGAGGTCTTCCCTGTTTGACGAGGGCCCCAAAGAAAAAGGCTCTCTTGGATACCAGTTAAAGTTAGCATTCGTTTTATCATGATAATTCAAAGTACAACTTTATATTTGCTAGGTCAATAATATCACTGGGCTTTTGTAAGCACTCCCGTTTAATCTAGACTCTAATTCCAATAGATTTGGCAATTATTGTCCTTTGCCGGATCACTTAGGCTATGTACTCAGCTAAATGGACAAATAAAACTCAATGGAACTTGTCTTCCCCCACAGTAAACTCTGTAAATCACCAAAACTCCTGTATTTTTTTCTACTCCACTCTAACCAGTGGTCATACAATAAGCATTATGGTATATTGCGTCAAAAGGTGTGGGAAGAGAAGTTATTCACTTAACTCACTGAAATGAGGTAATAAAATGCAATTCGATATTAAAAAATCAAATCAAAGACTTACGGGAAGCCTATTTATAGCCTCTGCCCTGCATGTGAGTTTGGCTGCAGCCTTAGCCCTTACCTCTTCCTTAGCTCTCATTCCAGAAGGCACAAAACCTCTGCAAATTGACTTCACCGTACAAGAAGCCTCTCGAGGCCAACAGATCGTTTCCACAAATATGGGAAAAAGAGAAACTAATCATAAGGGCAAAGGACTTCTTTCTAAAAGAGCTTCTGCCCAAAAAGCTACAAGCGCAAAGTTTCTTACTAAAAAAGTAAAGCTTAAGAAAAAAACCGTAGCAAAAAAACAAGCACCTAAAGGCATCGTCAAAAAGAAACTAGCAAAGAAAAAAGCCATTGTTACTAAAAAAGGGATCATACCCGTAGTATTGCCAAAAAAGAAAATCGTGCAAAAAACTGAACCCTTAAAGCAAGAAGAGGGGTTAAAATCTGTAAACGTTGTGGGTCCAATCAATCAACCTAAAAAAAATCAAAAAGACTTAGACAAAGAGCTTAAAGCCATTTCTGATGAGATTGATGATAGCGAAAACCTTAAAAGTGACCTGCTTACGGCCCAGCGCCAGCAACAAGCCCAGCCCGAAAAATCCTTAGAAAACAATTCTCTAAACAATAACAAAGTAAACTCCACAGAAAACCAAATGGCTAAAGGCAAAGGCCGAGCTAAAATGGTCAGCCGCAAGTTTGGTGTTAGATCTGGCACAAGGGATTATAGAGATCTTAAACAACGCCACGGCAACATTCCACCTGTATACCCAGCACTATCACAAAGAAGAGGCCAACAGGGATCTGGTTTATTAAGTTATTACGTTAACGCAAACGGCAACATTGATGACATTAAAGTGGTTCAGTCCACAGGGTACAAAACCCTCGATCGCGAAGCCATGCGAGCCATCAGCAGGTTTAGATATGTACCAGGGCAAGAGGGTTGGACTGTGCACCCTTTCAAATTCAGTCTAAAGGGCGAAGCAAAGCCCCTTGGTGATCTATTAAGAACCCGAAGCTCTTATGATAAGCGAAGAGACTCTACTTTTAATTAGTTTTTAAATTCCCCAATATTTACATTTAGACATTGAGGGTTGTTATATAGGAGAAGTAATGCAAAAAATAACCTACATACTTTTATGCATGATTATTAGCAGCACCAGTTTGGCAAAAGGCTTTAAAGAAAGTACCCACCCTGCGGCTCAAGAAGCAAGAGATCGCATACTTAGGTTTGTTAATAAATTATTAAATTCTGAACTGCCCGAGGGGTGCCACTTAGTTAGCATGAACCCCTATTGGGAAATTGGTACTGGTGAGCAATATAAAAGCCATTCAACTCTAGTGAAACTGAAAATCAATGGTGAGAATCTTGAAATTGCCATTCCTCATATTAACGGTATAGACAATGATTCTTCATATATAAAGTATGAAACAAGATCAAAGGTTATTAATCAAGAATACCATGAGGGACTGGCTATCCATAAGTATCAACGAAGAACGGACGAGTTATATTTTTTGAAAGAGTTGAAAAATAGGCTAATCACAAGAAATTACTCGGAAACTAATAAAGCCATTACTGGAGTAAAATCACTCTCTATTAAGTGGAATGCAAAAGGTAAAGTTGGTGGTCTCTACTTCCAAGAAAAATTTAGTGATCGTCGTGGAGGATTCTTCAAAGGAGAACCTGTGCATGCCTGTGAAACACCATAGAACATACAGAATACTTAAGCCTGTATAATTTTACTTAAAATATTGAGGGGAAACTACTTATCGCCGAAAAGTTCTGCTGCAGTTTTTGTAGTGCCTTGAGTTCTATTTGCGGCTTTTCTTTTTCTACCCATACGTGCAAGTCTTCTTGCTCTTTTTTTATTCGTTTTTCTAGAAGCAGCTGCCATTATAAACTCCAAATATCAATAATATGTTAAAATGCGAAAGAATATTAACTACCAAAGCGGCACACGGAAGTCAACGCTATGCATCCCCCCATACTCCCCTTTTACCCCTTTTTTATAACTATAGGTCATATTTAAGCGTGGCCCCTTAAAACCCACACTCCACACATTATAGTCCACATTTTGAGGATCGTTCTTATTATAACCAAACTTTATTAAAAAGTAATCGCCCATACGGCTCTCCAAGCCCATGGCATAGATCATTTTTTTATCTGGATTATTATCATATAAGTACCTAATATCACTTCTTAATCTTAAAAACTCATTGGCTCGCCAATCCGCCCCAATACTGGTAGCACGAGGTAGCCGTTCACTATCAGAAAGATCAGTATCTTGGAAGGTATTCAAATTTTCCAAGGTAACGCCCAAAAATAACGTGGGGCTATAGATATAATGGGCCCCCACCCCGAACTGAAGCTGTGTAATCTCTTCAATTATTGATTGTTGCTCCAAGTTAGAAATAGATAAACCCACACTTAAATTTGGTTTAAGCCCATAAGATATGCCCATTTGTAAATAAGTTTCATCGATATCTGGAGCAGCAGGCACATACCTATGGCGGCTAAGGTAACCAACGCCTCCAGAAAAAAGTACGCTTTTTGAGTTATCAATCACACTGAGACCATAAGATACAAAATCTTCACCCAGGAATTTTTGTGCATCCTCATAGAACATGCCCATTTCCAAAGTAGCTCCGTGGGATATGGCTGCAGGGTTTAAAAAAACAGATTCTGAGGATTCTATGCCCCCAACGCCTGCACCTCCAAAGCCGCTAGAAACTGGACCAAGGAAATATTGCGCTAACAATTGACCAGAGAACAATGATATATTCAAAAAAACAAATATAGCCAAGAAAGTGTGACCAAAACTTATGAAACTTCTTAACTTTATGCGCATAACTCACCTATTACAAATTTTGATGTTGTCTTCAATTGTGCTTTGTTCAAACTTGCTCGTTGCTAACATATCCACTTCAGCTACATCTAACATAACGCCCATTAAAACATCTGTAAAATACTACAGTGTAAAAAAAGGGGATACTTATTTCTCGCTTTTTAATAAAGCTAGGCTACCCAAAAAAAATATATCTCAATTTATCACTGCACTAAAATCTCATAAGAACTTTAAGCTTAAGCCAAATCATCTTTACAGCGTAGAAAGGTCTAAAAAACAAAAAATCAACAGTTTAAAGGTTTATAATACAGAAAATGACCAAGTCTTAGTTTTTGAAAGCGTAGATAATCAAGCCTCAGTTTACACAGAAGAAATCAACTATAAGGTAAAAATTAAAAACATTAAGGGCAAAGTAGTTGGGTCTCTGGTTAATGCCATCAATTCTCAATCCAAAGATCGAATTCTGGCCTATAGATTCTTAGATGCCTTTGCTTTGGATTTTAATATTCGAAAACAAATTCAACGTAATGCGCCTTTTGCTCTTACCTTCGAAGAAAAATTTATTGGCAATCACTTTGTAAAAACTGATGAAGTATTAAAAGCCGAACTAGAAATAAATAAAAAAAATATCAAAAGAACTTATGTTGAAAATGATTTTGGTGGCAGTTTTATTGACCCCGAGGAGAATTTCACCAACCGCCCCTTCTACCTACCCTTACCTAAAATGCGCATTACAAGTTTCTACCAAAGACGAAGAAAACACCCCGTCAGCGGAAGACGAATCGCTCACCTCGGTATAGATTTTGAGGCTCCAACTGGCACCCCTATCTTCTCACCACTAGAAGGGGAGATCATTAAGTTTGGTAAAACTCGAGGGGCCGGAAGATATGTAGTGATTAAACATAAAAATAATTTCAAAAGTTATTATAACCACCTTAACCTCTACGACCCAAATTTAAAAAAAGGCATGATGGTTAAAACTGGTACTTATATTGGCGACGTGGGCTGCACAGGATACTGCACAAAACCTCACTTACACTTTGCTCTAAAGAAAAACAATAAGTTTATAAATCCAATTAAGCACATCAAGCCTCATCCATTTATTATTAAAAAATTAGTGGAAAGAGAACGCAAAAAGTTGGCTTTAGTTTTATAGGGATAACTACTAATTAGCCACAACACTTTTTATATTTTTTGCCACTATCACAAGGACAAGGGTCGTTTCTCCCCACCTTTTCTCCACTACGTACAAAGGTTGTTTGTTGTGGATTCTTACTGTCAGTAAAGTACCAATTGCCATCAATTTTATTAAAGAAACTCCGCTCTTGGTGCCACTGTTCCCCTTCGCCAGCGTCAAACTTAGCTTTAAACTCTACAACTCCTTCATCATCATCAGGCCCACCATTTTCCGTATTAAATACTTGTAGCTCTAACCACTTGGTTTTCTCCGCCCATTCGCGGTTTTCATCCATATCAAGTTCTTTTTTTAATTTAGGATTATGAGTTTGCTCAATAAAATCCATTTTAACTTGTGCGTAAGCTGTAAAACGAGCCCGCATAAGCTCTTCTGCAGTACTGGGTTGTTCTTTGTTATCTATAAATCTTGCACAACAATTACTGGTTTCAATCTCACTACCACAAATACAATTCACTTTACACCTCCAAGTCTTCTTTCCTTTTAAATCGCTTTTTGGTTTTAGTCCAAGAATAAAATAAATTTACCTATACTGAAATACTGTACACCCAAATCCATGAATCCAAATATTCAAATACTGAGAAGCTCTTTAGTATAGGGCACAGCTCCTGCTTTGCTGGCATCACCCTGCGGGTGAGCGCTTCCAGCTTGCCAGAGCCCTATACTA
>JABJQG010000057.1 GCA_018663505.1 Pseudobdellovibrionaceae bacterium | reverse complement strand
TGGCCTTTTTTATTTTCAAAGCATTTTTGTAATTTGATTTATATTTCAGCAGTATTCTATTCTTATTCTGATACAATTTAAGTAAATATTTGATCTTTTTTGAGATTTATAGGCTTTCTTCAACAAAAATAACAAAGAACCTTTTAATTAAATACACTTTCAAATAAAAGAGAATAAATTCCTTAAAACTATCAATAGTTTTGCCGACATAGCTTAAGTGTAACCACTCTATCATATAAAAGGTAATATTTATGGCCCTACTTCATAGATACAAAAAATCTGGCGGTTTTTTACAGCTTCTACAACTTCTTGAAACCTGTACCGAGGCCAAAAAAGAGAGTCTCTTAAACACCATCGAAAAAGAGGATCAAAGATGGTCAGACACCTTAAGACAAAAAATACTAACAATGGATATTATTTTTCAATGGGAAAAAACATTGCTCGGCGAAATTTTTCAAGGCATTCAAGAACTCACTTTAGCCATAGCTTTACATAAGTTTACTGAAGAACAAAAAGAGCAAGCTTTGTTTACCCATTCGCATGGAAAAAGAAGAAATATCGAAGACCTTTCCCAAACCAAAGAACCAAATGCTGCCGAGATACATACAGCTATTAATAAAATAATCGAAGAAACTCGACATCTTTCAAACACAGGCCATATAAAACTAAAAGAAATTGCGCCCAGCCTTTATATCGAAGAGGATATTGAAATTAATATAGAAAATTTACCTCTAGAGATGGACAATTCAGCTGATAACAGTATTTTTGAAGAAACAGACATTGATCCTTCTACCTTAAATTTTGATACCAAACCAAATCCCACAAGTAATGGACAAAATTCACAACAACAAGGCCCCCAACTTGTTGTTCTAAAAAATGAAATTACAAAGCTTCGAAAAGAAAACCTAGTTCTTAAAAAACAGGTGAACGATATTAAAATTAAATTTGCTCAAGTTAAAAAAATAGTTGCAGCCTAGGGAGAGCTAGATGACAGAGCCTGTAAGATTGTATGATAAGTTTGGTGGAGACAGAGCTATTTACGATAAAGTAGTAAAGATCTTTTATGATGAGGTTTTTAAAGACCCATGGATAGGTCAATTTTTTGAAGGCCATGATCAGGAGCATTTAGAAAAACAACAAGCCGATTTTATGATCCAATCTATGGGTGGCCCAAGAGCTTACTCTGGAAAATTCCCAAAACCTGCACACCAACACATGCTTATATCCGATGAACTATTTGAGTACCGCCATGAGATGCTAGATAGAGCCTTAAAAGAATCTGGTGCCAGTGATGATTTTCGCATTGAATGGATGCGACTAGACAGTGCTTTTAAAAAAGCTATCGTCAAAACAAGCCACAGCGAATGTGAAAAAAGATACAACTCAGATACAATCCTAGATTTCCCTAATCCAGGAGTTAAAAAGGCCGCTTAAGCAGCTTTGCCCAGACTTTAGTATTTGATTATATTTTTAAAAAATCTCAGGGCTAACACAGCCATTAGCCACTGTTTTTCAAGCAATACCTGAACAGTAAATACTGTAAGCATAGTACCAAAGTACAAGGCACTAAAGTTCAATTTTGATAATAATTTAATTAAACACAACTTTGTTTGATAAAATTATTGATAGAGCTTTATCACTGGAGACCTGATGAAAATAATCATACTCGTATTAATTATTTTAAATGTGCAAATCATAACTGCAAAAAATAACTTTGCTGAACTAGAACAAAGAAAAAATAAATATATTCAAGTTATTGAGGTACTTGATAAGTATTCTAAGGATTTAGATTTGAAATTCGATACTTTTATTCAAGACAATGCTAATGAAGCCCGAGCACAAAATCTTATAAGATTATCTACTGAAAATAAGAATATTAGAGTTATTAATATTGCTGAAACTCAAGCGAATAAAAAAAAGTGGAATGAACAAAAAAAAATATATCAAGATAAAAACAAAACAATCCAAAGAGACCGATCTGCAATCGAAAAGTTAATTCAAACTATTGATGTTAGCCTCGCTCAACAGAACCCCTCTTCAAAGCAGAAAAGCATTCAAAACTTAATTACGAAGTTGGAGCATCTGGGTCAAAAGTCAGAGATAAATAAGACCGATAATAAATACCTTCAGGCTCAAATTAAAATTGACAAAACTCTGGATAAAGTCGAGAAAAAAATCAGTGACAGCGAAGTTGGCATATATGTCCAAGATAAAATCGGCCAATTACTTAATTCCCATGCTATATGTAAAGCGAGAAATAGATGTCGAGTAAAGAAACAAACACCTATTGATGCTGATGTCATAAACAAAGAACTATTTCCTGAAATTAAAGAACATCGCAGTAGCTACTACGAAAAAGCAACTATAAAAGAGCATCGAGAATCACTACGTAACTCAAACTAGTTCTTTTCCAGAAAATTATATTAAATAGATCTCAAAAAAAAAGGATGTGTTAAACACATCCTTTTTTGATTCTGAATCTATTTTGTTACTATTGACAAAACGGAAGCTGAGGCTGAATCTTGCAAATTTCTTCACACATTTCTGGTGGTAATGGACATTGACCACCGCCACCTCCGCCACCATTGTCTGGTGAATCAGTAAGCTTAGCAATAAAGATATCAAGTGTTTCAGCTGTTTTGCCAGAGGCATCTGTTGCTGAAATTTTAACTGAACCATCTTTATGAGCGGTTAACAATCCTGCTTCATTGATAGATGCTATCTCAGGATTAGACGAAGTATAGTTCACTGTGCCCTGAGAATTTAAAGCTGAAAAGTTCATTGTTTTACTAGGAGCTACTGTTGCTGCAGATGGTACAACAATCATTTGCTTTTCTGTAACCACATCCATTGCAGCAGCAGCATCAACTCTACAGTGACAAGCTACTTCAATAGCAACCTTAGCACCAGACTTTTGCAATATAGCTCTGGCCTGTGCACCTGTTAAACTAATGTCTTCAGATTTTAACAAAGCCACTAGCCCTGCAACTAATGGTGTAGCCATTGACGTTCCAGAAAGATTTTTATACTTATTCCCAGGAATAGTACTCATTATATTTTCACCAGGTGCGGATACATGAACTCTTTTTCTACCATAGTTAGACCAACTTGGTTTCCCATCATTAGAGTTTGAAGCAGCCACAGTTATTGTATTAGCAAAGCCTGCATTTGCTGGATACATACTGACTTTATCATTATTTTTACCATCGTTTGCTGCAGCAGCAACGAAGATAACACCTGCATCATCAGCTCTTTTAACAGCTTCAATAATTGGCTGAGCTTGCGTCTTACTAACAGCTGCTCCCCAACTGGCAGAGATTACATGTGCACCTTTCTCAATAGCATAATCAATAGCGCGAACACCATCCATTAAATCTCCACTTCCTTTTTCATCTAAAAAACGAAGAGGCATTAATGAAACTGTTGGACTTAAACCAACGATACCACCATCAACTAAACCAGTAGCTCCAACCATTCCCGCACAATGTGTTCCGTGACCTGGGTTTTGCATGCCAGTTTTATCCATAGGATCGTTGTCTTTGTCTTTAAAGTCATATCCTGGAACTGCATTTTGTTTTAAAGACTCATGTCTATAGTCAACGCCTGTATCAATTACAGCAACTATAATTTTTTTAGAACCTTTATTTTTAGATTTATCCCAAGCTGCCTCAGCGTTTACTTTTGTAATTGCCCACTGTTCTTTTAATTTATTAATACTTACTCTATTTTTAAAAGCTTTGAATTTATAATTAGGAATTACATATTCAATATCTGATCTTGTCATTAAATCAGCTAATAACTGAGCTTCTTGATTTTTAACTAGGTCAACTTTAATTAGTCTTCCTTTCTCGTGTATGTCTTCAACACTTAACCCTTGAATCATATTTAACATAGGCGTTACAAACCCTACTTTATGTTTCACTATATACTCTGTTGCTCCAACATTTTGTGCTACTACAATAGCCAAAATTGCCATTACCATATTTCTTAACATTTAAACCTCCGTGTTTAATATGTGGATCATTAACCCACCTTTTATTGGTTGAAGCAAACCCCTCTCTAAAAGTATGGGTTGTGTTAGGACCTTTATATAGATTCCAGGACCTTTGTAATAAACAAAATGATTGTTGTTCTTATTGTATGAATTAGAAAATATTATTTTAAGTTTAGATTATTATAATGTTCGTAAACCTAAGTAACACTTTGTATGCATCCCTTCTTTTACAATTTAAAAAAATTGTAAGTTTTATGAGTGGGTAGCCTTGAGTTATAGAATTTCCATTGGGACCTTTCCGTCCATGGGAAATCGAGGCTGGTCGCCTCGAGCTCCACAATCTAATGGCATCGTGCCATTAGATCTATAAATAATTTAATATCTATTTTGATCTGAAGTTTTTTTTATTTCATTAGATTCCCCCACACGACGTGGGGGAATTGGTGGGTTCGGGCTGCCTTAAGCCCGATCTCCCATAGAAGGAAAAGTCCCAATGGAAATTCCATAACTCAAGACTACCATCTCATAAACTACAAAGAATGATTATGTTTTTAGACTTACCTGCCCCAGATCGTAATGTGCAAAACATCATCTTGTTTAAACTTAATAGAAGGCAATTTAAATGAATTTTGTGGATACACATCCACACCCAGTCCCTTACAATTATCAGCAAAGTCTACAAAATAAACATCGTTATATTTGGATTCCACTTTAATAGCCTGGATATTAAATGGTAGACCAAAGTCTGCTTGGTTAAAAATAAAAAATTCATCCTTATTAGTTAACACAAAATAAGAAGAGGTTTTAATTTTGCCTAAATGTGTTTCCGTTTCTAACTGCCGAGGTTCAATATGAGCCTCTCCGGCTATATTCATAGTAAACTTGTTAGTTAGGGAATAATCAGGACACACATCAAAGCTTAGAGCGCTTTGTGAGAACATAAGGCTTATTAATATTATTATTGGTACTGTTATCTTTTCAGTCATACTAGGCTATCGGCTTAAGACTAGACCGACTTTAGGACACTGACTTTTAGTCTAGTCTAGGGAACATAACCTGTGGTAATAATAAAAATATAGCCCCTTAAAATACTTTATGGCTATATTAAAGCCTATGATTAAATCCTTTAAAGAAGCACTAGCACTCAATCCAAAATTTAAATTTGAAATTAAAAATATTTTTTTTCTGTCTTCAACTAGAGATAACTTTAAAAATCAAAATGAAAAAGACAACTTTTTTAATAAGTGGACACAATATTATTTTGAATATTGCCAAGATTCTAGTTTTGTATATATTAAGGACAATAAGATTCTAGCCTATATAACTTGTGATCCCAAAGAAATTCAAGCAAACAGCCATCAAGAACAACATTTAAACTACTCTCTATTTAAAGATCAGCTCACAGAATATCCAGCTCATTTGCACATCAATGCACTTCCAGAATCACGCGGACAAGGTGTGGGTACACAGTTAATTGAACACCTATGCTCGTATTTACAAAATCGGAATATTAGCGGAGTCCATCTAGTAACAGGTGCAAATGCCGAAAACGTAAGGTTCTATACAAAAAATAACTTCTCATTTCAACTTCAACGAAAATCAAATAACACATCTGTGCTTTTTATGGGGCGCAAACTCTTACTTGAGCAACAAATAAAATAACTGCCCATAGTGACTCTGCAACTCCGCTGCTCGCCTCGCGTATTTTCCCTCACCAAAATACAAGTCTACTCTAGCCTTTCCTTTAATTGCTCCGCCAGTGTCTTGGTCTAACATAAATCTGCTAAATGGCTTGAAGTGCCTTTGTTTTATTTTTTTATTTGGTTTGTTGATTTTACTTTCTTTCAGTCTCTGAGTTTTAACAAATGTGAGTAGCCCCTTAAATCTGTAGTTTCTGTAGTCTGTAGCTATGGATCTATTATCTGTTAGAGAAACCATATCACTACCCTCGGGAGGAGTTTCAGTGATTTTAAAATACACATAACTAGGGCATGTACGATATGCCTCTTCTTGCTTATCAGGGTTGTCTTTTAAAAATTGTCTCTGCGACTCAATGGATGAATCATTAATCCATCCTTGATTGCGCATATAAATGGAAATAAACTTCCAAGACCTTTTATTAGTGCCTGCGTAGCTAATATAATATTTTTTCTCTACTCCATTTTCCATCACTCTCACACGACCACCACCTTCAACATGCAAAAGATAGAGGTTAAATAGATCTTTAGTATAAAACAGCTCTAAGCCTTTGTTTGCAAGAACCTTGTCATAATCTATTTGACCACGTGTTGAGCGCCAGAGTGATTCGGTTTGTGGTTTTTTGTATATGGCGTGTTGATAATCACCTTCAGCACTTAGCTTTCCATCAAGTAATGGCGTGTAATATGCTGTAAAAAAAGTTGAGTTCTCCTCACCATAACGTGGGTCCTCTTTATTTAAATCTGGTTCATAAACCTTGTAATTCTCCTGAATCGTCTGCTGAAATTGAAACAAACAACCCTCTGGCCTCCTTGTGCTTTTACAGTCTAAATATTTATTTACGTCTGCTTTAAAAGCCTTTAATGTTTTTAAAACATGTCGTTGGGGAATACGTTCTCCGCCAATATTTAAATCTCCTTTTATATTTTTATTATTATACCTAATAATTTGACGATCTATGGCTAGCTGTAAGCCATAAAAATCTAAATCATCTTTAAATGTTGGGTTGTCATCTGGATGAACTTTTTTTAAAGGAAGGCTATAATCCCTACTTAGGCATGGTACCTGATTGTGATTACCACAGGCTGGCTCTTCCTGCAGATCAAAAGAGGCTCCACTAGAACCTCTTGCCAATAAATTGAAAGGGGTCAACAACGCACATAAACCAATACACAACAGAACACTTTTCATTCAATCTCCTCCTTGAAATTAACGAAATAAAATATGCTATGTATTTATGCTATTATTTTTTTTAAGCTTGTACCACTGTTTGTTCAATAGTTCCGAAAATATTTTTCCCAGATGTACTATACATTTCTATCTTAACTGTATCGCCCACCTTCATAAATGGAGTTTTAATTTCTCCATCATTAATCTTTTCAATCATACGTTTTTCAACCAAACAACTAGACCCCATTGCTGGATCTTCGTTTGATACTGTACCACTTCCGATAACAGTTCCTGCAGCAAGGTCACGAGTTTTAGCAGCATGAGCAATCAATTGTCCAAAGTGAAAATGCATTTCTTTTGCATTAGCCTTACCAAAAAACTCATTATTTAAAGTTACATCCAAAGGTAATTGAATACGTCCATCTGTATACGCACCCTCAAGCTCGTCTTCGGTAACGGCAAAAGGAGCAAAAGCAGAGGACGGCTTACCATGAAAAAAACCAAAACCTTGTTTTAATTCTTCAGGAATAAGCCCACGTAAAGAAACATCATTAATAATGACAAACAAACGAATAGATTTTAAAGCATCTTCTGGACTTACGCCCATGGGAACTTCATCTAAAATCACACCTACTTCACCCTCAAAATCTGTTCCGTAAGCAAAGTCTCGTTGAGGGATAGGGTCGTTTGGTGCTAAAAATTTATCGCCTGTGCCTTGATACATTAAAGGAACAGTACTCAGGGTTTCTGGTAAAGGTGCATTTCTAGCCATTCTTACTAGTTTAATATGATGAATAAATGCTGAGCCATCTGCCCATTGAAAAGCTCTTGGCAATGGAGAGTGTAGGTCTTTTTCGTTAACTTCAAATGAACCATCAGCTGTACCATCATTTAAAGCTTGTGATAATTTTTCTAACTGAGCTTGCGTATCAGACCAATTCTCCACAGCTTCTCTTAAAGATGGAGCAATGCCAGTGGCCTTCACTGCCTTTTTATTATCCGCACTCACTATAATAAGTTCACCATCACGGGAAGAATTTGATTTTAAAGATGCTAGTTTCATAAAAGCTCCTATGTATTTATTTGATTAAATTACGCAATAGCTCACATTTACTACATATTAAATATAAATTGAAGGACTTATACTTAAAGCCATGGAATATCTTTCATTTTACAGCTGAACACTGGGGCTCTCGGTGTAAAGGCCCCTTTCTTTAACAGAAATTTAAATAAATCTCCTGTAAACAACTGAGGTGATCCCTATAACGCAGATATGCTACCAATAGGGTCCATGTCCCTTATTATGTGCCCATGAAGACAATTAAACTATATAGCTACTTTAGAAGTTCCTCGGCTTATCGAGTCCGTATTGCACTACATCTTAAAAAAGTAGATTTTATCTATGTCCCTGTTCACCTACTTAATAATGGTGGAGAGCAGCTTTCCGAGGATTTTAAATTAAAGAACCCCGCTTCCCAAGTCCCCTGTCTAGAGGTTGAAGGTAAATTTTTTAACCAAACCATGGCTATTTTAAATTACCTGGATCAGACATATAAAGAGCCACAGCTTTTCTCTGACGATCCCTTAAAAAATGCTCATATTATTGAGCTTTGTGAAATAATTAATAGTGGTATTCAACCCATCCAAAACCTCGCTGTGCTTAAGCACCTAAAACAGCAATTTAACATGAATGACGAACAAAAAATAAATTGGGGAAAATTTTGGATAGAAAGAGGATTTGATGCATTAGAAAAACAACTGAGAAGAAATACAGGCCAATACTCTATGGGAAATATACTCTCTGCAGTGGACCTCTACTTAATACCACAGGTTTATAATGCTTTTCGTTTTAACGTGGATATGCAACGCTACACAACCATTCAAAAAATATATGATAATTGTATGACTCTAGAGGCTTTTAAAAAAGCCGATCCACACTGCCAACCCGATACTCCAGATGATCTAAGAGTTACGGACTAAATTACTTTACTTTACTTTACTTTACTTTACTGGCTTCACGGCTTTTTAGTTGCTGAGATAAAAACGTAAACTTCTGTCCATCTGTATGTGCAAACTCGTTAAGGTTCGCACTCCCCGCATGACCACCATCAATATTTTCATAGTACAAATACGCATAACCAAGTTCCTCAATCTTAGCGGCCATTTTTCTAGCATGCCCTGGGTGCACGCGATCATCTTTTGTTGATGTGGATATAAAAATTTTAGGATATACTCTCTCCGCTTTAACATTATGGTATGGAGAAATTTTTCTTAAATATTCTCTTTCTGCGGGAATATCAGGATCACCGTATTCACTCATCCATGACGCCCCTGCCAGTAATTTATGAAATCTTAACATATCTAGTAATGGAACTGTGCAAATAATAGCTCCATAATGCTGGGGAAACATAGTATAAGCGGCTCCCATTAAGAGTCCTCCATTACTTCCACCATATATTCCTAAATATTCAGGTGAAGTAATTTTTCGTTTAAATAAATCTAATGTTACAGCCTCAAAATCTTCGTAAGACTTAAACCTATTTCCCTTTAAAGCTTGTTTATGCCAATCCGGCCCATACTCATTTCCCCCACGAATATTGGCTACAACAAAAAGTCCGCCCTCTTCAAGCCATAACTTCCCCATGGATTTGTTATAATATGGTTTACTGGAAATTAAAAAACCACCGTAACCAGTCATATATGTTCTATTTTTTCCATCAACCTTATCTTGATTACCCACTACAAAATATGGAATTTTAGTTCCATCTTTGCTTACAGCAAAAAACTGGTTTACAGTCATACCCTTGATATCAAAATAAGATTTTTGCTGCCTAATAATTCTAAGGTCAGGGCCGTTGTTACCAGAATAATAAACAGTTTCTGGAGTCTGAAACCCTTCATAGACAAATGTCACATGATTGGTTTTACGATCAGAGGATAGTACGTATGTAGAACCTGAATGAGGTAAATTAACTTTTTCCTTACTCCAATTGTTATCTTTTAGTGTAAATTTAATAATTTCGCCCTTTACATCATTTAACAACGATATATAAACAGCATCTTTGGATACGTTAATAGATTGGTAAGACTGATGCTTCTCAGGATTAAAAAGGGTTCTTACTTTTGGCAATTTATAAGTTTTAACAAAATCTTTTAAGGAAAATTCAACAACAGATCCTTCTTTAAAAGTTTCATTCTGCACCCTCCAGTCTATTAAAAGTTTAACAATGATTTTAGATTTAAACACATTATCAATAAGGACGTTTTTTGGTATGGGAATTTCTTTTAAACTCCAATCTTTTTTATAATCCACTACATAAGTTTTCTGAGCAGAAAAAGTTTCTATATCGAATAATAAAAGTAGGTCTTTATCCTCCAGATACCATAAGTAAGGAGTAAAATGAGTTTTGCCACTTTTAAAAAATTGCTTTGCCTCACTGAGCGGCGTTCCTCTTCTCCATGACTTCACAATCCTTGGGTAACCCGCATCACTTAAACTGTCCTTGCCGAAATCTGTGGATACAGTAACTAAATCTTTGTTGATCCACTGAATTCGTCCCTTAGCTTCTTCTAACTGAAAGCCATCTGGGACAAATGCCTTTGTACTGATATCAAATTCACGAATGACCACAGCATCTTTGCCGCCACGAGAAAGACTTAGCAAGCATCTATTATGATCCGAAGGCAAACAAGATACCCCTTTAAACACCCAGTTTTCTTTTTCACTTTTAGCTAAGTGATCGAAGGACAAAATCAACTCCCAATTTGGAGTACTGTTAACATAATCAGATATTTTGGCTCTTCGCCACTGACCTCGAACATGCTCTGTGTCCTGCCAAAAATTATATATATAATCTCCTCTAAAGCTACCAAAAGCTAACTTGTCTTTATCTGTATATAGCTTAGATGCTTTATCATAATATTTTTTAAAATTTGGATCCGACTCCAATTGTTTAGCACTTCTTTTATTTTGAGTGCGTACCCAATCTAAAGCTTTTTTTCCTTCGACCTCTTCTAACCAAAGATACGAATCTTTTTCTTCCAGCCCCATAGGTCCTCCTTTATCCAAGTGTGTACAAGATATTGAAATTAAAAATAAAACAACCACATAAGAAAAACGTATGCACATCCTCTGCTCCTTTAAAGATTCTTCATAATGAGCTAATGACAGCCCCAAATCAACAAACAATGTGAACTCGCCCGCTCTTTGCATATATTTAAGCAAATGACCAAAAATCTCTTGATTACCATGTGATTTTAGTAACTTACCTAAACACCTTGCCGACAATTTTAGGCCACTGTTTAAGGCTTGTTCAGGTTGATTGAAAATTTATTATTAAGGGGTTTTTGTTGCACAAAAACAATTGAGTTACTACCTTGGAATATTTTTGTTCAAGTAAAGCTCCTTAAAAATTTATTTTTCAAGGTATTCAAAACACACAGAGAGTTCTTCGCACTGTATACAAAGAAGATTCTCAAAATAAAAGAGGCCATATGAATTCTATCAAAATAATTATTTTAGTAATGCTAAGCTCTCAATTTCTGGCATGTTCTACCACTTATTACAAAGCTCAAAGAAAAATTACAGTGGGAATGGATAAGTCTGAAGTTTTAGGAGTCATGGATAACCCTAAATTCACCTATCGTAAAAACTCTAAAGACTATTGGGTCTACAGATACTACAAAAACAAAATCGAACAAGAAATGACTGTTGTCTTTCACCATGGTGAAGTTAAAAAAAGAAAAGGGCCGAAATCTAGACCCAGTCTTCTCAGACAAGCCGAGGCCGCAAAAAACTATAAACAATATGAGAAAAAAATCCAGCAATATCAAGAAGCTCAAAACTAAATTAAGTTTTATTATAATTAGTATGGTTGATCGCAAAAAGTATCGGCGCTGTGAATCTTAAATTTTTACTTTTCTAGCTTGATGCGCTTTTGGTCTTCTTGATCTTCTTTAAGCTTGCCTTTGTAAAATAATGGACCAGACTCTTGTTGCTTTTTTAGATCTTTCTCCAAGTAAGGTGAATATTTTTTATTTATCTTTTTTCTAATTCGAGTTAAGTCGGCATCTAAACCCATTTCATTTTCGATTTGGTTTAGTGATTGGATACGCATGGGTAAATACTTTCTTCTTTTCTTTCTTTCTTTTCCTGGAAAACGATATCTTAGTTTATTATATAATTTGTTATAATCTTCCGTAGCCTTCATAAGTTCTCTATGAGCTGCCGCAATCTCCTTAGTGCTAGCGCTTTGCTCAGCTTTGGATGTAGAAGCTCGTTTTTGCTTAATTAAATCTTTAACCTTGGCCTTATACTCCTTAACTTTCCCCTCTTTGGAACTTAAAAAGTTGGCCTGCTTTGTCCAATCTTCGTCCTCAGGCACAGCCTCAGTGATTTCAGTGGTAGCAGGTTCACCCTCCCCTTCTTGGGCAAATAAATGACTCAATGAAAAAAATAAGACTAGAACAATACAGCTAGCTTTCAACCACACCTTTTAACTCCCAAGTAATTTTAAATTTTTCCGATTTCAATTGTTGAATGATAATAGCTGCCTTAAGAGCAGATACAGCATTTATACTCACAACACCTTGTGTCTCTGTACCCATAATCTTGTCAGCACTCCACCCAAATTTAGGGTCATTTAAGTATTCATGCAAAAGTATTTTATCTTCTTTGCTTACCACTTCACCAATTTTTATATAAGTTAAAAGAGGGCCCTCTTTCGCACTGGCTACCTCTGAATTGGCAAACTTCGCAATATCTGACAATTGAGATTCATGTTCACCTGCATTTTCTTCAAACACCACCTCTTCGTAAAATGCACCATCAGATTTTGTACTTTTCTCTGATAGAGTATCTGTAATCAAATCAGAGTCAGAAGCTGCTTCTGATATTTCCTGCTCATGGGAATTGAAGCCATCATCTTGATATTCAACTTTATTTAGATCACCTTGGCCACAATTCTCAGAATTTTGCCCTTCATCCACGGAGCCCTTTGCTTGCATACTTTTTTCAATATGATTACTGGATAGCATCTCTACCTCAGGCAACGGGGTTTCATTTTCGTAAGTATTTGCAGCCATGCCCAGCGAACCTTCAGAATGTACATTCTCAGGTTCTTCAACATTCATGTTCTCTGAATTTTCAGATTCTTCGTTAGACACGCCAAAATAATCCTCCGGGGTTTCCGGCTCTTGCTCCTTAGAGTCCACAAACACATCTTCCTCTACTTCAAAAGATGATAAATTTTCATTATCAGAACCACTCTCGGCACCAGCAAAAAAAGTAGCCCCACAGTTTCCACAGGTTGATAAACCGAAATCATCACTACTGGGGGTCTGACACTCTGGACACTTAGACATATTAACTATCTACGCTTTTTCTTTTGCTTTTCTAATTTTCGACGTTCCGAGCGATTCATTTTTCTCTCCTCAGGTTGATCATAGTTAGATCCACCTGAGGAATAATTCATTTCTTGTTGTGGAGCCTGCATAGAACCCAATGGTGCATTACCACCGAAAGCTCCTATGTCAGAATCATCAGCACCTTCGTACTGCAGATTTCGTTCTGGCCTCATTTGTCGTTCTCTCATTTCTTCAGTAGCTTCATCGGAAGCCACCATTTGAATTTTTAATAATTTTTCAATAAACTCTGAACGAATACTTAAATGCAATTTTTCAAAAGCAGCAAAGGCTTCTTTTTTATATTCAATTAAAGGATCCTTTTGAGCATAGGCTCTTAAGTTAATTCCTTCTTTTAACTGATCATTTCTTTGTAAATGCTCTTTCCACTTCTGATCAATGGTTTGTAACAAAATCATCTTTAACACTTGATCAAAATAATCTTTAAGGTGCTCTTTTTGTCTATCAAAAATTTCTTTTACACCTTGGCTCACCATATCTGTTAAACGATCAGTGGTCAGCTGTGCTAACTCACCAAACTCTACCATTAAACCAAATTGCTGACGTAAAGAATTGTTTAAACCATCTAGGTCCCAATGTTCTTTTTTAGCTTCTTCAGGAACAAATGTGTCTAGGATGTGTGAGGTCACATCCCCTAACATATCTAACACTAAGCTCTCCATGTTTTCGCCAGACAAAGCTTGCCGGCGTAAAGCGTAGATGGAGGTTCGTTGTTGGTTCATTACATCATCATATTCTAAAAGATGTTTACGAATATCAAAGTTATGTCCCTCAACTTTTCTCTGTGCGCCTTCAATAGCACGAGTGACCATACCTGCAATAATCGGCTCGTCATCTGGAACATTTAATGTACTCATAATTTTCTGAATACGTTCACCGTTAAAAATACGCATTAAATCATCTTCTAAGGATAAGTAAAATCGTGATTCTCCAGGGTCACCCTGACGACCTGAACGACCTCTTAACTGATTATCAATCCTTCGTGATTCATGGCGTTCTGTACCCATAATATATAATCCACCAACCTTAAGAACTTCTTCTTTTTCCGCAGCACATTGAACTTCATATTTTTTTAATAAAGCATCAAACTCTGGAGTTCCCTCTTCGGCTTCATTTTTTGCCATAGCCTCAGCATTACCCCCAAGAACAATATCTGTTCCCCGACCAGCCATATTTGTAGCAATGGTAATGGCATTTTTTCTTCCAGCCTGAGCCACAATGTCAGCTTCCCGTTCGTGATGTTTCGCGTTTAATATATTGTGGTCTACTCCTAGTTTTTTAAGCTCACGAGATAAGAACTCTGACTTTTCAATACTTACTGTTCCCACAAGTATGGGTTGACCATGTTGTGCCTTTTCTTTAATATCACTAGCCATGGCATGAACTTTAGCTAACTCCGTTTTATAGATCACATCTTCTTGATCCTTCCTACGAATGGGTTTGTTTGTAGGAATCACCATAACATTTAAGTGATAAATTTTTTGAAATTCAACAGACTCTGTTTCTGCCGTTCCCGTCATGCCTGACATCACATTGTACATTCGAAAGAAATTTTGGAAAGTAATTGAAGCCAGTGTTTGATTTTCTTTTTTAACCTTTAGCCCCTCTTTGGCCTCAATAGCTTGATGTAGACCGTCAGACCAACTTCTACCAGGCATAAGTCGACCAGTGAATTCATCTACAATAACAACCTCTCCATCTTTAACCATATAATCCACATCACGACGAAAAAGATGATGCGCCTTTAGACCTTGGTAAATATGATGAAGCACATCGATATGCTCAGGATCATAAATATTTTCCATACCTAAAAGTTCTTCGGCCTTGTGGTTACCCTCGTCGGTTAATGAGGCCGTTTTTGATTTTTCTTCCATAGTAAAATGTTTATCTTTTTCAAGACGAGGAATGATTTTATTTATCGCTATATACTTTTCCGTGTAATCTTCCGCAGGTCCAGAAATAATTAAGGGCGTTCGAGCTTCATCAATTAAAATAGAATCACACTCATCCACAATAGCAAAATTAAGTTCCCTTTGAACATAATCATCTAAATCGAATTTCATATTATCGCGCAGATAATCAAAACCAAATTCATTATTCGTTCCATAAGTAATATCAGCACCATAAGCTATTTTACGCTCGTCATCGTCCATTTCATTTAAAATCGTGCCGGTAGTTAAGCCCATCCATTCGTAAAGCTGCCCCATCCAAGCTCTATCTCGTTTGGCAAGATAATCGTTCACTGTAACAACATGTGCGCCCTTACCACTTAAGCCATGTAAGTAAACAGGCAATGTAGCTACCAAAGTTTTACCTTCACCAGTTCTCATTTCACCAATCGTCCCTTGAAATAAGATAATCCCACCAACTAACTGAACATCATAATGGCGCATTCCTAAAACACGTTTTCCAGCTTCTCTGCAAACCGCAAAGGCTTCGGGTAAAAGTTCTTCTAAAGTCTCACCTTTTTCTAGCCTAGCTCTAAACTCAGGGGTTTTTGATTGAAGTTCTGAGTCCGTAAGCTTGATCAAATCAGGCTCTAAAGCATTAATCTGGTCAACTAGAGGTTGTAATTTTTTAAGCTCACGCTCGTGATGTGTACCGAAAACTTTTTGAAACATTTGAGTTAACATAATGGACTATACCTTTTTTATTCTTAATAGGTCGGCTGGGTCTCTGACATGCAGAGATTCATGGCCAAACCTCAATTACAGTTCAGACAGTGTACAATTCTATACTCCAGCTAACTCGTTGTAAAGACACGGAGATTATAAGCTATTCCAAGGACTACCCTTAGCCACCATGTGTATTTTCCTATTTGAGAGAGATTTCCTGGCTCACTTAATGCAATTTAGGAAACTATGAAAGGAATTAGGCGATTATTCCATAATTATAGGTACTTAGCTGTTGGCGTATTAGCCAGTTGTATAACAGTTTACAGCTCTCTGGTTTTCAGCCAACCTCAAGACTTTCACACCAGCGATAAATTAGATGTAAAAATTGGTCAAATGCTTATCTTTGGGACCCACTCTGTTAGCAAAGATCTCCTAAGGGAAATTAAAAAATATCACATAGGAGGAATACTCCTCCATAAAAACGACTTCCAAAGCCCCTCTGATCTGCTAAATTTAACAAATCACCTGCAAAAAGCCTCCGAAATCCCCCTCTTAATTGCTTCAGATGAAGAAGGGGGACTAGTTACCCGTTTAACCCCATTTAAGGGGTTCATCTATAAGCACTCAGCTGAAACCATGGGGGAAAGAGGTCTTGAGTACACAAATAATGCCGCTACCAGCATTGCTACTGAACTCTCTCTCCATGGTGTAAACTTAAATTTTGCACCTGTAGTCGATGTAGCAATTAACCCAAAAAATACTGCAATTGTTACTAAAGGTCGGAGTTTCTCAGATGACCCAGATGACGTTAGTCAATTGGCTACAGAATTTGTAAATGCCCATTCTGCACAAAACATTTTGACCACCTTAAAGCATTTTCCAGGACATGGAAGCAGCATGGAGGACTCACATCATGCACCTGTTGATATCACAAAAACTTGGTCTGATATTGAGCTCACACCATTTAGAAATATGATTAAGAATGGGTCTGCACATTTAATTATGATGGGACACCTCTTAAATACAGAGTATGACAGCCAACATCCTGCCTCATTGTCAGAAAAGGTACATCAAATTTTAAGAGTACAATTAAAATTTGATGGTGTTGTGATTTCAGATGATTTTCAAATGAAAGCAATTACAAAAAACTATAAGCTTAAAGAAACTATTAAACTGGCAATAAATGCTGGTACAGATATTCTACTTTTTGGGCAAATACAAGAGTACTACCCTATCTCCAAAATTCACGGAATCATAAAGAAACTTGTGAAAAACAATGAAGTTTCAATGAAACGTATTAATGAGTCCTATCAGCGAATCATAGAACTAAAGCAAAAAGCCAATCTTATCTCAAAATGAGACAATCAGTGATCCTGCTTTGAGAATTTTAACTTAAGTTCACTGGGTTATTGAAATCATAAGTTATAATTAAGGTATGAAAAACATAGATGAAGAGTTTCTAAAAAAACTACTTGCTGAGCGTGATCAATTGATTAGCGAAAATCCAAGCCTAATTCCCATCCAAGGTGAATACAATCGCCGAATGAAAAAGTGTGGTAACAATCAAATGGCCCGCGTCGCTGAAGCATTCTATTTGCTTGGTGATATTTGCACTAACGAACTCGTCCCTGAATTAGAAAATTTAAAAGAACTACTTAGTGAAGTTGAAAAAGAAGCTTTAGAAAAATTGATAAATCACCGAAAACAAAAGACCGGATGAAAAGGAAGATAAAAAATGAAAGATCAAATGAACGAAAAACAAAACCATTTAATGGCTCTTAACCTTGCAATAGAACTTGTAAAATCCGGAGAAATCGAGCCCGAACAAGTGAAGCTCTTTATGAAAAATTTTACTTCTACAAAACTACAATCATTGCCACAAAGTAGTGAAAGAACATCAAAATCTAAGGACAATGTAGTTCACCTTCCTTTTAATAATGACCGCGTTGTAAATCCTAATAAAAAAGTAGCTTAGCTACTTTGTTTCAATTTTTTATTCTTGTATGGTTGATATTCGAGAGTTTGGTAAAAAAATAAGCTTTAAAATTTTGCTAAATTTCTGATTTTTTCCCAAAGAACAGCTTCAGGAATGGAGTCCATTTTTAATGTACTCATACAGGCGTTAAGACGACCAGGACGTTTTTTTAAATTTTCAATGGCTTTTACAAGATCTTTTTTCACACTATCACCATAGGCTAATTGGGCTTTAGCAACAGCATCATTAAACAACTCAGATTTAGGCTCTAACATAGCAAGATCAATAAGATCGCGACTAAAAATAGCATCGTCTGACCAGCGATCCGAGTTGGCAAGAAGTTTACTCGTTGCCATATCTAATTGTGTTAATGTTGCAACTCCACAAATGTAATTATCAAGTGCAGGCGCTTGCAATATTATGCGCGCTTCAAAAACAATTTCAAATTTAATATCTACACCCCCTAAATCAAGCATTGTGCGAATTCCGTATTGATCCGTACGTATCTCTCGAGACAAATTAAGTTGTGAACCTCTGCGTTCTATGGGGGATAGATTATTTTGGCCAATGAGGGATTGACGTAATTCACGGTACCCCGATAAATTAGAAATTAAAAAATCTATGTCTATGGATTCGCGAAACTCCCCTTGAGAAAGCGCAATTGCAGTACCTCCCGCAAAAAGGCAGCCTATTCTTTCAAGTAAATCCGCATTTAATGATTGCAGGACTGTGGCAATACGCAGGTGATGCTCTCGTTCAAACAAGTAACCTCTCCTTGCCAAAAAATTTGAGTATACTTTCAATGAGCTTTCTCTCTTTGATCTTCATTTTATCAAAATCCACATGACGCCAATTGCGTTCATAAAGGTTTAGCGCTTCTTGTGGACTGAGTGTTTTGCTCTCCTTTATTTGCCATGCTATTTTTTTTAGTTGTGGGAATTCTGACAATTTTATTTTTGTTTCAAAGTTGAGCTCTAATTTGGGCAAATCTTTTTTACTTTTACTCAACTTCGGATCAGTGAGTTTTGGCTCAAGTCCCAGCACAGATATAACACTCAAGTACGCGCCCATTGTAACGGAGGCTTCACCTCGCTCGATTCGGTTCAATGTCATCCGTGAAATACCAGCAGCCTCAGATGCACCCACGGCAGAGACCTTAAACCCCTTTCGTCGCGCACGAATCTGTGCACCAAGCTGGAGCAGTATTTTCTTTATTTTAGGGCCACTGGGCGGAGCTGAAGAAGGCATATGTAACTCATTATACACTTTTACCACTAAATGTCCATAATGAGATACATATAATTTCAATTAGCACGTAACTATCTGTTATTAAAAGAATATTTAATGATGCTTAGGTGTCTATAACGCTAACTGGGTTCTTTGTCATAAAAGTGGGGTCCAGTTTCACTCAGACCTGCATCAAAATAAGAAAAAGACATAAAAAAAGGCGCTCAAGAGCTGGTTAAATATTGTTTCGACACAAACAAAACCAGAGGAACGCCAGCCATGATG
>JABJQG010000060.1 GCA_018663505.1 Pseudobdellovibrionaceae bacterium | reverse complement strand
TTAAAAGTTAAAAGTTAAAAGTTAAAAGTTAAAAGTTAAAAGTTAAAAGTTAAAAGTTAAAAGTTAAAAGTTAAAAGTTAAAAGTTAAAAGTTAAAAGTTAAAAGTTAAAAGTTAAAAGTTAAAAGTTAAAAGTTATGATTTTAAAAGAAGTGTTAGAAAAATCCACAGTATATTTAAAACAGGCAGGTTTCCAATCACCTAGGCTTGATTGTGAGTTAATGTTTGCTCACACTCTGGGATTGAGCAGACTTGATCTTTATTTAAAATTTGATCGTCTCCTTTCTGAGGATGAAAAAAAACAATGCCGGGCTTTGTTAAAACGTCGTCATCAAGGTGAACCGGTTTCGTATATATTAAACAAGAAAGAATTCTTCGGATTGAACTTTTATGTAGATGAAAATGTTCTCATTCCGCGACCAGAAACCGAGTTGATTATTGAAGAAATTCTGCAGCTATACCCAAAAAACGAAGAGATTTTAAAAGTATTAGATTTTGGCTGTGGCAGTGGTTGTATTGGTTTAAGCCTTATGAGTCATTATAGTAAAGCGAGCCTTGTTGGCTTTGATATTTCCGCTAAAGCAATTGATGTATCTATAAAAAATAGTGAGTCTTTAGATTTAATGGGAAGATCTCAGTTTGTGGTATCTGATATTGAGGATTTAGATGTTGAAGCTTATAACTCTGTGGATATCATTGTGGCTAACCCACCTTATATTGCAGAAGATGATGAGAATATATGTGAAAATGTAAAAAAGTTTGAACCCAATGAAGCTTTATTTTCTAATGAAGACGGGCTTGCACATATAAAATCTTGGCTAAATAAAGCGGCTCAATTATTAAAAACAGAAGGCTACTTATTTATGGAATTTGGCGCTACACAGGGTGCTATTATTCTAGAGTTAGCCAATAATATTGATGTATTTAATAATGCGGAACTAATAAAAGACTATCAAAAATTTGACCGCATTATTAAAGTTCAGAAAAAATAGAATTATAATTTAGAGGAGTCAGCGATGGACATGATTACGATTCAAGGTGGTATGCAGTTAAATGGCGAAGTGGCTACCAGTGGGGCAAAAAATGCAGCTTTACCCATTTTGTTTTCCGCGCTCTTAGCTGAGGGACAACACGAATTTACAAACGTTCCTAAACTTCGAGATATATATTCCACTAAAGAACTCTTAGAGAGCCTTAATTGTGAAGTTAAATTTGAAAACAATACTTTTAAAGTAAATGTAAAACGTCCTGAAAAACTTCAAGCTCATTATGATTATGTACGAAAAATGAGAGCTTCTATATTGTGTTTAGGTCCTTTGTTATCTAAATATCACGAAGCCGAGGTGAGTTTGCCAGGTGGCTGTGCCATTGGAACAAGACCAATAAATATTCATTTAGACAGTTTAAAAGAAATGGGCGCACAGATAGAGGTTAAGGCAGGCTATGTTCACGCAAAGGCCCCTGGAGGACTAAAGGGCGCGCGAATACTGTTTGAAGTTGCCACAGTGGGTGGAACAGAAAACATTATGATGGCTGCTGTTTTTGCTCAGGGTGAAACCGTTATTGAAAACGCTGCAAAAGAACCTGAAATTGTGGATATGGCAAACTACTTAATTAAAATGGGCGCTAAAATTGAAGGAGCTGGAACCAGTATTATTCGAGTACAAGGTGTTAATGAACTAAAGCCAGCAACTCACGACATTATTCCAGATCGTATAGAGGCGGGAACTCTCTTAATAGCTGGGGCAATTACAGGTGGTGATGTTACAGTGACTCGTTGTGTGCCAGATCACCTGGAGGCTCTTATTTTAAAACTACGAGAATCAGGTTTTAAAATAGAAACTTCAGATTCGTCAATACGTGTGCTACCACAAAGTGTTTGGAAGGGCGTTGATATAACAACCACTCCACACCCTGGTTTTGCCACGGATTTACAGGCTCAATTTATGGCTTTAATGGTAGAGGCTGAGGGCACATCGGTAATCACAGAATCCGTATTTGAAAATCGTTTTATGCATGTACAAGAATTAGTAAGGTTAAACGCAGATATTACGCCAAAAACCCGTGTGGCCGTGGTTAGAGGCAAAAAGGGTGGCCTTTTAGCAGCACCAGTTATGGCAACAGATCTTAGAGCCTCGGCGTGTTTAATACTAGCTGGCCTTGTGGCTCAAGGAGAGACCAAGGTGAAGCGTATTTATCACTTAGACCGTGGTTATGAAAATCTTGAACTCAAATTAGCTTCTTTAGGTGCCAAGGTACAAAGGTTGAAAGAAGAGTAAGAGCTCTGCCTCGGATTCCATCAAAAATATTTACTTATTGGGATTGGTATTAATTATTCTAGATACTGATTCATGCTCTCGCTAGCCTTTATAGAAAAGATTTAAATTTCATTTATAACTTCAAATCCTTTTAAGCTACCGGTAAGGGCGAAACCATAAACTTTAGCCTTTGGATTTAAAAGTTTTAACTTTTTTGCAATTATATTTAAAGTCGCTCCTGAGCCAACAGCGTCATCAATAACTAAAATATTATTAAAAGAAGAGGTCTTTCTATTTGGAAAAATCGTGGATTCGGCATTTTCAATTCTGTCGTTGAGTTTGCTTAGTGATTTTTGGGAAACTGGAAAATCTTCAACGAATATTTTATCTAGCAAGAGTAGAGGAAGATTGAGTCCTAACTTTTTTTTGAAAACATCCAGAAACTGAATTTTTCTCGGTATAGAATGCGGTGCGAAGGCAACGGCGTCTATGCGGTAGTGTTTAATGGTTTTATTAATAGTATCTTTAGACTTTTCTACAAGCTGTTTAATGGCAGATATATTCTGTCCGCTTTTACCTAAATAGACAAGTTGCCCCGACTTTGTTTTTCCAAACTTTGGTAAGCTATAGAACTCGTAATAAAATAATTTATTTAAATAGCTTTTTTTAAAAGTATTATGAATTTTAAAAGTGGCATCAATGGATCCAAGTTTATTATTGTACTCATTTTGAAAGTGCTGGTGGGCATTCATATACTCCAAAGCAAGTTTTCCTAGATTAAGTTGATTTGTTTTTTTTGACCACCAGAGAAAGCCTTTTATACCAAATAACCTTTCACCACTGGGAGTGAGGATTAAATAGTTCTCCTCAATATACGTAATTACTTTAGGTTCAAGTTTGGTGGTATCAGGAAGTACTATTGGTTTAAGGTACTGATAGTAGACTTTTGGAGGCGAACCCAGGCGTTTAATTTTATTTTGTTGGAGTAATTTTTTAAGATGTCGGTGTACCATTTGTAAGCTTATATCTAAAGATTTAGCAATGTCCACAGGTCTTAAAGGGCCAGTTTTATATATAATATCAAGTAGTTGAGATTCTGTTTCGGTCTTCATAGTTTATAGTTTATAGTAAACTATAAACTATGTCAAATTAGTTATAAATAAAGGTTTGAAGTACGGAGGTTGTCAGAATTTCTACTGAAATCCAATATTGGCATGTTGGTTGCTATTTATAGAAATTATGCTTATGCAAAACGAAAAAACGAAGAAAATAGACCTATTGACAGTGGAAACAATTTCCACGTGTGTACATTTTTTGTCTAAATTTAAGCTTGTTCTATTTTTGGTCGTTTCTATTGTTTTGGGCTCTCAAATGAGCAGGGCCTCGGGAAAAAATCCTAGTTTATATTATGAAATGACAGCCTTTAATAATAATTATGCATGCACAGGTAGCCTAGTTGAAATTGATGAGCACTCTGATCATGTTATATTCATATCGGCAGATCATTGTTTACTTGAGAATATTTTTCTTTTTAAATCTTATAAAATTTATTTTAACACATATAGTGCAAATGATATTTTTCAAAGTAGCTTTAATCTAAAATTAGACCCAACTCAGATTGTTCGCTTATTTAAAAATTTTGCGGGGGGGTCAGGAAGTCCAGTTCTAAATTCATCAGGTGAGCTTATTGGCATACTTAACTCGGGACAAAATAGCAATACTAAAAAAATCTCTTTTGAACCTGTTAGTAGTAAAAATAAACGGTTTCCTCTCAATCTTTTATATGTTGAGAACACTTTTATTAAAGTAAATTGGATTGACGATATTCAAAATACTTTTCTAATTCATATAAAATATGATAGTGCTGGTTATTTAAAAAAGACAGAAGTGTACCTCAATAATAGGACTAAACAGATATTCAATTTTAATAGAGGTCAGGCAATAGGAAAGCATGATATATATGATTTAAATAATAACTTCGTAAAAACATGTTCTAATAGTTCGCTCATAAATCTTTGTTTACCTTAGTTAAAACGTTAATGTTTTAAAATATAGCAGAGATTCAGGATTAACGTGCTATGAAATAATGTTTCTTCTTAATATACCAGATAAGGCATTACTAATATGCATAAATTAAGTAGGACTTCAGTCTAGCCCCTTAGGTGTATAAATATATAAATCTATATAGAATAAAGTCGAGTAAGATCACTTAGATTCTTACTTTACTTTAGTGGATGGTAAGGTAGAATTTCAAAAACAAAAATTAACGAGAGACAGCGTGAGTCAGCAAGATAAAAAATGGGTGATTAAAACTGAAGAGGGTCAGATTATTGGACCCTTTGAAACTTCAATGGTTTTAAGTAAAATTCGAGAAGGTACATTCACTGGTGAAGAGTATATTTCTTTATATCCTGAGATCAATTGGCAATTAATAACTCAAGAACTGGATTTTTATGATGAACTCTTAAAATCACTTTCTGATGAGGTAGCATATTTAGACGAAGAGAACTTAAGTAAAAATAGTTCCTCGATTAATCAAGAAAAAAAGTCAGCTGACAACACTCCTTCAAATGCTGAGCCAGACAGTAGTAGTTCCATAATCAGTGACTCTGATGGAGATCTTGATGGGTTTGAACAAGGCAATGAAAAACCTTTTGAAGGGACGGATAGTCCCATAGACGAAGATGATTTTGATGACTTTAACCAGAAAAATATTTTTGAAAAAAATCTGCCACAAGCTGATGATTCCAGTGACAAAACGGAAGTTATTTCTACTTCTGACCGTATAAGTGATATAAAAAATGTAAGTGAGCAGGACCCACCGAAAATAAAATCCACAGCTAGAAAAGTCAGTTCAGATGATTTTGAAGAAAACGATGGCAATACTAAACAAAATCGTGGATCTCAAACACAAAGTGGAGCCACACAAAGAACATCTGGTGACACTACAACATCGGGTTCAAAAAAAACATCTACAAATACAGGGAAGGCCTGGGATGGTAAAACAACTAGTGGGCAATCTTCAACCAGTAAGCAGTCTAATACACAGAGCAAAACCTCCAGAAGCGCTCACAAATCTCGTGCCACTGAAGTTATAGATTTAAAGGATCAAGAAGACTTAAATCGTAATGTGAAAAAAAGAGCAAACAGGAAGCCATTAATATTTATTATTGTTGCTTTATTAGCTATTGTAGCGGTTTTATTTGTGCCTTCAGAAAAACAGGGGGGGAGAATTCATTTATTAAAGCCCTCTGCTGCATTAAAAAAATTAGAAGTATCTAAATTAAAAACAATTTTAGCCCGTGGGCTTTCTGCTTTTGAGAAAGACACTAAAAAAAATTATCTTAAAGCACAAAATGGATTTACTAGAGCTTTAGAAGCTGATCCAAAAAACCACGAAGTGTGGGCGCTACTGTGTTTAACATATTTAGAGTTATGGCCTTACACTTATCAGGATACGCAAGATAAAAGAACATTAAGCTATGCCACTCAAAGGGTATCAAAAGTTAACCTAGGTGGGGTTTCTGCCTCTACCTGTCAAACTGTAAATTTAATTTTACAAGGAAGATTAGATGAATCTAAAACAGTAACGGAATCGGTATTAGCTAATTATGGATCACAAGGGAAACCGCCCACAGTGTTTTATTATTTAAAGGCATTGCAATTAAAATCAGAAAGAAATTTTGATGTAGGCGTGGGGTATGCTAGGTCTACTCAAAAACTGTGGCCGGCATGGATAAGAGTTTACGCCTTGGAGGCAGAGCTACATGAACGCACAAAAAATTATACATATGCAGCAGCAATATATAGAAATATTTTAAAATCAAACACTAAGCATAATTTTTCAAAAATTAAGTTAGGATTATTAGAATTAAAACATTTTAACCATGTAGAGTTAGCATCTCAACTACTTAATGAGGCTTTTCAATCCAATGATTTACCTGTTGGCTCAGTCACCTCCAAAGGCTATATGGGCTTAGCAGAAATTGCCTTACGTTATAATAATCAGGATGAAGCCATAAAGTTTGCTAAAAAGGCATATATATTAAATCCATCAAATACTCAGGCCAAGAATTTAATTGTAAAACTAGGTGGTGAAAAATCCTTATCAGCACTAGATCTTGATGTGCGTGAAATGATTTATGAAGGTGACCAATATTTTAGGCAAGGAGATTTTGAAACAGCACAAGCGCATTATAAATCTGCATTTGAGTTAGATCCTAAAAGTGCTCAAGCGGCATTGAAGGCTGCAAAGTGTATGTGGAAGCTCAGCTTTTCCGAGGCGGCTATTGAGTGGTTAGGTAAAGCAATCAAAGCTGATGCAAAACTTTTAGATGCTTATATCACTTTATCGAAATATCAGGCCGATCAATTTAACTACTCCATTGCCCTTAAGATTCTACAAAAAGCAAATAAGGTAGCACCAAAATCATATGAAGTGCTTCGCGGTTTTGCCTATGTGGAATTAAAACGCCATAGCTTTTCTGGGGCAGTGGTGTATGCCAAAAAAGCCATTAAACTCTATGAAACAGATGTGGAATCCTATGTGATTTTAGCTAAGGCTCATCTCGCTATGAGTGCTTATCAATATGCATATACCGCTGCAGCTAAAGCTATTGAGATTGATGCTAACAACCAACAAGCCCAAGCTATATATGCAAAAACCCTTGGGGGCCTTCAGGGCTCTGATGTTGGAGTTAATTACACGCAGCGCTTGGTGGAAAATTACCCTTTAGTTGTTGAGTATCGACTGACACTAGGTGAAATTTTGTATGATGATGAGAGGTACGATGAAGCCGAGCTGGTCTTAACTCAGTTAATTAATATAGATCAGAAATCTCAAAAAGGTTTTTTATTACTAGGAAGAACAAAGAAGGCTTTACAAAAATTTGAAGAATCCGTTGATGTTTATTTTAGAGGAGCTATTCTTAATCCGGCGGATGCTACACCCTTATTTGAGGCGGGGCTTGTTTATTTTGAAATGAAAAAAATAAACAAAGCAAAAAAACAATTTTTAAGAGTGATTAATGTAAATCCCAGATACGCTAGGGCTCATTATTATTTAGGTCAAATTGCCTTAATTCAAAGGGACTATAAAGAATCCATTGCTCAAGCGGAAGAAGAGTTAAAGCTAAATCCCAACCTTTCAGAACCCTATTTATTGAAAGCCGAAACTTATTTAAGCATGAAACAGTACTCACTTTGTGCCAGGGAGTACCAAAAAGCCATTAAGCTGTCTCCACAGGGGGCACAAAGCTATATTAGAGTGGCCAAATGTTATAGGTTGTCAGGAAATTTAGATGTAGCCATCTTAATGCTAAAGCAAGCGGCTCGCATAGAATCAGGAAACCCTAATATTTATAAAGAACAAGGGGCGATTTTTGAAACTAAAGGTGAGCGCGAGCTTGCCATAGAGTCATATACTCAGTATTTTTTATTAGCACCCAATGCGCCAGATAGGGCTCAAATAGAACAACGTATTGAGCGCTTAGGCGGCGGACGGTAATTTGAATTTTTTATAAATTTTAACAAGGAGAACAAATGGGATTTCAAGTAAGAGATATTGGCTCTCATGTGCAGCAAAGAATAAAGTCATCATCTTCTGGTATGTTTGTATTTGGTCTTAAGATGTTTACAGGCTTTATGTTAGGGCTCACGCTGTCTTTGGTGGGGCAGGAAATCGTGGGTTACAAGACCCTGTCTTTGGTGTTTTTGATTACAGTTATCACAGGTGTTTTTCTAAGATTATCAAGAAACTGGGGACTTGCGGGTATTTTAATTTTTGATTTAATTGCCATTTTGTTCGCAATGCTGCTAAGAATGTATATTCTTATTGCCCCTGGTATGTAGAGTTTTATAGCGAGGAAATGAATGATTGATATTAAAAAAATTGAAAAAAATGAAGTTATTCCTGGATGGGAAAAGGGTTATAAAGAAGTTTATAGATCTTGTTTAGCAAACCGAGGTGAAGACGTGGCTCTTGTTGACCGCGCCTTGGAATACAATCAAAAAAGAAAAGAAATCGTTCAGTTTGTGGAGGCTACTAAGTCCGAACAAAACAAAATGAGCCAAGAAATTGTGAAATTAAAAAAAGCGGGTGAGGATGCCAGCGGAATTTTAAAGGAAATGCAAAAGCTCTCGGCTCAAGGTAAAGAAAAAGGAAAAGAGCTGGAGGGTGTGGAGTCTGAATTAAATAACTTAATGCAGACTCTTCCTAATATTTGTCATTTTGAAACTCCAATGGGGGCTAGTGAAGCTCAGAATGTGGAGAAAAAAGTTTTTGGCGAAAAGCCAAGTTTTGATTTTAAAATTAAAGATCATGTGGATTTAGGAGAAAACCTAGGAATTTTAGATTTTGAAACTGCGGGTAAAGTTACTGGAGCTCGATTTTCTTACCTAAAAGGCAAAGGTGCCCTTTTGGAAAGAGCCCTCACTCAATTTATGTTAAATATGCATACTATTGATCATGCTTACGAGGAAATTTCCACACCGTTTATTGTAAATGCCACATCTATGTACGGCACAGGTCAGTTGCCCAAGTTTAAAGATGATGCTTTCCAGGTTAGCGATACAGATTTTTTCCTAATTCCAACGGCAGAAGTTCCTGTAACAAATTATTACGCTAAGGAAATTTTAGCAGAAGAGGATTTGCCAAAATATTTTGTGGCAGGAACTCCATGTTTTCGTTCAGAGGCGGGGAGCTACGGTAAAGATACTCGCGGTTTATTTAGACAACATCAGTTTATCAAAGTGGAGCTTATGAAATTTGCTCACCCTGATAATTCTTACGAAGAGCATGAAAAGCTCACACAAAATGCCGAGAAGGTGTTAGAAGCTTTAGGCTTGCATTATCGTCGTATGGAGCTTTGCACAGGGGATATGGGCTACGGAGCAGCTAAATGTTTTGATTTAGAAGTGTGGTTACCAGGACAAGATCAATTCCGTGAGATCAGCTCATGTTCTAATTTTGAAGATTTTCAGGCCAGGCGTGCAAATATCCGTTTTCGTCCAAAGGGAGGCAAACCTCAATTTGTCCACACCATCAACGGCTCAGGTTTAGCCGTAGGCAGAACCCTAATAGCGGTACTAGAAAACTACCAAAATAAAGACGGCTCCATTGAGGTCCCTGAAGTACTAAGACCCTATATGGCCGGCCTAAAATCCATAACCCTCTAAACTACCCCATTTACTTACGCATTCAGTCGCAGCAAGGTACAACCATACTTTTTGCGACTGTGTGTGTTAATTCCCCACAGTTTTAGGTAAACCCTCTAAAGATTACAATTTATTAAACTCATCCAAGAGCTTCTCTTGATCCCAACAAAGAAACAGGGTAGATTTTCCTTTCTTAAATTCAACCGAATTTAAATGATTCCACGGAGAGGTGGCTGAGCGGTTGAAAGCACCAGTCTTGAAAACTGGCGAGGGTGTGAGCCCTCCGAGAGTTCGAATCTCTCCCTCTCCGCCAATTTTGATTTTCTTTCATTTTCGCAAGAATCTCAAATGGCTTTTCTAACTCATATCGGACAGTTAGCTCGTCTAATCTTTGGTTCGAACATACCTCTTTTAGGTATCCTAATCGTTTTTCACGTTTCATAGCTTTCCAGCGTGATTTCGCATTGATAGCCAGTTCGAACACGTTTTGTACAGACACCATTGCTTGGCTACTAATTTCTAATTGTAGACGTTCAAGTTCATCAGTGTAGTGATCCCTATCATTCTGCGTTTTTAAAACCTGTCTTCTATATGCTGTCTTATCAATTGTACCATCATCAAAAAGATCAAAGGCTTTAGTTTCTTTAGCGTCAAGAGCCTTCAGCGCCTCACGATAGCCATTCATTTGTGTCTTTATAGCTAACTGCTCTTTTTTATTAGTCTCATTAAGAGCGTCCCTGATGTCTTTTGCAAAATCTTCTGTAATGGTTAGTTCGGTAACGGCTGGTTCAAACTGTTCCCAAATTTTTTCCTCATTAACGTAAACCTTCTTGGGGTGTATCTTTCTCTGATTTGAACATCTGTAGTAGTGGTAAACTTTATCCTCACCTGTAGCTTTTATTTTTTTCTTTTTTGGGTCATAGACAATACTTAAGCCACAATCATCATGTCCACAGCGTAACCAGCCGTCAAAAATATTATTTTGATCGCCGTAACTCTTGTGAGGGCATTTTTTACCTTCGTTAATAGCTGCAACCTTCTTCAAAATTTCTACTGGAATAATAACTTCATGTTTGCCCTCATACCTAACAGGACTATCTGTTAAATAAAAGTATCCCCAATACAATGGGTTTTTAAGACGCTTACCAAGAGTGCTTTTATAGCCTTTAGCTTTACTAGGTGGTATCCACCCATCATTTATCATTTCTTTTGCTATAGCATCGAATGACAGTCCTGTAGATCTAAGTTCAAATTCTCTGTTCACCTGTTCCACATTTCTATGATTTGGGTCAGGGATCACTTTTGATGTTCCTTTAACTGGATTGCCATAATCATCTGAGTCTTTTTTGTGTATATAGCCTAAAGGTGTATGGCGATAGGGAAACCACCCTTTTTCAGCCTTAGTTTTATATGCAGCTTTCATCTTAGTACTATTTTCTCTACTGTACTGTTTATTTACTACTGTATTTATATCTCTATTAAAAAACTCTGAGTCTGGAGAACCTTCCCAATATACTTTATTATCACTGATGTGATGTATAATTATTTTACCTGATCGAATCAGCTCCTCATTGGTTTCGTTATCAGTGAGGTTTCTAGCTTCACGGCTTGAAATGTAAAAAAGCACATGCTGGATGTCATTTGACAGAGCATATTCCATTAGTTTTTTATATTTAGTTCTCTTTGTAGATTTATATGCAGTTTCAATAATAGATTCAAATTTAACTAGTTCTAGCTTATTGGTCTCACAATAGCTTCTAATCAGCTCTTCCTGAGTCTCTGCTGAAGTATTTCTCTCTTGGCTACTGCTACTACGCCTAACTATAGCTATTGCTTTTTTATTAGAATTATCTTTCCACTTTTGCATATCGTTTCCTTTACTAAATTTATCTGTCGTTGGCTAATTATTTTGGGTTCGAACATTCCTCTCTATCCATAGTTCGAACGCATCTTTCTCTATGTAAATGCAATATATTAATCATAGGCATCATTTAACATTTTGAAAACTCGGACTATTTTATCAAATGAATCCTTGCTAAGCTCTAATACCTCTCCATTGGGGTAAGTGTAGCGCTTGTAGATATTTGAGCTAGTTTTTGTCCCAGGCATTGTTTCCGTATCATTGACTGGCTGAGGGATCTTTGTTTTATTTGTTAGTTCCAATATCAAATGGTCTTTATTTGCCTTAACAAAGCTAATGATTTCATCTGATATTTTTTCTGACTGAGATTTTAAACGAAGATTATTGCCATCAAAAAATACATCAATATTCTTTTCCCTAAGAGATTGCAGAAAAGGCGTTGCCATTATATTACAACCTCATAAACAGTTTCATTTGTAGTATTTGCAGTAGATACACTTGGGATAAAATAACGATATGGATCTGATTTTACTCCAGCCCCATTTTTTGCAAGATAACCGACTCTAATCAACTCTCTTAAAGCTAATGCTATCCGCCGAGTTCTACCAGTAACAAGTTTTGTTAATTCAACCTCACAAAGACCATCTTTAGATAAAGCTAAACGTTTTATGATTCTTTTTGCTACTTTAATAAGTTTACTATCTAACGTATCAATAACGTGGAGTGGAGGTGAGCTGCCGCTGTTATGTAAGTATGAGGAGCTATTGTTGCTCATGATAACTCCCTAACTTCGTTGGCTCCAAAACAGATGACTTGTGAATTGTACTAAGTCTCTTTTTTATTCTTTTATATATATCAAACTGTTTCGATGGACCTATTTTTTCCAATTTATTTACATAGCTAGAAACGAACATAACTGTCTCTTCTTCTGTATTGCTACAAAAGCGATGTCTAAAGCCAAATCGTGATAAAACCAAAGCTATTTGAGAAACCAAATCTAAGTTAGGGGAAAAATCAAATCTCAAACTTAACCACCCATCTGTATCAACAGTAATACCTCCCCCTTCAAAATATGCTGTAGGTGTCTTTTTGGTTACGTTGATATCCAGATTATGGTAGGGATTTGGAAGATTTTGCATCAGCAACTTAGCTACTTTATTTAGTAGGACTGTTTTTTCTTGATCATTCATGAAGTCTACCAATACTGGCATTGGGATTTAGGGACTGTAAGGATTTAATTAAATGTACTTTATTAACATTAAATCCACGCAAGTTACGTTTTCGACCTTTTGGTATTCCCTTTCTTCTCAAAAGTGTTGAAAATTTATCAACAGCAGCTTTGCCAGACAGTCTGTAGCTACCAACACTTTCTGCCAACCTAATGATTTCAGACGCAGATAAAAAATCATCCCCACTTACTACCTGATCGACAATTAGATCTACATCATCTTGTAATCGCCAGGCAGTATTTAGTTGGTTAATCTTTTCAACTTCTGATTTATTAAAATACCAAGGGACGCCTTGCTCAAATAGAGATTTAGCTTGAGCCATTACCTGTTGAATATTTATTTTTTTATCAAGGTTAAGGTTTTTTATTGGGATCACTAAGTATCTACGATCACCAGTATTGTCTTGGAGAAAGTTTTCTGTATTAACACATGCACAGAATGAACATGTAGTCCTTCCATCTGTATCAAAACGGTCAAAGGCTTTGCGAACTGATATTTTTGATTTTGTAATAAAGTCCTTAAGGGCAGACACATCTGCACGTCTTGTAACGGCATCAAGCTCAGCAACATTCCAAATAGAGAAACGAATCAGGTCTACTTCATGATCTTTATTGTTTGGTGAAATATGAGACTCTTTATAACAGTCAGAAATATTAAATTGCTCAAACCACCTAGACTTCCCAACGCCTTGGTCTCCCTGCAATACAAGAACTAGGTTTTGAGACCCAGGCTTATATGTTTTTGCGACAACACCAATTAGCCAACGCTTTAGATACTCATAATAAAATGCTACTTCTGCATATTTTGAGTCATCCACTTCAGCCACGCATGAGATGTCCAGCGTTTCAAATAGCTCCTTAATGTGATCTTTTCCATCCCAAGTAGATTGATGAATGAACTGTTTTAATGGGTGATAAGAATTTTTCTTCGCAATATCTATTACAACATCCCGAATAAATTCTTTATGGGGTGGTAATTTAAGCCTTCTCGCCTTCAAACTAATATCAGATATTGTAAAGTCGTTTAGTGCTTCTCCGCTAAGCCATATCTTTTTCTTCAACTCATTATATTTAAAGCTTAACCCCATGACCGTTGAAATAAGATACTCCATATTATCAGGGTGTTTTGTGTCAACTTGACCTTTATATTTTCCCTTAAAATGCTTTACTGGGAATATAATCCCTGCTTCACCTTGAGCGGAGCGTGGTTCATATTTAGGTTCTTGTTTAAAGGCTGAGTCTATGGTGTTTTTATCTGAGGTATCGAGTGACCCATCAAAATATGGATTAATCATATTTTCAAATTTCTCAACTGCTTCTAAATAATCATAGCCTTGCTCCTGAAGATCCTTAGCCGCCTTGTACAGAGACACATTCCACTCACCTGGTGGAGAACCATTTACTAAGAACTCTAATGTACACCTAGAAAGCTGTCCTTTTTCTCCAGTATCAAGGAAGCGTTCACATTTTACTGGTGTTTGGTGTTTACGCTCTTTTATTTTCTTTTGTGGTGACTCAGAAAACTGTGACGTAATGGGCAGAAGGTACTCGCCTTCATTTTCAGCAATAATTGTTTTACATGGGAAGTAGAAGCGACTACTGTCCTTACAAGAAACATCAACAAACTTTTCTCCATCTGGGAGTAAACCTTGTTTGCCAGCCTCTATTTTAAACTTTTCTGAATAATAGTACCAAGTCGCTTGATAAGTGTCATCGTCAGCGATTGATTCATTGAAGAATAAAATTAGCCGAAAACGATCACATGTTTTATTGTTTTTTACTGTTTGATGGGATTTAGTAGTTCCAATTATATACCGATACTTACCAAAAAGAGTTATGGCATTTTTTACAGAAAAGCCATCATCAAAATCGAAAACCAACAGATCAGTGGACAGAAAGGTTTTCTTAGTTCTTTTCTCAGAGAGGAAAAGAGAGGGCGACCAGTTACGACTGGTAATAATTTTTAAATTTAATTCTGTGGATTTATCTACAATGCCAAAATTAGTTTGGTTGATTACCGATATTTTCATTTTTAACTCCTGTATTTATATGTGTTGAGCGTTGACTTTTTTCTTCACCACTAATGTGGCTCAATAGGGCAACAATGAGCTGAGGATTTTTCTTGCTATAACCTTCACCGAAAGTTTCATCTATAGATGCAACTGCGGTTTTAAAAATTAGTATGAGGTGTTTTTTGTCAGGCATATATCCTCCTAAAATGTGCATTGCTGCCTTTACTTAAATGATTGTTATTCTGGGCTTGGATTACTCGACTATCATAACCAGCTGAAATCATTCTAAAATACAAAAGCGGAGCCTGTAAGTGCCTGAAATAATTGGAGTAAAAAAAATGAAAAAACATGTATTTTTTTGTCAGATGAAAAATATCAGTAGCACAAGGGTCGAACTTGGCTTGAATCTGGAAGAGATAATGAATTTTTATTTGCTGTGGTGACATATAAAGATATACCACAAAATAGAAATTCTTCTTCAATATATTATTTAAAAGATTTGTTAATCCATGTCAGCCAAGCCAGCAAAAAGCAGGTGTTTCTGTAATGTGTAATTACACTTTAAAGAGTAATCCAATAACTATATAAGTATTCATTTCCTTGGCATGGTTGGCAGACCGTAAGACTAAGCTTCAATAGAATATATAAATGGCTTTGAACGAACTCCTTTGCCAGATTTTTTTAATCTCTTGATACGGTTTAGCTCTAAGATAGCTTTAGAAGAAGTTTGTTTTCTAATCTTACACAAACTAGTGATTTGTTTTTTGGTTAAGCCTCTATTTCTAGAACCAAGAAAGTTCAAGATCTTGGCACCAGATTTTCTAAGTTCCTGTGGCAACTCCTCTAAATCAGTATCTATTACAAAAGGTTTATCATCATCATCCCAGAATCCCATATATGCTCCTTAGTTAGGGTGGATAATTTAAAGATTACTATTATAGGAGCCATTACCTGGATCAGCCTTTGTAACGGCTATTTTTAGAAGAATTGAATTTTGAGATTTCTACCATCAAATTTAGAGAACACAGTTTTATCATCCAACATGGCTTTGAGCTTTAGCAGCATATAGTATTGAGCATTGTAGTTTTTAGAATCTTGCGTAGATACTCTAATGTAAGCCTTCCTCTCATCAGAACCGCCAGGAAAGCGGCGCAGAATGCGGCTAAAAACTTGCACGTTGGCATTCAGATTGCCAGTAGGAGAGTCACAGTGGATAAGAGCTGTTAGTGAACCATCATTATAACCCATTGATACCTTTCCTACGGTGATTAAATATCCACTGTCAGCGGCCTTGTGAGCCATCAATATTTCATTTTTGCGATCATTTTTTGATGTAGATAGATATACTTTATATCCCATGGTACGGAGGTATGATGCCATAGCTTCAGCGTGAGCAACTCTACCACATACGATTAATACCTTTTTTAGATTAACGTTTTCTTTTTTTGCATTCGTCAGAACATCCTTTATCATTTGCTGGGGATTCTGTTTACAGGGCGTTCTGGTAATAAATAGGTCCACTGATGCATAAATACCCTTTTTCATTAATTCAGCGCCAGATAAAAAGTGGATTGGTATCTTCTTAGATTGAGTTTTATTATCTCTTACAAAGGAGCTTGCTGTACCTGTACATCCAACTTGATACTTTGGTTTTATTTTTCTGAGAAATTTCTGAATACGACACTCTCTATATTGACGGTGAATTTCATCAAAAATTATTAGATCCACCTTATCCCAAGTTAGCTTCTGCAATGAAGCAGCTATACCAACTCTCACAGTGACATTTTCTTTTTCTGAAATCTCCCCATAGGTAAAATTAATAGTTATGTTCTGCTCCATCTCTGCAAGGAACTGGTCACGAAGGCTTGTCATGTTCTCGCATACGACCAAGACTTTTGATTCTGGTCCATTAAGTTTTACAAATCTATTTATTAACAATTTTATCATTGAGGATTTTCCAGAGCCACACGAGGCGGCTATTATACTCATCCCACAGTTTAAGGCGCTATCTAAAGCCCTATTGGCCAACTCGTCTTGGTAGCTATAATCGGACATATCTCTTACACTCCGCCATCTAGAATAGCTATCACTTCATCTTTTATGCCGCCCATTCCGAGGTGAGTATAGATATCTTGAGTCTTCTCAGATGAGTGACCAGCGATAATCATTCGTTTTTCTTTTGATATTCCTGCGTGGGCTAGCTTGGTCATCAGCAGATGTCTAAATGTATGTGGGGTTAGAGAGGCTTCAATGCCAGCCTTTTCTTTGTACACCTTACACATCTGCTGTAGCCGCCGTGTAGAGTACCTACTGTTGTACCTGCTTTCAAATAAGTATCTATTATTCTTCCCTTGCAGGTAGAGCTTTATTTTCTCTAGTGTCTTATTGCCGATTACCGTACAGCGATCCTTCCCTCCTTTGCCATCATTAACAAATATAATATTGGTTTTAAAATCTATTCGTCTTACTTCTAGTGAACAAAGTTCCTCAATTCGTAATCCAGAGTCAGCTAAAACAGAAAATATTAGGCGGTGTACAGGATTTTCAATTACATCAAAGAATTGCTTGATTTCATCTGTACTGGGTAGTTGATAGAGCTTTTTTGTTTTTTGACCTGGGGTTTCAACGCCACAGTTTTGGCGAGCACACCTGAAAGCATAGCGGAGCTGGCTATAGCTAAATTTGTTACGATTAGTTTCTCTAACAATGTACTTGATTAGCGATTGTAAGGGTGAGTTTCGTTGGTCTTTGTTGACACCGAAATTCCCCATGTTTACCACACTAGAATCAGCCTTTTTCATACCAATAGCTCCTTATTACCTCGCTATCTATAGAGATTCTGCGAAATTCAAAAATCGACTGTTACGCCGCAAGATGTTTTCGTTTATAAATAATTTCATTTAGTTCTTCAGCCAAACTAGCTTTGTGTTTACTTGCTCTTGCATTCTTGTCTCCTGGGCTTGCATTGATTTCGCAATCAGTTCTAAAGCCAGAATAACACTTTGCATTACTAAATGCAAGTGCAAATTGCACTTGCATAAGGGGCCGTATTATATTAAGATAAGTCATAATCAACTATATACTTATGGTGGTTTTTTAAGATGAAGGTAAATAGAAAACAAATTATTAAAGAATTAAACAAGAAAGAACTTAAGCGAAGAAACCATACGTTTCGGTTTGAGACAGCTTTATTGGAAAAATTTAAAGAGGAATGTAAAAAAGATGGGAAAACAGCTACAGCAGTATTAGAAGAAATGATCAAAAGCTACATAGCTCAATAAGCCGCTCTTTGAGATTCAATCAATATCCAATAATTTACTTAATGATATACCTAGCGTTGTTGCTATTCGGGCAAGAGTCCAAACTTCAGGATTAACTTGACCCTTCTCAATGCGGGAGACAGTGGATCTAGAAAAACCTTCAGTTTCTAAGAAAACTCTGTCCTGAGAATAGCCCTTTGATTTTCTCACTTTAGCAATATGCTTCCCCAACTTTTTTAAAAACCTTTGCTTATCAGTCATTGTTTAAGTGTCTGATAATGGGAATTCAATGCGCACCACATATGGTGGTGAAAATACCATCTGCGCTACCACCATATATGGTAAAGTTATTTAATTTATTACCGATAAGCCTGTTTATAGGTCTAGGTGTTCAAATGCTTGAAGCTAAATACCAACGACCTTTTTTGATACTAATTGAGGTACTTACAATAAATGGAGAGTGCATGAAACAGTACGTTTTATTATTCACGTTTCTCTGTACGACATCCTGCCTAGAACAACAGAGGGAAGCATCTACAGATTCAAAAGTCTGTAAAGGCGAGTGGACAGAAAGGGACTCTGATGGATTAGTAAGAAAACGATTCATCGAATACTACCATTCAGGCATGAAAGCATGTGTGACCGAGAACAAAGACCTTACACAGTGGGAGAAATCACTTATTGATAGATTTGAAGATAGTGTTACTTGTGAGCCACAGACTGACTTATTGTCCATGTGGTTACGATCCAGCAATCAATATTACGCTTATAGGAATGACAAAATTTTTGTTGAGCTTGATGCCTCTAAAGGTGAGGCACGAAGGTTAATTATCGGTGAATTGGAAGATGGAAGTCTGTCTTACAATCGGCAGGTATTTTGCTATTATTTAAGGACAGATATTGAAGCCGAGCCAGTAAACCCTACTGACTACGGAGCCATGCTTTTATTCGATGTTGAACTGGCCAGCTCATCAAGCATCTTCCACCCAATGGAAATCTATAATTATACAGATGTTGGCAATGACCTACTACTAACAAAGATGGATGACAATTCAGGTGTGGATTGGACTTGGTGTCCAATAAATACCCCATGGGGAGTATGTGATTATCTCAAAAATGGGAATGAAGCGTTCTATCCGCCAGCTCCCGATGTTGCAACTCAAGAACAACTCAGTGCCGCTGCAATTTTAATCAGAAGCGAAATGAACTTCATTAAGATTACAGAGAATGAGTTTAATAACATGTGGGATGCTACAACCTCATCAAATACAGAAGTTGGTACTTGGGGCTATGTACAAGCTGGTGGAAAATGGAAGTATTTAGTGAATTCGATATTTGATGAGCCCCTATATATTGGTAGGTCTTGGCGTGAATATATTCGTGGAGAAAGGCCCTTCATGCCTGACGTAGCATCTGCTAGCAATAATCAACTACCGCTGGTTTGTTACTCCGCAGAAAAAGAAATCGTGCTTGGCGATGGCTCAACAGCATTTATAGATGGAGAAGTTTGCTATGATTCTGATGGGAATTATAGTTTTACCCAAAATTAATATATCTAAACGGAGAAAAAATATATGGAAGATAAAATCGAGAACGGCTTTAAAGAGTTTTTTGTAAAAACAGTTCATTGTAGTAAAAATCCTGAGACACTTGATTTACTAACTAAAGCTCTTCAAGAGCAAATGGGAGCATCACTTCAAGCAACTAATTTCAAGGATTTTTCCCACCTCGGTTTTAAGATGAAGATTTTAATTGAAGAAGCTGGAAGTGGGTACAAAATCTCTGCCTATACGAAAGCAAGTGCTTTAATATGGATCTTTGCGGCACTTACGGTTCTTTCTGGTTTTTTACTCTTAGTCTTCATACCTATTTACTACCTGATGGGCAGTTCCAAAGTAAAAAAGGCAATCGAGAGAGCTGCTAAAGAGTTGCCCAGCTCTGGTACTTTAAAAGGTGATTCTAAAGCTACTCAGTTAAAAGAACTTACTGAACTGAAAAAAAATGGTGCTTTGACTGATGATGAATTTTTGTCTGCTAAAAAAGAAGTTCTATCTGCCTAGTATGAAAGATAATGATAAAAATATTTTTTAATGTGAACGCCATCGGGCTTTCGAGGCTCAAAAATAGGCTTTTTTGTGCTTTTCCCATTAGTGGGTCCATAAGAAAACTTACTCAAAACACGCTCTAACAGTGGCTCCCAGCATATTTACTGGCTCCAGCTTTAATCTTTTATGAGAAAAACCCAAGTTATTGGTCATTGTGCAGTGGAGCCAGTAAGTTATACTTTTGGCTCTGGCATTTTGTAGCCAACTTTTTGAGCTAGGCCCTGCTGTTTATCCTTACCCTTAGTGGTTGTTTCACCTTGCATCTGATCCACTTTATCTCTAACCCTTTTTTCATAGTTTGCCACACTGCTGTGCTGGTGGTCTTTGCTTCTTGCTTCTTTGGAAAAGCCCTTACTACTAGGAGTTGTCGGTCTGAAGGGCTTACTGTGGCTCTGGGATGTAATCTTAGCGCCTATACTGATCTTCTCTGGTGTTTTACTAGCTGTTGGTGTGGTTGCTGTAGGTTTAGATGATAAAGGCTGTTTTGAGCTACCATGCGATTTATTGCTTGTTACTGAATTGAGCTTTGCATTCGCAGTATTAGCTAAAAAAAACGGCCCTTTTCCTGGGAAGCTAGCAGCTATATGTTTGGCTAGGTTAAACTCTAGATCTTCATTTTTATTACTCATTAATCCTCCTGAGATTAAAACAATCACAACAACCCATGGCAGTGCAATTGAGACTGCAAACTGTGGCTTTAGTTCGTACATATTTAAAGATTACTATTTTAAAACTGGATCAAACTACGGTCTATAGCAGTTCAGAATTATCGTTAAATTACCGACTAGAATACTTATAGTAACTAACTGTTATGAGGAAACTGAATGCAAGTAATACATGATCCTATTCATGGGACAATTAAAATTTGTGAAAAAGCTAAAGCGGTTATAAATCACCCTGGGTTTCAGCGCCTACGAAGAGTGAAGGCCTTGGGCTTTTTGGATAGAGTATTTCCAGGAGCCAAGCATTCTAGGTTTGAACACTCGATTGGGGCTTATCATATAGCAAAGCTATTGATAAACTCTATCAAAAAAGTGCATGAAGAAGTGCGTATGAAAAATCAAGGATGTCTAGAAAACTCCGAATTTATCTTATTAAATGAGCAAGAACTAGAAGATATTCTATCTCCATTACAAGACTATGTAGCCATTGCGGCACTACTCCACGACGTGGGTCATGGGCCATTTTCACATGCTTCCGAGTCTGTAATGCCCGAAATTGATAAACTTGTTGAGGAAAACAAAGAAGGTTCTTCAAATTTTGTAATTGAGGCTTTGAGAAATAAGAAAAAGCACAACCTTAAGAAAAAGAAAAAAACAAAGGCAGATCATGAGGACTATTCGTTATTAATAATGGATAAAATTTTAAGAGATTTAAAATGGACAAAAAATGAAATTCAACTTGTTTCAGCTCTTAAATATGAACATGTCGAAGTACCAGAGTCTTTTAGTAAAACTACAGTGTCTTTATTGAGATTGTTAGTTGATGGGGAACTTGATTCTGATAGAATGGATTACCTATTAAGGGATAGCCATTTCTGTGGTGTTCCTTATGGAAAGTATGACCTTAACCGCCTTAGAGATGGGCTTTGTATTGTTAAACACCAAAGCAAAGGGTTTTATCAATTTGGAATTATGAGAAAATCCTTGTCAGCTTTTGAAGACTTTTTATTTTCTAGGTATCAAATGCACGTTCAAGTTTATAGTCATAGGACAGATGCGAATTGCAATAAAATATTTGATGTTCTATGTAGCAGGGAAGAAAAGCCATATGAGTTACCCCCTAACGTCGATAAGTATTTATTGGTAGATGATGAGAGTTTTATACATCAAGATAATGTTCCAAAAGAATTAATCGAAGTGATTCGAGAGAGAAAACTCTGGTATTTGGGCTTTGAAAGTTTTGGTAATGATAAGAGTTTGGAGCAAGTCATTGAAAATAAATTTAAAAAATCTATTGATGATGGCTTCTATGCAATATACACGAGTGAAAAAGCAATAAAAAAGCCTTCTCTACTGGATTTCCCAATTATTTGTAAATCCTTTGTAAGGAAAAAGCTTGTCTCAGATAATATGAAATCAATATCAGACTTGATAGCTCACTATAATGGATCGTTTTCAGTACGAAGAATCTTCTATCATCCAAAATTTAAGGATGTTGTAGATAAAATCTATGAAGAGGTTAGCCGTGCTGCCATTGTTGATATGATTCAAGAAACAAAGCAGGATCTAGAAAATTTAAGTGAAAACGATGAAGCTATTAGCCCGAAAGCTGTCGATAAGAATTAATATTAACAATAGGTTTAGAGGCCATAGCCGCCAGACCTGAACTGCGTATTGTTTCAAGTATAGCTAGTTTATCTCTTAAGAGACGTTGTACCTGTAGTCTAATAAGCAGGTCAAAATTCTTAGCATTTTTTCTCAAGTAAACTTCTGTAACTCCAAGAGAATCAGCTAGCAATGATATTTTCTTTTGTACATCGTTGTACTTATCCCAATAATCCACATTACTGCCCATCAGATGACCCCACCAAAAAACCCATAGTTTCTAAAATCTTCATGATTTCCAAACGAATACCGTTTGAAGAATGGTTAATCATTAAATTTTTAACGGATTTCAATCCAAGATAAGTTTTTTCCAACCTGTAATCCTCTAATAAACCTTTAGCAATCGAAATATTTCTTGTTGTTTGGATTTTAGAAATAAGCCCCTTAACTCTTTGCTGTTTAGCTCCAGATATATAATCTGAAAGACCGAACTCAAGGTCTATCAAATGAATGGGTCTAGCCAGTCCTGGAGATCCTATACCACGCTTAGGTGTGCCAGCTCCATTGGACAGTAACCCTACAACCGAAAGGGTATTTGGGTTAAGTATTGGACTCCCACTTGCTCCTTGGTATATGTAGGCACTTGTAGCGTAGGTTCTGGAGTGAAATGATACCAGTTTTCCAAAGCTATATGTTAATCTCGCCCTGCTTTTCTCATCTTCAATTTCTTCAGTAATGTCTCCTGGATATCCAAGAGTAACTAAATTTGGGCCAACAACACCCTTTTCTAGTTTTAGGTATGAGAATTTAAGATTAGCTGGAAGATCAACTTTAAGTAAGACAAAATCATGTGGCTGGCTTGAAGCCAAAACTTTTACAACGGCGTTGAAGCCTCTTTTCGAGTTGTCAGGTAAAGTTTGTTTAAACTCCACTTCACAAATCAATTTTTGGATACAAATTTTAAAATCATCAATTACATGATAATTAGTTAGTAATAAGCCATCCTCAGAGATAAAAAACCCTGTGCCATGCCCAACACTATTTCCGCCTAAAAGGTTCTCCATGTCACCATTTGATTGAAGCATCACAACTGATAATGCTAATTGTTTCAAGTTGTCTTCAACACTACTTATATCAACTCTATTTGGTTCATCTTTTTCAGGAATTGAAAAATTCATTTTAAGATCGCTTAACATTGGCACTTTTTTTACTTTGAAAAAACCAATCATTGAATTACCCATGATGTTTTGCTCAATTTTTAAATGAAGTTCATTTTTCTCTTCTTTGATGATACTAGTTGTTGTTGCAACTGGAAAATCCTGCATTGGCGGTAGTCCCATAGAGGGGTCAGCTTCCTTTCTACCATTACTCAAAGAAAAGGCTCTTTCAAACTCTTTTTTGCTTTGAACAAGTCTTTTACAAGGAGAACTATCTTCTTTTAAACATGCTCCAAACCAAGAAAAGGAAGAAATATCTGGAGCATAAGAGAAGAAGCTCTTCTCATCGTCAGACTTCGTCATATAGTCTAAGAATCTATTTTTAACAGTACCATCAGAAGTAATCTCTTCAATTAAGACAGCTTTCTCTAAATAGTCCGTTACACTTGCCTTTGCATTGATCGAAATAATTCCAAGGGCGATTAGTAATGTTAGCTTCGACATTAGTTTACCTTCTCAACATAGTTAGATCCATTGGAGTTTATTTTAAGATTACCTGTTCCAGTTAATTTTTTTACATTCATATTTAGACTTGGTCCTGACAATAGTGTTGCACTGCCATCTTCACCCTCAAGTTTAATTAAGTTTTGCCCTTCTAATGAAAGTGACTCTGCTATTACTGATAATTGCCCCAGTCCAGTAATCACAATCTGCATACTTGAAAGAAAAAGGCGTTTCGAGACCAAACTTAAAAACTGACCTTGTAATAGACTTGCATCACAGACGAATATGTTTTCAGCAGATACAATCTGTACCGAAGTGCTGCCTGTAACAACTAATGGTTCCAGGGGCTTCTCTGTTAATCCATTAACTTGATTATTTGAAAGGTCACATCCAAAATTCAGAAATTGGCCAAGTTTTAATTCATTAAGCTGTTTTTTCTGCTCTAGCGCTAAACTTCCTTTTAAAATAATGCTAGCTGTTAATACAGGATTTGATCCTCGCCACCCTTTGCCAGTAGCAACGTCTAAAAAAACTCTAGGGTCTAAGCCATCTATAGCTTTACTTTCATCTTTAACAATCTCGCCTGAAATAGCTATAGAGCCAGGCTGACCACCGCTAGCTGTAATATCCTTTGTTGCTTGCCCAGCCTTCTCAGCTTCTTTTACGGCATCATCGGCTTTCTTCTTAGACTCATCAATCGACCTGTTTGCGTCTCTAACGGACTTGTCTGAATCGCTCTTGGAGCTGCAAGCATTTACTGTAAGAACTACAGCACTGAGGACAATTATTGTTTTTAAAATTTGCATAACAGCTCCTGTATTATCTAATTTAAACTAAATATCAGTTTGATGAATATACAGCAAAATAAGGACCAAAAACAGATATAGCGGCTTCTGTTGAAAAGTTTACTAAAATTCAATTTAGGAAGTAGAATATCACTAGGTGGGAAGTGGAATGGAAGTGGAATGGAAGTGGAATGGAAGTAGAAAGTGCACTTTCTACTTCCCAAATTCTTCAGTAGAAATAGGCCGTTATCATGCTGCCCAGGCAATGCTAGCGGTTCGAAGGTTGCGCACCTCTCTCCGCCATTTTTGATAGTAGTCGAACTCCTGGTAGATTTTTCTGAAGCATAAACGCCCAACCTCAAGCGTGTGGGGTGAAACTCTGCGAACTGGATCACATTTTCAATAATTTTACGTTGGTCTTTCAGTGGCGTTTTTTCTAATGCATTCACAGTTCTCTGGATTCTGGCCGTTAATTCACTGGGTAGCACTCGAATGTTATTTTCTTTGGTCGACTGGTTAAGGAGTTCTTCTTTGAGCCGTAGCTTTTCAGAAATCTGTGCCTGTAAACCTTCTAGCTGCTTATAAAAAGGGGCTGCTGAGATCTTCATTGGAAGCTCTGCTATTCGATCGATTAGATTTTGCTGTTTTTTCTCAAGGGATTTCAGTTCATCTGTTGTGGTTTTAAGCCCATGAATCACCAGAGGTTGGTTTTTAACCTGGTCCTTGTGGTAAATAGCTACGGCCTCATTAATCTTGTTTGGATCTGAGAGGATAGCTTTTAGTGACTTCATTACCAACTCCTCACCTCTAGGGGCTCTTATTCGCTGAATACGACATTTGTGCTTATGGCCCTTGCCATCGGCTCTTAACATTCTGGGGTGATCGTAATAGTAATGCTTCTTTGTTTTGCCATGGGCTGATTTTCCATTAAGTGAACCTCCACACTCACCGCAGACGGCAAGTCCCGTTAGTGGATATGGGTAAGTTTTCCAGCTATCTGGCTTAAATTTTTGTTTATTGCTTTTAAGTTTTCTCTGAACGGCATTAAAGGTTGTTTTATCAACAATAGCTGGCCAGTTAGCTTTGACTTGCCTTAAATCACCACGCTTTTTATTGACCTCTCTTATGCCTATAAATGTTGAGTTTACTAAAAGATGATGAAGGCTTTGCACAGTGAAATGATTACCGCCCTTAATTTCACCTTTTTTATTTTTGTACTTTTTGGATCTCATACCCAATTTATTTAAGTAAACACAAGTTTCACGTAGATTACCTGTTTTTAAAAACTGTTTAAAAATAAGTTTAACAAGCTTACTTTCAGTTTTATGGACCAGAAGTTTACCAGGGCTTTCTGAGTCACGCTGGTAACCTAAAGGCACCTGCCCACCATTCCAAAGCCCACGTTCGGCGCGTGATTTAAAATTAGCAGCAATTCTTTCACCAGTTTGTTTTCTTTCAAATTGCGCAAAGTTAATGAGGTTAAACACCATCATTTCACCCGCAGCAGTAGTTGTGTCAAATTGCTCACGCAAAGTAATAAAATTAGTATCGTGCTTTTTAAATAAATCCCAGATTTCACAAAAATCTCGGATTGAACGAGACATTCTAGAAAGCTCTGTGGATAAAACAAGATTCACTTTACCTAAACGTACATCTGTCAATAGCCGTTGAAACTCCGGTCGATTCATGTCTTTAGCTGAACGCCCCTCATCAACATAGATATCAGTGATTAAACCCCAATCAGGGTCATGCCTATTTTGCCCCTCAACATATTCCTCAAGGCGTTTACGTTGTGACACCAAAGAACCATCTTGCACTCTGGCCTGCTCCTCGGTGCTAACTCTAATATACAAACCAATGCGTTTCATTTGCTCACCTCTGGTTTTTCTTTAAACAATTTTTCATCAATTAACAACAACTGTTCAATTAAATTTGCGATATAGCGATTATAGTGGATTTCAGGGATCGCAATAGGAGTAATTTCTACTTTCTCTTCCATATTACTACTTCCTTTTTTTATTTATTTAACTCTTTATTTTTCTTACCACCTCTGTTTTGCCTTCACTTTCACTCCTTCCCCTCCCTCATTATTTTTTTCTACCACCCATTTCTAGGCTCTTTCTTTCTCCTGATCTTGTCTGTAGTTCTCGACCACTTCACACATGTTTGTGGGGAGTGGTCGAGAACTTAAGGACATTATCTTTGAGTGAGACAGAGCCGGGTTATCTGCTAGGAATTACTTTAAGTTTTTAAGTTGAATTAGGGAAATTATAGGGGGGATTAAATGCTCTGGGGGTGGGCAAAATTTTACTTCTGCCCTGGGCAACTATTTGCCTAGTTAAATAATTTTTTAAGTGGTGCTGACAAACCGTTTGGCCAGTGAATTTTTGCCTCAAGCCCATGCTCTAATAGGTCTTGAAATACAACCCCAATGATACGTTGCTTATAAAACCTTCCTTCACGCAAAACATTATTTCCCCAAATTTTAAACACAGGTTTTAGTATGGAAAAATGTTTCACTACATAAAAGATATACGTAACTTCTCGGTGAAATTTGTAATCATAAAATACTTTTTTGTATCTTTGATGAGCTTTTGGATGTAGCTCAAGCTCTAGAGCTACGCGTGTTGGTTCTTGAAATATATCTGTATTAAACATTCCGTCTGGTACAGTGGAATCAAGTTCTCCAGTCTGAGCAAGCTTTCTCCTAAACTGCATATCACTCACCCAGTTTTTAGCAGTAATAAGTGTTTCTAAATGTTGGCGTAGTTGGGATAGTGTTACATCGTGTAGAGCGGTGTTTCTGTTTGAATAGCGAAAGGGTACCTCAGCCCCTATTAACTCTGCACCCATTTTTGAAACCGACCACACCTTCATGCCATTCTCAAGTGTTGATGGGTTTAGTATTAGTCCATGCGTTTTTAATATCCTTAACCTGCGTAAGACAGTGCTTCTCTCAACATTCATAAAATACTTTGAGCCTATTTGTCCTGTGGAAAACACCCCATATTTTGATAAAGCAAATAATATTTCTAGATCTCTTTTTTGTATATTCACTATCACCTCCTTACTAATATTAACTGCAAGAAAAGAGGTGTTTTGTGCCAACATGGCTTGGCAGCTTTAAGGAGTTAAGATCACATTACTTTTTGCTTCAAAATCTCAAAAAAGAGACTTTGGGGCTTTAAACAAGCCCCCTAAAGAGAGACTCAAAATCTCTATTTAGAGAATAAGGGTTCCAGTAACTTTCAGGTTTGTTGTCGTTTATGCTCGTAAAGACAATAAAGATTATTCAGAATCTAGCTCGACCTGCTACAAAAGTAGGGTAAAGCACAGGAAACCTGCTAAAATCAGATCTCAATACATTGGGTTTTGTTCAAGCCATTGTCTCATCACTCTATCGATCCATAAATTAGAGAAATTTTAGGTATGATAACTGCACTACATATATTAAGCACCAATAACTTTGAAAAGGAGTCTTTATGACCCGCATAATAGCTGTAATTGTAACAATTTTTGTTGGATCGTCAAATTTATTTGCAGCACAGTTATCGGCTGAAAACTGTAGACGTGACCTTATGGTTGCTTCTATCTCACTCTCAACTGCTATTTTAAATGATTGTGATGGTGTGGATTATAAGATGTACCTAACGTTTGCTGCCAAACTTCATAAATCCGTGGCAGAAAATAAAATAGTGATCGAAGATATGACCTGTGAAAAAATGATAAAAATAGCAAATGGTATGACTAGAGATCTAGAAGGAACTTTTGGTGGTGATTTTCAAACTTTTGATGGAAAATTTTGCGAAAATTAATTTAAACCTGGAATGCGCCCCTAATGTCAGATAAACGGCCCTAGGTTTCTGAACAAGTCCTTATCAAAAAATCATGAGTAAATTTAGATGATGTGGTATATTTTGACCCCCTAAAAACTCCAGATTCGATTTCTCCTTGGTGCTAAATTTATGGTGTACCATCATGACGGGACACTTGGCCGTAAAAAACCGATTTCATTTAGGGAGCAATACATTGAGCTTCAATTTTTTCCACAGAAATAATTAACTTAACTTGATCACTCGAGTCTTTAAATGGATAAACATCACTATATAAATAACCTGGTGGCAAAGAAATTAGAGTTCTTTGGCTTCCGTCATCTTTCATAGTATACAGTGTTCTTTCGTCTGTTTTCTCATTCATATAAGAAAATACAATAGTATCGTTATCAATCCACTCAGGCAAAGTATCATGTAGTTGCATATCTGCTCCTAAATGCGAATAGGAAATATCAACTTCACTGAGTGGAGAAGCTATAGGGACTACAAATAAATGCCAACCATGTCCATCTGTTCCTGCATTGACCCACCTCATGAAGGCAACTTTGTCACCACCGGGAGAAATCTTAGGGTCATTTTCAAAAATATTGGGAGAGTAAATAGTTGCCCCTGAATGGTCTCTTCCAAGAGAAAGTCCAACTTCACTTCCGCTGTCCGAAAGGTTCATTAAAAATATACTCTTAACCAATCCCACGTCAGTGTACTCTCCAGCAAAAACAATTTTATCTATATTTGAATTAGCCATTGGGTCAAAGGGTGTAATGGTTCCAGGCACTGGGACTTCAGTAGGTCCAGAAACCAAATTCATAGAGCTATCAACTCTTAATTTATAAAACTTTGTGGAACCAGGTTCCCCTGATAAATAAGTAAAATCATTTGAGCTGCCATACCAATAATTATTAGAATTTAAAACCCCTGTGACAGGTGCAATGATTCTTTTGTCTTGAGAACCATCAATGCTTACAGCACGAATCTCCGTTTGTTGATAACCATTAGCTGGGCTACCACAACTGTTAGAGTCTAAATTATTATATATTGTATAGGCGATCCATTGTTGATCTGGGGAAAGCCTGGCGTGAGTCATATCTCTATAACTATCTGTTTTGATTACTGAAATATTTGAGCCATCAAGGTTTGCTAGAAAAAGGTTATACTTTGCAGTTTCCTCACAAATCTGATCTGTACAGAGAGCTGGACTTTCTTTATCTTCTCCATTGTCACAACTAACAACGAAAACAATAGGTATTAAAATAAATATAACCAGTTTTAAAATATTACTTTTTATACAAGGTATCATGATTTAATTTTAACAACTTATTTCTTTTTTAAAAGTATTTATATTTATTTAGACCAATAAGGCCAAATACTTTACTTTTCTAAGAGTTAGCTAATAGAGTCAGCAAAGATTGATAAAACCCACAAAAGGATTATACTTCAATAATCTCTAATAGTTAAATAGGTCTTGAGCCAACTATGGTTCGAGGATTATTCTTATAACAAGCCTGATTTAAACCAAATGACTCATGGACTGATTTTGATTTTTAGCCTCTGAGATAGTGACATCTGAGCGCCCTCTGATTTTAAAGCGAGCTTTCGAGTCCAAATTCAGAAAAATTGGCTTCTGGATGCTAAGGCAATAGGGGGCGTTGAAAAACCTACTTACTTAGTTTTGGCCCCTCTAAGAAGCTTTAAGGCGCTTCAATCCTTCCGTAATAAGAAGGCGCATTAAAACCTGGTAGGGGAGCCCCTTCTTATCTGCAAGGCTCTTTAGTTCCTTCAAAATATCCTCTTCAAGAGCAATACTTGTAGGCTTACGACGAGCCCCCTTAAGACGTTTCATACCGGCTATAATCTCCTTAGGATCAAAATCAATACGATCATAGGTTTTCAAGCGTTTTACGGACTTCTTCATAGAGCCTCCTTTCTTTGCGACTTGCATTTCTTGCGCTCACGGGCCGAACTCGACCATCTCGTAAAGTAAAAACAACAGACAACATTCTCCCCTCAGAGTTGGGACCAACAATACAAAGACGTTCTTCATCCACAGCGGGGGAAATCTGCTGACCTAGGGGAACTCCCAGTTTCATGTCAAAAACGGACTCCACTTCCTCAGGGCTTACACCATGCTTTTCTTGGCTCTTTTTGTGGTTTCCACGGTCCCATTCAAACTCAAAGAGTTCATTCTGAATATACCAATAAGCTAACCATATGACGAACTTGAACCGAGCCATATAACACACTATAGTACACTATACTATTTTTTGCAAGAAAATAGATCTATTTAGGTTGTAGCCCTTTGGAAACATGAGACTGGCTACAGCCAAGAAACTTTGCCACAGAGACAGTGGTACCGAAAGTCCCCATAAGATGCCTTAGCTCAGTAGAATTTAAAATTTTAGGCTCAGGATAAGCCTCAAGTTCAAATAAAACAGAACTAAGGTGTTCTTCTACTATATGGCCTTCTCCGCCATTTACACTTTAACGCTAAAGCTTTCATTTGGGTGGCAGTCACCCACACCTTCAAAAGGATTGAGAATATCCGAGATATGGGGTATTGGAAAGTAGTTGAGCCGAGTCCTCGGCTCAAAATAGAGTCTACTTTTCAACTAAAAAGACAGAGAGGTTTTCTGTGGGAAATAATGACAAACAAAAATTTGGAGAAAACCCTACTAAAGTTCGCGACACGGATCACTATAAAAAGGAATATGTAAAAAGCTTCGTAGAAAAATGGGACGACCTGATTGATTGGGATCAAAGATCTAAATCAGAGGGTAGCTTTTTCATTGATCAACTAAAAGAGCGTGGAGCAAAAAGAATTCTCGATGTAGCCACAGGCACAGGATATCATTCCGTACGCCTAATTGAAGCGGGATTTGAAGTTGTCTCCGCCGATGGCAGCCCTGAGATGTTGGCAAAAGCTTTCGAAAATGCGCATGAGCGTGGACACATCCTTTCTACTGTTCAGGCTGACTGGCGATTACTTAATAAAAGTGTTCATGAACGTTTTGATGCTGTCATCTGTCTTGGCAACTCCTTTACTCACCTTTTTTCAGAAAAAGACCGAAGAAAAGCTTTAGCTGAATTTTATTCAGTTCTTCGCTTCGACGGAGTACTTATTCTCGATCACAGAAATTATGATGAGATCCTTGATGCCGGTTATTCAAATGCACACACATATTATTATTGCGGTGATAACATCCGAGTGGAACCTGAGCATATTGACGAGGGCTTAACTCGCTTTTGTTACTCTTTTCCTGACGACTCAAAATATCACTTAAACATGTATCCTCTGCGGAAAAAGTATTTGCAAAATTTAATGCAGGAAGTGGGCTTCCAAAAAGTTCATACTTTTGGCGATTTCCAAGAAACCTTCAAATCTGAAGCACCGGATTTCTTTGTTAATATTGCAGAAAAGATATATCAAAATGACTGATTTAGCCGACATCACTAAAAATTATTATGACAGCTCCGATGCAGATATTTTTTATCATGAAATATGGGGAGGGGAAGATATTCATATCGGGATATACAAATCCACAGACGATATAAAAGTAGCTAGCCGGCAGACAGTGGAAGAAATGACAAAGAAAATCCAAATCACTTCAAAATCCCATGTCCTTGACCTGGGCAGTGGCTATGGGGGGACTGCTCGTTATCTGGCTAAAAATTATGACTGCCAGGTTACTGCATTTAACCTCAGCGACGTTGAAAACAAAAGACACCAACAAAAAAATAAAGAACAAAAATTTGAGAAGAATATTAAAGTTGTTCAAGGAAATTTTGAAAAACTTAGTTTTGAGCCAGAATCTTTTGACATCGTTTGGTCCCAAGACGCCTTTTTACATACAGATAAAAAACAAATGGTTCTAAAAGAAGTTTATAGAGTTTTAAAAACTGGTGGTTCATTTATTTTTACAGATCCCATGCAGTCGGATGATTGCCCTGAGAACGTGCTTGAGCCTATTTTAGAAAGGATCCATTTAAAAGAAATGGGATCTCCTCAGTTTTATAAAGAGCAGTGTCAAAACATTGGTTTTTCTAATGTTCAGTACATTGATTTATCAGAACAACTTCCAAAGCACTATCAAAGCGTATTGACTCAAATCATTAGCCGCCAAGAAGAATTATCTACAAAGATCTCATCAGGTTATCTTAAAAAAATGAGGCTAGGGCTCGAACTCTGGGTCAAAGGTGGCCTCAGTGGACACTTAGCCTGGGGAATTTTTTTAGCTACAAAATAGAAGGTTTGAGAAACTAGTATCTGAATACCGAGAAAGTCGAAGCGAGGGTGGCTCGGCAGTTAACCAGTGTATATGTGCTTCCTTTGGATATTTTTTATGGTTTCGATTATTACTTCTCTAGAGATGAAATAAACTCAACCTGACTTTGCCATGATTAGGCATTTAACCTACTGAAATCACATAACTACCGACTAATCTGTAATTTAAACTCTAACGCCAAAGTTTTCATTTGGGATGGAGAACTATTGCGTTAGGTTCTAGTGCCTACACAGTCATCCACACATGCAGCACCGCCAGAAACGTTTGTACAACGACCTAAGTTTCGCCTACTATTTATGTAGATGAAAATTAAATTATTATTCGTATCTATTTTATTTATTACACAGCTCATTTCAGCAATATTAATAGCTGAAGAGGCTACTTATTATGGAGTAGCTAAAACTTCATCTGGATTACCGGTTTTATGGAAGACCCTGCCGGTATCTTTGTGTCTCAGCAATAATATACCAAGGCAGCACCGTAGTTCAATTCGGAAAGCTGCTGATGTATGGAATTCATATTTTCCGAAGAAAATTTTCGATTTAACATGTAATACAAAAGTTCAGAAGTATAGCTCTTCAATTTCTGGCGAAAAAGGAATTTACTGGGTAGAAAAAGGCTTTCATAAATTTACTGATAAAACATCGCTAGCCAGAACTATTAGAAGTTTTAATGAAGACACTGGCGAGCTTGTGGACGCGGATATTCTCATCAATGCAGAGTTTTTTGATTGGACTAAGAACGGTCTGGATTTAACAACAGTACTAATCCATGAGCTGGGTCACGCACTTGCTTTAAAGCACAATTTTATTTCTCTGAAATCAGCTTTAAACTATTATCCATACCAATCAGGTTTTATTTTTAGAAAACTTGGAAACTATGAGCTCACTACGGTTAAGCATTTTTATTTTAAAGATCCTGCGAAAATTGAACTCTACTTACATTATTATCTAAATGGTCAGTTAGATAAGGCTATACAGGAATTGGAAAAAGCCAAGAACAAACCCTACAGCTTAGGGTATCTTTATAAGCTCAATAAAAAATATTCTGAATCCATTAAGTACCTTACAAAGGCCTTAGGTAAGGGTCAAAATAATGAGTTAGTCCTATATCATATTGCAGATTCATATTGGTCAAAAAAAGATATTCCAAATGCAAAACTGTTATTTGAAAAAGTAGTAAACATAAATTCAAACAACTACGAGGCTCATACAAACTTGGGTGCTATTGAGTTTGGTTTAGGTAATATTTCAAAAGCAAAAAAACACTTCACTAGTGCTCTTTCAATAAACCCAGCTCATTATATTGCTTGCTTTTATTTGGGAAGAATTACTAAAGATACTAAATATTTAAGCTGCTTATCTAAATTTTCTCCTGACAACACCTTAAGTGAAATATTGGCTAGTGAAATTGAACAACAAAATTGCTCATGGTGTATTCACGACAATACTTCCTTAGCAACAAAGATTACTCGCCTATCCAAACTTAAACCTGTGCAAATGTTAAGTGCTATCCGAAAGGATAATGTATGTATAAAAATTCTTAAATCTGAGCGAAATGTGCCTGATCAGGTGTTCACATGGGGAAGCATAGAAGCTCCAAAAACCAATTTATCAGAAATATCCGGCATAAAGAATATTATGGGCAAAACTTTGTGCAAAAAAGAACATGCGGCTTCAGAAAACTGCACAACCATCATTATTGCTAATGACGCCCCTAAAAGTACACTTATTCATGAATACCTACACGTACAGCAAATTAGAAAAGATCCTAAATGGTGTGCATTTTCAAAAGCATTATGGTCAAAAAATGAAGTATCTCCTGATGAAATAAAGAAATTATATAATAAAGAGTGGGATGTTTTAAAATTTCTTTGGCTTAATCGTGACCAGCTTAGCTTGGATGTTCAGGATAAGGTTACAATTTCAGCTGAACTCATTGAACAAGCAAAGAAGCGAGCCTATTTCGATCCATCAGCAACAGAATTGATCCGTAAAGAACAAGTCGCCGCCTACCTCAGTAGAGAGATTGTTCAATATAAGAAACTCCTAGGAACAAAACATAACGAATAAGCCACAGTAGTGTGGTATTTTAGTTTTCGACTAAATCTTTAAACGCAACGCATCCGCAAAAGATGCCTGGCACCTAAGACAAAGTCCGCTTATATTCTTTGAAAAATAATAGACGCATTGAGTCTAAAGTATTCACAGTTATTGTAGATGTAAAATCTTAGTGATCTACTATTAGCTCAATTTATAATTAAAGGAGATTAGAATGAAAAAAAATCTGTTAATCGCAGTATTATTTGCAGCTACGGGTATGGGATGCACAAGTTTATCCACATTACAGGGCGCGAGAACAACAAAAAAAGGTGAAATGACTCACACTGTAGCTGGGGGATCATATATGACAGAAATTACGTCATCAGGTTCATCAGGAGCAGAAGGAACAGTGGGAGAAACTGTAAGCTTACCAATGATAGAGTATATGTTCCGTTATGGTGTTGCTGATAATTTTGATTTCGGTCTAAAATATTCTGGAACTTCTTACGGTGGAGACGTAAAATATAATCTAATGGACGGGAATTTTGCCTTAGCTTTAGGCCTTGGTTTAAATATGGTTAAAGTTGAGTCAACAAGCGCATCTGTTGTTTCCACAACAACAACTACTGATATTATAGTTCCTGTTTACATGAATTATGATCTTGGAAGTGGAAGTGCTTACTTTGTGCCAAAAGTAATTTCTAAAACAGTAAGTGGCGGTTCTACGGATGTTAGCTTAACTCAAACAGGAATCACTCTTGGTTATCAGTTTCAAAAAGAAAAAGGTTTTTTTGTAGAGTATAACATGGTGATGTGGTCTGAGGATGTTAGCGGAACTTCTGTATCTTACTCAGTTGCGCAACCTGCACTTGGTTATGTTTGGTAATATAGTGATAATTTGATGTAGTAAAAAGGGAAGCAAATAAGCTTCCCTTTTTTTATTTCAACTTTAAATCAGCGGCAGTACTAGCTCACTTGATCTAAAATATCGAGACCCTTCTCTACATTAAACAATGTCCCTTGCCACTTATATCCATGTGGCGTTTTTTTAAGAACACTGTACATAAAATATTGTGCAGTTACCTCCTCGTTGCGCCTTTTGATTTTAATGGGAAAGTTTCTTAAAGAGCCAATGTCCCCATTAGTGTTGAAATCCACAAGAATGGCATCAATTATTTTTTCCTTTATCTTAGGATCAGCCAAATAATCCTTATGTAAGATGGGTTGTTTTAAAATTTCGCTGACTTCAGCCCCTAGGTAGTCAGAGGAGCTATTACTCACCATATCTGGTGTTAGTTTTAACAAATATTCCTTATTCAGCTTTTTAGGAAAGGCCATAAAGACCATAGGTGCAGCATCTTTAACAAAATCATATTCTGCCTTTTTTTTATTAATACGTATCGCAATACGAGTAATGAAAAAAGGAGGAATAAAGGGAATCAAATAGGTAAGATATAAGATAGTGTCGCTATATCCAGAAAATAATTTTATAACAAGCTGTAGAGCAATGATGGAACTACCCACCGCTATAGTTGCAAGTAGAGGTCTAGAGACAATGTACTCAAGTCGTTTGATGGAAAACTCCTAAAAGAGAAGTAATGTTAAGGTATCGGAAATACATAGGGATATTTAAAGGCTAGGTCGGGCTACCTTCCACTGTGAATGGAAAAACTTGGACTAAAATGAAGTTAAGTTCTGTTTTGTATGGGCTAAAGTGAAGTGCCGCTCTTTTTAGCCCGGGATTGATATGGATATAATGGATTTTCTAGCCAAAAAAATTGTACTTCTTAGTGGGCTAAAAAGGTAGGTAAGACATTTTTAGCCAGAAATTTGTTGGGAATAGAGGATGTTTGTTTAAGCTATGATGACTATGATGACTATGATGATAGAAAAATCATGATGGAGAAATCTTGGCCAAGGGATTCTGAGCCAGTTTTTATCTGAGCTAGAGTGATAAAATTAATCGAAAAATTATTAAAATTGCCAGTTGAGGGGCTTAAATCGGCTAGTCAGGAAGCAAAGGTATTATTATTTATTTATTCAACTTAATTTAACTTATAAGTTCAGTACAAGGCGGGACAAAATAAATTAAACAAGGGAAATAAAATGAAAAATATCTTAATAATAATTGGAATAATGATGATCACTAATCATTCTGTTGCAGCGGCTTCAGTAGAAATTTGGGAGGGTGACGGTGTTTTATTTAATTCAGAAAGAAAGGTTATCAGTAATTACAAACTAACAGTTCAGAATATAGAATTAAGCGATAAAGTGACTCAAAGCAATGTCACAGTAAAACTTCCAGATGGTTCAGTAAGAAAATATCAATGCACAAATACTTATGGTGAAAAAGGTTGGTCTACTCAGTGTGATGACGGTGAAGGTGGAGGGTACTGTTTTGGTCAAGGCCTTTGTCAATCTTATATTAGTCACTCTAATGGAAACTCCTTTGCCACTACTATTGTAAAAGATGGGCCGAAAAATATGCGATTATTAAGAACTCAGTTAGAAGAGGGGCGAGCAACTGGTTTTTTTAGAGAAAAATTGCATAAAAAATAAGTATTAGAGAGAAATATTGAAAAATCGTGGTCTCTAAGGTAGTTCTCAAGAAGCCTCTTTTTTATAGAGTAGGGGGAATATGAACAACTCAAAGTGGAAAATGTTTATTACAGGAATGATCAATAATAAATTTGTAATTACACAATTTAAAGTTCTATTTATCTGGAGTCCGATAATTAGCTTACTATTTACAGTAGGGTTTAGTGGAACAGGAGATATGTGGCCACGTTTTTTGATTTCACTTATCATATCCACCACAGTGGCAATGTTTTGTATTTATGGTTCAAAAGGTGTTTCTCTTTTGGAAGATTACCTAATGTATAAACTGAAAAGAACAGTGCCTGAGCACGGACATCTATGGGGCGTATTGATTTCTTATTTGTTTATGGTGCCAGGTTTATTTTTTGGTTTTAAGTTTGCAGCCATATTTAGTAGAAGCCAAGGGAGTGCATGGTCGGGCCCAAGTTTTGAAGACTATAGTGCTGGGCTTGTATTTGGTTTGATGGTTTCGGGATTATTTTTATTATCTGAAGTTATGAGAGAGGCTAAGCAAGCCAAAAAAGAAGCTGAACTAAAATTTCAAAAGTTGGAAAATGAAAGATTAAAGGCTCAGGTATCGGCTCTTTCAGCACAGATGAACCCTCACCTCTTGTTTAATTCACTAAACACCATTGCTGCTACTATATTTCAAAACCCACAATCTGCAGAGGATATGGTTGTGCAATTATCCGAGCTCTACAGGGGGGTTTTAAAAGCGGCTAGAGAAGAGAGTCATTCTCTTTTACGAGAAATAGAATTATGCGAATCTTACCTTAAAATTGAAAAAAGTAGATTTGGAAATCGAATTCATTATACATTTGATATTGACCCTCTGGTAGATTTAGAGAGGATAAATATCCCGGTATTACTATTGCAGCCAATTGTTGAGAATTCAATCAAACATGGAATAGCTTCTAAACGTGACGGCGGGAAGCTTAAAGTGAGCATTCATCCAACAGAAAATAATTTAAATATTAGCATTCAAGATAATGGATTAGGTTCGGCATCAGAAACTTTAGGAGGAGCGGGGACGGGGATAAATAACTGTCGCTCACGTATGCATATAAAATATGGAGATTCGGCAGAGTTTAGTTTTACACAAAGTATTCAGGGCTCAACTACCAACATGATTTTACCCTTAAGTGAGGTGTTAAATGCTTAGAGCACTGATAGTTGACGACGAAAAGCCTGCACGAGAAAGGTTGATTAGGCTTCTGCAGGATTATCCAGACATTATGGTTGTTGATCAAGCAAAAGATGGAGTTGAGGCTCTTGATAAAATTGAGCAATACTGCCCAGATGTAGTATTTTTAGATGTGGAAATGCCAGAGTTGAATGGTATAGAGGTGGCAAGAACTCTAGGAATCAAAGCGCCTCTAATCATTTTTATAACAGCCTATGATGAGTTTGCACTGCAGGCATTTGAAACCAATACCATCGACTATATTGTAAAGCCTATAAATTCTAAAAGATTTGAAGTTACAATTAACAAAGTTCGGAATCTATTCAGTAAAAAGAAGAAACAAAATATAAATGGATTAATAGAAGACGTTGAAACATCAAAAAAAAATAATAAATTTGTTATTAAAGTTGGGAATAAATATGAGATTTTAAATACTCAAAAAATTTCGGCTGTTATGGCAAAAGATCATTATTCTGCAATTATTGTAGGGAACAAAGAGTTTTTATGTGATGATTCTTTGGATAAAATAATTAATCGTTTAGATTCAAGTGTTTTTATGCGATCTCATAGAAGTGCCGTCTTAAATACTGATTTTATACTATCACTAAAACGCGAAGGTGATCGTAAGTTTGTGGCAATACTTTCAGACGAGCAACAAACTAAAGTGCCTATAAGTCGAGAACGATTATCTGAGATTAAAAAAATACTACATATTTAGTCTATGGGTTTATGAGTGAAAACTTTGCACTAATTGCTCAAAACCACCCACTCATAAACCCATACCCTCATGAACGCTAGCGCGAAGCTCCATGACTGAGGGTGCCGAGCTTGCTCTAATTTACTTAAATGTTTAATTCAAAAGGAGTTGGAATGAATTTATTTAAATATTTAGTAATAGCGACTACGCTTTTAACATCTTTAGCAGTAAGTGCGCAGACCTCATGGGATTCAGATAAGGAGCCTGAGCCACAACCTCAGTTTTCAGTGAGGTCAAACCCTGTATCACCTGTGGTAGTGGGTACGGATACGATCTTGCCTACCGGAGAAACTGTTCACGGTCCTTGGTTTAAAACGAGATTTTCTTTAATTAATGATTTAGATGTTTCAGTTTTTGTTTCTTCGTTGATTGTAGTTATTGAGTATAGAAATAAAGATAAGGCTGTGGTTTGGCGAAATGATTATTTTGTAGAATTGGATGTGACAGATCATTTGGAAATCCCAGCACAGAGCCATATCATAATACCTGTAATACACTTTGAAAACTTAATGAAAACTTCAAATTATATTTTTGATGTGGAAGTAAAGCCTGTGGGTTACTATGGTGATAGTAAGCGTTTGGAACATACTTATAGATTTAAAACTCAATAATATTAATTCGTTTTTAAAATTTCAATATTTACAACCGGGCCAGGGACTACACGCAAAAGTTCTAGGCCTTCAATATTCTCTAAAACTTTTATCAGTACAGGTAGCATAGGTTGCCCCTGATCGTTCACATCATACCAATTAGAGCTACGAATAAGTCCACCCTTGTTAAGCACACGTTTAAACTCTTCAAGAATTTGCTTTAGTTTTTCTGGAGTGCGGTGAAAATATATTAACGAGGATGTGGCAAATATAATGTCTATGGAATTAGAATGAATCATGGGCATATTGATAAAATTAGCTTCAATGAGGTGCTTCCCTAGAGGTCCATTTTTGATTTCAGGTTTAAAGTATAAATCCACGCCTATGGCTTCAATGTCATTAAGCCGTAAATCTCTAACCAGCCAGGCTTCGTTACCAGCGCCGGCATCTAAAACATTTTTTTCTTTTAACGAAACCAGGTTGATAAAAGAGTGAGGGTAAATTTGATATAATGGTTCGTATGGAGCTTGGGCTTCAAAAAGCCCTCTGTTGGTTTGTATGATATCATCTAGCTTTGTTCCATCCGAAAAGATGACGGAGATAGTGTTGGGCAATGAGGGATCACTATTTTTTGTAATGATATAGCTTAGTTTTGCTGGCTGTGTAAAATAAGATTTGCACAGCTCGTTTGAGCTATATGCAATGGTTGCAGTAAAAATTAGATAGACTTTTATAACTGAAAATAAATATTTTTTAATTAGCAATCTTATCATAATAAATTAGTTTTAAAATCCAACTTGTTAATGGCGTCAAGTGCAGTGGCCTTTGCCGTTCCGCCGGTATTGCATTTTGTTTCCACAGCTTTTTCAAAAGAAATTTGGTCGCTAAATTCATGACTCAATGTTTGATGTACTTGTTTTTTAGATTCTTGGGCTTGCTCCACTAGTCGGGCCGATTGTTGATAGGCCTCTCTAAAAGTAAAGCCCTGTTCCACCAGTGTATTAGAAATTTCAGTGGCAAGAACATGTCCTGAATTTAGTAATGCTGCAGCTTTTGGTTCATTTATTTCTAATCCATTTAAAAAGGGTTTAAAAATGTTTAGAGAGCTTTGTAGTTCCTGTAAACTAAGAACAAAAGTGCGTTTTAATTCGTGTAAGTCAGTGCCGTAGCTTGGCGTTACTGCTTTAACAATTATTTGCCCTTCAGAAGCCAAAGAAATCACTCTACCCATTTTTGCTCTAATGAGCTCAGGGACATCAGGGTTTCTTTTGTTTGGCATTATTGAGCTTCCAGTGGAGTAACTTGGTGGAAGATTCAGGACCCCAATAGGAGAGGAGCTCCAAAACATAATTTCTTCACAAAAACGAGAAAGGTGCACGGCAACTATAGAAAAAGCATTTAAGCTTTCTAAAATAAAATCACGGTCCCCTATGGCATCGTAGGAGTGATTCAATACAGAATTAAATCCAAGTTCATTTTTTAGTTCATTTAAATCTACAGATAAGTGTGTGCCAGCAAATGCTGCTGCACCTAAGGGGAGAGCATCTAGGCAAGACTGTTGTGCATTACTAATTCGTTTTAGATCTCTATTAAATTGATAGGCATAGGCTGAAATAATATGGCCAAAACGTATGGGTTGACCATATTGAAGATGGGTCATGCCAGGGATTAGTGTTTTCATCCAATTTAAAGCCTGTTGCTTTATTTCCTCTCCAAGTTCATTAATATTTGAATGTACTTCACCTAAACTTTGAGAAACATAAAGCCTAAGAGTTGTGGCGATGAGATCATTTCTTGATCTTCCATAATGTATTTTTTTTCCTAAACTTCCAGATTTATCTGTAAGGAAACGCTCTAAATTCATATGAATGTCTTCATCTTCAATACGCCAAGGAAATTGACCGTCTATAATAAGTTGCCTAGCTTCTTCAAGTCCTTTAACGGCTTCAGAGCTCTCCTCTTCGGTAAGATAGGCCGCTTTGGCAAGGGCGCGAGCCCATGCTTTTTGTACTTTTATTTCTTGTTCAAACAATAATGCATCAACATCAAGTCCTTGAGTAAACTCAAGGAGTCCTGTTCCTGCTTTAGAATTTACCTGCGAACTTAATACTGTCATTGTAGTTGTGCCTTTGCTTTTCCTGCCATTTGACTAGGGTAGGTGGCGAAAAGACTAAAGCCTTTGGCATTTTCATTAAAATCTAAAGTATCCTCTTCAAAACTCACATGGGATTGGTTGTACAAAGAATATGGGCTGATTCTTTTATTAACAGCCATTTTAGAACCAATGAGTTGAAGCTCTACTTCTCCACTTAGTTGCAGAGCCGCTCTTTCAAAAAAATTCTCTAAAGAATATCTGAGCTCAGAATGCCATTCACCATCGTATACAGATTGCCCGTAGTCATCACCTAAGCTTTGTGAAGTTTTGTAGAGTCCTTTGTTCCAACAAATCTGTTTCAGTTGTCCTAGAGCAAATTTAATAATACTGCCTCCAGGAGTTTGATATATGCCACGACTTTTAATCCCATTCATGCGCTCTTCAACTATATCAATAATTCCAATTTGATGTTGTTTACCAACTTTATTGAGAAACACTAAGTTTTCGGCATCACTGTGGCTAAGAGGAGGGCTAGCTGCACTGAGCTCAGCAACACTGCTATTGATTAGCTTCAAGCTAACTAGTATTCCCTTTTCAAATTTAAAGCTAAGTTGGCTATTTGTGGCCATGGAACTATTGGTGAATACAGGCAACTTATCTAGGTAAGGTTGTTCCACGTTTTCTAAGCTATCACCTTCAGTGGACACGTGATAAAGGTTTGCATCCACACTAAATCTATTTTCATCTTGAGTGGAGGTGGTCTCCACTTCAAACCCCCGTTCCATTAAATAGTTTTGTAAATCTTTGCGCCCTTTAAAATTCCAAATTTTCCATGGGGCGATGACCTCAACCTTAGGAACAAGATAGGCCCATGCTTTTTCAAACCTAAGTTGGTCATTTCCTTTGCCTGTTGCACCGTGGGCAATAGCTGTAGCTCCCAGTTGGGTTGCATGCCATGCCATGCGCTCAGCAATGAGGGGGCGGGCAATAGCTGTCCCGAGTAAATAATCTTCCTGGTATGTGGCCCCCGCTCGCAATAAAGGATAAACATAGTTTTTTACGTATTCTTCTTTTAAATCTTCAAATATAAATTGGCTGGCGCCAAACTTTAAGGCTCTTTCTTCTAACCATTGTTCATTGGGTTGGTTGCCCACATCACAACAGTAAGCGATGACTTCTGCGTTATAGTTTTCTTTTAGCCAAGGGATAATTGCTGAGGTATCTAATCCGCCAGAATAGGCCAATAGAATCTTTTTCATATGTGTGCTCCTGTAATGTGAGGTCAATTGGGAAGATGACATAAATCGAATGTTTGAACAATAAGAAGGCACACTATACAGGAAGAATTATCATTTTTTCAAAAAAAAGACCTCTTTTTTAGAGGTCTTAGTTACTTTAAAATTAATTACTACTTAGTGAAAGGCGTAAGCAAGAATTAGCTATCTCCAGGTTCAAAACAGTTTGAATGAGAGTATCCAAGCCGACCAAGGTAGCTAGTTCTAAATTTGCCATCAACATATTTACGTTGTTTAGAAACTGAAAGTCCTTCAATTTTGATATAACGGCTTTTTAAAGGCCAACACTGTTCAAAATTTAAGTCTCTTTTAACACGTTTAATGGTTGCGTTAACTACGCCAGGGATAGCATCCTCAGCTTGTTCGATTACGCTAGCTTCAGTGTTGCCATTAAAAGATATAGAGAAGTATTTTGTAACATCTAATGCAAATACACTTGTTGATGCTACTAATAGGGTTGATACCAATAATTTTTTCATTTAACTCTCCTTGTAGAAGTATTTATTTTGTTTGTTTTTTTTAAATTAATTTCCGCCATCTTGGCAGTTAGAATGCCAGTACAGTAATCTTCCAGTATACTTGGTTATCATTTCGCCATTTTCGTATTTATAGGATTTTGAAATAGATAAAGAGTCAATTTCAATATATCTACTTTTTAATGGCCAACAGTTTTCTGAAGTAAGATCCCGACGTACTTTTTTGTTGGTAGCATTTTTTATACCCGGTATTGCTGATTCTACTTTACTCATAACTTCAGCTTCTGAATTACCACTGAAATTCAGAGAGAAGCTTTTGTATTCAAAACTGGCGAATGCTGTTGTGGATAATGCGAATATAGCTAAAACTATAAATTTTTTCATTTATTCTCCTATTGTTAAGTTACGACCAATGTAGGTGTGTAAAAATTACAAGTCAAGATTCGTGCGTACACATTAGTTAATTATCATTCACTAATGTGTACGCACGAGAGTGCCCATTAAACAGTCACAAGCCTATGTATTACGGTTTTATAAAGAAGCAGGTGGTTATTTGAAATTAAATTGACCTGCATGATTTAAATAAATAGACTTTTTTTAAACAAAAATAAGGTACATCATGAATGTGGATAGCCCTCAAATCTTAAGTTACTTGAACTATAGAGATTACTTAAAAGACTTCTATCAAGCTAAAAAAGCTCATAAGTCTGACTATAGTTATCGTATGTTTACAAATAAAGCTGGTGTAGGCTCTCCCAGTCATTTAAAAATGATTATGGATGGGCAGCGTAATTTAACAGCTGCAACAATTCCAAAATATGTAAGGGCCTTGGGGCTTAAAACAAAGAAAGAAGTAAAACTGTTTGAGCTTTTAGTAAAATATAACCAATGTAAAGAGACAACAACAAAGGTAGGTCTTTTTGAAGAATTACTGAAACAAAAAGGGAAAAAAGACTTAAGTCCATTGGAAAAAAATCAACTCTCCTTTTTAAGTAAATGGTACTATGTAGCTATATACGTAATAGTAGATATTCCTGCCTTTAGAAATGACGTAAAGTGGATTAAAGAGCAGCTCAATAGCAAAGTAAGTGCACCACAAATTAAACAAGCGTTAAAAGATTTAGAAAAATTAAAGCTTATTAGTAAAGCTGGGGAGTCTTTTAAACAGACTGGCGGAGCACTGTCGGCCCCAGATGAAGTATTAGACATTGCGATTCATAAATACCATGACTCTATGATTGATTTGGGTAAAGAAGCTTTGGTTAAAAATACGGCTGAGGAACGGGAATTTAATGGTGCCACACTATCAATAAAAAAGAAAAATTTACCTCAATTAAAAAAAATGATCCGAGCTTTTAGAAAAGAAATTAATGAAATCACAAGCAGTGAAGAGTCAGCAGATATGGTTTACCAATTAAACATTCAGCTATTCCCTTTAACTAAGGAAATTAAATAATGAAATATGTATTTTCCGTATTAATATGTTTATATATGTTTTCCCCCATGTTGGCTTCTCAAGTGTCACTAGGGGGAGTAGATGTAGGGAACTCCAGAGTTGTACAATATAATTTACCAGATTTTTCCTCAGAAATCGAACTCAATGAGTTTGCCGATGAACTTGTTCCTAGACTTATTGATGCAGTAGATCCTAAAGTCTCAAGATGGATTGAGGACGGGAGCTGTAATTTAAGTGGAGTAAAATATCTTAATCTAGAAGTACAAACTTATCATAAGTTTATAGAAACAAGTTTTAGCTGGTCCAAAAAGTATACTGGGATTATATATTTAGAACTCAACCATTGCAGAGATCAGAATAGAATTATTGATGACTCAAGAAGAGATTTAGGAAATTATTAAATCTAATACTGTGTTCACATTCAACTCTTAAAAATTAAAAACCCCTGTAACAAAAATTTGCTACAGGGGAAACAAGTGGGTTGGTTAATGTATTTCTACATTTAAAAAAAATAAATTTTAATTAGTAACTTTCTGGGTACTCAGTGGCTTCATCTAGATTTTCATCATAATCAATAAGTCTTAATCCTTCAGACTCAGTAAAAAAATCTTGTTCAGATCCAAAAGTATATCTCTCTGTGGAGGCTTCATCTGGTAATTCTATGACTGCACTAGCTAGCACTACATTGTTTGTGTCTGTAAGGTTTGCTGCGGAAATATTGATTGTTGCAAAAAAAGCGAGAGTTGAAATTGTTGTAAGTACCAGTTTCTTCATATTATAAGCCCCTTATGATTTGTTTAATTTGTTAGACATGGACTAGTAATGCATTACAGGTGCCAGGGTCTCATTTGGTGAAATTAAATCTAACAGGGTTTGAGTGTATCATATTTAGACCTGTCTCAAGGTGGAACGCATATAACTTGAAAAAGTGTCAAAAGTTTAGTTGACACTTTATGGCTGATATATCTTGGAGTATTTTACTGATCTGTGGGAGATATGATTAGTCTGGAGTTTGGTAAAGAAAAAGAGAGCCTATTTTGATCTCACCGAGACCTAGATATTAAGAGGAGTGTCGGTTATGTCCCCAGAACAAAGAGTGACCCATGTCCCAGGAAGTTGAGTCTGTTTTAAAAAAATATTGTTAAATTAAAGAGTTATGTCTTTCTTTAAATGAGTTTAATATTTCATGTAGGAAGTGTTACCTTCGTAGAATATTTGACTGTCGTGTTTAGTTGAATGCCTTACTGCTTCACACGATCCTTCTTTTAAAATAATTTTATGTGCTTTTTCTAATTTTTCAAGAATTTGTGCGAGTCGTTCTTCACATTTTTTTTTACTGGAAGATTCAGTTTTTACAACGGCCATATTATCGGCTTCTGTGGGAAAAGTTTTAGTAAATGTTTTTGCTAGCACAGGAGAAGTCATTGCTACAGTCAAAATAAATCCTAATATTAGTTTCATAAAAATACCTTTCTTTGATAAGTCCAGAATCATGAGGAAGTGACTCCCCTTTTAATTAAATGCCGAACTTGTTTCTTCTTTTTGCAAGAATATCATAAGAGATTCAGTTTCTGTGAAATAGATTATACTTTGAAAAAAAGTTAAGAAAATCTCGAAACTGAGGAGTATTTAGACGATTTTAGATTTTTGTTTAATACGTTTGCATTAACTTTTGGACTCTCCCAAAGGCTAGGAATTTCTAAAAAGACTAAATTTAGTACCTTTTCCCTTATGACCTACTCAAAATAGACATGCAGGGGAGTTAATATGGATATTCGTTTTTTGAAAAGTGAAATTAAGGCCTATGGTATTAAAAATATGCAGGAAAAAACAGGCCTTTCCAGGTCCCATATCAATAGTATATTAAAAGGTTTAGTTGAGCCCAAGCTATCTACCTTAGGGAAAATCCTTGATGAGTTGGGTTATGATATTGAAATCTCAAAGAAAACAGAAGCTTTTGATGTAAATGATGAATTACTACAGGAGATTAATTACCTATATTGGGCCTTTAATCAGTTGGGGTTGCCCGTAAGAAGTTATGAGCATTTTGATCAGCTGCCAAATAAATCAGAGTTGCTTTTAGCCAGCCTACTATATGCAAGGGAGGATGAGGTAATCAGTGGATTATTACCTATATATATTCATAAGTACTTTGATGATTTAGATTGGCATAAAGTGATTCGAAAAGCTAAAGACTTAAGGCTATTGGGTTATGTGATTCATTTAGCAATGCATTGCTCTGGAGAATCTAAGTACAATTGGTTATTGTTACAAATAAAAAGAAAACTAGGGGCTTTTGAACAAGAGAACCTAAATCTAATTATGGAAAACACAGAGTTTTATGAAAAAAGATGTGCTTCAGTAAATAATATTGTAGCTGACAGTTGGTTATTGAATACCACGGATGAACTTGGAATTTTAAAACAGAAGTTCAATAGATTTTTTTAAGTGATTACATCTTGAGTTTCAGTGTATTCGAATGTGCCGACTTTAATTTTATTAGACTCTTTAAAACACGAAGTGCCCTGAAAGGGCGAGTGCATGAGCACGAGTTTTAACGAGTTAGAACCAGGATGGCTCACTGTTCAGTGGAAACGCTTAACTCCTAACACTTCACAACTACAAAGTATAAAGAGCCAAAAGTGACAAAAATAGTCACTTTCGCACTAAAAGTGACTATTCCTGTTACAGTTTTATGGCCTTTGCTGTTTTAAGGCTGTTTAAGCTTTGGCATTATTCTTGGTACTGTAAAAGTGAATACAGAAGGGGCTTTCGAGCAGGTGAGTATCATGTTGAACGTAGAACAAAATATAAATGCAGTGGATATTTTTTTTATTTTTTATAAAAAACTTCAAAAGGTCTGGGCAATTTTACCATTATTAATCTTCTTATTTGCAGGAATGTTAAGGGCAAGTGATATAGGTCTATCTGTTAAACAGGCGGACCATCAAGTAAACATTCTAGATCAAAGTACCCCTAAGTTAAAATTTCAAAAGCTTTCCCACATTTACTCCACTCAAGGCACGCTACATACAAAATACAATAATTTTGATGTGGCAATTCTTGATAGTGCAAACACAGAGCCTTTTAAGGCTGTGAGTAGGTGGAATGCAGATCATCCTGGAAGGCATATTAGTTCTTTGGGTTCTGACGCGGCAAAGGAGCTACGTGCCGAACAAGCTTTAGAGAAAGCTCAGAAGAGAAGAAGGAGACAAAAAAAAGTTAAGCCTAAAGTGGATAAGAAAACTAAGGAAGTTCAAAAAGAAAGTGCTGTAAGGTTCCAGGTTTGGAAGACCATGCAGGTGATTAATGTGCAAAATAAGCTCTCACGATTAAATAATGATCTTTTAAGATCTCGCTTAAATGAAGACCCTCAAGAAGTATCTTTATTGGAAAATAAAATTTTAGTAGAAAAAATTAAACTGAAGCAGGCAAAAAGTTTGAGTTTTGAACATTACTTGGCTGTATCTCTTGAGGAGATTGGAGATGACCCTCGGCAACTTTTAGACTTTGCTAGTAAACTTTCAGATAAAGAGATTGTAGATATATTAAGGCAACTAAAAAAACGAAGTAAATTCAAAGACTTAGTTTCGAATTACTAGCACCTATTTTTCTTCAACTAGACCTCTTTGCCACTTATCAACCACCACAACTCACTGTTGTTATATTCATAAGTATGAATGTTAACCTATTTAGTGTTTTGAGCTGTCTATAGTTTGCATAAATTATGGCTATTTTTATGGTCTAACCTTGACCAATCTCTATGAGTGGCCACATTATCCCAGTTATATTTTATAATGAAATTGAATTTAATAAACCTATTAATGGCCTAAGTGGCTGATATTACTTAGAGGAGACTCAGATGGCAAAAGCTTATAAAGTAAGACCACTTCACGATAGAATACTTGTGAAGAGAATGGACGAAGAAACAACAACTGCTGGAGGAATTATTATTCCTGATTCAGCAAAAGAAAAGCCTCAAAAAGGGCAAATCGTAGCAGCTGGTAACGGCAAAATCACAGAAGATGGTAAGCAATTAGCTTTAGAAGTAAAAGTTGGTGATGAAGTACTTTTTGGTAAGTATTCAGGCACAGAACTTAAGCTTGATGGCGAAGAGTTATTGATGATGAGAGAAGAAGATATTTTAGGAATTTTAAACTCTTAATTTTAGAAATTAGTTTTAAACAAAAGGATTGTAAAAATGAGTAAAGAATTACGTTTTAGTGAAGATGCAAGAAAATTAATTTTAACGGGTGTGAACACATTGGCAAATGCAGTTAAAGTAACATTAGGCCCAAAAGGAAGAAATGTTGTTATTGATAAAGCTTTTGGTGCACCAACAATTACAAAAGATGGTGTTACAGTTGCTAAAGAAGTAGAACTTGAAAATAAGTTCGAAAACATGGGCGCACAGATGGTAAAAGAAGTGGCTTCAAAAACTAATGATGATGCTGGAGACGGAACAACTTCTGCTACAGTATTAGCACAGGCTATTTTTAGAGAAGGTGCTAAAATTGTTTCTGCTGGTCACAACCCAATGACGATTAAAAGAGGTATTGATAAGGCTGTGAACACAATAGTTGCTGAGTTAAACAAAACTTCTAAAAAAGTTAAAGACTCTACAGAGGTTGAGCAAGTTGGAACTATTTCCTCTAATAATGATACTGAAATTGGAACTATGATTGCTCAAGCAATGGATAAAGTGGGTAAAGAAGGCGTTATCACTATTGAAGAAAGCAAAACTGCTGAAACACATTTAGACGTTGTTGAAGGTATGCAATTTGATAGAGGTTACTTATCTCCTTACTTTGTAACGAACCCAGAGAACATGGAAGCTGTTTTAGAAAATGCTTTCATTTTAATCTATGACAAAAAAATCTCTTCTATGAAAGATTTAGTTGGCACGTTAGAAGGCGTTGCAAAACAAGGCCGCCCACTATTAATTATTGCAGAAGATGTTGATGGTGAAGCACTTGCCACTCTAGTTGTAAATAAATTAAGAGGAACGATTAATGTAGCTGCAGTTAAGTCTCCTGGTTTTGGTGACAGAAGAAAAGCTATGTTAGAAGACATCGCTGTGTTAACTGGCGGTACAGTAATCAGTGAAGAAACTGGTCATACTTTAGAGCAAGCAACATTAGAAGATCTTGGGCAAGCGAAGCGCATTGTGATTGATAAAGATAACACAATCGTGGTTGATGGTGCTGGTACGAAAGCTGATATTGATGCTCGTGTGAAGCTCATTAAAAATCAAGTTTCAGATTCTACATCTGACTATGATAAAGAAAAATTAAAAGAAAGATTAGCTAAGATTTCTGGTGGTGTTGCTGTGATTCATGTTGGAGCCCCTTCTGAAGTTGAAATGAAAGAGAAGAAAGATCGTGTTGAAGATGCTTTAAACGCGACTCGTGCTGCCGTTGAAGAAGGTATTGTTGCTGGTGGTGGAACAGCCCTACTAAGAGCTGCTCAAGTGATTTCATCTATGGAGCTTTCTCCTGAAGAAAAATTTGGTGCAACCATTGTACAAAAAGCTTGTGAAGAGCCTATTCGTCAAATTGCTGCCAATGCTGGTCTTGAAGGATCAATTGTTATTAACAATATTTTAAACAACAAATCTAAAGCTTATGGTTTTAATGCATTAACAGAAGTTTACGAAGATTTATTAAAATCTGGTGTTATTGACCCTGTTAAAGTTGTTCGTTGTGGTTTAGAAAATGCAGCCTCAGTTTCTTCGTTAATGTTAACAACAGAAACTATGATTGCTGAAGCTCCATCTAAAGAAGAGCCTGCTGCCGGTGGAATGCCAGGTGGTATGGGCGGAATGGGTGGCATGGGCGGAGGAATGCCTATGATGTAATTTAAAGCTTTAGGCTTTAAGTTATTAAAACTCAAAAACCCAAGGTTTAGGCCTTGGGTTTTTTTATTTGTAAGAATCGTAAAACTTTTGAATAGCTGAACGATTAGCTATATCTAAGAATTAAATGATAACCAAACTGTGTTTGGATGGGTGCAGAAACTTGGCTTACATCTAAACCAAAAGCTGCTTCTTCAAAAGCTGGGACCATTTGACCACGGCCGAATTCACCTAAGTCGCCACCAGTTTGACCAGATGGGCATTTAGAGAATTTTTGGGCTAATTCTTCAAAGGTGGTGCCTTCATCTAATTTTCTTACTAGATCTTGAGCTTCGTGTTCTTGTTCAACCAGAATATGTTTTGCGGATACTGTAGATAGGGACATAATCTTTTCCTTATTTAATGGGGTTTTAGAAATTTGCTAATATATTTAACAATTCATAGGCGTTTAAACCAGATATTAAAATAGGTTTCAAGAAATTTTCTTAGAATTGATTTAATTGTATGGTTTTAGGTGTGGGTAGTTATGGACTATTGGTTGCCCCCTGGGACTTTTCCATCCATGGGAGATCAGGGGCTGGCCGCCCCTGTTACTAAAGGAACATAGGTAACATTATCTAGTCACGACATAGGTTACACTTTATACGGATAACTGGAGGTAGTTATGCCGTGGAAAAAGGTGAGTCTTATGGATGAAAGAGTAAGTTTTGTAAC
>JABJQG010000055.1 GCA_018663505.1 Pseudobdellovibrionaceae bacterium | reverse complement strand
TGGAGTCATAATTTCGAAAAAACCTTTTCCCTCCAAGGCTAAATCAAATTTATTTCCTGTTTGCTTTAAAGATCCTTGAGAAAAATCCGTAAATGTACCTGCGGAATCAACATAGCCTCGATCACCACCCTGATTATCATAAAAACTTTCAATAGAAGCTGTGACTCTTGGCACTTGTATATTATCTGGATATTTTTCATTTGCCGTAAGGTACTCTTTAAATACTTGTTGGTCTTTTTTAAATCCTGCAGTAGATGAGTTAGCAATATTATTGGCAATAGTGTCCAGTTTTGCATTTTGTGCAATGGCTCCACTTAGCGCTGTGTATATCCCTTTAGTGCTCATCCTTGAACAACAACCTTTTGTTTTGAGAAATATAATTTTTCCTCTACCTTGTGATAGAGCAAGGCTTGTGCCAAAGATCAGACACTTTAAGTATTTTAGATGAAAGTCTAGGTTTATAGTGACCTAGATCTAGAAACCAAGACCATTAAATAGCTAATTATAAACAAAAACCAAAATCCTTAAGTCATTTAACAACAAAATTTTGACAGATAAGACATTCAGTGACGGGATCTTGTCCTTACATATTTAAATTATAACTCGACAGTAAGGAAAAATATTTTATACTAAATGTTGATATGTTATTAAAACTATTTTTTAAAATTTTTCTTTCCCTTTCTTTTGTGCTTTTAGCTCAACCTTCAACAGCTGCATATAAAAGACACTACTCACCTGTGGATAAAAAGCCATTTTTTAATATTCCTATTACTTATAATATGAAAGTGCAATTTTGGATTCATGAGTTTCAAAACAACCGCAAGAGAACTTTTAATACATGGTTAAAAAGATCAACAAGGTATTTACCAAAAATGAAAAAGGTATTTAAAGAACGTGGTTTGCCTGAAGATCTATCTTATATTGCACTTATCGAAAGTGGTCTTAAATCAAATGCCACTAGTCACGCCCAAGCCGTTGGTTACTGGCAATTCATTTCCTCAACGGGTAAACGTTATGGACTTAAAAAAGAATGGTGGATTGATGAAAGAATGGATTTCCATAAAAGCACAATCGCAGCCACCAAATATATCACTGATCTTTACAAAATATTTGGTTCTTGGTACTTAACCGCAGCTGCATACAATATGGGTGAAAACCGTCTTTTAAGGCTTATAAAAAAACATAAAACTAAAGATTATTGGAAGTTATCAAAAAAAAGAGATTTCCCTAAAGAAACTCGCCACTATATTCCAAAGTTAATAGCCACTGTGTTGATGGCAAAAATTCCAAAACTATATGGCTTTAAAGTACCAAAAAAAATGAGCCAACTAGAACATGAGCCTTTCTTTGCACCTGGTGGCACAAATTTAAAGCATATGGCAAAATACATGGGATTCAGCGGAAAACACTTTAAATCTCTCAATCCAGCTCTGTTAAAAGATCTTATCCCAAACTCCGAAAAAGGCTACTGGCTCAGGATCCCAAAAGGTCACTTGGCAAACGCTTCACAGTACATTCAAAAGTACTTTTAACTGTTGTCCCAGCTTTAGTTTATCCATTTTTATTAAATATTTTTGAATATACTGACAAGATGTAAAAATCTATCTAAGGTACACCTATGATTCGTGTACAAAAATACGGCGGTAGTAGCCTTAGCACTGTTGAGCAAATAAAAGAAATTGCTCAAGGCATATCTGAGTCTTATAAAAATGGTGATCAAATGATCGTGATCCTTAGTGCCATGGGGTCAACCACTAACGAACTCCAGTTGCTTTCTAAAAAGATTTGTAGCACTCCCTCTCAAAGAGAGATGGATATGCTTTTGTCCTCTGGAGAGCGCATATCCATCTCCTTGATGAGTATGGCTCTACAAAACCTTGGGTGTAAGGCCATAAGCTTTACAGGAAGCCAAGCTGGTATACTCACCACTGGTGATCATAATGATGCTACAATCAAGGAATTAAAACCTATTCGCGTGGATGAGTCTCTGAAAGAGAATAAGATTGTAATCATCGCCGGATACCAAGGGGTTACCCCAGAAACTAAAGAGATAACAACTCTGGGCAGAGGTGGTTCCGATACTACAGCCGTAGCCTTTGCTTCCCATTATAATGTGAATGAATGTGAAATCTATAAAGATGTAAACGGTATCTATAGTGAAGACCCTAAACAAAACCCTAAGGCTAGTTTTTATGAACAAATTAGCTATGACGATTTACTTAAAATTTTATATAATGGTGCTGGCGTACTTCATCATAAGTCTGTGGAACATGCCAAAAAGCTAAACACAAAAATTCGTGTGATGAATATTAATTTAAATACTGAGTTTCACCCTGCCGCAAATAACACCATGGGGACTCTTGTCTCTTTCTAAATCCCAGTTACTGTAGCTTGGTCAATAACAGAGCCATCGTTATTAAATGTTTTAAATTTAATCACCTTATTTTCAACCTCTAATAGAGTAAAGGTTATAGCTCTTCGTTTTGTATACTTAGAAAAAGGGTTTTCTATTTTACCTAAAATATTTTTTGTTCCACCGGCAGGTCCTGCAACGATGTAAGTTATACCATTTTTGATGGATCGTTCATAATAATGTGTATGTCCTGTGAGAACTAGTTTAACCACACCACTTTTTTCAATCATAGGTATCAACTTCTTCTTTAAAGTTCTCTCTGTTTTCATGTTACAACTAAAAGCAGAACAAATTGGTGAATGATGAAAACTGAGTATCACAGATTTCTTATTTTTCTTCGAATTCAGTAGCTCCTCATATATCCAGGTCCATTGTGATTGAATGCCTTCTGGAGTCATTTCTTTAAAATTTGAATTTAAAACCATAAAATCAAAATGGGGAAACTCAACTTTTATTTGTCCATTGGGTATAGAGTTTTCATGCCTTAAGTATTTATCAAATTTTATTGGCATAGGGTTAAATTCTGCAGTTCCATCTCTATAATCATGATTACCCAGTGCTGCCACAAGAGGCGTGTCATTTAGATAGTACTTTGCAACATTAAAAAACTTATACCATTGTTTTTCTTTTTTACCTGTTTGCACTACATCACCAGCGTTAATAACAAAACCAAGATTATTTTTACTTACAATGTCAGCCATCACAGTGGCAATACTTAAATGACGTTTTGGACTTTTTTGTGTATCTGCATAAAATCCAAATAAAAACTTATCTTTTTTCTCACAAGGATAATAGTGAAGATTTGATTTATGTAGAAGCTCGTCGAAATTATTATAAAGGTTCCACTCTATAAAGTCTCCACACTTTTGGTTACCGATACTCTCTGTAACCAATCCATCAACACTATCAATAGTACCGATATTTTTAATTGTTTCGCCTTTATGCGCGCGCACAACTTCCAAACGTAATTTTTCTGGTGTGGTCAGCTGATATTTGATAACCAATTCTTGATTATTAGACCTCAATGCATATGGCGATATGTGAAATATCTTTGCATTCACCGGTGCCGAAATTAATAGAAATAAAAAACCCCATAAAACTAAGCTATATCTTTTCATTGCTTAATTATATGAGGTTTTTTGCTTCTATTAGATGTACTTTTAACCTAGCCTAGAGATTTTATATCCCATAGGCTAGAATTTTTCAGGACCTTAGTGCTTAGCAGCTCGCCCTTTTTTTACTTTAACAGGTTTTTCTAATGCTGTAACTTCTTTGGTTTCCTCAGATTTTGCTGTCACCGCATTTTTAGTAACACCATAAACTTCTAAGGTTTTAACCTTAAGCGCTTCCATTATTTCAGAATTTTCTTTGAAGTATTTTTTTGCAGCATCACGCCCCTGGCCTAACCTTTCACCATTGTAGCTATACCAAGCCCCAGACTTATCCACTAAATCTTTTTTAACAGCCAAGTCTAGTAAATCGCCCTCTGCAGAAATACCTTCACCATACATAAGATCAAATTCAACTTTTTGAAACGGAGGCGCTAGTTTGTTTTTTACTACCTTAACTGAAGTTCGGTTACCTGTAATTTCATCTCCATTTTTAATGGCACCAATTCTGCGCACATCCAGTCTTACTGAAGAATAGAACTTAAGTGCATTACCACCCGTTGTTGTTTCTGGGTTTCCAAACATCACGCCAATTTTCATACGAATTTGATTAATGAAAATAACCAGGGTGTTACTTCTGTGAATAATTGCAGTTAACTTCCTTAAAGCTTGGGACATCAAACGAGCTTGTAAACCCATATGACTATCCCCCATATCTCCTTCAATTTCTGCACGTGGAGTTAGGGCCGCTACTGAATCTATGACTAAAACATCCACTGCGCCTGAGCGTACTAAGGTTTCTGTGATTTCTAAAGCCTGCTCACCTGTATCTGGTTGTGAAACCAACATATCATCAATATCTACACCTAATTTTTGTGCATAACCAATATCTAGTGCATGCTCGGCATCAACAAAAGCCACCGTAGCCCCAACTTTTTGTGCTTGAGCAATTGTTGATAAAGCTAAAGTAGTTTTACCAGAACTTTCTGGCCCATAAATTTCCACAATTCTACCTTGTGGCAAACCACCTGTACCTAATGCAATATCTAAGCTTAAAGAGCCTGTGCTGTATACCGGTATCTGTTTTACAACCCCTTTGTCTCCCATTTTCATTATGGAGCCCTTACCAAATTGCTTTTCAATATTTGCAATGGCTAGTTCAATGGCTTTACCTTTTTCATTTTGCGGTGCTGATTTCATTTATTTCTCCTTAGTATTAATTTTTATTAAAATTTTTATTTAAAACTTGCACTTACTCTTTACCCTAGACCTCTGTGTGGCTTTACTGTTCTTCCAATATTTTTAAAAAATGACTTAAACAATAAGCCACAGACTCCTGTTGAATTTCACTTCTACTTAAAGATTTATTAAAATTCATTCTTGTGACCCTTTCAAAACCTGGACCAACCCAAGCAAAGCACACAGTGCCCACTGGCTTATCCGCCGTCCCACCATCCGGACCAGCAATCCCTGTAACGGACAATCCCCAATGGGTTTGTAATTTTTGTTGAACCCCATAGGCCATATGTTTTGCCACAGGTACACTCACCGCCCCCATGCTTTCAATTAAGCTAAAGGGCACTAAAAGTTCATTTTGCTTTACAAGGTTAGAATAGCTAATGATTCCACCTTCAAAATATTTAGAACTTCCAGGCATAGAGGTGATATAAGCCGAAACCAAGCCACCCGTGCAGCTTTCTGCTAAAGATACATTTTGACCTCTTTTAACTAATATTCCCGCTATTTTTTCTAAGACAGACTGTAATTCTAAATTTACCAAATCACACCCGCCTGTTTTTCCAGTTGGGATCCCAACCAAGGTGTATTTAAATAGATAAGCTGCATAATCACATTAACCATGACCCCAGCCATAAGATCGTCAGCCACAACACCAAATCCTCCCTTTAGTTTTCTATCTAAAGTACCAATTAAAGAGGGCTTAAAAATATCTAAAATTCTAAATAATATAAATGCCAACAAAAAAGACTGCCAAGCCAAAGGCAATAAAGCCATGGCCACTAAATAACCTACCACCTCATCTATGACTATGGCACCGGGGTCGTGCTTTTGAAAAAACCTTTCATAGAGTTCACACAAATAAATTGAAACTAAAATAAGTACCAAGGTGGTCAGTAGATAGAAAACATCCCCACCTTGGGCCAGTAAATAAACCAAAGGAATGGCCCCTAGGGTTCCCACAGTCCCCGGAGCTTTAGGAAACTTTCCTAGATAGAAAAAGGTACAAGCCATCTCTACAAAAAACTTAGAAAATCCGCTTTTTATTGGATTTTGCAATGTGCCCCCTATTGTCATCCGTGCATACCTTATTTATGATCTTTATACGTGTTGAGTGTCAAAGCCCTAGCATTGCATTAACAGAATGCCCTTGCTTTCTTGCTAAGATATGTGTAAGTTTTTTGTAAGTCAAGCGTGTATTTTTACATGAGCACACTATTTAAAACCTTTATTACCTAAGGTGCGTTAAACAAAGATGCCCTTAATTTAGGCATTCGAGGTCTCTCTGAAAAAGAGTTCAAAGAAAACCTATAGAAGACCCCACCATTCCCAAAAACAATATGTAACAAGTACCAGTTATAGCTCTCTGTGGTTATGGAAAATAAGAAGGTAATTATATACAAATGAATTAAAACTGGAGTTAGCGACACAACACCAGTACACTCTATTTTTCTTAACGCCACTTGGAGAACTCTTATGAAATCCTTTTTAATATTTTGCTCTGTTCTCTGTTTAATGAACACCGTAAAGGCCTCTACGGAATCTCAAAAATTAAATCAGCTCTTTGACAAAGAATGGTCATATTTAATGAAAACTTATCCCACCTGGGCATATAGCCTAGGGCATAAAAGTGCTGCAAGATTATGGTCCGACAACTCCATACATGCCTATGAGAAGAGAAGGGCACACAATAAAAACTACCTTAAGCAACTCAAAAAGATACAGCGAAAAAAACTATCTAAACAAGATAAGTTAAGCTACGACTTAGATCTTTACCAAACGCAATTGAGTGTGGATGGCCAGGCTTTTGATTCCTACTTATTTCCCGTAACTCAACTTTGGGGGCCACAACAAGGGCCGCCACGAACAATCAATCAAATGCCAAAAAAAAATAAAAAAAATTATACCGACATCTTAGAAAGACTAAAAAATCTACCAAAATATGTGGATCAAACCACAGAGCTTCTTAAAATTGGGCTCTCTAAAGGGGTCACACCACCACAAATTTCCATAAAGAGCGTACCTGACCAGATACTTGCTTTAACTACTGAAGACATGAACAAACACCCTATGTATCGCCCATTTTTAGAAATGCCAAAATCTGTTAAAAATAAGACTTATTTTCAAAATGAAGCAAAAAAAATTCTAATAAACAAGGTGAACCCTACTTATAAAAAACTATATGGTTTCTTTAAAGGTAAATATTTACCTGGAAGTCGAAAGTCCATTAGCTTTAGTGCATTGCCTAATGGCAAAAAATGGTACTCACAAAAAGTAAGAGAAATGACCACCACAGATCTATCACCCGATGAAATACATAAAATCGGTTTATCTGAAGTTCAAAGAATCAAAAAAGAAATGAATCAAATTATTGTAGGGCTTAAGTTTAAAGGCAGCTTTAAAGAGTTTTTGACCTTTTTAAAAACTGATTCTCAGTTTTTTTATAAAAAGAAAAATGATTTATTAATGGGATATAGAGATATTGCAAAAAGAGCAGATGCAAAAATACCTCAGTTGTTTAACCTTATGCCAAGGCTGCCATACGGGATCGAGCCTGTGCCCAGCTACTCTGAAAAAGCACAAACCACCGCTTATTATGTTCGAGGGTCTATAGAAGCCGGTAGAGCAGGACTGTTTTATGCCAACACATATAAATTAGACAGTCGCCCAAAGTGGGAAATGGAAGCTCTCACTCTACACGAGGCTGTTCCAGGACATCATTTACAAATATCCATTGCCAAAGAACTTACTGGCATACCCAACTTTAGAAAACACGGACACTTCACTGCCTATGTGGAAGGTTGGGGTTTATATGCCGAATCACTGGGTGAGGAGCTGGGATTTTATAAAGACCCTTACTCTAAATTTGGTCAACTAACTTACGAAATGTGGAGAGCAGTAAGGCTTGTTGTGGATACGGGTATGCACTCCAAAGGTTGGACGAGAAAACAATCCATTGAATACTTTAATAAATATACAGGAAAAACGAAACATGACATAGAGGTGGAGGTTGACCGCTATATAGTTATGCCCGCCCAGGCTTTGGCTTACAAAATTGGGGAGCTAAAAATAAAGGAACTCAAAAAATACAGGCAGAAAAAACTAGGAGACCAGTTTGATATAAGAGAGTTTCACGACCAGATACTTGATGCTGGAGCTCTTCCTCTCAGTTTACTGGAAGCCAAACTGAAACTCTAAACTCCATGTCTAGATTAAGCACTCAGTAAGGGAAGCTAGCTACAAACACATGACTATAAATGTATCTTTTTAAAACATTTGAGCTTCTTATCTCAAAGGGGATATGATAGTAGTACTATCAATATTGTGCTCGAAATTTTAGCTTAAGGGACCCCTATGAAAACTCAAGATCTAAGATCTGCTTTTGTTGATTATTTTAAATCCCATAACCACACCCCTGTGGACAGTGGTTCATTGGTCCCTAATAACGACCCTACCTTACTATTTACGAATGCTGGGATGAACCAGTTTAAAAATACATTTCTAGGCTTGGAAAAAAGGGATTATAACCGTGCGGTTTCCATTCAAAAGTGCGTACGAGCCGGCGGAAAACACAATGACCTGGAAAATGTGGGCCACACAGCTCGCCACCATACTTTTTTTGAAATGCTAGGGAATTTCTCTTTTGGTGATTATTTCAAAAAGGAAGCCATTCATTATGGTTGGGATTTTCTAACAAACACATTAAACCTACCTAAAGACAAGCTCTATGTAACTGTGTTTGATACCGATGACGAAGCTTTTGATATTTGGCATAAGCAAGAAAATATTCCCAAAGATCGTATTTACCGCTTTGGTGAAAAGGATAATTTTTGGCGCATGGGCAAAACAGGTCCCTGTGGTCCCTGTTCGGAAATCTTCTATGACTTAGGCGAGGAAGTTGGTGGCAACCCCAAAGACAATGTTATGGGCGGCGAAGGCGACCGCTATATGGAAGTCTGGAACCTTGTCTTTATGCAATACTTCGAAGACGAAACTGGACAAATGACTCCACTACCAAAACCATCTATTGATACTGGTGCGGGCGTGGAAAGACTGGCCTCAATTTTACAAGGCCAGGTTAATAATTATCATACAGATATTTTCCAAAGTATTATTCAAAAAGCATGTAGCATATCCAACACAGAATATGTCATGTCTTTTAATAACATTAGCAACAAAGAACGTGCGAGCGTGGACCAAACCAATATAGCCCTAAGAGTGTTAGCTGACCATGCACGCACCACTGCCTTTCTCATTGCTGATGGGGTACTCCCCTCTAATGAAGGGCGAGGTTATGTTTTAAGACGAATTATGAGACGCGCCATTCGTTACGGAAGAAGTATTTGCGAACACACTCTATTTTCTGAGCTTATGCAAACCGTAATTGACCAAATGAAATCCCCATATAACGAACTGAAAGAACGCTCCCAACTTATTTTACAAACCGCTAGAGACGAAGAGGTTCGCTTCTTAAAGACATTAGATCAGGGTACAGAGCTTTTAACTCAAAAAATAAAAAGCCAAAGCCAAAGCAGTAACGTTATGGACCCTGAGTTTGTTTTTAAAATGTATGACACCTATGGTTTTCCCTTTGATTTAACCAGCCTAATGCTTAAAGAAAATCATTTTAGCTTTGATGAAAATGCCGTTAACAAGCTTATGGCCGACTCTAAGGCAAAGGCCCGTATGAGTTGGAAAGGTAACGCCATGAAGTCTAACGATGGCCACCTTGTACAATGTGCACAGAAAGTTATGGATACTTGTGGTTCTAAGACTGATTTTTTGGGCTATGACAGCCTAAATACAAAATCTAATGTTATCCTAATGTCAGATGGTGAAAAAGAACTTCAAGAATTAAAAGCTGGGCAAAAAGCTTTAGTGGTTTTTGCATCCACACCATTTTACGCAGAAAGTGGTGGACAGGTCGGTGATCATGGTCAAATCCTCGCTGACAATTTTAAAGGTGAAGTCTTTGATTGTATTAAAAAAAATGATGTACATTTTCATTGGGTAGAGGGCATTGACGGAAAGCTTAAGCTTAAAGAATCCGCGGAATTAAAATTAAGTGTAAAAGTAAGACGAAAAATTGCTGCACATCACTCTGCCACTCACCTACTACACAGTGCTCTTAAAGAAGTGCTTGGCGATCATGTTAGCCAAGCTGGATCTTTAGTAGAAGCTCATAGGTTGCGATTTGATTTTACTCATAACAAACCCGTGACGAATAATGAAATTCAACAAATAGAAGATCTTGTAAATAGAGAAATCTCAAACTCCTGCCCTGTTATAACAGAGGTAATGAGCCCCGACGACGCTAAAGAAAAAGGCGCCATGGCTTTATTTGGTGAAAAATATGGAGACAAAGTCCGTGTTCTTAGCATGGGAGACTTTTCCATGGAACTCTGTGGTGGAACCCATGTGGCCAATACTGCAGAAATTAGAGCCGTTAAAATTGTCAGCGAAACTGGTGTTAGCTCTGGCATAAGACGTATAGAGGCCTTGGCTGGTGAGGTTGTACTTCAGTATTTATTAAATATTCAAAAAACATATGAAAAAGCAGGCCAGATCATATCTCAACCATCAAGCTGGTCCGAAGACCTTAATGCCACCACTCAAGCCCCTTTGTTAGATTGGATTGAGAAGACTCAGGCTACAAACAAATCTCTGCAGAAAAACTTAGAAAGTGCAAAAGGGAATCAGATTAATATTGACGACCTTGTGAACTCCGCTACAACTTTTAAAAGAGGAAACCTTAATGCGAGGTTAGTATTTGCTGATGTCTCCATGGATGACAGAAAAGTGCTTTCACAGGTCACTGATAAACTTAAAAATAAAATTCAAACTGGTGTCGTAGTTGTAATTGGTAAGGGAGATAAATCTCACCCTATCATTGTCTCAGTAAGCAAAGATCTTATTAAAGATCTCTCTGCCGGCCAGCTACTAAAAGGCCTTGCCGAATCCATGGGTGGCAAAGGCGGTGGACGGCCAGACTTTGCCCAAGGTGCCGCTCCAAACCGCGACGACCTCCAGGGCGCTCTAAAGATAGTTCAAGAATTAGTTCTCAATTAGTGCCAGGTTCCGATCTTACTCATGATTTTACCACAAATTACTCGTGGTAAAATCACATCCATACAATCTACTTTACTTTCAATTTTACAGATTTTGTAAAATTCGCAATTTCAATTTTACTCACTCTAATATCCAACCGTTTTACTTGAATACTTACTGTTAGTTTTTTATTAGATTTCGCGTATTTTTTTATGTACTTTCTTGAACCCTTTAAATCATTAAGTAACGAAAGACTTATGAACTCCTTGTTTCCAATCAGTTCAGATCTTTTTACAGTATAACTCACAAGAGTTTTTCTTTTGCTAAAAGATCCTTTTCTAGTTATTTTTATTTTGTACTCTGTATCCACATAACTGAGCACTTTTGATAGATCCTTAAAGCTCAATTTCGCTTCAAGCCGAGATCCTTTTACAACTATTTTCTGCAAAAGAGTTTGATCTTTGTATGGCGTTGGATCAATTTCAAATAACAAGTCCCCATTATAGGAAAACTCAATATCTTTATTTAAAAATAAACTTTTTCGATGAACTGCTAATGACCATGTCACATTCTTTATTTCAAAGGGCTTACTATTCACACTGTATACAAGGTTTCCCTCATTATCTTGTGATAAATCCAAAGGATTGGCTTTTTCTGTGGATAGTATTTCTTTGCTAAGAGAATCGGTAATGGTAAAAATATACTCACTTGTTATTTTTGCATGAAGTCCCTTATCTTTAAATTTAATAGATAAGATTTTATCTGTACGTTTGGCACTGATATTACTTATACTGCTTCGATCATGGTCACTATCATTTAAAGGTGAAAAGTCATATATAGTCTCTTTTTGAAAGCTAACACTTTCTTTATCAACTACAACGCCTTCTCTAATTACATTTAATTTTAATAAATAGGATTTCTTAATATCCAGTTGTTTATCCACCTCTATTTCTACAAGACCTTTTTTATTAGCAATCAATTCTTTGGAGAAAACATTCTCTCCAGATTCTTGCTCAATCAACTGGACTTCATAAGCAGACATCACCCTCGGTAAGTAGGCTTGCTCTGAAAAACTTATGATTGCGGAACTTCTTGAGATAAAATTAATGCCAAAATTACTAATTGTATGTTGGCCGAGTTCGTTTTCTCCGAGGTGTGGATTCAACTCAAGCTGAATTCTATATGTATCTCCCTGTAGAGATTGTTCTTTAATTTTATAACGATAAATACTGCTATCTATATTAATAGAGGCCTCAGGATTTGCTTCATCCCCTGCAAGGTAAACATTCACCTTTTCAGTCTCAGTATCATATAGCTCTGCATTTTCTGGAAATTTGATTTCCACATTTAAAACCCACTGATGATCAAAAACTTCACGATACTTTGTTACACAACAACGTTCTTCATCGCGGTATCTTGTTACAGTTCTGGTACGTGTTTCTTTTTTATATCGAGTTACTGTTCTCGATTTTGTTTCTTTACGGTAGCGTGTGACCGTTCTACTTTTTTTAACCATTCTGGTATGCGGAACTCTTACCGTGCGACATTGTCTCTCATAAGTTGTGTGGTCTTCACATACTGGTCTTGAGTGACATTTACGTTCTGTTTTAGTGGTACAATCATTCACTGGTCGACAAATTTTCCCCCGTGGAGTGTCCTTGCAAACTTGTCTTTTTGTACAATGTCGAACTTGTTCATTAACGCATCTTTCTACATCACGACACACTCGATTACGTACAGGAACCCTTTCACAACGCTCTTCGTTTTCATAATAGGTCTCCCTCTCCATATAACTTTCCCGAGCTTGGTAGGGAACATCTACCTCATAATATTCAATGTCTTGGTAAGGCACATCAACCTCGTACTCCTCAATGGCCTCATAAGGCACGGACTCATAATAAGTATCCTCGTATGCCTCTGTACGATACTCATCTTGACTCAACTGAGTCTCTAGATGTGATGAGTTTGCACCTCGAGTTAATGTGACTTCGGTGTTTTCTGCCAATGCTTGTGAAAAATTTAAGCTTATTGCTAATAAAATGACGCTTGTAGTTGCTCTCAAAAAATTTTGACGTAGTGATGTCAAGATGTCCCCCCTGTTTAAATTTTTTTATCCCAAATGTAGGTATAGCAATTGTCGTGCCGAAGATATTGGTGTCAAAAAGGGAACCTTTAAATCAGTGCTAGGTTCTAAATCCGGGGAACAATGCGTAATGTGAGTAATATAAATTAATTAATGATACAGGAATACTCCATAACTCGAACTCCAACAAGATCTGTGGGTAGATCTAATTCCTCAGTAATAATTTTCACATCATTCTCAGAGTATTCATGGTTTCCATCTTGCAAATATTTTTTAGTCATAAAACTTATCTTACCAATGACAACCTGATCTATTTGCTTACAAAGCTTTATTTTACTACTCACTTCTCTAGATTTAATTTTAATCTTAATACTGCTCTCATCATTAATTTGATCCCAGTTCTGCTTAAAAAATACTTTTGCGAAAAAATTGACTCTGCTTTCAGCAACCTCATGGTCCACTGTTGTTGTAAATTTATAACTATGATTTACTTTACCTGTATTAGTAAGGAACTGAAACACTGTCCGTGCTTTTGAACCACTGAGATGAATTGATCTAGGTATTTTTTTAGGAAAGTTGATTAGTATTTTCTTATCTCTAAAGTCCTTACCGTATTGGGTTAACAACAAACCTCTTAAATCTTCCATTAAATCCATTGTTTTATCGTAACTTGATATTTGAATGCTAGTTTCATTTATATTATTAAAATATAGAATTGATAATGGAATTAACATTCCAAAAAACTGTTGCTCAACTTCATCTCTTTGTTCCAACAGGTAACGACTTTGATTTTTCAGTTTTACAATTCTTTTGGATAGTTCTTCTAAAAAATCATTCAACTGTTTGTACTCTTCAGTCTCACCTGGATGAGCATGCTTGCTTTGAAATGGATAACCATTATTAAAACTTAGAGAATTTTTCAGGTTATCTAATTTTTGAATAGAGTGGTCTGCTGTTGAATATTTATCATCTAAATAATGATACTCATTTAGTAATTCCATATTTCTTTTAATATTGTGAAATATTGTAGCATAAATCTCTTTTAGTAATGAATGATCATAACTTTCAAAATTTTTCTTGTTAAGGCTTGGTACAGCTACTGCCGCTGAAACCGTAGATAAAAGAAATAAAAATACAATAACAATACTCTTAAGTGCCTGGCTCAATATTAATTCCTTATTGTTAACCCATATCAAAATTTTTGTTTTAAAACTAAATTTTACATTCAAATTTGGGCAAAACCGTTTAAAATGCAATATATTAGCCATAACTCATCACACGCAAATACCTGTAATTATTTAAGTAGTAAATCTATCTGTTGAACAAACTCTGAATAGCTGACTATTTATGTTAGTCTCCAACAAGTTCATTACCCGGGTATAGTCTCACCATAGTGACAATACAGGACTCCTTGCAATAATTTATACAATATAGATATGCTCAAACACTCCAAGTCCGAACTGAGCTTATCCTTTTGTGGCATAAATCATGAATATCTTAACTATAAAAATGTAATAAAGGAGTCCCATTGTATTATCATTTTGCTATATGCTTGCTATTGCTACTACCAACTCAACTGTTCGCTGGAGAACAAGCAAACCTTGGTACAACAGAAAAACCTGAATTGATTCAAGAAGCTCTTGAAACCCTTGGCTTGCCAGCTAATTTTTTAAATCCAGCCAATCCTGATTTACAAGAAATCACTTTCCAAAACGATGACAAGTCAAACCAGGTCACCTTACAGGTGGAAACTCTGTTTGGTGTGGTTATTACCGCATCACAGAACCGAGATGGTAAACAATTTACCACAAGCCTCACTCGTGTAACCTCTGGAGATAAAAGCCTGTTTGAGGCGCATAGTTTTGATCAGAAAGAAAAAGGTTCTGAAATTAGAAACTACAGACTGTTCACTGTTGGACAAATTCAAGCAATAGGGAAAATGAAACGAGAAAATCTTCCTAAACTTCAAAGAAAGCTTACCAGATTGCATAGTAAAGGCGGATTTAATTTTGAAAATCCAGAAAAAATAGCCTTAAAAGCTAAAAACAAAAAACGTTTTGGCCTCAATCAACTCATTCGCTACAGTAACGATCCTGGTGCAAACCCTCAACTTTTCCTTTTTTGTGACAACAAAACATATATGTTTAACCTTGAAGTAGGTAGTTCTCCAATTAGGCTAGTGGGAACAGGTATTGTAAAAACCTCTGCCGCTAATAACACTTCTGAATTTAAATTTGACGGGCTAGAAAAATATGTAACAGATTCAAATATATTATCTTGCGACATTGCTCATTCGTATATGCAGGTGGCTGATAACAGTGCTAACGAGACTCTTATCGTCTCATTTAATAAACAGTTAACTCAACGACAAATAGAAATGCATGGGGCACTTAAGGAAATTTTAGCCTGGAAAACCGTGTTAAACCAAGTCTTGGCTAATCTTGATTCTCAAAGTACAGAGATTCAACCGCAGTAAAAGCTAATAAGGAAATAAATGATTATTAAATCAATACGTATCACGCATATTTTGCAAAGGGCCTCTAAAGCCCTCTTTACAATACCCCTATTGTCAGCTGTACTATCCCACGCACCTATCTATGCAGGCTCCCCACTAACATCTATTTCATTCTACAAAGCTTATACTAAAATGGGTTCGTCCAGCGATGCTTTAAATTTTTTTATTAAACAAACAAAAAAAAACAAGGGCTTTCTTTCGGAGGCGGCCTTCGATTTTATCACTGATGAAAAAGTTCCCGTGGCACAACGAATGGCTCTCATCAACTATACTTTAAAATCTGCCAATGGGATTTTCAAGTACACTGATTACCTGGGGCAAAGCATGGTCCACGAAGCACTTAGCTTCAATACTCAAAATTTTAGAAATCACATTGAAAACAGACTAGATATGTTCTTCCCTACAGTAATTCTAGAGGGACATGACTATGACGAAATCGTAGATTACACTATTGAAGACAAAATGAAAGAGGTCAAAGAAGCTGCTAAAGCGTTGGTTGAGAGGTATAACTATTTTGATGGTTCCCCGGCAGATAAAAAATATTTTGCCAACTCTCTTCTTGCACTTGGATATTTACAGGCCATTTCACAGTTTGAATTCCCAGCAAAGGGTCTAACACTAATTTTAGCTGCTGAAATCATTATGCCTAAGTCATTAACACTACAGTTTGTTAAAGCTCAAATTAATACTGAATTTCTACTTGGCGGAGACGCGGATCTTCTGGAGTCAGTGAAAACTGATCACGGACTCAGAGATTTATTGGGTTTAACTCAAATGGACCTATTTGAATTTGAAGTAAAGCAAGAATTGTTTAGTAAAGAAAATTCCATGTCTACTCAAAGCAAAGAAGTACGATGGGCCGAAATATTTAATACATTCTATGAGCTTCGCACTACTGATACTGGTGTTTACAATGAAGACCTGAGCAAGGCTGCACAAAATAAGTTCTTTAAATATGCCGTTGACTACCAGGAGGATTACCTAAAGGTTAACAAACAAGATGGACAAGATAAAATTTCTAAGACTCCCTTACTTTGGCCACAAGCGTCCAGTAAAACTTGCAGATCTTTCTTTACAAAAAAATCAAAACCAAGTGCTACGATTCTCAAGTTTCCTAAATTAAAGTAACTTTTAATACTTACTCACTAGCCATCAAACACAGAATCTCAAATGCCACATCCACTGCTGTGATAGCAGTTATGTCTGAGGGGTCATAAGGCGGGGAAACCTCTACAATATCGGCCCCCACAAGGTTTTTAATTTCAAGCCCTCTAAGGAGCTTTTGCACTTCGTAGGAAGTTAGTCCACCGGGCACAGGTGTTCCTGTTCCGGGCGCATAAACAGGATCTAAACAATCAATATCAAAACTTAGATAAGTGGGGCCTTCAAGCTTACGTAGGGATGCTAATACCCCTTTAATGCCCTTATCACGCACATCATCCACAGTAACCACTTGTAAACCATGTTTATTTACAAACTCTAAGTCATCGCCGCCGGCTAAGGGACCACGAATACCAATTTGTATGCAGCCCTCACCATTTACTAAACCTTCTTCAATGGCGTGGCGAACAAAAGAGCCATGATGATATTCAAAACCCCAAGCTGCGGGGTAAGTGTCCAAATGGGCATCAAAATGCACTAGGTTTAATTTTTGTCCCTGTTTTTTATGATAAGCTCTCAATAAGGGTAATGTAATGGAGTGGTCACCACCAATGGAAATAACTCTTTTATCTAAAGCTAAAACCTCTGATAAGTGCTTTTCTATTAACTCATAAGACTTTTCTAAGCTAATTGGTACCGTAGGACAATCCCCTATATCGGCCACTTTTAACTGATCAAAAACATTAATACCACGACTCCAGTGATAACCACGACCCAAAGAAGAAAACTCTCGTACCTTTGAAGGGGCAAAGCGGGCTCCTGGGCGGTAGCTTACACCACCGTCAAAAGGGACCCCTAATATACCCACATCATAAGACTCATTCATGCCCACATGAGGTAACCTAAAAAAAGTTTTTACTCCTGAAAAACGTGGCAGTACACGCCCACTCATAGGTTTAAAGTCCATGAACATCTCCCTTATTAAATCCCGATTGCCAATGAATGTTATTTTTATTAACACTAAAGCTATGCTTTACCTTGGGTTCATAACCAAAGCGTTTTTTGACTTTCTTATTCTTATTAGGCAATACTTTACCCAAGGCTTCCTCTTTTAAATACCTCTTCCATACAGTTTGCTCTGTTATCAAGTGGCTTTTCTTGGATTTTACCTGAAATAGGTACCACTTTAAACTTTGAATTTCTGATTCTTTTTTAGGAGGATCCCAAGCATAAATATTTAAAAAATATAAGTCCTTCTTTTTTTGAAACTCCACCTTGTGCCATTGCGAATTTTCATTAATTAAAGGGAAATCAAAAATAGACCGCCAAACACCATCATGTACTGTGATTTTTTTTTCACTCAGTTGTAAGGTGTACGGGGGATACGTGATTCTACAGTTCTTTGTGGTAACCTCCGTGGAATAACATCGAGCCTTCACTTTGGCCGATGCAAATACATCACTTACAAAAAGCTGATGCATAAATAATAAAAAAAAGCCTAGCCTTAAAATCATTGTTGATTATTCTATACAACATTGATTTTAAGGCTAGGCTTGGGACGTCAAAGCTCTATATTACTTTGTAGAAATCTTTAATTTTTCACCCAGTTCATAAAGTCATTGAAATTTTCAGCAGGAGTCTTTATCCATCTACTTTTGTTTGCATAAGCCTCTTTCTTAACTTGAGCTTCTGCGGCAGCTTTTTGAATTTTAGCTTTATTCTCGTCATCAATTGTTTTCTGAGCTGCTACAGTTTCATTATATAGTCTTTCTGCTTCCGCTCTTGCATTCAAAAATCTCGTTTTTGAAGCATTCAGCGCTTTTGCAACTACCATCATCTCTTTTTGCAGAATCTTGGCTCCTCCTGCATCAACAGCCTTCTTAGGGACAGTTTCTTCTGCCATCTTCTGCTGTGTTGCAGTATCTGTCTTAGACCTTAAAGAAATTCTGGTTTTTTCATTATGAAAAGTGACTCTATCTCCTCTTTCCATTTGTTCTTTATCTCTTAAGGCTTTTACCTTCGCTTCTGCCTCTTGTTGCTCTTTTGCAGCTTCAGCAGCATCATCAATTTTCCTTTGTTTTTTTAAATTTTCAATTGATTTTATACCCCAATCCTGTTCTGCTTTCTTCGCTAATCTTATTTGCTCCAAGCGCTCATCCTCAGCATCTTTCGCATCAGCGATAATCTCAGCAGCATCTTCTTCGGCTTGAATTTTATAAAATTCACATACTGAACCTAGTGAGAAATCATTTCTCTCTATATGATATAAACCATCGTTCTTAATAAAGTCTTTAGCATACTCAATACTATAATCCATATCCTTAGTGGTTTCACATTTAGAGTATTCTCTAATCATTTGGGCAACAGTGCTAGCATTTGTACCTTTCTTTAATTTGCTACTCTTCAAATTTAATCTACCTAATAACTCGGAGTCCGTATCCCCATCAACAAATCTACGGTCATACCAAATATCAATTGTTGATTCTTTGCTCAGTTCAACCCGAACCGGTACCTTAGGTACTTCTTCATTCATAGATTGCGGGTCCATCATTGCTACGGATAGACGCTCATCTTCTTCTTGAGCCCGTTGGTCTTGTTTTTCTTGCCATGCTTCTTGCCCAATGCCTGCTGCGTCTGTACCGTTCATTGCGTCTTCATTATCCAAAGCTTGCTGCTCAGGGGTTAGCACCACTTCCTCCTCAGGCTGACCAATATTCATGGAAATCACAACTCCCATCTCATCATCACGCTCTGGGTTTGTGGATTCTACACGAACTTCTTCTTGACTTAAACAAGCTGTGGTAACGTCACCTGGCTCACACTTAGGGTCTATTTTTGACCTTAAAGTCAACTTATCATCTACTATTTCTATATTGCCATCTTCATCGACATTTGCACCAGATGTGTCGGCTTCTTCATCCACATTGGTATTTGCCACCACAGTGTCTTTCGGCGCAGACTTCGTAGCCTTCATCCGACCTTGGCAAGATATCATCAATCCACCCATGGCCAATATAGCTACTAAATACTTCACTTGTTTTGTTTGTAACATTTTATATTCCTTTCTTTTAGTTTCTAACTTTTAATTTTCTTATGCTTTCTTAAATTTTAAATTGATTTCATTTAAAAAAATGTAGTTCTGTAACTGGCCTAAGAAGCAAGCCATATGCCTAATTTCACTATTCCTCCTTTGCCAAGAACAACCTAACTAACTGATATTGCTAAGAAAAAACCATGAATTAATTACATGGTTCGTATTATGTAATCCTTATATACTAAGTTGAAAAAAGTACCTGACAAAAAAAGTGACGAGTTACTATTTGCGCCAACAATATTTGGCACTTTGAGGTCATAAGCCTTGAACCATAGGTGCTTCCCCAGACCATAGTCACTATTTCCCAACCCCATAGTCCTGTTTTTAAATGAGACACTTCTTTTTAGTAAAGAATCAAAATGAGACACCGAGAAGGATTGTAAGTAAATTATCAACCCTCGGGACATGGGGTCCCGAAGGCATCACGGATCGATGCCTGTTAATTCTTCACGGAGGAGGAAATCATGGGTTTAAGAATAAATACAAATACGGCCTCGTTGAATGCACAAAGAAATTTGTCTAATACGAAGCTCAATTTAGATCGAAGTTTAGAAAGACTATCTTCGGGTCTAAGAATTAATCGCGCCGGCGACGATGCTGCCGGGCTTGCTATCTCTGAGAATTTGAAAGCTCAAATTCGAGGTTTAAAACAGGCATCAAGAAACGCATCAGATGGGGTTTCCCTAGTCCAAGTTGCAGAGGGCTCACTTAACGAAATAAGTTCTATCTTAATTCGCTTAAGAGAACTAGCCGTACAAGCAGCTTCAGACACTATTGGTCCTGTTGAAAGACAATTCCTAAATGTGGAATATGATCAATTAGTATCTGAGATAGACAGAATAGCCGACGGTACTGAGTTTAACGGAACTCAACTCCTAAGTGGTACTGGATCTATTTTAGATTTCCAAGTTGGAACTCGAAATGATCCAAATATCGATAGGTTGTCTTTTGATGCCTCAAAAGCCGATTCTAACGCTGCCGCCATTGGGGTGAATCTAACGAGTGTGGCCGATAAAGCCTCCTCACAGAACTCCTTAACAGCCATCGATTCTGCCATTGTCAGCGTCTCGGCCATGCGAGCGGATTTTGGTGCAATCCAAAATAGGCTACAGTCCACGATTAGTAACCTAGCTGTATCGGTAGAAAATATGTCTGCTGCGAATTCTCGAATTCGAGACGTAGATGTTGCTGAAGAAACGGCTGAATTGACTAAAAGTAGTATATTAACCCAAGCTGGAGTATCAGTTCTTGCACAGGCTAACCAGTCCGCAAAATCTGCACTTCAATTATTGAACCAATCTTTTGGATAAGACTTAAGCTCGTAATCACTTATGCACACTAAGTACCTCTAAGTGATTACCCTTATCTCCAAGACCTTGGTTCGCAACTTTAACTCACCGGTTTCTCAAGGATTGAGAAGCTATACCAAGAGTAAGTTCGAAAGATACTTAAAAAAATACCTGTTTCCTGTAAATTTTTGGGGCCGACGCAAGTCGCCCCCAGCTTTTTTTTGAAAAAAATAATTAGATTTTACAATCACTCTTTATAGAGTCTCGAAGTCATTTCAACTCAGGAGATTACCTTAAAAGACGCTGAATTTCTATGATCTCACCAATATTTTCTAAGTTACTGTATTTCCTATAGCCTTTAAGTAATATATCGATTTTAATTGCTAATGTGGAGTGCACTAATTCTCTTTCCTCATCTGTTATATTTATAGAATTCAAATATGGTACTAAAGCCTTTACTCGCCAATAGTCCATAGCTTTAAACCTTCTAGAGAGTTGATCTTCATGCCCTCCATATTTTTTAATGACTGGATCTGAAACAAATCCCACTTCATACTTTTCACAAACCCTTAACCAAAGCTCATAATCCTCACATACTGGGTAGCTTTCATTAAACAACCCTACCTCTTCTAATAAAGAGCGTCGAATCAAAGTTGTGGATGGGCTTACACAACACAATGGAATGCATTTATCAAAAATGCGTCCTCCAGATTTTTTGTGTTTATTTTTAGGGTTTACACGAACACCATTACGTACCCAAATTTCTTCACCATGAATAAAGTCAAAATCGTTGGACAGTTCTAATTGTTTCTCTAACTTATCTGGTAACCATTCATCATCTGAATCTAAAAAGGCCAGCCATGGAGTCTGTGATTTATTAATTGCATAATTTCTGGCTCCACTCACTCCTCGATTTTCAATATGATGAATTTTAACTTTATGTTTTAACTCATGAGAGGTAATTAAGGCTTCAAGCCAACCTTTGGTTCCATCAGTGGACCCATCATTGACTATTATGAGTTCCCAATTTTTAAAAGTTTGAGAAAAAACAGACTCAACAGACCTTGGTAAGAGATCTGATCTATTAAATGTTGGAATAATAACTGATACCGTAGGGTTCATGATTAACAACTACCTATGGAAAGGGTAAATATCAACTATTGTATAGGCCCTGCACAGAACTCATTGTAATTTTACAAGTTACTTTCTAACTCAACAGGTTTGCCTTCTTTGAGCTTAGACTTAAATACATACTCAGAAAATGGGTACTCACAGCTTTTCATCTCGCCGGTTATCATATCCTTACCATAAAATCCCACAGACAAGGTCAATATATAGGCTACTGATTTACTGGTTTTACTGCCTTTTTTAATAGATTCCCATGAAAACTTTCTCTCATCTTGTTCATAATTTGGGTCTTCATAATCAAACCCACAGTACTCACTGAGTCCACCTTCTTCATCAGCATAGGATATCATCTCATGTAGGTCATTAGTGGTTTTAATATGCTTGATAGCTTGCTTTTTCCACCTAGGACCTCGACTATCAAACCTTTTTAATTTTGGTGGAATAACCCTGACCTTTAATGACTTCTCAAGTGCAAAGAGAGACTTTCTTTGATCTAGAGTTAAAGCAGTACCTTCCAGGGAGGCCTTAAATTTATAAAATTCTTTTTTTATATTTTTAACATTAGGTTTCACTTTTTTTGTATTCAGTGACGATAAATTAAGATTTGAGTAATTCTTAGCTGCATAGGTGAATTTTACTGATAAAATTAACACACTCATTAAGATGATATATTTCATATCCCCCCCCCGGTTATCTTGTTTGTATTTAAATTAAATAAAACTGTAAAGAAACTCTGAAACATATCTATAATTTGTATTTATTTCACATATCTATTCAAAGGCCAATATTGCTTCATAAGAACTTCCCATAGAAAGCAATCACAACATTCGTCCAGTTTCATAAAGATACAAAACTAGACTCATATTGAAACACTTTATCACCGAGGAGAATCATAAGAGGAAGAAATTGGTTCAACCTTTTATGAACTTTAAAGAACACAAGATGTGTTCTTGCCAACGGACGGCACACGATCAAGGAGGATATTGCCATGCAAGGAGGATAATATGGCCCTAAGAATTGCCACAAATGTGGCCTCACTGAATGCCCAAAAAAATCTATCAAGAAGCAATAATGCTTTAAGTAAGTCTTTAGCTAGAATGAGTTCTGGTTTCAGAATTAATCAAGCTGCAGATGATGCTGCTGGTTTAGCCATAAGTGAAAATTTAAGAGCGCAAATCAGAGGTATGAAACAAGCTTCAAGAAATGCCAACGATGGTATTTCACTGGTGCAAGTCGCTGAGGGTGGTTTAAACGAAGTCAGTAATATGTTAATTCGTTTAAGAGAACTATCAGTTCAAGCCGCTTCAGATACTATTGGGGATACAGAGCGTAAGTTTTTAGATGTAGAATACCAACAACTAAAGTCGGAGGTTCAACGTATAGGCGAATCTACTACATTTAACGGGAGAGATCTCTTAAATGGAACCGGAGGAGTAGTTGATATTCAAGTTGGAGTTCATAATGATTCTTTTAAAGATCGAATTTCATTTAATGCATCTGCTTCAAACTCATCGCTGGAGGCCCTTGGTTTAACTGCTGAGACTATTTCTCAAAAGGAGCAAGCTCAGGCAAGTATAGACACAGTGGACACGGCAATGGTTTCTGTGAATGCAATGAGAGCTAATTTTGGTGCTCTACAAAATAGACTTGGCTCTACAGTCAATAATCTAGGAGTAGCACATGAAAATATCTCGGCTGCAAATTCACGAATAAGAGATGCTGACATTGCTGAAGAAACTGCAAATATGACTAAGAACAATATCTTAGTTCAAGCTGGCGCATCTGTACTTGGTCAAGCAAACCAAATTCAACAAATAGCGTTGAAATTACTCGGATAAAAAATCCTAACGAGCCTCAGGGACATGAGGCTCCTTTAAAAGCATGGAGGTTATCATGTTAATTCAAGCATCTGAATGGACAGGAACACTAATTATAGCCGCCCTATTTGGCAGCTCTCTATTTATAGCTCTTGTAGTTTAATTCATAAGCCCAGTTGCATTACAACTGGGCTTTCTTATTTTTTACTTTCTAATTTAATTCAACTTAAAATCTAGTCCAATGTGCAATACCGAGGACTCGGGTTCACCATTTTTTACCGCAGGTTTCACCTTAATCCCTAGAACAGTTTTCTGAGCTTGATTATCAAGCCTCACATGACCACTGCTACTTTTCACTTCGGTCTTATATACAAAACCTGATGTATCTATGAACACAGCTAGAACTACACGCCCTTGTTCACCAAGTTGTTTAGAAATTGCTGGGTAGATGGGAATAATGGGGGAATAAAACTGAGCCTTGGAGTTTGAAACAGATTGTGCCCCTACTCTTTTTAACTCAAGACCTTGTTTAGATTTATTAACTCCTGATGAACTTTGGTTTTGATCAGTATCCACTGCCTTAACTGTATTTTTATTTTTTTTCGATTCTTCAATAGTTGTCTCAGCGGGGTAGGGTGCGTTAATATCAGCACTGTGACTACTTTCCTGACCAATGATTTCAACCATAACTTGATCTCCCAGTAAAACAGATATTCCACCTGCACTGAAGTTGGATGTAATACTGTTTGTGACTAAATAATAACCAAAGATATGAAAGACTAACGATATTAAAATATACTTCCATACTTTTGACATGATTAAAATAGTTTCTTAATTTTAAAATTAAAATTTAACGGTGGCGAGTTGTACCCCTTGATCTCCTCATAAGATAAATTAAATAGATTTTTTATGGAAAAACTATATATAAAATTTACCTTAGAAATATATATTAAACCGGTACCAAAGATAGAAACATCAGAGTTTTTGATTTTATCAAAACCATAATAATTATCTCTAGAACCAATATATTTATGATCAAAATGGGCTTTGATACTATCACTATAATCAAATGACACCTTTTGTGAAAGAGAAACCTCCGGACGATTTAACAAAGCTTCATTAGTAGAAATATTTTTTAAAAACGTAAAGTATGTCGCAGCGAGGTCATATGAAAATTTTCCTTGTTCCCAAAGTGTAGCTAATTCAAATCCTCTGATTTTCACTTCTTCCAAATTAATAGATTTAAAAGTAGTCGGATCACTGCCAAACAGGTCAGAAATATTATTTTCAAAATATGTCAGCTCATACTCCAAATTATATGGCTTTAGGGTATGAGAAAATGAAAAATCAAAACCATTATTTTTTTCAGATCGCAGTTCTGTATTTCCAGATAACTTATCATATAGCTGGTTAAAAGTTGGAGCCTTATACCCGTAGCCTATAGAGGATTTAACAAACATAACATCAGATAAATCTAGTTTTTGAGCCAACCGATAAGTAAATACACTTTCATGAATCAAGGAAAACTCATCAAAACGTCCCCCTAAGGTTAAGTAGTATGGCTTAAAATTTAGCAATGCCTCTGAATACAGTCCTTTTCCAGAATTACTTTTTTCCGACATACTTTGATTACCAGTAAAATCCTCCAACTCTCCAGATTCTTCAAAATATGAAATTCCTGTTATATATTTATGTTTTTTAACATTTTTTTGCCCCTGAAAATTAATTTTATGAACATGAGAATAAAATATATTTTTCTCATATACACTACTCAACCTATCGGGAAGGTTTTCATTGGCTCGTCTATTTTCCTGATAGCTATAATTTGTATCTAGTTGTGCCTTTTGAGTGTCAAAAAAATTCTTCAGACCAACATAAAAAGATTTGCCTTCAATCTTCTCAGTAGAAAGTAGTTCATCCATAGGAACCCATGTAGGAGAAGAGGATCCGTCCACCTCGTTAACTCTATTTGAATAATTCAATTTAAGGTCTATCAAAGAGTTCGAGAAAATTGATTTTTTAGTTATAAAAGCAATCTTATATTTATTATACCCATCATCTTCATTATCTCCTCCGGTCCCACTGGCCGCGGACTCGCCTACCATATCCTCTACAATAAAATTCATAGCCGAGCTATAATCTCCCATTTTCCATGATGTGCTTGTAGACAACTGCTTATAGCCAAAGGATCCTGTCTCCAAAGAAACACTATTCACTAAATGACCATTACCACTTTTTGTTACAATATTAACCACGCCACCAATGGCGTGAGGTCCGTACATAACACTCTGTGGCCCTTTTAAAATTTCTATACTCTGAATATTATCAAGTGAGATCTGTGATAGGTCAAAGCCTCTACCTACAACCATAGGATCATTCATTTCGACACCGTCAATGATGATCAAAGTATCTGAAGAACTTGTTCCTCTCATAAATAAACTAGATATTTTACCTCGAAATCCCGATGAATTCGAATTAACTCCCGGTTGTTGAGATAAAACATCCAGTACTGTGCTATTTTGATTTCTAATTTCATCAGTTATTTTTATTACCGAAACAGCATTAGCATTTTCATGATCAGAAATCTGAGTTCTGTTTGCAACCACTGAGATTTCATAATCAACAGGTGCACTCTCTGCATATAATTTAAATGAAAATATGAGTAAAACACTACTTAGAAATACAAACATCACGCTATAAAGATCACTCTCTGTGGCCCCTCCTGTGCGTGCAGGAATAACACTATTCAGATTGCATTTCTAGATAAAAAAAAGCTTCACTTTTATCCTGACTCAGCTCCTTAAGCATATTTCCAAACCAAATTGTTGAGGCGTCATTCATCACATGTGAAATTTCAAAATACTCCAAGTCAGATTCATCAATTTCTTGCCATACTTTTAACACACATCGAGCATTCATCATATTGCGAATGATTTTAAACTGGATAGGCATTACCTGAGCTTTGACATCTGTAAATGGGTACAGAGTACTTATTTCCTCACTCGCATTTGCAGCGAAGTAAACTACAGCACTGTTGTCATTGATAAATTTAGAACCCTCTACTTTGTCGTAGGTATCTTGCATGCTATAAATATCAAAAGCATTCCCCTCTATTAACTTTTGAATTTTACTACATTTCACTAGCGGGGCTCTCGCCCACGCTACTGAATGCATTAAATGCAAGCTCAGTAAAAAAAATCCCCCCAACTTTAATATTCTCTTTACTGTCCCCACAGTCCCCTCTTTCCCCTTAGAACTCCTCCGTAATATATCCCTCTTGGCCTCGTTCATTTCCTGCACACAAACTCTAACAAACCTTAAAGTTTAGCAAATTCTGATTTATTAGTGTCTGTATAAGATTTTCTTATGCAAGCCGAATTGGAGGTGAGTGTCTAAATATATACAGCTAACTGACAAAAAGTATGAAATAAATACATGGTTTGACGAAGAGGAAACTAATGAAATTTAATGATATATAAGTATTTATAATACTAATTTAAAACCGCACCGTGTCTAAATCAATAAGTGCCAGGCACTTAAGGGGGTTATCTTAAGCGCGCTTTTAATAAATCTTGCAAATGTAAAATTCCAACTGGCATCATTGGTGTGGCGCTCTCTTTATCTAGAACAAATAAACTTTGAATTCTAAATTGCTCCATTAAAAATAAGGCTTTCTCTGCTAATTCGTTCATTTCTATGGTTTTTGGAGCATTAGACATTAAATCAAGAACTGAAGACGAGAATAAATCGTTTCCTTTTTCTAAAGTTCGACGAATATCACCATCAGTAATAATTCCCATAATTGCGCCATCATCATTAACCACTCCTGCAACACCACGAACTTCTTTTGAAGTCATTAGAGTTAAAACAGTTTTCATCTCTTCATTTGTTTTAACCAAGGGGATAGACCCTTCTGAATACATAACATCCTTAACTCTAGTTAATAACTTCCTGCCTAAGCTGCCACCAGGGTGAAGTTCAGCATAATTCTCTTTATTAAAACCGCGTTTTTTTAATAACACCATGGCAAGAGCATCACCAAGCACAAGAGTTACGGTAGAGCTAGATGTGGGTGCAAGTTTTAAAGGACAAGCCTCTTCCTCTACAGATATATTAAGCAACACTGATGCAGAGGCACCTAAAGTACTTTCTGGTTTTGCGGTTAGGGCTATAATTGGTAGACCTTTTCGTTTTGCAAATTTTAAAATGGGGTAAAGCTCCTCTGATTCACCACCATAGCTTATAGCCAATAGAATATCTTTCTTATCAACTAAGCCTAAATCACCATGCGAGCTTTCAGCTGGATGTAAAAAAACTGAAGGGCTGCCTGTGGAAGAAAAAGTGCTAGATATTTTTTGCCCTATTTGGCCAGACTTACCAATTCCTGTGACCACAATCTTACCAGCACAGTTATGTAAAGTATCTACTGCTTTTTCAAAGTCACTATTTAGGCGTTGTCTTAAAGCTTCAATAGATTTAATTTCTATTTCTAACACTCTTTGAGCTTCTTGGATCATATTCATTTTAGTTCACTCGCGCTTCTGTGGTTAACTGACTCACCTTTTTTTTTGTAGATGTAATC
>JABJQG010000064.1 GCA_018663505.1 Pseudobdellovibrionaceae bacterium | reverse complement strand
TGTTGCCCTCGACCAATTGCGTAGCAATTGGTGAGTAAATAAGGCTGAAAAATTTTGTGAATAAAGTGAATGTTTCAGCAGCCGCATTCGCCTTTACTGAATTTATATAAAATTGACCCACAATTTTGCACCAGAGCCCAGAAAATGTCAGTTGATTTGAGGAATACCGAGCAATCAGTATTCCTCAGGGTTTCAAAAATACTTTGAAGAAAACCAAGTGATTTAGTTACAGGAAATGAGAACTTTAAATGAGGGCGGAGTCCCTAATACCTCTAATGGAACTCCATTTTTAAGTTCTACAAAATCTTGATTAGTTAAGAAAATATAAATCTCTATGGCTGATATTTCGTTCTTTAACAGCGAGTAGTTACCTTGAACAGCCTGATTAAGCTCAGATGGCGATAAATTTCTAACAACGTAACCCCTTTGATTTGATATTAATCTTACTGTTGCTCCTCTATTATAACAGCCGACCTCTTCTTCTAATTGAGCTTGAAATAAGGGCTCCTTACAATCGTAATCCCCGAAAAGAGGTGTGTTTTCGCAATTTGATATATTATTTACTACTGCATTTGGATTATTGCTGTTCGCTCCCTTTATTACTTTAGGAGAGTTTCCTGTAATAATTCCTGCTTTGGTAGTGGCAAATACCAAAAAGGACAATAAAAATAGTAAAGATTTTTTCATGCTTATCTCCAGCTTATAGAAGCTGTCATCATAACACACTTTGAGCTTCAAATGACTTAACAAGCTCCCTTTTGTAAAATTGAAAGAATCATCTAAAGTATCTATAAAGTTTGATTTGGCTACAAATGCTGTGTGATTAGGTAATTTCTGTATACTTCAGTGGTTTCTTGAGTAATATCTTGTGCTTTTGTGAGAAGATAAGGCTTCCATAATATATGTCACGAAAGGTCGTCTTGATTTACAGTAAACTCTCAGGTTTCACAACCCCAGTGCTTTAAATAACAAGTCTGTAAATCTATCATTGGTTAAATTTACATATATACACTTGACAAGGTTCATCACTAGTGCTACACTTCATAACTATGATTGGGAGGACATATGCCTACGAAAAACCCACGACTAAATGTGGTTGTAAATGATGAGATCTACAAAATAATTGAGAAATTAGCAACTCGTGAAGGCAAGTCCATGTCGGTTGTTGCTAAGGAATTACTTGAAGATGCGATTGATAAACACGAAGACCTTTTACTTTCAGAATTAGCTCAAAATAGAGAAAAAACATCTAAAAAAGCTGTGCCACATGACAAAGCCTGGGACTGAGAACTACTCAATTGAATATTTGGATCATGTAGTAAATGACGATATTCCAAGTTTACCTAAAACAATGAAAGCTAGGATTAAGAAGGCGATAGAAAGTCGACTAACTCTAGATCCTGTAGGGCTGGGCAAGCCACTTCGCTATAGTTTTGTTGGGCATAGACGCTTACGTGTTGGTGACTATAGAGTAGTTTATCGAATTGATCCCAAAAAAAAGATTGTGACATTAGTGGCTATTCAACACCGTAAAGATGTATACGAATAACTACTTTAAAACTAAGGTTTGGACCGATGACTTAAGCAAAAGTGATCGGACCGAAAAGCACAGGCCACGTAAACAAACGTGGCTCGAAATCAAGGGGATTATTTACAATCACTCATAACAATCACATGAAATGTCATGTACTTTGCTTCAACGTCTAAAACAAGTGCGTTGTTTACACCACTCTCCTCATCACTAAAATCTTCAAATAAATATTTTAATTTAAAATTATTTCCTAAAGGACTGCCATCACAATCATAATTGAATTCATAAAATTCGCCATAGTCAGGCACATCTTCATTGCTTGATTGTTGGCAGTTACTTAAATTTATTTCAAATCCATCAATTTTATAAACTCCATCTTTTATAAATTCTCGAACCTCATTTTTTGAGTCATAAAGCACTACTTCACCTTTCTTAGGAGAAATTACAGCTTTTGTATAAATGACATTATTATCGTCATACTGTTTGATTTTACTACAAGTCATTGATTCAGAAGCGAATACATTTGTAGTCATCGATATAAAAAAATATAATATTAAAAGTTTCATTACTACCCCTACTTTTTAAGATGTTAACGTTAAGCTTACTTAGAGCTATTTTTAAGAGCAAGCATAATTGTTGCGTTAAACAAATATTAAAAATACTCACTTGAGCAGTAATACAGTGCTAAATAGGTTGTTTTAGTAATTTGGAAGACTTCATGAATAATCTATAGGTCTTTTATGACTAAACATTATAAAATCTTATTTTTTCATATAGCCCAAGTAAACACAGGTTATTGTACTTGAATATGCGTACAATAACACAACCAGCTTAAGTCCATGGTGACTATTTCATAGAAATTTTAATATGACAGATTTAACGAAATGCTTCTAGATTAAAGAAAATTCTTATCATTTATTTTTTTTTATTGACACATAAAACTCAAAAATAATTCATTATAATTTTCTTCTATATATAAGGTTTAGCCCATGCCTTATGCTTACCTAAAACACCTCCTTCTAATTATATATTTAACTTTATACTCGGAGAAAGCTTTTAACTTCATCCTAACTATCAGCTATTTAAGAGCTAAAATCTCATTTTAAAAAGCCGTGTTATGTTCTCTGCATACGAACATATGGAGGTTTAAAATTTTAGTAACGCCAAAACTTTACGTTAACCAGTAGGTTCCTTGGGCCATTGGTAGATCTTTAAGGTGCCTCCAAGAATAATGTTACAAAGGACCTCCATGGATTATACTACAGAGCACCAGAGTCAATACAGCTAATTTACTTTTTTGTTGTTTATGTTTTAGTCCGAACAAACCTGATTTATTCTACCATAGTCCAAAAAATACGCTTAAGTTATTGACTTGGGTCAAAACTTAACAATGAGCAAGTATCTCCACATTTAAATTACCTTGCAAAAAAATCCCTGAATCATAGCTGTTTCAGCTTACATATAGTGGGAAAAAGGATTTTATTAATGAATCTGGAGTTATGGTCTGCCCTGCTAGAAAATTTTTGAAAGACTTAGTTTGATATTAAAATTTTAAAGGTGTCCCACACTGGCACCATATCTACTGAAAAAATTTAAACTGTTTTTGATTTTTAATATACTGTTCATTAGTGGCTTTTAAGGCTTCTAATTTACTTTTTAGTTGCTTGTGTTTTAGTGTGTTAAACTGTGCTGTTTTTGTAAAACTCAACTTTTCATCTCCAGATGATACCATGGCATGGATTTGATAGTTGATTTCTTCTTGAGACTGCAAAGTGAGTTCGATGACATAAGGTTCATTGGAATTTAATGTGATTCTATCTTCTAATACACCAGAGAGTAATTCTAATTCAGAGGGGATATTCCATTGTATTTTTGCCTCTGAAATTGGAATTTGAGAAGTAATGTTCAGTAATAGGGTGAAGGGTTCTCCTGATATTATGCTGTCTTCCTGATCCAGGTTAAAATGCACCTGAATGGGGCCACTGAGCTTCTGAGTGGAGTGAATGAGAGGTCCCTTAATGAAATTATATTTATGTGTGGAAGCAATTTTTCGATTATTTTTATGTGCTGGCTTTTCAACCAAAGTGGACTTTAGAAAAGACATAGCAGTAAAGCTAAATAGAGCGAAGCCTACTAAGCTGGTGTATATCACTTTTGTTTGTTTTTGTTTTAAATATCCGGGCATGAGAAATTCGCTCCATCATTAATTTTTAAATCGTAGTCGGTTGAGGTTGTACTTCCTGTACCTGTATAGTTCATAACATTTATTAAATAGTTTCCTGCGGGAAGGCTGGATAAGCTTACGGATTCGGATTCGGCAGTAGCGATATCAGCGTCAGGCTCATTAATGCCTTCGTTATTTGTTAGGTCATTTTGAATATCGTCATAATTTCCCAGCCTTGCAGACTCATTATAAATAAACAAATCAAAGTCAGCCTCTGTTCCCGAGTCGGTTTTATATCTAAGATCAATTTTTAGGTTTCCCCCGGTATGACTATAATAATAGTAGTCATTGTTGATGAGAAGGTGGCTTGTGCTAAAACCATGATCCAGAGATCCATCATCACGTGCAGAGATTATTTGTGGAGTGAGGTTAATACCGCCAACAAGGTAAGATGTGCAACTGCCATCAGATTTTAGAGCTTGGGCATAATTATTTCTACCAATGTTATGGTCTTCAATAGTTCTCAAGGGGGACCAATCCTCATAACCACCTATATTTTCTGTTTCCACAATATTTTTTCTGTCAGCATGAAGTAAGCCTATGGAACGAAAGCTTCTGGAAGAAGCCACAAACCCATCGGTTCCTGTCATGGTTGCCCAAATTTCAATAAATTTATCACTTATGATTTCTGTACTAGAAGCTTCAGTAGGTGTGTTGTCCACAATATCCATAAGAAATCGTGTTACAGAGAATTCTCTAAAATTACCTTCTTCGGCCATCTGTGGAATGTCTAATGCATACACCCCGCTGCCAGAAGAACTTTGATTCTCAAGATCAACACTAAAAGAAGATGTTGTACCATCAATATTTCCACTAGTGTCAATATAGTAGGGAGAGCTAGATACAGCCGCTTGAAAGAAATTTGCAAAACCTTCGCTCCAGGCAAGGCGTGGATCAATGAGGGCATTTCCTGAGTGTGAACCTCCAGGAGAGTCCGATACTGAATACTTGTCTTCAAGAAAGTGGGCGTATTCATGAACGATCACAGAGTTGTCAAAATGATCTGTATCTGATGAATCAGTATCCATATTCACTCCACCAAGAATAAATAAACGACCAGTCCCAGGAATATAAAAACTTGTACCTGAAGTTGAGCCTGAATAGGCACCAGGGTTAAAGCCTTTTTCCCAATACACATTGAGTTTGTGAGTACTAGGAGAAAAATTTGAGCAATTGGAGTATGTGCCGCTACAACTATCTGTCACTGTTTTTAAAGTTAGGTATTCATTTGATTTTAGAATTTGATCATAAATATTAAAAGCTCCACCGAGGGTGTCTCCATTGTAGGCGGCTGAAACTGTTCCAAGAGATTTACTGGAGTTTGGAGTAAATGATGTTTGAATGGAGTATGGAATGTTTTCTTCGGGACACTTCATTACAGAAGCATTAACGTTAGAGTTCACCCCTCGAGATCTTATGTGTAGAGTTACATTACTAGAGCCAGTGGGCAGTTCTAGGGAAAATTGACCATTATCATCGGTTTCTCCACATTGAACGCTGTTGCCGTTTTCATCTAAGACTTCGATTTCTGCTTTTCTAATTGGTAAAGGGGAATCGGGACCTAACAAACCTGCAGACCCACCTCCAACAATTCTTGGTACAAATTCTGCTTTTCCAGAGATAGTTACACCTGTATATATTTGTGAAGTTGAGCAATATGATTTTTCAGCAGGACCATCAACCACAGGACTTACACGATCACATGTAGAGATAATACCATTGCCACCGCTACCTTCGTCCTTTTTTCCAGATTCAGGGTCGGAACAGCTAATAAAAAACAGACTTATGCCAACGACAACACACAGTTGAATATGTTTTATTTGCGAGCTACTTTCCCTACAGACCATACTTTTGTATCGGAATAATTAGCCTAGGAATTTAGTCTAATTACGAAAAAGATATATATTAATACAATCCTAAGTGAGTCATATTGGGATGGAAAAAAGCTACTTATTTTAAATACTTGCAAGTTGAATAATTTGTCTATATTTTGTACCCATGGTTAAAGGATACAATACAGACATTCGCTACCAAGGTTTAAGCTATCATATCCAAACTGAAGACTGGGGTGAGGAGAATCCATTTTTGGTAAGTAGAGTCTTTCAAAGTGGTGCTGTGATTAAAAGTCTCAAAATTCACTACTCTGAGGTCTTGCCAGAAGTCTATGAAAACAGAATGCAGACTTTAGGTTTTATTATGAAAGTCCAACATGATAAAATTCTAGACCTGCTCACATCTGGTCAATTGGTGTAACTCATAATAGAATAGATCTATTATGATAAATTTTACTCACGTATATAAGACTTATTCAGAAAATATAAACGCACTTAAAAATGTTAATCTTGAGGTATCAAAAGGTGAATTTGTTTTTTTAACAGGTTCAAGTGGAGCTGGAAAAACCACTTTGTTTCGGCTTATTTCTGCCTATGATCAAGCAAGCTCTGGGGATGTGGTAGTAGCTAACTATGATTTAGCTAAGATTTCTCAAAGAGAGATTCCATATCTAAGAAGAAAGATTGGTGTAGTCTACCAAGACTTTAAATTGTTAAAAGACAGAACGGTATTTGAAAACATCGCCTTGCCGCTTGAAATTTTAGGGGAAAAGGATTCTTACATTCAAAAACGAGTAAATCAGATGTTGTCTGACGTGAATTTGGAATTTAAAAAATATAAATATCCTGCTGAGCTTTCAGGTGGAGAACAACAAAGAGTTGCTATTGCCAGAGCGCTTGTACATCATCCCGGAGTACTAATAGCAGATGAACCCACAGGAAATTTAGACCCAGATCTTACGGAAGAAATTATTAATTTACTAGAAAAGGTAAATGCACAAGGCACTACAGTATTTATTGCTACTCATGATCATGAAATGGTTAAAAGAAGAAATAAAAGAACATTGTGTCTTCACCAAGGCGTACTCTCCGAAGGTGGTAATGATGTATAATGTTCTAAGTAAAGGTTTAATAAGAAGCTGGAGGCATAATCCTGGTAACCAGTTAACCACAATGATAGCCTTAATCTTAACATTTACTGTTCTGGTTAGCTTTATAAATATTTATAGAAATGCGGATTCAATTATTAACAGCTGGAGTGATGATATAAAACTTGGTGTTTATTTAGAAGATGGCGCCTCCAAGGTTGAGATAGATGATATTAGGAATTTTTTAAAGACAATTAAAAATTCAAAAGAAGTGAAATACATTCCTAAGGAAGAGGCGGCAAAGCAATTTCGTGAGAAATTGTCTTTAATTGATAATGAGCTTTTTGATGAAAAATCAATGGGAAATCCGTTACCAAATGCTTTTGAAGTATTTTTAAAACAAGAAGCAAGCTTAGATAATAAATTTGAAATTTTAAAAGTAGCTGCTGCCAAAATTTCACAGTTAAGTGGAGTAGAGGAGGCCACATATGGTAAAAGTTGGCTTGATAATTATAAAGCTTTAGTAAAAGGGTTTTCCTCAACTGTAGTAGGTATAGTTATCATTTTACTCATAGGTAGTTTGATGATTATAGGCAATTCTATCAAGTCATCTATTTCTCAGCGAATTAATGAAATTGAAATTTATGAGCTTTTAGGCGCAACGAGGGCGGATATACAGATACCTTTTATTTTTGAAGGGGCGATCCATGGGTTGTTATCTGGGATCATAGCCATTGTGTTTGCGAGTATGATCTCTTCTTGGCAGTTGAAAATTATAAGCTCAGACTTGAGTTTTTTAAGCCTAAACTGGAGCTTTTTGCCCACAGTTGAAATCTTTTTATTTTTGATTTTTGCTACAATTGTTGGAATGTTAGGATCTTATTTATGTGTGAAAGAGATTAATAGTGGATGGTCGTCAGTGGAAAAAAATATATGGACAAGCTAATTCCAAAGATTTTTTTTATTATACTAATGCTCATGAGCTTTCAGCTTTCAATAGCTGTTAACGTTGATGCGGACCTAGAAGTTGTAGAAAAAATTAATGTTGCCAAAAAGAAAATAACGAAAATAGAAAATCAAAAACGAGATATTATGAGTAAAGTTTTCTATTTAGATCAAGAGATTAAACATTTGGAATCTAAAAGAGGAAGGTTGGAAAGGAAAGTCTATAGTACTGAGAGCCAATCTAAAAAAGTAGCACAAGAAATCATTGAGCAGAGAGAAAAGATTGAAGTAAAAAAACGTCAATTGAGAAAAAGGTTAAGGTTGATGTATAAATATGGAAAAGGATCAGGATTCACTGTTTTAAATGATGTTTTAAAATCCGGTAATATAGAGCAATACTTAAAGTATTTAAAACTATACTCCAAGAATAACATACAAGATATTGTTCATTATGATCAGCTTCTTAAGGAGCTGGAAACAAAAAATACTAAATTAAAAACTAAAGTAAGAAAATTAGTAAAAGAAAAAAAATCACTACAAACAAGCGAAGTTCGTTTAGAAAAGTCTCAAAAAAGTAAGGTTGCATTTTTATCAAAGATGAGAATGCAGATTGGCAGTAGTAAGGGGGAGTTGACCTCGCTTCGTGGAAAACTACCTGAAGAGCTTCTTAGTATTTCCTTTTATGAAAAAAAAGGAAAATTAATTTGGCCAGTTAAGGGCACCATAGTGGAAAAATACGGTCTTTCTACCAACAAAGAATTTAAAATTCGTTTATGGAAAAAAAGTGTAACTTTTCAATCTTTGAAAAAAGAAAAGGTTTATTCGGTATTTAAGGGTAAAGTGGCCTTTTCGGGAGAGCTGCCAGGTTATGGTGGTGTCGTCATTGTGGATCATAATAATCATTATTACTCTATATACTCAAATTTATCTAAAATTTTTAGTACCACTAATACAAATGTTAATGAAAATGAAGTCATTGGTGTTGTTGGTGGTATAGGTGAAGCCGCAATTGATTATGGATTAAGCTTTGGAGTAAGACATTATTCGGAATCAGAAGATCCTTTAAAATGGATAACTAAGCAGTTTATAGCACGAAGGGATTGAGATGCTAAAAAAATATAGAAAAATAGGCATAATGTTAGGTTTAATAGTTGTAGTGTCAGCTGTGTTGGTAAACCCATGGGTACAAGCATATGCTAAGGATAGGTACCAGAAGTATCAACTATTTACGAAAGTATTAAATTTAGTGCAGCAATATTATGTAGAGCCTGTTGATGTTGATAAGCTAATAAGTGGTGGAATTAAGGGGATGTTGTCAGAACTAGACCCCCACACAAACTACCTTCCTAAGGAAATTTATAAAGAATTTGAATCTGAAACATCAGGTGAATTTGGTGGCATTGGTATTGAGATTACGGTTGTTAAAGGATTGTTAACTATAATATCACCAATAGAAGATACTCCAGCTTGGAGAGCAGGGATTAAGCCAGGTGATAAGGTGGTATCTATTGATGGTACATCCACCAAAGGTTTTAATATTGTTGAGGCAGCTCAGAAAATGCGTGGCAAAAATGGAAGTGTTGTTAAGCTGGGAATATATCGTGAAGATTTTGAGGAGCCAAAAGTATTTTCAATAAGAAGAGGTGTTGTGAAAATTAAGTCTGTAAAAACCACAGATTTGGGTGATGGTTATGGTTATATACGATTAACAAGTTTTGTGGAAAACTCTGCTAATGAAATGCGAAAGTCCATTGATGGACTAATAAAAAAACATAAATCTATTAAGGGGTTAATTTTTGATTTAAGAAGAAATCCTGGTGGCATTCTAGATCAAGCGGTTAAGATTTCAGATATGTTTTTATCTGCTGGAAAAATTGTAAGTACTATCCCTAGAAATAAGAAAGAAGAAAATGTAAAGTTAGCAACTTTCAAAAATACGTATAAAAAATTTCCGTTAATTGTACTAATCAACGAATATTCGGCATCGGCAAGTGAAATTGTGGCTGCGGCACTTCAAGATAATAAACGTGCCCTGATTATGGGTGTTCAAAGTTTCGGTAAGGGGTCTGTGCAATCGGTAGTTAAGTTATCAGATGGTTCTGGTCTAAAACTGACTATTGCCAGGTTTTATACCCCTAAAGGGAGAGCTATCCAGTCTGAGGGGGTTACACCAGATGTTGAGCTTCATGAAATTGATGAAAAAGCCATAGCTAAAGGTTTAAAAAAGAAATCTCGAGTAAAAAGAGAAAAGGACACAAAGGGCCATCTGCTGAGCGCTAAAGAAAGAAATAAAAACAATAAAAAATCAGATCAACTGTTTGAGGTTTGGTGGAAAAGTGATGGTACAAAAAAGAAGTTAACAGTTAAGGAAAAACTTCTGAAAAAAGACTTTGTAGTTTACCAGGCCTATAATTACCTTAGGGCCTGGAAAACAATGAAAACTTTTTAGGATATGTGAGCAGAGTAAGACTTTCTTTTCCTAAGAAGTAACTAGTCTTTTTTAACCTGAGCAGCGATTTCAGTGACCTTGGCTTTACCGAGAAGATGTTTCACCACTTTCTCTTCTACGATTTGGTAGGCCAGTTGATTTTTTTGATCCTCTTTGTAGAAGCCTTTTATAGTTTCAATATCGATATTCATGCTTTGTGCGAACTCGTTGTATTTTTGATCAAAGTCAGTAGCCTCAGCCTTTATAGATAGCTTGTTGGCAAGGTCGTCAATAAGGAAGCTAGACTGAATCATAAATGCAGCTGTTTCATTAAGGTCACCATCCCATTTCTGTTGATAATCTTCCCAATCTTTGTCAGAAAAACCCTGCTGCTTAAGTCTATTTTTAGTGTCCTCAACTAATTTCTTTTTTTGTTCTTGCATAAGGCTAGTTGGCACTTCCACTGGGTTAGCTTTTACCAGTGCTTTTAGAATATCATTTTTTAGATTTCCCTCAATGCGTTGGTTCTCGTCTCTAGTAAGATCAGCAGTGATACGTTGCTTTAAGTCATCAAATGAGGAGAAGCTCTCATCAATTATTTTAGCAAGATCATCATTGAGTTCAGGTAATTGCTTTTTTACAAGTTTATTCAGTTTCACTTTGAATGTTACAGGTTTTCCCGCAATAGATTTTTCGTGATATTCTTCTGGAAAGGAAAGGTCGATGGACTTCTCACCGTCAATAGCCATGCCTAAGATTCCGTCTTCAAAACCAGGGATAAAAGAGTTGCTTCCTAGTTCAAGTCTAAAATCTTTTGATGAGCCATTTTCTAAGGGTTCATTATTTACATAGCCTTCAAAGTCGATAATAGCTGTGTCTCCATCTTTTGCCGGTCGATCTTCCATAACAGGAACTTCTTCTGCGTGATGGTTTTGCATATTTGTTAAAACTTCATCAATTTTAGTTTGATCAATATTAATCTTTTCTTTCTCTATCTGAAGACCTTCGAAGTTACTAGCATCAACATGAGGGCGAACCTCAAAGGTTGCTGTAAAAGCAAAATCTTTATTTTCATCAATACTATCAAAATCTATTTTTGGGTAATCAATAGGGTTCACTTCGTGTTTCTGTAAAGCCATGCCATAAGACTTATTAATGAGATCTTGAATAACATCTTGCTTCACTTGGTCTTTGTACATGGATTTGATTTTAGTTAAAGGAACTTTGCCCTCACGAAATCCAGGGGCTTTTGCATTTTTCTTAATAGACTGGTAGGCTTCTTCGAAAGCTTTTGAAACATCATCGGCCGGAATATTTACTGAGATTTTGCGATTGAGACCATCTAGTTTTTCAAGATTTGACATAGGTTATCCTTTTTTGATTTTTAAAGTAATTATTTTAAGTGATTTTAAAATTTATAAGAAAATCAGGCATTAAAGGCAAGATTATATTGTTAAATTATTGAGTTTAGGGGTATTTTTACATGATGGAGAAGCAGAAAATACTATTTGTTACTGGTAAGGGTGGCGTGGGCAAGTCTGCTGTAGCCGCATCATTGGCCTTATCTCTCTCTTCTGAAGATAAACGAGTGTTATTGGTAGAGTTTGGCGAAGAGAGTTTCTACTCCGATTATTTGAACTTATCAGGAGCAGGAGAAACTAGAAAGCTAAATGATTCTGTGGACATAGCTCTATGGAGTGGGCACGGTAGTTTAAAACGTTACATTGCTCATTACCTTAAATTAGATAAATTAGTGGATATGTTTGTGGAAAACAAGGTTATGAGAGCTCTTATTGGGGCTGCTCCCGGCTTAAAGGAGCTTTCTTTACTTGGACGTGTGACATCTGGAGCACGTAATTTTGGTCCTCCGCTTCATTATGACTATATTGTGGTGGATGCATATGCCACAGGGCATCTTTTGGCATTATTGAGAGCTCCAGTGGGAATGTATGAGGTGATACAGTATGGTCCTATGGGTAAGCAATGTGCCGCTATTAATCAGGTGATTGCAGACAAGAGTGTTTGTAAATTTCTTATTGTAACTTTAGCAGAAGATTTACCAGTGGAAGAAAGTATAGAGCTTTCTGAAGCTTTGAAAATAGAATTTAATGCTAGCCCTGAAATAATTGTAAATAAATATAATCCATTGGTTGCCGAAGATAAAGCTTACGCTCACTTCACTAGTGAGTTTATTAAAGATACTCGGGCGCAGTTGGAGAAACAGAAAAAGTGTTTAGATAAGCTTGAAAAATATAATAAGGATTATTCAGTTCTTCCTTTTGAGTTTGAAATTAATGGAAAAAGTTTAGTTCATATTTTACAAAATAAATTAGAGGAAAAGTGCAAAAACTTATTGAAAAACATAAAGTAATCGTTTGTATAGGCACAGGCGGTGTGGGCAAAACCACCATTGCAGCATCAATAGCTATTAAGGCAGCGCTTATGGGTAAAAGAACCTTAGTGGTAACTATCGATCCCGCAAGAAGGCTTTCTCAGGCTTTAGGTATAGATGCAACAGCCGAGATAGTGAACGTTAAGTTGGATGGGGCTGAAGACTTGTTGTTTGCCGGTATGTTATCAGCTGAAAAAACTTTTGAAAGATATATTGTGAAATCTACAAAATCAGAAGAAGCTGCCAGCAGAATTATGCAAAACAAGCTTTATCGGCAGTTATCATCTAAATTGAGTGGATCCCAGGAGTTTACTTCGCTATTAGACCTATTGGACTTTTATAAATCAGGAAAATATGACTTAATAGTTCTAGATACACCACCTTCTCAGCATGCCATTGATTTTTTAAAAGCACCTGAGAGAATATATAGTCTGTTTCAAAATCAAATTACCCAGTGGTTTAGTGTGCCTTCAAAAAAAGATGGCTTTATGTCTAGGGTTTTTCAAAAAAGTACCCAGGCTGTGCTGTCTGTATTTGAAAGAGTCACTGGTGATGAGTTTATGGAAGAATTGACGGATTTTTTTCAAGCTTTAAGTGTGTTACAAGATTCTATAAAGCAAAATAGTTATGATTCTGACCAGTTATTAAAGTCACATGAGTCTTCATTTGTTCTAGTGACTAATTATGATAAGTCCAAACTGAAGGCAGCAAACATAATGGATGTGAAGTTGCAGGACCGGGGCTATGCGCTTTCTAAAATTATTATAAATAAAGCTTTTCCATTATGGTTTAAAAATACTGAAGAAAGTGACAACGAGCAGCCACGTTGGCCAGAAGACGCACAGTTGTATTATGAGGAATCTAAGAAATACTATGGTCAGCAATCCAAGGTATATGATAGTTTTTTTAAAGATTCTAATAGGACTTTAGGAAGTATAGAGGTTCCACAAATGGAAATAGATTTAAAAGACCTTGTGGGCTTAAAAATTATTGCTGAAAAGTATTTAAATTGAGGGTAGAAAAATGAAAAGTTTTTTAATTACAGTAATGTGCTCAGTTTTGTTTGGCTGTAGTTCTTTGAACTTTTTTAAATCCAAGGAAAAAGCAGATCCGATTCTTATACAAAAAAGACAAAAGGAAATTAAGAAAACTTTTAATGAAGCTGTTCTGCTGTTAGATAGAGAAGAATATAAGGCTTCAATAAAGAAGTTTAATTATTTACTAAAGCAACATCCTACCACTAGTATGCAGTTTTTTATTTTATTCAACATGGGCGTGGCATATGAGGGAATGGGACATTGTGGGTCGGCCGCCAATAGGTACAGAAAAATTGTAAGTAACCAAAAGGGGACCAATGAAGCTTTAAAAGCCCGTTCTTTACTACGCTTATCATACACTTATGAATGCTTAAAGAAAGATACTTTGGTTGTGGCAACATTGCACGATGCCATTAAAAAAGAGAAACATTTATCAAAAGAAGTTGCATTGGCCGAAATACCAGCAAGACTTGCTGCTGCCTACTCAAGACTAGGTAATTCTGTTGAGGCTAAAAGGTATTTTAAAAAGGCTCAACAAGGTTTGAAAGTCATCAATAGAACCACAAGAAACAAAACTGAGAAGAAAGATTTATTAGCTAAAACTTATTATTTTATGGGAGACTTAAGAACTGTTGAAATTAAAGGTATTGATGACACTCGTTTTGTGGAGCACTTAAAGTCACTTCAAACCTATCTTTTGAGATCAGTTGAACTAAATGTACCCAAGTGGTCAACCTTATCTGCAAATCAAATATTAGACGCATATGATAGTATTGTGGGTGAAATTTTAAAACACCATAAATCAACAAGTTTAGCTAAAAACTCTGCAAAGAAACAAAGTGAATTATCAGCCAATGAGGAACTTTCACTGCGAGCACTTCAAAGTATTGATAGTTTAATTAGCAACCGATTTCCAGATGATAAAGAAGCGAAGGTAGTGAGTCTTTTATTTACAAAAGTGCAGGAACGAAAACGAAAAATTGAAATATCCTTAGCCTCATTGGGGCATAGAACCACTCTAACCCAAGAAGCACTCAGGCGCAAAAGGAGAATGATCCCTACCAAGACTGTGGAAGTCCCCGGAGAGGCTCAAGAATCACTGTCCCCAACCCCTTTACCAAAGAAAAAGAAATGAAAAGTTTAGTTCACAATTATTCCCAAGGTTTTTTTTCACCTTTAGAGGCTAGAAGAATACTAAAAAAGAATCCTGAGCTAAAAAAGTGGGTGTATATTCCCATGTTGATTGATTTTATTATTTTACTCTCAAGCTTTGGCACTTCAATGTATTATATCCCAATACTTGTGGAGTCAGCTATCGGCTATTTGCCCTTTGCTATTGACGGTGGTTTTTTATACTATCTAGTACTGGTTCCCATTACGATTTTACTTTGGGCTGTATTTATTGTTTTTTGTTTATACGTTACTTTTATATTATCAACTATAGTTTCATCCCCATTTAATTCAATCTTAGCAGAAAAATACTTAGTTCTCTCAGGTACAGTGGCTTTACAAGAGAGAGGATTTAAAGGTGAAGTTGGCTTTTTTATTAAAATGTTTTTTACATCATTAAGAAAAGCACTACTTTTTACTTTTTTGGGTATTATTATTTTTGTTTGTTCCTTTATTCCCTTCGTAAATATAGCTGCAACTTTTAGCGTATTTTTAATTATGAGTTTTGACTGCATGGATTATTCTTTTGAAGTCATGGGGCTAAGCCTACGGCAGAGAATTCAATTTGTAAGACAAAATGGAGTATCATATTTTGGACACGGTTCATTTTTGGCCGTAACCAGTTTAATTCCAGGGTTAACCATTTTGTTGCTGCCGTATGGTGTACTTGGGGCAGCAGAGTTAATAGCGAGGGCAAAAAATGAATATCCAACTGCATGAAAAATTAATTGATAAGCAGAGTGAGCTTTGTGATTGGTTTACGGAAAAATCTAAAGATTTATTTTTCCCTATTTATACCAGTTATGATATTCGTGATTCCGGGTACAAAATTTCACCTGTGGATGCTAATGTTTTCCCGGCAGGGTTTAATAATATTTGTGCGGTGGACAAGGAGTCTGCTTCAGGGATAATGAAGCAGTACATTGAACGTAATTATGGTGTAATAAAAAAAATCCTTATTATTTCAGAAGAGCACACAAAGAACCTTTTCTATTGGGAGAATGTGTACTGGATACAAAAAATTATATTAAACGCTGGTTATGAAGTTAAGGTGACTTTTGCAAAAGAGCTTGAAGCTACATTAGATTTAACTACTAGTATGGGTAATAAAGTTTTAGTTGAGCCTTCCTTAAGAGATGAAGGGACGGTATCTATAGGTGCATTTGTTCCGGATTTAATTATTAGTAATAATGATTTTACTCAAGATTATAGTCATTGGATGAAAAATTTAACGGTACCCTTAAATCCACATTATGCCATGGGTTGGCACCGCCGGAAAAAGAGTATTTTTTTTAAACATTATAATAAAATTGCACAAGAATTTTGTGAAATCATTGATCACGACCCATGGGGGTTGCAAATTCAAACAGAGTTGGTAGAGGGCTTTTCTTTAACAAGTGAAGATGATAGGCAAAAGTTGGCAATTAAAGTGGATAACATGATCGCATATTTAGCGGAAAAATATAAAAGCCATAGTGTAAAAGGTGAGCCATTTGTTTTTATTAAAAATGCATCAGGAACCTATGGCATGGGTGTTACGCAAGTTCATTCAGGAGAGGAAGTTCTAAGTTGGAACTCTAAGGCTCGCAAAAAATTAAAGGCTTCTAAGGGAAATGTTGGATTGGCTAACCTAATTCTTCAAGAGGGTATTCCCACCACAGTAACGGAAGACGACGCTACTGCTGAACCTGCAATTTATATGGTTGGAAACCAATTGGCTGGCGGGTTTCTTAGGGTACATAAGGACAAAGGTCCTAAGGATAGTTTAAACTCTCCTGGTGCTGTATTTAAGAGACTATGTGTATCAGATTTAGAGTTAAATGCACAGAGCTGCTGTTTAGAGAATGTTTATGGTTGGATTGGCAGACTCAGTGCTTTGGCTGTGGCGCAAGAGGCCTCAGTCCTAGATTCTACTTTAGTCTGATTTTTAAAGGAATTACCCACTAAAGCTGAGATTTCAGTCATAATAGATAGATATGAAAAAGTTTGTATTTGCAGCTGGTTTTTATATTTTAATGGGTCTGTTTGGTGGTTTCCTCACGGTAAATTCATGGGACTCTATGATCTATTTTTACACGCAAGATGGGCCAGAGAAGGGGCGTTTTCCAGCAGCGATTCGTCGTTCTTATGATTTTTCAAGTTTAAAAGGTGTGGCTCTTAATCGTGCAGCCAAGGAAAGGTTGCTTTTGGATGCTAGAATTATTAGTGATAAAGCGCGTCTTGGTATTGAGTTAGGGCATTTTGTTAAAAACAATAAAGAGGGTTATAAAGAATTAGCCTGTCATACTTACAGTCAGATAGAGCTAACTTTTACAGCTTCAAATATGGCTGTTAGTGGTAAAAGACCTGTAATGAAAATTCAAGCTCCGTGCGAAGTGGCAGAAAATTATAATCGCATTAAAACAATTTGGATCCCCACGCATAAGTTAATGCAGACCAAAGGGAAAAACTTTGATCAAAAGTTTTTTGAAGAGCAGGTGAGCTTTAAGTTTGACCGAGTTTTTCATATTTTGCCAACACAGTGGTCTTTGCAACAGTTACGATTATATAATGATGCTAGTGATGTGAAGGATATAGTGATAACAGAGAATGAGGTTCGTAATATTTTGCGGTCTAATTTTACCATTAGTTTTTTGGATGTGCAAGAGTAGCCCAATATCATTAGACTTATAGAAAAATAAATGTTCGCGTGGAATGAAAACTTTTCTTTTTATAGATTCTCCCACACGACGTGGGAGAATTGTGGGTTTCAGGGCAGCAGCCCTGATTTCCCAAGGATGGAAAGCTAGCAAACAAAGAGTAGGTTCTAAAAATTCTTAACAAACTCCACAAGTGTTCGAACCATAGATCCTGTAGCACCCTTTTTTGGGTTATAAGACAGGCGATCACCAGCATTCCAGGCTGTTCCCGCAATATCAAAATGTGCCCAAGGAATGTCTTCTCCAATAAATTCTTTCAGGAATGCTGCTGCGGTTGCAGATCCGGCACCACGAGAGGCGCCAATATTTCTTAAATCACCAAAGACACCTTGGATATCGGTTGTATGATGCTCCACAAGAGGCATATTCCAAAGTTTTTCTTCGCTAATTTTTGCAGCTGCACTAATTTTTTTAACGAGTTTTTCGTCGTTAGAATATACTCCGGTGTGAATATTACCTAGAGAAACAACCATAGCGCCAGTTAGTGTGGCCATATCTAATATTACAGCTGGTTGTTGTTCCGAAGCATAACTTAGGGCATCCGCAAGAATAAGTCGTCCCTCAGCATCTGTATTAAGAACCTCAACGGTTTTGCCATTTCTTTGAGTTAAAATATCGCCAGGCTTAGTAGCCAGCGATCCTGGCATATTTTCTGAAGATGGAATAAGTGCGGTTACATTCACTTTTAGCTTTAGTTTTTCTATGGCCATTATTGCGCCAATGACATTAGCGCCACCACACATGTCATACTTCATTTCATCCATAGAGGCAGAGGGTTTGATGCTAATACCACCACTATCAAAGGTAAGTCCTTTTCCCACTAAAAATATTGGTTTTTTTGAGGCGGCTGCTCCTTTGTATTCCATAATAATAAAGCGTGGGTCATTGCCTGAACCCAGGGATACACCATAGAGTCCTCCCATTTTTTCTTTTTTTATTCGAGCTTTGTCCCAAACAGTGGTTTTAATTTTTGTGCCTTTAGTTACTTTTTGTACGTCTTTGGCCAAAATTTCTGGGTTCATTAAGTTTCCTGGTAGATCTCCTAAGCGTTTTGCATAATTTGTGGCTTCTGCAATGGCAAGTGCCGCACTGACTTCTTTATTAAAAATTGAAGATTTCTCATGGGCAATATCGATATTTAGCACAATTTTTGGTTTCGGCTGTGATTTATGGTCTTCAATCATATAATGAGAAAGAGCCATGCCTTCTACAAAAGCTTGGGCAATGTGTAGTGGTCTTCTTACAAAATTTGTATCTTTAGAGAAGTCCACAACAGCCTGGTCAATTTTCCATTGTTCAAGCTGCTTTGTGAGGTGCCCACCTGCTAAACGAAAGCTTTCTGGTTTAATGTTGGATTTTTCACCTAACCCAATAACCAGTACATTTTCAAACATGCCTAAATCTAAGTGGCGGTAAATGGTGTGAGACCCAATGGCTGAGGAATAGGTTTTGTTTTGAAAGTCTCGATCAACATGTTTTAGAATTTCTTTATTATCACAACTAATTTTGATGATTTTTTTACCTTTAGATTCTGAATGTGTAGAAAATAAAACTAAATTTTTATATTTTGATGATTCTGCTTTTTTGATGACGCTGACTTTCATAACTTCTCCTTCTGGTATATGGTCTAGGTTTACAGTACTTTCTGTTCAAAATAAAACAAAATTCCTGAATAAGGTAAAAAAACAGAGAAAACTCAAAGTTTCTCATAAAAAAGGCCGAGAAGGCTAAACAAAGTGTGTTTGAAAACATGGACTATTTTGCCTAGAAATGAGCCTAGATTCGTGGAAACAAATACATAAATGTAAAGAGAAAAGTTAAACTGAGACTGGAATTGAAAAGGAGTCGGAATTGGCATTGGTACCTATAGTTATTGAACAAACCCCTAAGGGCGAGAGAAGTTATGATATTTATTCGAGACTGTTAAAGGACCGTATTATTATATTGGGTTCTGCAGTTACAGATGATGTGGCAAACTCCATTATTGCTCAAATGTTCTTTTTAGAAATGGAAAATCCAGATAAAGATATTAATTTATATATTAATTCACCTGGTGGAAGTGTCACAGCTGGTTTGGCTATTTATGATATTATGCAATTTGTAAAATGCGATGTAAGTACTACTTGCATTGGCATGGCAGCAAGTATGGGATCCCTGCTTTTGTGTGCTGGGAGCGAGGGGAAGCGCCATTGCTTGCCACACTCTCAGGTTATGATACACCAACCATTGATCCACGGTGGTGGAATTAGTGGGCAGGCGAGTGATATAGAAATTCACGCCAGGGAAATTGTTAAAACAAAGAATAAATTAACAGAAATATACGTTAATCATACTGGAAAAGACTTCGATTTTCTTACAGATAAAATGGATCGTGATAATTATTTATCTGCTGCTGAAGCAAAAGAATATAATTTAATTGATAACATTGTAGAAACCCGAAAAGCCAAGAAAGAAGCTTAATTATGAGTAAAAAAGATAATATTAGCGGAAATTTAAGTTGTAGTTTTTGTGGTAAGAGTCAAAAAGAAGTAAAGAAGCTCATTGCAGGACCGGGTGTATATATTTGCGATGAGTGTATTGATCTTTGTAACGATATCATTGCCGAGGAAAAAGACCGTGAAACACCAACAAAAGGTGTGCTGGTTGTGCCAAAGCCTATCGAGCTTAAAACACATCTTGATGAATATATTATAGGTCAAGAAACGGCTAAGCGTGCTTTATCTGTGGCGGTTCATAACCATTATAAACGTGTTGTTTCTCAGCAAACAGGTAAGAGCAAAAAGAAAGATGGTGTTGAAATTTCAAAATCTAATATCTTGCTTGTTGGCCCAACGGGTTCAGGTAAGACCCTCTTAGCTCAGACCATTGCTAAAGTCTTAGATGTGCCTTTTGCTATGGCAGATGCCACCGCTCTTACTGAAGCCGGTTATGTGGGCGAAGATGTAGAAAATGTTATTTTATCACTCATGCAGGCGGCTAATTATGATGTTGAGAAAGCGCAGCGTGGAGTCATTTATATTGATGAGATAGATAAGGTGACGCGTAAATCTGAAAACCCCTCTATAACTCGTGATGTGAGTGGGGAAGGTGTGCAGCAGGCCTTACTAAAGATTTTAGAGGGTACGGTTGCAAATCTACCTCCTAAAGGCGGGCGAAAACACCCCCAGCAAGAGTTTATTCAGGTAGATACCTCGAATATACTGTTTATTGTTGGTGGTGCTTTTGTTGGTCTAGACAAGGTCATTGAGGCAAGAACTACTAATAAAGCATTAGGTATTGCTGCAGATATACGCACAGAATCTGAGAAGGCTGTTTTAGAAGAAAATCTCATGCAATCTGTGGAACCAGATGATTTTGTCAGATATGGGTTAATTCCAGAATTTATTGGACGTTTACCCGTTATAGCTGTGTTAGATCCTCTTACGGAAGAAGCACTGGTAGATATTTTAGTTAAGCCAAAAAATGCCTTAACAAAACAGTACCAAAGTTTGTTTGATTACGAAGATGTACATTTAAATTTCACAGAAGACGCTTTGAAGGCAATTGCGAAAGAAGCAGTACGCCGAAAGACTGGTGCGCGTGGACTACGCGGCGTTATAGAAACAGCTATGCTAGACATCATGTATGAAATCCCTTCCAAGCCCGAGGTAAAAGAGGTTATAATAAATGAGAAGGTTATTGTTGGAAAACAAAAACCAGAACTTGTTTATAGAGAAAAAGGTGAAGAGAAGGATGCTACAGTTGCAGCCGACACTTCAGCAGAAAGCGCTTAATTCTTAAGGCCTTTAACTTTATAAGCAAGATTAAATGCTTGCGTATAAAGGAGGCCTTATGAGCGATACGAAAATCCAAACCTTACCCATGTTACCCCTTAGAGATCTAATTGTGTTTCCACACATGATGATGCCTTTATTTGTGGGACGAGAAAAAAGTATTAATGCTCTAGAAGAGGCTATGGCTAACCAAACTGAAATTGTTTTGGTGGCACAAAGAGATGCAAAAACAAATAACCCTAAACCAGATGACATTTATGACATTGGAACACTAGGTAGCATCATTCAGCTTCTAAGATTGCCGGACGGAACAGTGAAGGTTCTTATAGAAGGTAAGCGAAGAGTTAAAATTGAAAAATATGTTCAACAGGATAATTATTTTAAAGTTGAAGTTATTGAACTTTCTGATGAAGCTGAATCAGATACTGAAGCTCAAGCTTTAATGCGTTCTTTAAAAACAACTTTTGAAAACTATGTAAAATTAAATAAAAGAATCCCGCCAGAAATTCTTATGCGTGTGACTTCCATAGATGATGTGAGTGAGCTTGCGGATATTATTGTGGCTCAACTCAATTTAAAGTTGGAAGATAAGCAAAACATATTAGAAATCAATGACCCAGCGGTACGACTTGGTGAATTGTTAAATATGATGACTGGTGAAATAGAAATTCTAGAGGTAGAAAAGAAAATTCGTGGACGTGTGAAAAAACAAATGGAGCGCTCACAAAAAGAATATTACCTGAACGAGCAGATGCAGGCTATTCAGAAAGAACTTGGTGATAAAGATGATTATCAGGCTGAACTTAAGGAGTTAGAGGATCAAATCAACGCAAAACTTTTTTCTAAAGATGCTAAAGAGAAAGCTTTAAAAGAATTAAAAAAATTAAAAATGATGTCGCCCATGTCTGCTGAAGCAGCTGTTGTGAGAAATTACATTGATTGGATGTTGTCATTACCCTGGTTGGACTATTCAAAAGATAATATTGATATAGATAAGGCTCAGGAAATTTTAGATGATGATCATTGGGGTTTAGAAAAAGTAAAAGAAAGAATCATTGAACATTTATCTGTGCAGAGCTTAACAGATAAGTTGCAAGGTCCGATCTTGTGTTTAGTTGGTCCTCCAGGAGTGGGTAAAACTTCTTTGGCTAGATCTGTTGCTAGATCCTTAGGTAAAGATTTTTCTAGGATATCGCTGGGCGGAGTCAGAGATGAAGCTGAAATTCGTGGTCATAGAAAAACATACGTTGGAGCTATGCCAGGCAAATTAATTCAATCTCTTAGAAAAGTAAAAAAAGGAAACCCACTTTTATTGTTGGATGAAATCGATAAGATGAGTAATGATTTTAGGGGAGACCCATCAGCTGCATTATTAGAGGTCCTTGACCCTGAGCAAAATAGAAACTTTCAAGATCACTATTTAGAAGTTGAGTATGACTTATCTAAAATTATGTTTATTACTACAGCCAACTCATTGCATCCCATTCCAAGACCATTGTTAGATAGAATGGAAGTCATTTCATTAGAGGGATATATTGAATCTGAAAAATTTCATATCTCTAAAAAATATCTAATTCCAAAGCAAATTGGCTTACATGGATTAAAAGATCAAAAGGTGAAATTTACAGATACTGCAGTCACTGAAATTATTCGTTCTTACACTAGAGAGTCTGGTGTTAGAAACCTGGAAAGAAAGATTGCTACTGTTTGTCGTAAAACCGCGCATGAAATTGTAAAAGAGCAAATGAAAGCTAAGGGAAAAGGAAAGGGCAAAAAAGCCAGTGTTAAGACTTATTCCATTACCCCTAAAAAAGTAATTGAGCTCCTGGGTGCTGATAATAAATACAAGTTTGGGAAGATGGAAGGCAAAAATGAAATTGGTATGACCAATGGCCTTGCATGGACTGAGGTAGGTGGAGATTTATTGACCATTGAAGTTTCGGTAGTTCCTGGACGCGGTAAGTTTATTATTACAGGCCAACTTGGTGATGTGATGAAGGAGTCTTGTACGGCGGCAATGAGCTATGTACGATCTAGAGGGCCACTTTTTGGTTTGGATAAGGAGTACTTTCAAGAAATTGATTTACACATTCATGCCCCTGAAGGCGCAATCCCCAAAGATGGACCTTCTGCAGGTGGTGCCATAGTAAACAGTATCGTTTCTGCTATGTTAAAAATTCCGGTAAAACGAAATGTAGCCATGACTGGCGAAACTACTTTGAGAGGACATGTTCTTCCCATAGGCGGATTAAAAGAAAAAGTATTAGCTGCACATAGAGGTGGTATTAACACAATCATTTGCCCCAAAGAAAATGAAAAAGATCTTAAAAATATTCCAAAAGAAATTTTAGATGACCTAAAAATTATTTTGGTGGATCACGTTGATCAAGTTCTAGTAAATGCTTTAGATGTTAAAAGCCCAAAAGAAATATTTAAACATCGTGGAGAAAGATTGTCTGGGATTAAGGCTAAATACTCGGGGCATGCTCTGCAGTAATATAAAATTTAGTCATTAAGTATCAAAAGGGAGTCTCAGTGGCTCCCTTTTTTTATCTTCAAGGTTTATAGGCACCTTCCCATTCATGGGAGATCAGGGGCTAGCCGCCCCTGAAATCTGCAACTCTTCAACATCGTGTTGAAGAATCTATAGGTAGTTAAATCTCTTCTGGTCACTATGAATTTTTTTAAATGAATGGGAGGCTATCGACTTTGCACTAAAAGCTCCAAAGCTACCCACTCATAAACCCATGGTAAGTTAAAGCAGCTTCTTGAGCAGAAAAATGCTTAAGCAAAAAAGACATATTGAAGTATATGAGCTATTAAGTAAGCAATATATCCTGAGTGTACTAAAATACATTGACAGAGGATGTAAGAACATGTAAGAACGTCACTTATAACGCGCAAGTTATTTTAAGAATTTTTCAGTTTTTTTGCTTTAACTTGTGCCATAGACTATTTATCAAATCATAAAAATAGGTGGGGACATGTCAGGGGAAGACGAAAGTCTGAAAGATAAAATTCAACTTTGTCAGCTATTATTGGACGCTGGTGATCTCATAAAAAGTGCTACTACGCTGAAGAAAGTTGTAGATAGTGCATTAGCTATTGAGAATTATAAATTATATCTAGAAGCACAAACAATGTTAATTAGAATTCATGCCGAGCGTAATGAATTTGAACTGCTTTCTGAAGTTAAAGATCAAATTCAGGAACAGGTGATTAATAATAATTTAGAACTAAACTCAAAAACACATTATACATTAGGCGTTAGTTCTATGTATAAAGGTAATACAGAGCAATCACAAAAACATCATGAACAAGCGCTGCAAATGGCTTTAAAGTCAGATGGTAAAGAAGATATTTGTTATGCTATTTATGGCTTAGCCACAGTTTACTGGAAAAAAGGTCAATACGACTTAGCGTTAAAAGAAATTTATAATTTAAGCGTTTTGTTTCAAGCAGTTTCTGTGCCTAAATTGGAAATTGCTAGTATGTTTTTGAATGCTGGAATTTTACGGCATAACAGAAAGTACGAACAAGCTATAGATATCTATTGGCAGATTTACGATAAAATTAAAGTTCATAAAAATTTATTTTTGTATTTAAAATTGATGTTTTTTATGGGTGCTGCTCAATTAGAGTTGGGCGATAAAAGTATGGCAAAGGTCTATTTAGATTTAGCTCGAAAAAGTGTTGATGCTAAAAACTTAGTGCGTTTGCATAGTCAAATTTTAGAAAAAGTTCAAGAGTTGGGTGACGTTGATGAATCACGTTTTGACCTCATTTTAAAGCTAGAAAATAATCAAGTCTTTGAAAAAGCAAAAGGTAAGGTGGATTTTAAAAGCCAATTTATCTTGCTCGACTTATTAAAGCTTTTTGTTCAAAGACCAGGCGAAGTATACTCCAAAGAAGATCTTGTTAAACATGTTTGGAAGCAGGATTATAATCCATCTGTGCATGATAATAAAGTGTATGTAACCATAAAGCGATTAAGAAAACTTATAGAACCAGATTACGATAGACCTAAATATATTTTTAGAGCAAAAAATGGATATTTTTTAAATAAAAATATTAATGTTTCAATGAATTAAGAAGTTAGGAAGTAGGGGGATTAAGGATGATTAAACAAATTTTAGTAGCCATGTTGTTTTCTGTAAGTATTTGGGCTAATGCTGAAGACCCAGTATTCCCATTGAAGTATTGTGTGTTAGACCCCAGTTCCATTGAGGGTATTTGGACCATAACTACACCAGGTGAAGTTGAAGGTTATGTTGATATTAAAATTGATATGGAATCTGGCTTAAATTTTAACGTTGTTGAAGTTAGAAAGTATGATGAAGACATGAATTTGATTGCTAAGGGACGTGGATTCTTAACCACAGACAAAAAAGCAATTAGTGCGGGGATGAAACATATTGTTATTGATGAGTTTGGAACTCATGTGACTGACATTGAAAATGGATTTATGATATACATTCGAAACCATTGTGGTGGCTCTCTCCCGGAATCCAGAACTATACTAACGGTGGATCCTTTGAATTCAGATTCTAAAATAATTAAGAAAAATTATGAGCTTAGAAGGTCTGAAGAGTTACAACAGGATCCAGAATTTGGTGAAAGCTATCACGAGAATTTAGAGGATTGTTAAGGAGAGTTCAGGAGGCTTGTGCGGACATCACAAGCCTTAGCCCTTAAATCTAAAAATAGCTTGATATTTAAGCAGATAGACTAAGGGTAAAAGCTAAAATAACTTGAAAATTACTAGACACCAGAGGTGAAATTGATTATCTTCACCTCTCAAATCCCGATTCTAGGGCCTTAGCTCAGTTGGTAGAGCGCTACCCTTACAAGGTAGATGTCATCGGTTCGAACCCGGTAGGCCCTACCATTTTCTTGAAATCTATAAGAAAATGGTAGGTTAAACGAGTAAACATGGGATCTCTTAACTTAACTTCAGATCACATTTCTATAACTTACAGACCAATACATGATTAAGGCTTATGAAACACAATAATAGTATCCTCTATAATAAAATACACACTCAATCTAAGCGACTTCTTATGCGACCATATAAATTAACAGATTTTACTCGCTGTATGGTTTCTAAAAGTAATAGACTATCGAAGGTAAGTGTATTTGATGAGGAGATCTCCACATTATCCGGTAATACGTATTCTGAATTTAAACAAAGAGTGGAGATGCAACGTAAACATGGAAAAATGAGGGTCCATTTTGTATTGGCTCTGTTTGATAAAAAATCTGATGAGTTTGTTGGCCAAATCGATTTATTTGTAATTAATAAACAGTTACGCTGGGTAAATTTAGGTTACCAAATTCATAATCAGTACTGGGGCAAAGGATTTGCCACAGAAGCAGCTTTTCTTGCTCAAAAGCTGGCTTTCACACAGTTGGATGTTTATAGGGTTGAAGCCGCCACTGAATTAAAAAACAAGGCTGCTATAAAGGTGGCAAAGAAAAGTGGAATGCTCTATGAAGGAAAACGAATTAAATTTTTCCCTGATAATGGTGGAGTTGATATGGTGGTGTATGGAGCCAACGCCATTGACTTTAAATACGTAATCTGAATTTGAAAAACCTGAGTGGAAAAGTTATGCATGGCCCTAGGTTGTAGATCCTAAAGTTGAGCTTATCAATTAGAATGAACCCAGAATTCGCTAATATTTTGATTATATTAGTTTCATATAAATATATGTATTTATTCAATAATGCACATATAGTTCAATATATTTAAACTTTTTAATATTAATTTAATTTAATCTAATGTTATTTTTAATCAGAGCATTGTAATATGGGTTTACTAGATTAAATAAGAAGCATGGAGTGTTCTTTCATGCTTTGGATTTACCTTAACCGCAAATGTACAAATAACAAAAACTTTCAAAGGAGAAAATTATGAGAACAAAAACTAACTATGTAAAACTATTTGTAATAACGATATTTTTGGTAGTTTCGGGAATATCCAGCTCGGAAGAAATTACCACTAAGAAAGTTGCTGAAAGTAGTATTTATATTGAACTCAATGAAGATAGGCATAATGTCTTAAGTGATGATACTAAAAGCATTGTCAAAACAGATTTTAAGAGTAAAGAAATTGAAGAAGATAAAGAGCAGTCTTCTGTTGGTGGTGAAATAGATATTGAGTGGACCATTTGTGACAAAAAAGTTGATGCACTTAAAATGAATTCGACCTGTAGTTTTGGCGATGGCACAGGATCACATAAGTTTACACATAAATTTATGCATAACTATACAGATAAAATTAATTACGATAATCCACTTTACATTGAAGATGATAAATCTTTACAAGATTTATCAACACTAATAAAAATTAATGTGCACCCTTATCCTCATCAAAAAAGTTTTTTTATAACGCTAGGTATGGTTGCTTTTAGAAATTATCATGATGACTCTGAAAGAGAACGCTCAATGGGAGAAAATGGGCAGTATAAGTTTGAATTATTTAAAAATGTTGAACAAATTGCTCAAGTAGATCAAGTGAGTTCTTTAATGAGCTATCAAATGTTTTCGCCGAGATTTAAATTACCAAAAACAGAAGATGTCTGGATGGTTAAAGTGACTATTCGATTTCATAAAACCGAGACAGTTGAAGGGGGCCACAATGAGTAATCAGATTTTCAGTAAAAGTTTATTAATAGTGATAATAACCATAAGTAGTCTCACAAATATTTTTGCAGATTACACTGTCCTTCCGCAAGGAGAGTATGGGATAAAGTATAAAATGGAAGTACATGAATATGTAGATCCAAAAATTCTTGGACAAAGATTTTATTCGCGAGATGATCCTAAAACAGAGATTAGTGAGGATTGGCAACTGATGCATAAAGTATGTAATGTATTGGGGCTTCAGCATGGTATTCATTATTCCGAAGCCATTTTTACGATGGGAAATGATATTTGGAACGCAAAAAAAAGGCCAGCAGTAGCACCAGGAAACTTACCTGGAGAGATAATGGTGCTGACTGACATTAGGTTTGATCAACAGGAAAATAAGCTCTTATTAAGTTATTACGAATACACTGTTGATGATTATTGGAAGACTGACGTTCGTTTAGTAAATAAGCTTGGGTGTGCAGTAAGTAAAAAGATAATTACTACAAATTAAATCCATTTTAGTAAATCAAAATTGAGTTGAAAAATACTCTCCTTTTTTGAACTAGCGGATAGCTTTTGGGCTTCTTTGATAAATTCAAAAAAGTTTTGCTGAATTTCTGTTCTTATTTTCTCCGACCCTGTGAAAAAAACACTAAAATTATAATTTTCGCCAGGGTGATTTTGTAATGAGCGATGAATAGCCAGTTGCCGCATTTGCGAACTCCATATTGGGAAAACACTGGTTTCTTTGGATAAATGCAAAGGCTTTTCGCTGATTAGAATTTCTTTACCGTTGGAGTCAACTAAACCCAATTGGTTTAAGGTTAATAAAATACGTTCTAGTTTTTGAGTTGATATATTAATAGCCAGAGCGATGGACTGAGGATTTTTTTTAAAAATTTTCATTTTTAACATGAGAAAGACCAACTGATTATATGGGTCTAGAAAAAATTCAGTTGAGACTTCGTTTTTAATTTTTTGCGTTTTTACCTGAAGATATTCCTGAGTTAGATTCTTGGTTTTTTGAATATTTTGAATTTCTGTTTTTATTTCTTTTTTTCGTTTTTGTAAGGAGGTTCGTGAGTACTCTAAAAGTAAGTGCATATAGTTTATTTTTTCTTTATCCAATTCAAAAAAATTTACAAGAAGAAACATGTGGTCGTGATTCATTTCAGCTGTACCACTTAAGATCTGAGAAAAGTGTGATTTTTGAAGTTGAAGTTCCTCTGCCAATCTTTGATAGGTAATTTTTTGCCCTAATTTTTTGCGTGATTGGAACAAAAACTTAATGGCTTTTCTGTAGTCTATATTATTGTATATACTCATGTTTATTATAAATATTTAAAAAAATTAAACTTATCAAGTCTTTACTACTTTATTTATATTCTACAAAATAATTCACGGGTAGTTAAGTGGGTTCAGGTGCATATTTGTGGGAAAGCACCGAGTCGAAAAAATAAAAATGGCCCCAAGATCTGAAGTTCTTGGTTTGATTTGGTTACGACACTAAATCATCAAGGAGCCACAGCATGAGACCACAGATCTACATTC
>JABJQG010000048.1 GCA_018663505.1 Pseudobdellovibrionaceae bacterium | reverse complement strand
GACTCACCTTTTTCCACGGCATAACTACCTCCAGTTATCCGTATAAAGTGTAACCTATGTCGTGACTAGATAATGTTACCTATGTTCCTTTAGTAACAACGGCAGCCCGAACCCGCCAATTCCCCCACGTCGTGTGGGGGAATCTATTGAAAGAAAGAAATTCGGTTTTTCTTGAATATTATTTTTCTTTAGATCTAATGGCACGATGCCATTAGATTGCGGTGCTCGAGGCTGCAAGCCTCGATCTCCCATGGATGGAAAAATCTCAATGGGAGTTCCACAATTCAAAACCACCCACCCCTAAATCAATAACACTAAAACCGCACTTGATAATTAAAGCCCACAGTATCCCGGCTCACAACAGGCGTAATATTAAGTTCGTGACGGTAAGTTGCCCGGCCCCAAAAAATACCCAAGCAAGCACCAGCAATTGTATCTGAAAGCCAATGGGCATCATTTTTTATTCTTTCCAAGGCAACTAGAGTTGCAATCGAGAAAGCAGGTATTCCCCACTTTAATCCATAGGTTGAAGCTAAATATGTGGCAGAAGCAAATGAAGTGGATGTGTGTCCTGAAGGCATAGAGTGGTTGCCTCCATTTGGCCGTTTGCGGTTAAATACCCCCTTCAGGGTAGCAACACTGACGCCGGTATAAATAATAGTTTCGAAATGTGCCCTTCCATGTGGTTTTGAATGCTCATATTGTACTGCAGCCATGGCGAGGTCCGGGAGACCAGAACCAAAAAAATCACCAAACTTTAAAATACTATTTCCAATACTTATATTATCCTTCACCCACTGATTGTTAACTTCATCTTGTGGTTTTAATAGTCCAGCTGCGATGAATCCTCCAGCTAAAATATACCAACCGGTAGTGTCAAAAGCATCTTTGGCGGCAGGTTTCAGGTGGTTATTGTAGTTTTCACTGAGCTTTAATTTAGCACTTAATTGAAAGTAATTAATTATAAAAAAGATGAGTATTAGTTTTTTTAAAATTGTTTGAATTTGTCCCCTCCAAAGTTGAAATCCATATAGTATGATGTGACGCTATCACTATTTAAAACAGATTTGTGTTTTAAAATAATATTCCAGCAATTCCCTGGTAGTTTAATAAGAGCCGTAGCACTCCATTCCTGTAATTCGTTAGTTATTGTATTGTAATCGGCAAGAGCTGTAAGGTTAAGGTGTTTGGTCACTCCGCCAACTCTTAGAGCGTAATGTTCGGACTTTGTGTTGAGAGCCACTTGATTGTTTTCATCTAAAGAGTATGAACGATTGTAACGTAGCTCTACAAAATCACCTCGGTTATCCAATAACTTAACACGAGAGTCCACATTTTCAACTCCTGCATAAGTGTAAAGGTCGTAGGTTGTTAAGGTTTCAAAGTGGTCCATTCTGATATCAAGAAGAGTTCTTACTGGGGACAAGGGTTGGGGATTATCTTTAGACTCTCCTTCTATGAAGTCATAGGATTGGAAGACTCCAAATTTCAAAACATCTTTATATGTACTGTTTGATCTCTCGCCGCGGGCACGAGTTACTCTGTTTATTAAGCCTAATTGAATGTATTTTTGGTTAAATATTCTATCATGATAATCAAATTGAACTTTATTATTACCTGTAAAATCATTTTCAGAAATAGGGCTATTAATTAAATGCCTTGGCTGTGAATCGAAATCACCAAAAAAGGGGTGATCAGGTTTTGTGGCCGCCGGTATTTGAGAGAAATATATTTCAGGTTCAATCTTATGAACATATCGGGTCTTTACTTGAGCAACTTCATTAGTAGATTCTGCCTGGATATTATTGTTATTTGAATTTAAATATTTTCTGTAAAATTGTGATTTGATGGATAAGCTTGTTTCAATATAACGTCTCTGGGTGGTGTTGGAATACTCTGGGTTATTAGTGAGAGCATTAAAACGGTAAAAAGTTTCTCGATATTTAATTGCCGGCATGATGTTAAGGAAATTCCCTACCGATAAAGGGTAATAAATTTCTGGTTGTATATCCAAGCGATGTCCTGTTCGCAAAATATCCACTGCAGGGTCATATGATCCATCATTTATAGGGGATATTTTTCCAAGATGGTCAGCGCAGTCCACACCTCCAGATCCATCGGCAGGACATACGTCATCATAAGAGAAGCCATTTCTGTCCACATTTAAGTATTGTGTTTTAAATTTAACGAAGAGGCCACTGCCTTTAATTTCTTGTTCTGAAGTAGTTAAGTTAAACTCAGGAAAGCGATGCACGGAAAAGTTATTATGATCTTCAGAGTTGTCTTGTAACAAATTCAGGTAGTAATCGGTTTCGATATTCCAATTTAAAGATTCATAATTTTTTGTTAATGAAATTTTATTTTCCAAAGCCGAATCGCCATAACCATCCAACTCATCGGTATAATCTTTTAAATAAGAAAGATCTCCAATGAGATTTATGTCCACACGTTGAGTATAGTTATCAGGCAATTTAAATATATGATTATAACTAAAAAACCAACGATCCTCACGTTGATTGGATTCGGAGCCATCGGCATTTAGCTTTTTAAATTTTTTATCTAATATATGAGCGGTTTTTAGTTCGCCAGAACTACTGTTAGATAGAACATAGCGGTAATGGCCCATAGTTTTTAATCCATTTAAATCATAATTTTTGAGAGTAAATGTTAAATCTTGGCTTCTTGAAATGGCCCAAAAGTAACTTTGAGAAAAGGTGAAGCCATGATTTGTGGAGCTAGCCCAACTAGGAGGCAGTAGGCCAGACTGACGGTCACTTTTTAAGGGAATAAGGATTGCTGGTAAAAAGAATACAGGGATGTCAAAGATATTGAGGAAAGGATACTTCACATAAGCATAGCCTTCCAATTGAGCATCGATTGTTTTTCCGGTGAATGACCATGTAGCTGGGCAATGCATGCAAGATGAAATCTTAGCGTCTTCAACAAAATATTCAATAGGCCCATTCTTACGAATGATATTGCCTTCTAAGGTAACGTTACCTGACTGAATAAAACTTTCGTAAAATGTGCCAAGTTCTGTTTTATAATCATATTCAACTTTAGAAGATTCGGAATATGTTTTTGGCGTAATGAAGACCACATTGCCTTGAGCGATAATAAAATTTTTATCAAGAAAGATCTGGGCGTTATCACAACTCAAATGCTGGTCTTTAAAAACAACATTCACATTACCGCTTAAAGTGACTGTTTTGTTTTTTAAATTACGGGTCATATTATCCGCATTCATTAAAATATCTTTTTTAATAGAGTTTTGAGCCAACAAAACTTGCGTGCTAAAAACTAATAAAAATAAAAAAGAGTAATGTCTAATGTTCATATGCTTACTTACTAGTCATGGTGAATACTCCATCCCAATCCTCCTCTGGAGGGTTTTGGATAAGCCCTTCACACCTTTCTATATATATTTGGCAAAGTTTGTCCTCAGGTTGTAACTCAAGTCCATTTTTAAAGCAATCAAGAGCTTCTTGGAAGTTTTTTTCATGATATGTTTTAAAGCCTTTGCAGAACTCATTCACCATATTTTGTCTTACCTCTGGTAATGGTTCCTCAGACATAAGTTCAAAAATACGAACAGGTTCAGTTTTTCCTTTTACTTTTACCCAGTCGATCTCACGACAAATAAAATCACCCTCTATGTCGTTGTAAGTAAATTCACTAATGATAATACGTGTGCCATATTGTTTGTTAATGCCCTCCAGGCGTGAGCCTAGGTTCACTGCGTCACCCATTACAGTATAACTTCGCACTGTTTCTGAACCCATGTTGCCTACATTCATATCACCTGTATTTAAACCAATACCAATATCGAGGTAGGGGAGGCCTTGTTCTTTAAATTCTTTTTGTAGCACTGTTAGTTTTTCCAAACTTTTTAAAGCGGCTCGACAGCCATATTTTGCATGTTCTTCATAGAAGATGGGTGCACCAAAAAAGGCCATCACAGCATCACCCATATATTTATCCAAAGTTCCTTTGTTATCAAAGACAATGTCGGTCATTGGTGTGAGATATCTATTAAGTAGTTCTGTGAGTGCCTCTGGAGTTAGGGCTTCTGAGATAGTTGTAAAGCCACGAATGTCAGAAAAGAACACTGTCATTCTTTGTTTTCGACCTCCTAGTTCCAGGTTTCCTGGTGCTTTTAGAACTTCTTCAACAATAGCTGGGGATACATATTTAGCAAAAGTACCTTTAAGCTCTTTCTTTTTACGCTCTTCAGTGAAGTATTTGTAGAAAGTTAAAACAACATAGATCACTGATACTAGGACTAATGGAAAAACAATTGTTGTGACAACCCCTCGTTCAAAAAAGAATGTTTTATCAATATATAATACGGCAGTTAATGTACCTCCTGAAACGATAAAACTAGTGATTGCGCCTAGACGGGAAATTACAAAACTAAGAATAATCCCAAAAACCACAAGAATTAACCACATCCAAGCATCTTCGTCAGGATGCGTTCGTAAGAAATCTCTTCGTACTAAATTGTCTATTACATTTACATGAGTTTCTGCTCCAGGAAAATTTTCGTCAAAAGGAGTCACTCGTAAATCGTAAATACCAATAGCGGTGGCTCCAAGTATAAATATTTTATCCTTTAAAAACTCTTTTTTATTAACTTTCACTCGCTCTGGACTTGACCACGTACCGTCATCTTTGTTTTTTTTACGAAAGCTGACAAACATATCCTCGTGTGGGTTGAGCATCTCAGCCATGCTGACGTGAGGAAACATTTTTTCTGGACCAGCATAGTTTATTAAAAGGCGTCCTTTTTTATCAACCGGAACGCTAAAAACTTCGTCTCCAGTTTCGTTGTCCACAATATTAAATTTTGCAATTTTCTTTGCTTCTCCACTTTGTTTTTCATCAATATCAAATTGAATTTCTGCATTGTAGTTATTAGCTAACAGGTAGGCCTTAAGTGCAATAGAGGGCATGTAGGCATTTCCCGAGCGTATCACTAGTTGAGAACGTCTGATGGTTCCATCGGAATCTAAATCAGCATTAAAAAAACCTGTGTGTTTTGTGTTTTTTGAAAGCTGATCAATATTCATGGCCCAACGGGCAACAAAAGGCACTGGATTTTTAAGGTATATGCTTGGGTGGGTGATTTTACTGACCCATTCGTCATAGGTTTTCTCTGTGAGGTCTTCATCTTCTTCTTTAGCAAGGGGCCATATGCTAGAAATCTTTTCATAGGAAGAGTCACTTTCTGAATCTAACCAGTTTTCACAAAAATTAAATTTTGCAGAGAGTATTTTTTCATTAAGTTGTGATGCTTCTCGTTTGTTTTTAGGTTCTGGAAACTGAGACCTGACTTCGTCCTCTCGAACTTGTAAAATCATTTTAAAAGCATCGGCTAGAAAATCTGAAAAGTAAAATTCGTAAGCATCTGAAACTGCCAGGAAATACTCTTCATTATCCCAGACTTGAAAGGGGGGGGATTGTTCGTATATAAAATGAAAGCAGGCATTAGGATAGCCAACCTGAGATAGGGCATCCACTGTTCCGTCAAAAAAAGTTCCAAGGACAAAGTTATCTTGTCTTTTTAAAATGGTTTGAGAAAATATAAAATCTGAATCCACACTCTTTAACTCATTTTCAAAAGCTTGTTTTTGTTCTGATGTGAGAGTTAACTTTTGAGTGACATTTTCATAGGTGTCTTTTGCAGGAGTGGCGGATTCTTCTGAAAAAACAATATCAAATGAAATTACTTTTGCGCCCAATTCTACAGCCCGATCCAGCGCTTTGGCCATCAACTGGCGGGGCCAAGGCCAACGGGCAATAGTATTCACAGCCTCTTCATCCACAGCTAAAAGAGCCACTTGTGGTGAGACAGCTCTGGGGCCTCTGGCCTCTAATCTTAAATCAAATGATTTTTGGTGAATGATTTCTAAGAAATTAAAAACAGTGTTTTCATTTCTGCTATCTTCTGGGGTGCTAAAGTAGAAAAAGGCTGTAAAACTAATTGCTAGTGATGTAATTATGCCAATTGCGGCAGGAGATGCAAGGAAGCCTAGGCGCTGTGTGATAAAATTCATAGCTGATATCTCTTGGTTATGATGTTTAGTTTTAAATATTGTAGGAAAGTCGGGCTCAGGGTTCAAGGATAAAGATTAAAGTTTAGGTTTGTGGATGAGGGTATCATTCCCGGCTGAGAAAGTGTAAAATAAGTAATGTAGCATATAGTCAAGGAAGGTATTTTTTATGGATGCGAAAATTAAAAAAGAAAGTGGGATTCATGTGGTCACGCTTTCAGGGCGACTTAACCACGATGCCATAGATTCTTTTCGTTCCATATGTTTACGCTATTTGTATAACGAAGATGTGATATTTCAAATGAAAGAACTGGACTTTGTTGGTTCCACGGGAATTACTTTCTTTGTGGATGCATTAAAGAGCTTTGTTGAAAAGTCTGATAAAAAAATAAACTTCGTTCATGCAAAGTCTGAATTTATGAAAATATTTGATGTGCACCTGGCTTTTAATACATCTTATTATAGTAGTGTAGAGATGGCTAAAGTCAGTTTCTTTTTACCACAAATCAGTGCCGAGCAAAGGGCGCCTTCTCAAGAAGTGTTTCAAGATCCTTTTCGTGAAATTTTAGACGAATCTATTCCATCTGACTTAGAGGGCGTTTGATTCGCAGAGTTCTTTTCTTTGCAATATGCCTTCGATGACCTTCTGTAGGTCTTCGCAACTAAAAGGTTTTCTCAGTATATCAATAGCGCCATACTCTTTGGCTTTTTTTAGTGAGAGTTCCGTGTCGCCGGTAATAAATAAATAATCAAAATTAGGCCTGGAACTGAATAGTTCTGGTAAGTACCCTGTATGACTTTTATCATCATAGGCAGATTCGCTACCAGGAACATTATAATCTATGACCCCTAGATTGATAGAAGAGTTGTTTACAAAGGCTTCTCGAGCCTCATCAACGGTTTCTACCGTTGTGATTTGTAGGTTTAACTCGTCCACTACAAACTGCAACATTTCGGCTAGTGAAGTGTCATCCTCAAGAAGTAATATGTGTGTGCTTTGCATCATAAAACTTATTATTATTTAAAAAGCTAAAAAATTAATCAACCTAAATAAATATTTTTTGCAAAAATAGAAGGCACAGTGTGTGTTTAATCTACAACAGTGAATCAGCCACTTGTCTCAATCGCAGTTTAGTACACGGTTTGATGGGGTCCAAGAAATTTAAAAATGAGTTTGTAATAAATTAAGATTTTTAAAGATAATTCGCGGAGTCAATTTCACGACTTTCGACTTGCGTGGGTGCAGATTATTAGGCGATCATTTGGAAATATGTAATTTAATAACATTAATAAAAAGTAAAATAACAAAACCTATCAAGGAGAAAAATATGAAAGCAATATTAACAGCGGCTCTGTGTCTGGCATTATATCCAGCTACATCGCAGGCTTCAAAAGCAAGAATGGAAGCTCTTGGACAAAGAAATTCTGGTTCAGCATACATTATGGATGCTAGAAACATGTTCAGAAATCCAGCATCATTAATGGATGCAAAAAATCAGGTTATGCTTGAGTGGGGAACATCTACGGCAAGAGATTCTGCTGCTGCTCCAATCCCTGAAGGTGGATTTATTCACAACATGGGTTCTGGTAAATCAGCTTTAATATTAGGAAGCGAAAGTGATACAGCGTCTGACTTAAGAAATCAAGCGGCACAACTTTTAGGTGTAACAGCTGGGGATTCTTTTTTACTTCCTTCTAACAGCTTTGATTTTTTCTATGCTGGTAAATCTGGAATGGGAAATTGGGGAGCAAGTTTAACTTACTCTGCTAACCAGAAAGAAGATGCCACAGGTGTTGCTGATGAATCCACAATGGGTCTTCGGTTAGGTATGGCAACCACTAGCTGGGATGCTTACCTAATACTTGGTCTAGGCAATACAGCGAATGGCCTATATAATGCAACTCCTGCCGTAGTTACACCAACTGCAAAATTTGAAGGAAAATCTGGTTTTGAACTAGGTGGAAGCTATAATCTTGCTAATGGTAAAGTGTTCGGTAAGTATAAAGGGATTGCTGTAAGTGCTGAAACAGCAGGAGCAGCAGCAACTGTTGAAGCAACTATTAGTAATTTAGAGCTTGGTTGGGCGAATATGAATGAAGTGACTGGTGGATTTTGGTTTTATAGCGCAGCTTTGCAAAATGATGTAACAGAGATCGATCATTCTCTTGCCGCAAGAGATTCAACTACAACAGCTATGATCTTGCCAGTAGTTGTTGGCTTTGAAGCTGATGCAAACTCTTGGTTAGCTCTTCGAGGTTCAATTAAACAAAATTTATTGTTGAATTCTACTGATACAGAAGTTCCTGCAGCATCTGCTACTTATAAGAACTCAGACCTAGCTGCTACAACAGTAGCAACGGGTGCATCATTAAAATTTGATGCTTTATCCATTGATGGAACATTGGGTAAACAATCAAGTGGTACCTTAGATCTTGGTTCTAATATGTTTACAAGAGTTGCTGTAAACTACACATTCTAATAATTAAGAAGTAAATTCTTAATCTCTAAAAAGCCTGCATTTAACTATGTGGGCTTTTTTTTTATATCATCGAAGACTTTTACTTAATTTACATGCCAATAAAGTTAAATAACCATGTGGTAAAATCTCCACTAACATCAAAGGCCACGTTATTATATGTGATAAAGATATTTCCAAACAGATCTACAATAAGCCCGACAAATAAGATAGTAAAGATACTATATGTTGCCGCTCTTAGAACAATGGCTGTGGACCTTATGTCATCCAGATAAGTTTCGTGGCCAATGGCTTCTATTTGGCGAATGTAGTTTTTAAGTTCATCATAATGGTCTACAATTTTGTCGAACATTTCTTTTTGTTTGTTAACGGGTAGGTTGCTTAGTCCAGCAAATTCCCGCTTGCCTTGAATGGCTGAGATTAATTCTCGACAATGTTTAAGGTAACGAATGGATTTTATTTTAAAGGTTGGAAAATCTTCTTTTTCTTCACAGTAGATATCCAGCTCTTTAAGGGCGCGTTCATAGTCACTTTCTAGAATATGACCCAGTACATTTCCCCTTAAGGTATTCATGCCACCAGTTTCTTTACGCTTAAAAATAGCCTCAAAGTTAGCTTTAACTTCGTTGGTTCTTTCGGCCTCTAAGGCGTTGTAGTTCACTCCCATATTCATATTTATGTTATCGGCGCGCTAGCTGTTGGTCTTGATTTTATTTCTATCTCTTTGAAAATCTTCATTGAAAGGGGATTTTTTTGCATTTCAGGTCTTAATTTGAGACAATTGTCCTATGGGCTTAAGATGAGCCTAGCTAGACTTAAAAGTCTTAACCAAGGAAGGATAAGCTATGTTGGAAGAAAATTTACCTCCTATTCCAAATGAGATCCCTGTTCAGAATCATACCCCTCAAGTTAGGGAGTATGCCTCTAAATCCTCTGCTGTAGAATCTCTGATTCATCAGAATGAAGACTTACTAGCTAGACTTTCAGTGAACATTAGGCGATATGCACAAAGTGAAGATCGATTTAAAAAAACAGAGTTGGATAAACAAAGGTTGTTAAAGCAGATTGGTCATTTGCATGATCAAATTTTGATCTATAAACAAAAAGATGTTTTACGTACCGAACGAACAAATAAAGAGCAAAATTTGTATAATGATGCTCAACAAAAAATAACACTATTAGAGACACAATATGCAGAGCTGAGATCTGAAAATTTAAAAACAAAAGAACAGTTAAAAAAAGACCTCCATGGCGCATTAAAACGGCTAAGACGTTTGGATAAATACACTCAGAAAATCAGCCCCTTAGCTAAAAATTTAAATATTGAACTTAAAAAGGCTGTGAAAGAGTTGAGCACAGTCACTGAGCTAAAGAATACAGCACATGAAAAATTACTAGAAGCCACTGGACATATTAAAGAATTGGATGGCCGCTCAGTAGAGGATCACAAAAAGCTCACTGAGAACTATGAATTTGAATTAAAAAAACGAAATGAAAAAGTTAAGTACAGTGAAAAAGAAATTAAGAACTTAACTAACAAGCTGGTTGAACTTGAAGAAGCTTATGAGAAAAGTATTGAGTTAAAAAACCGTTTGGTTATTGTAGAGAGAGTAGCTAAAGAACAGAAAATCAGTTCACAAAAGGATTTGTCGGAAATTCAAAGAGAGCTAGTTTTGTTTCGCCAAGATGCAAAGGCTAAGACCATTGAGGTGAAAGAGCTCTCTGACCAGCTAGAACGTCAGAATGGAACTGTTCATCAGGTAACAGAAGAATCTGAAAAACTGAAAGACCAAGTTGAATCTTTACAGATGTTATGGACGGAATCACAAAAAGAATTGGAGCAAAAAAATAAACAAATTGATGCCTTACAATCTTTAAACAAAAGAATTAGTTCTGATCTAATGAGCAAAAAGAAAGATTTAAAATCAGCTCAAAGTAAAATGGACGAACAGAAGTTTGCAGGAGATAAATCCATAAATAAGCTCACACAAAGTGCCGATCAAGCCAAGAGCATCATGGTGAAAGATAAAGAAAAATCTGAAATTCTGGTGAATAAAGTTGAAAACTTAATAGCTGAAATACAATCTGGTTTCTAAGTTTACATACAGAGACAGTAACTCACCGATACTGACCAAGGAAAACGCCAGTTTCCCTTGCCCTTGGTAATGACAATTGATTTTGAGTTCAGTAAGGCTAAGACTCAGCTTCAAGCTTTGAAGCTGAGGTTAGATGTAGTAATTATTTTAGGGTTTTGTACGCGCCTTCTAAGATGGGTAAAATTTGTCCGCCATTGAGTTTTTTACCCTGTAAGAAAACGGTTGGTGTACCCTCGATTTTTGCAGTTTCGCCTCGGGCAGCATGTTTTAAGATGGCTTCGTGTGTTTCTTCTGAGTCTAAGCAAACTTTAAAGCTTTCAAAGCTGAGCATTGGAAAGTCTTTTTCTAAAACATGTTTGATGCCAGAATCAATGGCATCATGGCTCTGCATTTTTTCTTGGTTATTTAATAGGTAGTCATGCATGGGCCAGCCAAAACCTTTTTGATTAGCACAATAAGTGGCTTTAGCCAACTTACATCGCTCGCCACCACCTGTTCTTTTAATAGCCTTGTTGCAGGATCCATCCAAGGGGAAGGCGTAAAATTTTAACTGAACATCTGGATGTGATTTTGTAAAAGAATGAAGACTAGGCGCTGCTTTTTTGCAATGTGGGCAGAGGAAGTCGGCAAACTCAACTATGACAATTTTAGCATCTGCAGGACCCATTGTTAAAGCGTCAGAATCAGGGAAATCAAACTTAGGTGTGGACTCCCAGCCTTTTACGGATCGGTGAATAAAGGACTCTAAAGATCCCTGGCCACTTTTTTTAATATCAGCATCATAGGAAGCCATCACTGCTTTATGAACAATAAATGACAAGACCGGAATCATAAATAAAGCGATGATGAGCAATTTTAGATTGGTGAACTCTAGCTTGAAGTCTTTTTCAGGGTTTTCCTCATTATTGATTCTGCGAATAAGTTCAAAACTAAAAATAGATAGGATGTAGGCAATAATACAAAATAAACAATATGTATTGAGTTTGACTAAAGACACACCTCCCATAACAAAAGAGGCAGAGAGAACAACTGTAGAAAAATAAAAAGCAGCACTAAAGTACTGCTTAGGTTTTTCAGTAAAGCCCATGAGCGGGATGGCTAAAAGAATAAATAGAAGGATATTTGTAACTACACCCCATACAGCTAAGGGAATATTAAGAAAGCTTGAATATTCGCTGGCAGCAACAGAATCACAATTAAATGTTGAGTTAATGTTGCAAACGCTATCTCCAGTAGCAGTACCAAACTTTACAGGGTAGTAGTGTACTGATAAATAAGCGTGAGTAATAATGGCAGCAAGAATAATAAGTATAGCCAGGGTACTTTTTTTCATAAATTAACACCTTTTTTTTGTTAAAGTAATCATTGAGCGCTGGCTTGTTAATATTAGCCAGTGCATATAATCATATTAGTGATTTTTGTTTTAAATGGCCTAATGATCAACAAATTTCTTATATTGAATCAATTGGTGTATAATGTCATGATTATATGAAAGAATTTATGGTTAATTGCTCTTTTGCGTAGCTTAATAATAACGCAAAAATTAGAGCTGCTATGGGGGCCACTTGATTGCGGATAAGGACTGGTACTTAGCTCGAAAAGAAATGTTAGAGCAAGTTAAAGAGCAGGTATCCTTGCGACTGGGTGAGGATGACCCATCGTTAGTGCCGTACTTTAAAAGTTATCAGAAAGAGTTCAAGGGGAGTTGGAGATCCAGCTCTTATAAGGAGCTTTTTTTTGAATTAAGCCAGGCGAAAGTGGTTCTTGGTGCAGATTTTCACGCACACTCTCAATCTCAGAGAGTGCATTTAAGATTATTGAGAGAGTTTTCCAAGGAAAAAAACTGGGCCTTAGCACTTGAATGTTTTGAAGCAAAGGATCAAAAATGGGTAGATCTGCTGGTTGAAAAGAAGATAAAAGAAAAAGAATTTTTACGAAAAATTCAGTGGGAAAAACGCTGGGGTTTCCCATGGGCTCATTACCGTCCACTGATTAAATTAGCTATACAAAAAAAAATACCCATTATCGCCATGAATAAACATTTTAAATCAAGGACTCTTGAGAGCCTAAATAAAAGAGATGCTTTTGCTGCAAAAATTATTGAAAAGACACTGACTAAACAGAAAGTTGATTTAGTTTATGTTATTTATGGGGATCTTCATTTGTCCAGAGAACATCTTCCAGAAAAGTTAAAGAGCCTGTTGAACTTAAAAAAGAAAGATATGATTACTATTTTTCAGAACTCGGAAAAACTTTACTTTCAATTGGCACGTCAAGGACAAGAACATCAAATAGAGGTTCTCAAGGGGGCACATGATAGATACTGTATTATTGGTACCCCACCTTGGGTGAAGTGGCAAAATTACCTTGTGTTTTTAGATAAAAATATTGAGTTCGACTCTGAGGAGAGTGAGGACATGGACTATACCGATTCAGTTAAGAATCAGATAGTCTTTATCCTTAAAGAACTAAAAATCAAATTATCTCTAAATGATCTCGAGGTTTACTCCTTAAAAGATGAAAACTTTTGGCGCTCATTAAATAAAAAGCTTCGGCCCGAGGATAAAAAACGATTGAATTTCTTCATTAAGAATTCTCGTAGCTTTTATTTGTCCGAACAAAATGTATTTTGCTTAGCACAATTAACCATGAATCATATTTCAGAAGTAGCGGGGCATTATATTCAAGCAAAGCTTTCTGGTAGACAGAACAATGTTTGGAAAATGCCAGGAGAATTTACGCAGGTAATTTGGCTAGAAGCCATTGGCTTTTTCATGAGCAAACTGGTTAATCATAAACGTAAATCTGAAACACTAAAAAGTTTAAAAGCACGTTTATCTGTATCTCAGCCAAAAGATCAAGGACGCGAGGCCTTACTTCTAGCATTGGATCAGCGGCTGTGTGAAATCCTATCTTTCCAGGGGCACGTGAGCTTTTCTAGGAAGTTTAACCCAAAACGAAACGATGTGTATTTTGAAACAGGCCGAATTCTAGGACATATGTTGGGAGATAAAATCTTTATGGCATATAGAGTAGGCAGGATGAAGCGTAAGGACCTGCTACATATTTTAAAATTTGACATATCATCGGCTGAATTTCCAGATGAATATGCTAGAGTTGTAGCTCTTGTTGAAAACATGGATTCACCTCTTTCTTTAGGTGGGATGATTTATGGCTAAGTGGTTTTACTTAGACAATGGAAAGCCAATGGGGCCCTTTAAGCAAGAATTAATTGTTAAGAAGATTAGGGCTAAGGAACTGTCAGTATTTGACATGGTTTACCCAGATGGACAAGAAACTTGGAAGTCCATTCTTGAATATAAGGAATTTCAATTTCTAGTTGATGAGCTGGATATACATGTTGATGACACAAGAAATACTCATGAATTACAGTGGATTTTGTTAATTAAAAAGCCACCCCACCGGGGAGAGGGCTTTAATCAGTCGGGTCCTTTTACTACTAAAGAGGTTCAAGATAAAATTGAAGAGGGCGATGTTCGCTTGAAAGATTTAATTTGGTGCGAAGGTATGCCCCAATGGGCTCGTGTGAGTGAAATTAATAACTTCTCTATTGCAGATTTTGATGAAAAAGTGCCGCCCATTCAGCCCCCATTAAACCCAAAAGTTAGTGAGAGCAAAGTTGTAAAAGATGAAGAAACTGATTTTGATGATTTTGAGAAACTAAGTCTAAGCCAAAGCTCAAGTACAGAACTTGCTGACTCAGAAAAAGGGGATAAGCTTGATGAAGACAAGGGGTTCAGTAAAAAGAGTCGTAGTGATTCATTGCATGCGCCTCATCTTCCGCCAAGCACTCCTGCTACTTCTTCTGGAGCAGAGAATTCTGTTGTAAGTAAAAATATCTCCAAGAAGAAAAAAACAACCTCACGGCCTAATGTTGCTATAAAAGAGACAGATAAAAATGATAAGCATATAAAGAAGAAGGTGGTCTCGTCTGAGCCTAAGGACAATTCTGACGAGAAGAAAAAAAATCAGAAAATTAAGAATCCTGCCATATCTCGACCGGTAAAGATTGATGGGCCTGAGTATGTGAGTAAAGAAGATCCAAGTGAAGTTCCACCCGAAGCGGAAGGGCAGGACTTGGTAAGAGAAAAAATTAGAAAAGATTTATTTAAGCAAACGCCCGAAGTTACTAAAATCGAATCAAAAACGGATGTGCCACAAAAGGAAGTTCATGCAAAAAAGAAAGATGCAAAACTGAATCTAAAAAAGAGACCGCTTCCCCGAAATGAAAAAAGAGAAAACAACGATGCCGATTTGCTGGACCGTACCCTGACTCGTTTAGATGGTTATGTGCAAAACATTGGTGAGGAGATTATTGACCTACCAACTAGTTTAAAAATCAACCTCATTGACAATCAAAACTGGAAATATTTAGGCTTTTCCTTAAGCTTATTTGTATTCAGTTTTGTTGTTTTCTTAAATTACGAAAAAGTATCTGAAAAATTAAATATTCAGAAATTCACTTCTGTATTTAATAGTTCAGAGAAAATAGAGAAAAAAAACAAAAAATCAAAATCTGTGAGCTCACCAAAAAAAAGTGCAAAAACCAGAGGTCGGTCTAATTCCAAGAGGCGGTCAGAACAAGAAGGAAAATCAGAAGCGATTTCTAAGCCTCAGGTTCGTCCTACACAATTATCCTACTGGTATATTGCGAGCTCTCATCAGTTTATGGTTTCTACAAATGGATCACATCATTTCCCTTTGCATATTAGGATTAAGTCACGAGTAGATAAAACATTAAATGTAGCTCCTGTTAGAAGAAGCTTTCCTTTAACAAAGAATCCTGGTGTTAAAGAATTTGTTTTAAACTTAAAGGCTAATGGGATTCCCCAAGGAACCTATAAGGTCAGTTTAAAATCAGATAAGCTAGAAAAAGAATACGTTGTTCTTTTAGCAAAAAACAACAGAGCATTTAAACAAAGTCTTTGGAAATTTAAGAAAAAATCTTCATACTACGTAACTACAGAAAAACGGAACTTATTTAACAAGAGCGAAAAAGTTGAGGGGCAAGCAAGGGAGCTTAAAAAATATTATCTTAAACTTCACAAAAACAAAAAGGCTTGGCGTAAATTCTATAAATCTTGGTCTGGAAATTTTAAGCATTCCTACGCCAATGAGTTTGCATCTCCATCAAAGTATTATTTTAGTGATTGGTGGAAGGAATTAAAAGAAATAAGGGCAGAACTGCGTAAGGAATCGCGGACTATAAATAAAAACATAAATAAGGGAGCTGTATCTACACATGTGCTTACAAAACAGATTTCATCCATAAGTTTGTTACAAAATAAAATTACTGGTAGAAGGCTCTAGCTACGAAGCAATAGGGTATTCAACATTCCTTTTCAAAGTAACATCTCAGCAAGATTCCACTCTTTTACACCAAAATGCTCAGACATGCGGTTCTCGCCCTTCGGGCTGCGATCCGAACTCGCTTTTGGCGCAAAAGAGTGGAATCTTGCTGAGATGTTACTTTGAAAAGGAATGTTGAATATTCTGTGCCAGCTCATAGACTTAGCAGAACCTGATTTGGCTCTGCTAAGGTTAAAAAAGCTATTGCCTATGCTTGTTCCCTTAGCCATTTCCAAGAAAAATGTTTAAGTAGAAATATTACTGATCGTTTCCAAGTTGCTGTGGATTTGTATTCGATCCACCACTCCTTATTTTTATAATTAGGGTCGCCCTCTTTCATTCCGGCTTCATAACCGTTGTTTTTAACAATACTTTCTATATCAAAAAAGATGTTGGTCATGTCGTACATAAATTCACTTTTAGGACTGATAGCAGCCACAAGTTCATGGTTTAGATAAGCAGAGCGTGTATCTACGTTATATGTTCCTAAAAGGAAAATCTCATCTTCGCCAGGGTTCTTTATTATAGCCCCTTTTAAATGTAATGTTTCAGGTCCCTTAGACTCCCAAATGCCAACGCCATTTTTTAGTAAGAAGTTTTTTGAGTCTTTGTGTCTATACACACCTTGAGCAAAAACATTGTCTGACGATTTTGCCGAATTGGTGTAAACAATAACTGAGATATTCTTGTTACGAAGGGCTTTAATGAGTTTTTGGCCATGTTCACCTAGGATCATGTATGGTGTAAATATAGTAAGTTGAGCCCCCGGTTTGATTGTCCTGCGAAAAAATGCTTCCATTTGTCCTGAAATTCCATGCTCACGAGATTTCTCATTATTAGGGTTATCGTAAAATACCTCTATAGGACCATTGTTTTCAAAAGCGGGGTTGTCGGATATGCCACCAAAGTCGAACCACTCATAGTCTGGATCAAACTCCACTAATGGGCTTGTGCCATTCATGTAATTTTCGATTTCTTTTTCAACAAGCTCCATGGTAATGTCTTCTTCTTTGAGCACCTGCTTATTGTCGTCGGTCATAATCTCAATTTTACTGATAGATGAGGTAAGTTCTTGTTGGTATTTCTTTACTTGCCTGCCATTATGCTCAGATTCAGCCCAACACAGATAATCAGAGCTATCTGACTCACTATCGCATTCTTTATTAAGCTCTGTAGCTTTATATTTACCTAAGTTAAAGGGGACAACATCTTCGCGGTTCCACATTTGGTAGAAATATTTCCGAGCTTTTCCACCGATACTGCCAATAAGCATAGTATCAATATCAAAAAAACCGTCTTTCGCAAAACCAAAGTATTTTTCAGATATATTTCGACCACCGGAGAGCACTGTTAGCCCATCAACAACAAGTAATTTGTCATGCAGTCGGTTGAACCATGTTGAGGTGTCAAAAAGAAAAAATGGCTTGAAAGTTCTAATCTCAATATTTTTCCCCCAGCCATTATTTAATACTGCTGCTGCAAGAGCGCGATCTACCTGATGAGAAAGTCCGTCCATTAGAACTTTTATTTTTATATTAGCTGTGACCGTATCTCCATCTTTGTTTTTATAAGAATACTTTTTGGTAGCGGCTTGGATAAGTGATGCAAAACCAGCTATTGCAACTTCGTCGCTGGCAATAGTGTAATAGGTTACTAGAATTTCACAGTTGGCTTTGTAGACCATACTAGCTCTTGCTTGTAGGGCTTCAGTGTTGTCCTTTAAGATACGACCAAGATCATTTTCACCTTCTGGGTAAGTTCCGCAGGTGCTAGGTAAAGGAGCTAATTCTTGCTTTTCAGATTTATTTCCAGCGTGCACGTTAAGGGCAAGAGTGAGTGTGAGCCCCGTTAAAGACATTAGTTTTATTATATAGAAAATATTCTTCATAACTTTCATCCTAATTTTTGTGGTTCGAATTGTATATTTAGCACAGGCATTTGTTTATGGAGAAAGTAATTGGTTAGATGGTAAAGTTTACCCTAATTGCTTATATTATATGAATGCATGTATCAGCTTTGGTGTACAAAAGCGCAGATATACACAAGTGCCAGCTTAAAAAATCCAAAGAGTATTAAAATATTATGTTAGCAAGGTATGTAATAATTTCTTTGTATATTAAAGTTCCTTATCAACCTGTGCAGTTAAATTGACTTGATAATATTTGTCCAGCCCCCTAAGTTTTGTCTAGGGGGAAATGTATGGGGATACGTTTATTAGTAAGTTGTGGGGTGATTTTATCAAATTTTGTATTTTGCCAAGCCTTTGGCAGTACTAAAAGCAACATTAGTGAGGAGATTGTACAATCACTATCTGTAGCTATTGCTAAACAAAGAAAAAATTCTGATGACCAATTTATGCTTTTCTGCTCTGGCACATTCTTAGACAAATACACTATTATAACAGCTTCTCATTGCCTTCAAAGTTGTACTTCAGGAATTGACCCTTATGTTGATGAAGACGGTGACCCTCGTTGTGATCTAACTAATGAGATTGAGAAATTAAGAGTAGTAACAGGACCGGGTCGGCAAGGCACTTACACTCTTGATGCAAAGTATGAGGCGGAAGGGCTGGGTGATATAATAGAAGTAGATTCAATCATAGCAAACCCTTATTTTAAAGTTGAACCCGATTATATGTTTAAGCATGATCTAGCTATTATCACATTAAAAGAGCCCGCTTTAATTGCTCCACCACTTGATTTTGTAAAAATACTGAAACATTCTAAGTACGAGTACCTGCTGAGGGATGATACTTCTAAGGTATTTTATAATGTGGGCTTTGGTGCACGAGAAAATGATACTGGTGGTATGGTAAGTCGTGGTCAAAGAGGATTACGTGTGTTTGAGATGCTTTCTGAAAACACAAAGTACCACTCGGCTATTGATGAAGGTAAATTCGAATTGTCTCTTACTGCCAATGATAATGAACGTATGGGTTGCAAAGGGGATTCTGGCAGTGGAACATTTGTTGAGTATAAGGATGATTCAGGTGAGCTTCAGCTTTATTTAATTTCAGTACAAACTAATGTTGAACATTTTAGCTATAAGAGAGAAGGGGGGCGGCCAACTCCCAGTAAGTGTGGTAATCCCACAAGAAGTTTGCTTATAGATTATCAAAGAGATTGGTTAGCCCCTTTGTATACTTACTGATTAAGTTTATGCTTTTGAAGATTTACGGGCTTATGAAAAGGACCCTTGTGGATGATGCAGTGTTGCTTAGGCCTCTTGGGGTTTTATGATAGCCTTTTTTCATAAACCATGGAGGGGGAAAGATGTTTCGTAATATATTAATAGTAATGGCATTAGTTTTATCAAATTTTCTTAACGCACAAATCTCACAACAAGAATTCGAAAGTGTAATGAAGGTTTCTGGTGAAATTTATGCCCCAGTTTTTTTAGCCAAAGGAATGGAGTTTCAATCTGTTGCTGTATGGGGCGATGATAGTGTAAATGCTCATGCAGAAAACTGGGATGAGCTTAGAAAAGTAGTGGTTTTTGGCGGCCTAGCACGTTTGGAAAACATCAATGTGGACGGTATTCGAGCTATGTTTTGCCATGAAACGGGTCACCATATTGCCGGTTACCCATTTCATCATCGTCTAGATCTTAATTGGGCATCCAGTGAGGGCCAAGCTGACTATTGGGCTTCATCCTCTTGCTTAAAAAAGTTATATGAGAACTTAGATAACGAGAGTTACTTAAAAACAGTTCAAGTGCCTGAGTATGTATCACAAAAGTGCACAGAGAGTTTTTCTGAAGATAAAAAATCATTTTCTATCTGTGTTCGAAGTGCATTAGCTGGATATAATTTAATGGACGCTTTTAACCAAAAATATAACAAAGGTAAATATAAGAGAACCATTCGTTTTTCAAAGCCAGATAGAGCCTTGGTTCCCTGGAGCTGGCCTGAACATAATAATGTGCAATGCCGTACGGATTCTTATTTTCAAGGAGCTTTGTGTGCAGTTGATGGGAACTGTCGTTATGATATGAATTTAATCTTAGGGATGCGACCAAAATGTTGGTTTTTTCCTGGAGATGAAGATAAAAACGAAAACTTTATGAATGTTCATGTTTACACAGGTCCATCTATAGTTAATTAATAGTGAAGACTAAATTCAATTTCAAAATTTATAATCAAACCTGAGGTGTTGTATCAGCTTTGATTATTTTTGAAAAAGCTAAAAGCTTTGAATTCATAATTTTGAATTTTCAAAAAAGAGAGATTAATGGCACAAATCATTAAAGCTGATTCTTATCATATTTAACTGTATGTGTTTCCCGCATTTTTTAAAAAATGAGAGTTTTGATGGTTCGTTTGATGCAAGGGCTTGCCTTGGTGTGTGAGTGGAGTTAAGCTTCCTCAACTTAAAAGGGGGCTTTTATGAAGAGACTGGGGATTAACTTAATAGTACTTTTGGTGTTGAATCAAATTTTTGTACACAGTGTTGCAGCGAGTTCCGATCAATGGAATTTAAATGATGTAAGCTATTTGTTTCCATTGCCTGTGTCAGAGTCTGAGACTCTTAATTCTTTGCTTGAACCAAGTATTATAGGAGCAAAAGGAACCCTTCTACCCAAATCTATGTATTCGCAAGTGCCTACTTTGCTGAATGCAGGTCACGGTAATCCAACTTTGTTTAAAGGGGCTGTGCGTGTGGTAAGCCTACGAGTGGACCCATGTCCCTCGGCAGTTGATTCAGCTTGTGCACCAGAAATCAGATTAGTATGGCAGCCAATTGAGATTGGTCAGTATGAAAAACGTTGGGTTGCAAGAGATGCTGCTCTTCACTCTTTTTATACGTTATCAGGAGAGGAGTTTGAGTCTTTTAAGAAGCAGTTATGGCAACTTAAATTAAAAAACCTTTCGGCCAATGTGAATACACACTTAAAGCCTCTGGGTGTTCACCCTGCATTATTGAATCAAAACACAAAGAATGCATTTAATGATCAACTTCAAAGATTAGTATTAAGGTACTGTGGAGAGTCTAATTTAGGTAAAGTCACTTTTATGTCACTATTGGTACCTACGCGTTGGTGGAGATTTGGCAGTTTTGTCTCTAATGGCCTAGGCGGTTGGGATGCTGAGGAGATTCCACGATTATGGGGAGCTATAACCGAAGATTTGTTTAATGTAGCCGTTGAGGATAACCTTTTTGGTCCAGGTGTGGAGATGGATTCAATAATCAATGTATTACCAGACGAGTATCCAGAGATAGATGATATTTCCCAATTGATAAATAAAAGCTATCGTAATAACGATGCCTCTGATGAGCCCATTTTTAAGGATAAACTAAACGCAGTGGCCCGATTTAGAAACCCCCATATGACTAATCCATCGAGTTTGGATTGTGTGAGCTGCCACTACGCAGACGCTTCCTTGTATTATGCAGAAAGAAAATTTCCTCAACTGAGAAACTTTGTTTCGGAGCATAGTTATAAAAATCCAGAATTGGAAAATTTCAATTTGGAGAATAAAACTATCGCTAAAAAAGCCACTCGAATCATCCGAGCCTTTGGCTACTTTAATGAGTTTCCGGCACTTAATCAAAGAACCATACACGACTCAGCAGAATCAGCACACTGGATGAACACCCACTTTTAAGGTACGCCGTACCTTTTGGTTTAGCAAAGCGTCATTTTGCAATATTATTGTGTTCAATATGAGTCTGAGTGTCTGGAGAAAACCTCAGCTATAAGCAGCTAAGAAGGTTAGGTGCACGCTGAGCTGTCCAGTGTGGTTGGCTTTTATCGAAAATTACCCTGAAGAGTTTTGAGTTTGTTGATTGTTTGCTGGTGCGATTTGTACATATAAAATGACGCTAAGCTAAACCAAAAAGTACGGCGTACCTTTTGGTTGCATAGGTCTTACGCAGTTATGGCAAATAATATAGACATGCTGCATCCATAGAGATTCTATAACACGTGCAAATGAAAATCCCTTGATATCTCATAAAGATAGATCTAGTCTTTAAGGCTCATTTACTTAACATTATCTAATTAAAGATTGGAGCTAATTGTGGCCTTAAAAATTACCGATGATTGTACTTCTTGCGATGCTTGTCTTCCAGAATGCCCGAATGAGGCTATTACTGAAGGTGATGACATATATATAATTGACCCGAAGTTATGCACAGAGTGTGTTGGCTTTTTTGATGCTCCTCAGTGTGCAGAGGTTTGTCCTGTGGACTGTTGTGAACAAGATGAAGATATTGTTGAATCTAAAGAGGCGTTAATTGATAAAGTTAAGTCAATTCACCCAGATAAAGATTTTTCTGGAGATGTTCCTTCACACGTTTAAAATTCAAATAAATAATTGTTTAAATTAGCTAAAAAGCAGGTTCTATAATGGAAAAAGAAGCAGTTTCCTCAACGCATCAGTTGAGCCAGGTATCCATCCGTTTTGCCGGAGATTCGGGCGATGGAATTCAATTAACGGGAGAGCGGTTCACCACCACCAGCGCAATTATGGGTGAGGAGGTAGCAACACTTACTGATTTTCCCGCAGAAATTAGAGCACCTTTAGGGACAGTAGGTGGGGTTTCTGGATTTCAACTTTCTTTTGGTGCGGGAGATGTATTTACTGCAGGAGATGAGGTTAATGCTTTAGTTGTAATGAACCCTGCTGCTCTAAAAATTAATTTAATGCATTTAAAAAAGAAAGGAATTCTTATTATTAATAAGGATTCTTTTGTAGAAAAAAATATTCAAAAAGCAGGGTACGACACAGACCCTAGGGAAGATGGATCCTTAAAGGACTACCAATTGGTTGAAGTGGGCATTACTTCAATGACTAAAGAGGCACTTAAGGAAACCGGTTTAAAGCCCAAGGATGTAGAGCGATGTAAAAACTTTTTTGCTTTAGGTCTTACTTTTTGGCTCTATCAAAGAGATTTAACACCAACTCAAGATTGGTTAGATTTAAAGTTTGCTAAAAAACCAGATGTCGCTAATGCCAATAAGTTGGCATTGAAGGCGGGTTGGATTTTTGGTGAAGCAACAGAACTACTTGTGCACTCTTATGAGATTGATCACAAAGATGTGCATCGAGCTCCTGGTCTTTATCGCCACGTCACTGGTAATAAAGCATTGTCTTTAGGGCTTGTGACAGCATCAAAAAAATTAGAACGCCCTTTATTTATAGGAAGTTATCCTATCACTCCTGCCACAGAAGTGCTTCAAGAGCTTTCAGCTATGAAGCATCTTGGAGTGACAAGTTTTCAAGCTGAAGATGAAATTGCAGCTATTGGCTCGGCAATTGGAGCTTCTTTTGCGGGACAATTGTCTGTGACATCAACTTCGGGACCTGGTTTTGCTTTAAAGTCTGAGTTTTTAAATTTGGCAGTGATTACTGAATTGCCACTAGTTGTGGTAAATGTACAACGTTGTGGACCCTCCACAGGCCTGCCTACTAAAACTGAACAAGCCGATTTATTTCAAGCACTTTGGGGAAGAAACGGAGAGTCACCCTTAGTGGTTCTAGCAGCAAGCTCGCCAGTGGACTGTTTTAAAATGGCTTTTGAAGCGGCTCGTTTAGCTGTTAAGTATATGACTCCAGTGGTTTTACTTTCAGATAACTATTTAGCAAATGGTTCTCAGGTTTGGAAAATCCCTGATGTGAGTTCTTTGCCAGAACTGCAACCCGGATACGATTTAAGCAAAAACACTCCTGATGGACCTTTTTCAAGAGATTCCATAACCATGGCTCGGCCTTGGTTAAGCCCAGGTATGCCAGGGTCTGAACATCGTTTGGGTGGGCTGGAAAAAGAGCCGGTAACAGGTAATGTTTCTTTTGATGCTTATGGACACGAAAAAATGGTTCATGAACGTGCGGATAAAATTAATTTGGTTGCCAATGATTATCCGCCACTGCCTATGTATGGCAGTGAAGATGCTGATTTATTAGTTATTGGCTGGGGATCCACTTATGGATCCATTAGATGGGCCGTTGATAAGTTAACTGCTAAAGGTATTAAAGTGGCCTTTACTCATTTAAGATATCTAAACCCTTTACCCAATGATTTAAAGCCTTTGATGAAGAAGTTTTCTAAGATTTTAGTTCCTGAAAATAATATGGGGCAAATGTATTTAAGACTCGGTGGAGAGTTTAATGAAAAGCTGGTTCCATTTAATAAAAATACAGGAACACCTTTTAAAGAAAAAGAAATTGAAGAAAAAATACTAGAAGTTTTAGAGTCCTAAGGACGGAGTTGCAAATGGCAGAAAGTACAGAATTAAAAGCTAAAGATTTTTCTAATGGCAGTGACGTTAAATGGTGTCCAGGCTGTGGGTGCTTCCCAATATTAAAAGGGGTGCAAAGAGCTATGGCGGAAATTGGGGTTGATAAATCCCAGCAGATGGTGATTTCTGGCATTGGTTGTTCCTCTCGATTTCCATATTATATGAGTACTTTTGGTTTTCATACTCTACACGGTCGTGCGCCAACTATTGCTGTTGGAGCAAAGCTTGCCAATCCAAGTTTAGGTGCGTGGATTATCACAGGGGATGGAGATTGTCTCTCAATTGGTGGAAATCATTTTATTCATTTAATGCGTAGAAACTTAGATATTAACATGCTGCTTTTCAATAATGAAATTTATGGTTTGACTAAAGGTCAGGCCTCTCCCACTTCCAAAACGGGAACGGTTTCTAAAACCACACCCTTAGGCTCTGTAGATACACCCATGCAAGCTCTGCCAATGGCTCTTTCTGCGGGTGCATCTTTTGCGGCTCGTGTTTTAGACTCAGATATTAAGACAATGGTTGAAGTATTTAAGCAGGCTGAAGCGCATAAGGGGACGGCTTTTATTGAAATTTTATTTAATTGCGTTACCTTTTCAGATGGTATTCATGATTTATATAAGAAAAAAGATACAAAAACAGTGACCACTATTAAGCTGACTCATGGGCAGCCCTTATTGTACGGTGCTGAAAATGAAAAAGGTTTTGTCCTAGATGGTACAAAACTTAAAGTTATTGATGTGACGGATACTAATAAAGCAGAAGTCCTTGTGTTTGATGATAAAGATGTGAATTTATCTTATTTATTATCTAAGTTAGAGTACCCAGAGTTTCCTATTCCCTTAGGGATTCTAAAAAAAGTAGAGCGCCCAACCTATGAGGCTCTTTATGCAGCACAAGTGGATGATGCAATTGAGAAGTGGGGTGAAGGTGATTTAGATAAAACCTTACGCGGTGATGATTTTTGGGAAACTAAATAGTGGCCTATATTTTTGTCTTTTTAATATTTTTACTGGCTGCAGGATTTATCCTTGGTGGGGTTATTGTTAACCGCATTGTGGCCCCAAGAAATCCTGGAAAAATTAAAGATAAACCTTATGAGTGTGGAGAGGATACTATTGGTGACACATGGATCCAGTTCAATGTGGGATACTATGTTATTGGCCTTATGTTTTTAATATTTGATGTGGAAACTGTGTTTTTATACCCATGGGCTGTTGCCTTTAGAGACGTGGGCTTTGTGGGTTTGATAGAAATTACTATTTTTGTTTTTATTTTATTGCTTGGATTACTCTATGCATGGAAAAAGGGTGTTTTTGAATGGGTTTAAGTGAAGACAAGCCTTGGCTTATTTCTAGTATTGACCAAGTAGTGAATTGGTCACGAGCAAATAGTTTGTGGCCCTTGGCTTTTGGTACCAGTTGTTGTGCCATAGAAATGATGATGGCCACAAATTCTTCAAAGTTTGACTTAGCACGTTTTGGTGCTGAGGTGGTTAGACCGTCGCCAAGACAAGCGGATTTATTGATAATTGCTGGAACTATTGTAAAAAAAATGGCACCTCGATTGAAAACACTATATGAGCAAATGCCAGAACCTCGTTATGTTATAGCCACTGGAGCTTGCACAATTTCTGGAGGTCCTTTTGTTTACAATTCTTACTCCACAATAAGAGGCGCGGATGAAATTATTCCTGTGGATGTTTACGTTCCTGGATGTCCCCCAAGACCCGAGGCATTATTGTACGGAATTTTAACTTTACAAAGAATGATAAAAGAAGGTGAGTCTATGGCTTGGACAGGGAAGAGAAAAAAACCTGTTCTGGCAGCGTTGCCACCAGCTATAACTGGAGATGATATTTATTCAGAAATGCAAGTGCTTTTAGATGAACAGTCTGAGTTTAACGTTAGAGAACGGGCAAAAGAATCCACCTGGCACACAAAAGAGTACGACGAAAAATGATAGATTTAGCTAGCTATGGATATTTTAAAGAGCGCGTTCAAGAGGGGACTCAAACAACCGACACCCCTTGTTTTGAGGTTGAGGCTTCTCAACTAGTTGAAGCTATGACAACTTTAAAAGAAAAAGAAGCTTATCTAATGCTTCTTGATCACGTAGCTGTGGATTGGCTGGAAAAAGGGACCTTTGAGCTTTTTTATGAATTATATAGTCTTAAAAGTAATCAGCGACTGAGAATTAGTGTGAGCATTGACAGATCTAATGCCAAAGCTCCAAGCGTGAGTTCTGTTTGGAAATGTGCTGAGTTTCAAGAACGCGAAGTTTTTGATTTAATGGGTATTTCTTATGAAGGTCACCCAGATTTACGACGCTTATTTTTAGAAGATGATTGGGACGGCTACCCATTGCGCAAAGACTATAAAGACGATTTTATGTTGGAGTTACCAGATCATGTTAAATGATAATACTGATCCCATAGAGCTTAAAACGCTACAAGATCAATTCAACCTTGGCCAAAAAGGTTTAAGCGGAAATGATACTCAAGAATTTTTTGTAAATATGGGACCACAGCACCCCTCAACTCATGGTGTTTTAAGACTTGTACTTAAGATGGATGGGGAGAATGTTAAAAAGGTGATTCCTGTTTTAGGATATATCCATCGTGGTATTGAAAAAATGTCTGAATATATTGGTGCTCGACAAATTGTTCCATTAACTGATCGTATGGATTATCTGTCAGCTATGAGCAACAATTGGGGCATTTCTAGAGCTGTGGAGTTGGCCATGGGTGTAGAAACCAATTCTAGAATTGAAACTATTAGAACTCTAATGGCGGAACTTCAGCGCATGCAAAGTCATATGTTATGGTGGGGCGTTTTAGGTTTAGATCTTGGAGCTGTGACTACATTTTTCTATGGATTTAGAGATCGTGAATTTTTAACTGAGCTTATGGAGAAAACCACAGGATCTCGCTTAACCATGAACTACATTCAGCCTGGTGGCTTGATGTTTGATATTCATGAAGATTTTGTTAAGGATGTTAAAGCTTTTTTAAAATACTTTAAACCCAAGTTGGAAGAATATGAAATTCTGTTATCAGGTAATGTTATTTTACAAAACAGGCTAAGAGGTGTTGGCGTACTTTCTTCAGATGACGCTCTTAGCTTTAGCTGTACTGGCCCAACTTTAAGAGCCAGTGGTGTGCCTTTAGATCTACGCAAAACGGAAAAATATGGAGTTTATGATCAAGTAGAATTTGATGTGCCTGTTGGAGAGGTAGGGGACTGTTGGGATAGATACTGGGTTCGATTAGAAGAAATCAAACAGTCCATGCACATTATTGAACAGCTTATAGATGATATTCCCGAGGGAAAATTTACTACTTTAAAACCTGCAAAAAAATTGAAAATTCCAGCAGGCACAACTTACTCTCAAGTGGAAACACCTAGAGGAAGCTTGGGAACATTTATACAAGGTGATGGCACTGCCATACCTTATCGTCTACATTTTAGAACACCAAACTTTAATAATTTATGGGCAATAACCAAGTTAGGTCCCGGTGGGAAGCTCGCGGATCTTGTGGCCACACTTTCAACTTTAGATTTAGTCATTCCGGACATTGATAGGTAGTAAAAATATATGAATGCGAATTGGTCACTTTCTAACTTAACTGAACGAATAAATATGTCATCTGTATTCGTAGAGCAACTCATGTGGGTTGCCGTGGGCCTTATTGGCGTAGTCACTTTTATCAGCCTTTTGGCCTTAGTTCTTGTTTATGCTGAAAGAAAAATATGTGCACATATTCAATGTCGCCTAGGTCCAATGCGAGTGGGCTGGCATGGTATTTTACAGACTCTCGCTGACGGCATAAAGCTGTTTTTAAAAGAAGATATTATTCCTGATGAAGCTGACAGATTACTTTATTTTCTTGCCCCATTTTTCTGTTTAGTGGCAACATTACTTAGTCTTTTAGTTATTCCTTTGTCACCTCAAGTTCAAATTATTGATGTAAATATTGGTGTTATCTATCTAGGTGCTGTGAGTGGTTTTGGGATCCTAGGAGTTATTATGGCGGGTTGGGGATCTAACAATAAATGGTCGGCCCTGGGTGCTATGCGCGCTGGAGCTCAGATGGTTTCTTACGAGATTTCCACAACACTTTCTTTATTAGTGATTGTTTTATTTGTAGGTTCTCTTCAATTATCAGAAATCGTTTTGTCTCAGCAAGAAGGTTGGTGGATATGGCGTGCCCATGGAGTAGGGGTTTTGGCTTTTATTTTATTATTGATCTCCTCTGTGGCAGAACTCAATAGAACGCCATTTGATTTAGCTGAGGGGGAGAGTGAACTCACTGCTGGTTTTCATACTGAGTATTCAGGAGTAAGATTTTCCTTTTTCTTTTTAGCAGAATTTATAAATATGTTTATCCTTGCAGCAATGATGAGCACCTTTTTCTTAGGTGGTTGGATGCCTTTTCATATAGGCCAGTTAACAGCCTTTAATGCAGCCATGGATTTAATCCCACCAGCTATTTGGTTTATAGGGAAAACTTCTGTAATGATTTTTGTATTTATGTGGATTAGGTGGACATTTCCTCGATTGAGAGTGGATCAGCTTATGAAACTGGAGTGGCAAGTACTAATGCCCTTGGGGTTTGTGAATTTATTTTTAGCAGCTATTGTGGTTTTGACTAATTTTTATTTTTTTGCTTAGGATCTTTTGAAAGTTTTGAGTTTTAGTTTTTTATGTTTATATTAACGAGTACTATGAAAAAGTGAGTTATTAAAAGTGAGTGAGAGCAAATACACCATTGGTAATATTGACATTTCAACAGTGAAATCTAAGCGACCCATTAGAAAAGGAACGCTATACAACCTTGTTACTGGTTTTATGTCTTTAATGAAAGGTATGAAAATTACCGCTTATTACTTTTTTCATACTAAGGAAGTTGTTACTGAGCAATACCCGGAGAATCGCGAAACTTTAAAAATATCTGAAAGATTTCGTGCAGAGCTAAAGCTTAAAAAAGATGACCGAGGTTTTTTAAATTGTACTGGGTGTAACATTTGTGCTCAAAACTGCCCTAATGGATCCATTGAAGTTATAGCTATGAAAGGCGAGACGAATAAAAAAGAAATTGATCGTTATATTTGGCATATGGATTCATGTACATTTTGTAATATTTGTGTGCAGGTTTGCCCATATGACGCCATTGAGATGAAACCTAATTTCGAATCCTCTGCTTTAGATCGAAGATTGTATATCTATCAACTTAATAAGTATGCCGGACCCACAAAGAAAAATTTGGATAAATTAGAGGACCCTGCGGACATGCAGCGGCTGGTGAATTTGATAAAACGTGAGCCTTACAAAGGACCAATCCCCCTAGGTATGCAGCAAGGTGAAGAGCATAACTTCAATCACCCCGAACCTGTGAAGAAGATTGTTGTGAAGAAAGAAACGGCAAAAGATGTGGTGAAAAAAGATGTATAATATAGAAACATTATTTATATATTTATTATCCATAGTATCAGTTTTATCGGCTGTTCTGGTAGTGACTCAGAGACGAATTATTAGATCTGTATCTGCACTTATGATGGTACTTTTGGTCACTGCAGGTATGTATGTGATTTTAAATGCTGAGTTTTTAACAGGTGTTCAGGTATTAGTATATATTGGTGGGATAGTCATCTTAATAATATTTGCTATTATGCTTACCGGTGCTGGTAAAACAAATGATGATGAGGTAGATACACATAAAAAGCTATTAGCCTTTGCTGTATCTTTTTTGTTTTTACTTTGTTCCACCTACGCCATAGTTAACACCCCAATTAAGACCGTAGATACTGGGGCCAATAGTTCTGTTAGGGCACTAGGCTTAAAACTTTTAGACTACTCTGGAACAGGTCATGTTTTGGCCTTTGAGGTGATTTCTTTATTGTTACTGGCAGTTCTTATTGGAGCTATTGTTGTGGCTAGGAAGACTGAGGAGGCAAAAAATGCTTAGTATTATTCAAGAGCCAGGACTTACTTATTGGCTATTGCTTTCCACAGTTTTATTCTCCATTGGGCTATATGGATTTTTTACTCGAACAAATGCTATTGGTATTTTAATTAGTGTGGAACTTATGTTAAATGCGGCAGCAATAAGTTTTGTTAGTTTCAATAATTTTGCAGTGACAGGTGATCTTGATGGTCAAATTATGACTATGTTTATTATTGCTGTTGCCGCTGCTGAAGTGGTTATTGGGATGGCTATTTTTATTCAAATATTTTCTAAACAACGACATTTAAATGTTACTAAAATGAATGAGTTGAGTAGGTAACCCGTTATGAATACATATGGATTTTTTCTCACTAATATTTGGTTGATTCTGTTGATCCCATTATTATCTTTTATAATTGTTGGCTTATTTATTGGCCCTAAAAATAAAAAACTGGCAGGCATTTTTGCCACTACCTCTATTTTTGTATGTGCAGCTTTGGCTTATGGAGCTACATTTGAATACTTGAGTCTTTTCCCTTTGGGGGCTGAACACCCAGTTATTGTTCCTTGGTCCGTACAGTGGATGCCTTATTTAGAAAATTTGACGGCCACATTAGGTATTATGGTAGATCCCCTTTCTTTGCTACTTATGATGATCATCACAACAGTGAGTAGTATGGTTCACTTGTATTCCATTGGTTATATGCATGGAGACCCGGGTTATTCACGTTTTTTTACGGTACTTAATTTATTTACTTTAAGTATGCTCGGCTTGGTGGTTGCTCCTAATATTTTGCAGATGTTTGTGTTTTGGGAACTCGTTGGTGCTAGTTCTTTTTTCCTTATTGGTTTTTATTATACAAAAGCATCCGCAGTTGCGGCTTCTAAGAAAGCTTTTATTGTCACTCGCTTTGCTGACCTTGGTTTTTTATTGGGTATTTTAATACTCAGCTATGAGGCATACCACTTATTTAGTTTAGAAGCCTTTGCTCATTTATCCAGTTATAATGCATTTGATTTTAATTTTTTAAACCACCCGGAGGTCATTAACGCCTTAAGTACTGCTGATGGAGCGCTGCTAACATTTGCTTTGGTTTTATTATTTATAGGTGCTGCTGGTAAAAGTGCAATGTTTCCACTACATATTTGGTTGCCAGATGCTATGGAAGGTCCTACTCCAGTTTCGGCCTTAATACATGCTGCTACAATGGTGGTGGCTGGTGTTTATTTGGTGGGAAGATTGTTTCCTCTTTTTGGTTCTTCAGAGGTTGCATTAAATGTTGTTACCTATGTGGGTGCATTTACTTGTGTTTTTGCAGCAGTTATTGCTTGTACGCAAAATGATATTAAACGTGTTTTGGCGTTTTCTACTCTTTCACAGTTAGGTTATATGATGCTCTCTTTGGGGGTGGCTTCTCCTTTACATAAATTAGGTTATTTAGCTTCTAACTTTCATCTGATGACCCATGCGTTTTTTAAAGCACTTTTGTTTTTAGGAGCAGGTAGTATTATTCATGCTGTGCATTCAAATGATATTTGGCAAATGGGTGGCTTAAGGAAAAAGCTTCCGGTAACACATATTACTTTTTTAATGGCTACCATTGCTATTGCTGGAATCCCTCCTTTTTCTGGGTTTTACTCTAAAGATGAAATACTAGCTGCAGCTCTAGTAAATAACCCTATTGTTTTTATCATAGGATTGTTTGTTGCTGCGTTGACTGCGTTTTATATGTTCAGAATTTATTTTTTAAGTTTCTGTGGAGAGGCTAAAAGTGATGGCGCAAAACAGGCCAAAGAATCTTCTATATCAATGTTAATACCCCTTATATTTTTATCTGTTCTGTCGGTGGTTTCTGGCTGGTTCCCTTTTGAGAAGTTCTTTCTTAGTGAAGCACTTGTGCATAACACCCCTAGCTGGTTGCCTATTGTGGCATCAGGGTCTGGTTTACTTGGAGTTTTACTGGCCTATTTGTTTTATTTTAAAAAGACAACCTATGCCAATAGTGTGAAAAATGGTTTTGGTCCACTACATACTGTAATACAAAATAAATTTTATATAGATGCTGTTTATTTATTTGTTGTCCATAAAATAATATTTAGGTTTATTGCTGCCCCCATTGCATGGATAGACAGGCATATTGTGGATGCCACAATGGATAAAACGGCATATGTCACTAAAGAGTCAGGATTAGTGCTTAAGAAGATTCAAACAGGAAATATACACACCTACACAATGATGTTTTTGTTAGGTGGACTTGTATTGTTTTTACTGTTGCTGGGGGTGGGTTTCTAATATGGGTATCCTATCGATTTTAGTTTTTCTGCCATTTGTTCTTGCTGTCATAGTATTGTTAACTCCTAATTCAAAAGCCCATTTGTATAAATGGATTTGTGCTATAGGCACGGGGCTTCACTTGGTTCTTACTGCTGTAATGACATATATGTATTATCAAAGTTATGCAGTGGATAGATTAGCAGCGAAAACATCTCTTCATACAAAATTATACTTAGTAGAACAATGGAGCTGGTTTAAAGCTTATGATATTGAATATTTTATTGGTGTAGATGGCATGTCAGTGGCCATGATGATTTTAACTTCAATAATTATATTCACAGGGGTTCTTGCCAGTTGGAATTTGGAACATAGAACAAAAGAGTTTTTGGCCTTTCTTTTGGTTTTGGTTACAGGTGTATTTGGTGTTTTTGTCAGTTTTGATTTATTCTTATTTTTCGTATTTTACGAAGTGGCTGTACTTCCCATGTATTTACTCATTGGCGTATGGGGGACTGGGAAAAAAGAATACTCGGCAATGAAGTTAACTTTAATGCTAATGGCTGGTTCGGCATTGTTATTAGCTGGTATTTTAGCTATTTATACCGAAGGTGGCAGTTTCAATTTATTAGAACTCGGACATCATAAATTTCCTATGGAAATGCAAAATTGGGTGTATCCATTTTTATTTTTAGGTTTTGGTGTATTAGGAGCCTTGTTTCCATTTCACACTTGGTCTCCAGATGGGCATGCCTCTGCTCCAACGGCTGTATCCATGCTTCATGCTGGTGTGTTGATGAAACTGGGTGGTTATGGAATTTTAAGAGTGGCCATGTATCTGTTTCCCGAAGGGGCCATTCAGTGGGGTATGACTTTTTTGGTGTTGGCTACCATTAATGTTGTTTACGGTTCTTTTGCTGCCGTTAAGCAAAAAGACCTTAAGTATTTTACCGCCTACTCCTCTGTAAGCCATTGTGGTTTTATTATCTTTGGTTTAGCTACGCTAAACTTTGTGGCGATCAAAGGTGCTGTTATACAAATGTTTAGTCATGGAATTATGACAGGGCTCTTTTTTAGTCTTATTGGCATGGTGTATGGACGTACTAAAACTCGTGATATCCCATCAATGGGTGGTCTGATGAAAGTGATGCCTTGGTTAGGTGTAAGTTTTTATATCGGGGGATTAGCGTCTTTAGGGCTACCCAGTTTATCTGGCTTTGTGGCAGAATCGCATATTTTTGTGGGTGGTTTTATGGGGAATCCTTGGACTTCAAAGTTGACTATGCAAGCCTTAACTGCTTTGGCCACAATGTCTATTGTAGTCACAGCCGTATACGTTTTAAGGGGGTTAGCTCAGGTGTTTCAAGGTGAAATAACAAACCCTAAGTTTGAACTGCTCACTGACGCCACTGTGACAGAAAAATTGGTTACTGGTATTTTAATATTCACATTGTTTTTTGTTGGGATTTTTCCAAGTCTAATGATCGATTTGATTGAAGGCTCTATATGGCCTTTTGTTAATCGGTTTTAATAAGGAGATTGGCTGTGATCATGCTGCCAGAAATTATTGTAATAGTAACAGCGCTCACTGTTTTAGTGTTGGACCTATTTGTAAAAGATATAAATAAAGTTCAAATTGCTTTAGCGGGGCTGCTTTCTGCACTTGTAAGCATAATAGTTTTACCCATTGGAGGGGAGTTACTTGGCGGCCAGTTTATACTTAGTCCTACGGCATTTTGGTTTAAAATAATTTTTTTACTTTCAGCGTTGATTACCATAAGCATCTCTTATGATTCCCTCATGGTAAAAACCTCAAAAATATTTTTACAATCATCCAGTGAGTTTTTAGTCATCATGCTGCTTATTATTTGTGGAATGATGTATTTAGTTTCATCAACAAGTTTAATTAGTCTTTATGTGAGTCTAGAGTTAGCTACTATTCCTTTATTTGCTTTAGCAGCTTGGCATAAAAAAGAATCAAAATCGGCAGAGGCTGCCTTAAAATATTTATTTTCTGGAGCATTAGCGTCCTCTTTGTTGTTGTTAGCTTTTAGTTTTCTCTATGGAACAACAGGTACAATGAACCTCAGTGAAATGGCAGTAGCTATGACCTTTTCTCCGTTACAAATTTGGGCCTTTATTTTGATCACTATGGGCGTGGGCTTTAAAATGACCATGGTTCCTTTTCATTTTTGGGCAGCAGATGTTTATGAGGGAGCACCTACGGCTCTAGCTAGCTTTTTGTCTGTGGCATCAAAAGCTGCAGGCGTTGCCGTATTGGTGATATTTTATTTTCATGTATTTCCTGATTTAGTGAAATCTTTAAATGGTTTTTTAGCTATTATTGCTACTATGACCATGACATTGGGTAACCTTGTTGCTCTAACCCAGAAAAATATCAAAAGATTTATGGCCTTTAGTTCAATCTCTCAAGCGGGATATATACTCATGGGATTTATGGGTGTGGAAAGTATGGGTTTAGTTTCGGTACTGTTTTACTTAATTGTTTATATTTTTTCAAATCTAGTTATTTTTGGTGTGATAATGGCTGTGTCGAGCTCCACGGGAAAAGAGGAGATTTCTGATTATAAAGGACTTTCTATTTCTAATCCAATGCTGGCTTTCGCCATGATGTTGGCTCTATTTAGCCTTTCAGGAATCCCACCATTATCTGGATTTTTGGGTAAGTTCTTTTTGTTTAGTGTTGCTGCTAAACAAGGGTTTCACTGGCTAGTTGTTGTTGCAGCTTTGAATTCCACAGTTTCCCTGTACTACTATTTGGGTATTATTAAAGAAATGTATATTAATAAAGCTGATTTAAGTGAGTCTATATTAGTTAGTGCTCCGGTTAAGTGGACCCTGTCTCTTTGTACTGTGGTAGTGGTGGCCTTGGGTGTTTTGCCACAGGTGTATGATCTGATTCTTGAGGGGTTTTAGAGGTCTGTTGTCTTGTCATTTGGCTTTCATTTTTTCACACGAGCAGTGAGCCTTCCTGGCTCTAATTATTTAAAACTCGGGCTCCTGCCCTCGCCCTTTCAGGGCGCTTTGCGTTTTAAACAATTTAATAAATATTTTGAGTATTTTTTTATTAATCTCGGCCAAATGCATAGCATTTTGCGAGAAAATAAGGCTGATCTTAGGTCTGAACTAGGTTAGATATAACATCAGCCGTTTTCGCGTAGATTGATATTTAATTAAAGTAAGCCTAGGTATATTAATCTAATTTCTGACTCTTGATTTCTTCTAATAAGTTATCTCTCAAGTTTTTTACAAACTATTTTATTTTTATTGCAGAATTTGTAGTGCAAAAAATTATATTTTATATAAAATAATATGAAAATATTTTTTATTTATAAGGAGCAGTTATGCCGAAGTATCCAGGAAAAGCAGTAACAACTAATGGAAATCAGTTAGTGGCACTTACAGAAGCCCGAGTCGTTGATTGTGGTGTTTTTTACCCCATTACTCCGTCCACAGAACAAGGTGAATATTTTGAGATGTCTGTGGCTAAAGGAACTTTAAATGTATTTGGTGATACAGTAAAGGCCGTAGAAACAGAAGGCGAACATGCAGCTCAAGGTGGTGCGATTGCTATTTCTGTGACTGGAAAACGAGTAGCTAATTTTACTTCTGGGCAAGGTATCGTTTATGGGCTTGAGCAGTACTATCATGCACCGGGCAAACTATCTACCATGGTTTTAAATGTGGGCGCACGAGCTTTAACTAAACATGCTCTCAATGTGCATTGTGGCCATGATGATATTATGTCCGCTTTAGGTACAGGCTGGATTATGTTAATGGCTAAAGATGCACAACAAGCTTGTGATCAGTCTGTAATTTTAAGAAAAGTGTGTGAAGTAAGTCTTAACCCTGGAATGAATATACAGGATGGATTTTTGACCACACATTTAGAGAGAACATTTAAACAATTGGAGTCTGGTTTATTACGTGACTTCCTAGGCCATCCTGATGATGTTATTGATACGCCCAATGATGAACAGAAAAAATTATTTGGTGAGAAAAGGCGACGTGTTCCAAAAATGTATGATTTGGAAAATCCACTTTTGTTAGGTTCTGTACAAAACCAGGAACATTATATGACGGGAGTGATTTCTAAACGCATTTCTTTTATTGATCCTATCTTAGATATATTGGCTGAAGCTTACAAAGAGTATGCGGAGCTTACAGGCCGAGAGTATGGTTTTCTTACAGAGTATAATTGTGAAAATGCCACTACTGTTTTTCTTTGTTTAGGTTCAGCAGCAGAGAACATAGAGCCCTGTTGTGAGCTGATTAAAGAAAAATATAATGAAGAGGTTGGAGTCATTCATCTTAATGTGATTCGACCATTTCCTGAAAAAGTTGTTATTGAAGCTTTACGTGGAAAAGAAAATGTTATTGTTATTGAAAGATTAGATGAGCCCATGAGCGGGTCAAACCCCTTAGCACGTGATGTACGGACAGCACTGAGTAAAGCTGTGGAAAATAGCGTAAAAGCTTCCTACAGCCATTTACCTCAGTTAAGTTTAGATGAAATGCCTAGAATGTTTGAGGGAGTTTTTGGTTTAGGATCCAGAGATTTTAGACCTGAAGGTATCTTGGGGGCCTATGAATATGCTAGTGGAAAGATTGCCCGGCAAGATGGCAAAAAGGTTACAGATGGTGAAAGCTTTTTTTATATTGGAGTGAATCATCCTTATGCTGTGATTTCTGAAGATAAACCCAGTAATTTACCTGAAAGTGCCATTTCTGTTAGGATACATTCCATTGGTGGTTGGGGAGCTATAACTACTGGTAAAAATATGGCAGAGCTTTTAGGAACTTTGTCTAAAGACTTACATATTTCCGCTAACCCCAAGTATGGATCGGAAAAAAAAGGGGCGCCCACAAATTATTTTTTAGTGGCAGCTAAGGAACGTATTAAGGTCAATTGTGACTTGAAACATGTGGACGTGGTTTTGTGTTGTGATCCCAAGGCGTTTTCACATACCAATCCCTTAAATGGTGTACGCCCCGGCGGTGTTTTTATCTGGGAGTCAGAAGAAGGAGATAGGGCTTGGGAGCGTATTCCAACAAAATATCGTAGTGAAATTATTGAAAAAGAGATTAGTATTTTTACTCTAAAAGGTTTTGAAATTGCCAGGTCGCATACACCAAGAGAAGAGTTGCAAACAAGAATGCAGGGAAATGCTTTTCTTGGAGCCTTCTTTGGAACATCTTCTTTTTTAAAAGAAAATAATCTTAATGAGGAAAAGTTTTTAGACTCGGTTCATAAACAGTACGATAAAAAGTTTGGTAAATTTGGTAAAGCTGTAGTTGATGCAAATTTAGAGGTGATGAAATCTGGTTTTGAAGGGGTGGCACCACTAAAAATTGGAGCCATTGATGCTCCTGATTCTTCAGCAATGGCTGGGAATGTGATATGCGCAAATGTACCTTCTGTTAAAACTGAACCTTTAAAATGTACTACGGCACCTCTTTTTAAATATGACACTTATAAAAGTGAATTTTTAGATGGAGATACAGACAACCAACCGGCATCCCCCCTTTTATCCATAGGTTCAATGCCAGCAGCTACTGGAAAAAATATTTCTAAATTTGTGTCGCGTAGAAAGGTTCCTATATTTGATCCTTATAAATGCACACAGTGTATGTCTTGTATTTCTGTATGCCCGGATACGGCATTGCCTAATACAGCTCAAGATTTATCAACATTATTGAGAAATATTTTTTCTTTTTATGTAAAAGATGCGGACACTTCACGACTGTTGATTAAAAACCTAAAAAATATTGAAGAAAATCTACGTGAATTGATGAATGCAGAACTTGCCGAAAAAAAAGAACAAGTTGAGCCTTTAGATGTTTTGTTTGAAAGTGTACTTAAGCAGCAAAATCTAGAAGTTGCCAATGAACACCTTACGGCAATTAAGTTTATGATTAAAGCCTTACCCATAGGTTATGGAAAAACAAAATCTATTTACCAGTCTTTGGAGAAAAAAGAGGCTGGAGCTGGTGGAATATTTTCAATTTTTGTCAGTGACCTTTGTAAGGGCTGTGGTGAATGTGTGGTGGCTTGCGGTTCACACGAAGCTTTGTATATGGAAGATGAAAGTGTAGACCTTAGGGCTAAGCATTTGTCCGCTATGGATTTTTATAAGTATTTACCCAATACACCTCAAAAGTATTTAGCTAAGTATGATCCGGATGATATTGAAAGCACTCGACCTGCAGTTTTATATAATCATTTGATGCTTAAAGATAATTACAATGCTTTTGTCTCTGGAGATGGTTCTTGTGCCGGATGTGGTGAGAAGTCCGTTTTACGCGGCATTGTCACTATGACTGAAGCCTATATGCGTCCACTTTTTGAGAGAAAGTCTTCTCGATTGTTAAAGTTAAGTGATGATATTAAGACCACTGGGTTAGCTCAGTTAGACACTTTGAAAAGTAAAAATATTGAAGCATACGAGAGTCTAAAGCTTTCTTTAATTCACCTTATTTTGGGAATTGGTGCTGAAGATATTGAGGGAACACAGGCGAGAATTGCTGATGAGTTTAAGGGCTCTGATAAAGATATGGTAGAGGCTTTGGCATTGGTTCTATCTACAGATGCTTTGAACCATAAAAAATTTAATGTGGTGGAGGGCACTCATGAGGGTATGACTGTTATGGGAATGACGGCCAGCACAGGTTGCAACACAGTGTATGGATCAACACACCCTTCTAATCCGCATAAATACCCTTGGATGAACTCTCTTTTTCAAGATGGCACAACCATTGGTTGGTTAGTGGCAGAAAGTTTTATCATGGATCACTCCAGGCGTTCTGTGGTCCCAGAAAGATTAGCTGGGCATCTACTTAATTTAGATGAAAGTTTTAGCCGCAGAAATTATGAACTTTATACTCACTTTGATGATAATCATATGACGGAACTTGAAATTTCAGAGCTTCCAAAACTATGGGTTATTGGTGGTGATGGGGCCATTGGTGATATTGGATATCAGAACTTATCAAAAGTTGTGTTACAGAATCGGCCAAATATAAATATTTTAATGTTAGACACACAGGTGTATTCAAACACTGGTGGTCAAAATTCGGATAGTTCATTTATGCCGGGTGGTTTTGATATGAACCAGTTTTTTAACAAACATCATCAAGGTAAATTAACTGAACGTAAAGAAGTGGCTCTCACATTAACATCAGGGCATGGCTCTCCCTATGTAGCATCAGTTTCAATGGCATCTACAGCAAAGTTTTTTAAAGCTGTTCTTGATGGCATAACTTACCGTGGAACGGCCTACTTACAATCTTTCACAACTTGTCAGCCAGAACATGGGGTTGGTGACGATGTGGCCATGACTCAGGCTTTAAAGGCACGTGACTCCAGAACAGTGCCTGAGTTTACTTTTGATCCAAGATTAGGTGAACTAGACTCTCAAGCAATGAGCGTAAAAGGGAACCCCACTCCAAAAGAGGATTGGATGAGTAAAAAAGATAAGGATGGAAACCCCTATGACTTTACAACCATCCAGTGGGCAGCCACAGAAGGGCGATTTAGAAAACATTTTATGAAAATAAAACCCGAAGAAGAAGTAGTTTCTGACACAGAAATTTTTAAAAATGTTTCACAAACGGATATTACCCTTAGAAATTACCTTAATAAAGATCATTCGGCCTATGTTCCACTAGAGGGCATTTACTCAGATGTGGTGAACGATAAAGGCGAACGAAAGAGAATGGGAATTTCAAGGCTATTAGTACTTTTTGCTCTAGAGCGCCGCCGAAATTGGCGCAGACTTCAAGATCGAGTGAGGTAAGAGCAGAGACAATTTCATATTAGGTGCCAGGCTATAGCTTTACAAAGTCATCATCACTAAATTTTTGAAGATGATATTTTTGATTGGCTGTTTCTGTACAGCTGTCAGCTGTGCTTAGACCTGGAATCTCACTAAAGGGGTAAATGGTTCTGGTAATTTTATTGTTTTTTGACACTTGGTAGGCATACAGGTTTGTGCCAATATGATGTGAATCTAGGAGAAGAATGTCATTACCTAAGTGGCTATAGCCGGTGGAGCACCCCCATACTATTACGAAAGGTAGAGTTTCTAGCTGCGCATTTACTTTGATTTCTGCATTTTTACAGTTATAAAGACTTCTAAAATTCATAGAATGGCCGTTAACTGTGGTTAGAGTATAGTCAGACATAGGATATGACTTTTGGCATTGAGTATATTCGGTGGCAAAAATTAAGTTTGATAGCCCGATTAATGTTAACAAAATAAGTTTTTTCATAGGACGCTCCATTTGTTTTGTTTAATTTATAAAATCATAATAATGTAATATTCAAAGAGCCATAATAAGTTGTAGGTTTGAAATCTCTTCATTAATGTAAAGGTGTTTTTAATCTTATGTATCAGGAAAAACACTTAATTTTGTTTTTATGTGTATTTTCATTGGTTTACGAAACAGCTACGTGTAAAAATATAGGAAATATAGGAAATATAGGAAATATAGGAAATATAGGGAGTGTTGGTAACACTTAAGAATAAATAAAGATTTAGAAGGTAGTTTTATGTATGTAGAGGCAAAAAAAATTTCAGAATATCCATTTTATTTAAGGTATTTTTTTCGGTCGCAAGAAAAGAAAATCGGGCAAATTTTGTTGCCGGGGTTGCTGTGGGGGAGGGTCCCCTTTTTACAAGTTCTGTTTTTGTGGTTTTGGGGGCATTTGGATAGGAAGTCATCTAGCCTAGATCCCGCACTCAGGGCTCTTGTACAAGTACGTGTGGCTCAGCTAAATTGGTGTGCTTTTTGTATTGATTATAATGCTATGAACCTTCTCACTCGAACGGACTCTATAGATAAAGTGGATGTGCTTGAGGAGTGGGAAACTCATTCTCTGTTTTCTCAATTAGAAAGAGATGTTCTTCATTATGTGGGCATTGTTTCTGGAGCTAATGTAAAGGTACCAACAGAGCTTATGGGTAAACTGAAAAGTCATTTCTCCGACGACCAAGTGGTGGAGCTAACAGCTTTGATTTCTTTTCAGAATATGTCAGCTAAGTTTAATGCTGCACTAGATATCCCGTCTCAAGGAATGTGTAAAGTGCCGACTGTTTAGAGAGGTTCTTCTGTATTTAGTTTTTTAGTGGTAACCTTTAATGTCACATACTTAAATATTTCAGTTTCATGAAATATAGGTATTGAGTAGTTAGTAAAAAACTACTTAAAGCGGATCCACTCTAGCCATCTCTTTTCCGTTGGGAATATGAAAAAATAATTAATGATTACAGGTATTGAGAAAAAAAGAATTAAGTTACTCTGATCCTGAAATGACAGAATAAACCCGTATACACAAATGCTCTCTAGAAAAATTAAGCGTAAAATAAAAGGCATAAAAACGGCTTGCATAATTTCGATTGAGATTCTCCCCTCCATTGATTTTACTTTTTTTCTGGTTGATTTCAGAATGATATTTGGGAGAAAAAGGCTCAATAAAAAGCTGAGAAGGGCCATGACAACTAAGGCAGTGAGTAATGGGTTTTCGGTTTGAGGCAGACTGCTAAAGGCTTCAGCCCCAATTTTTAAATAGACAACATAATTATAGACAACTATTGAGGACAATAATGCAATCCAAATAATTTTGGGAACAAACATGATTTGATTAGGATTTTGACGAACTTTATTCATAACTTAATGAGATCGCCAAATGATGATTGTCATTTTTATATTTATCATTATAAATCGGAACACCTGGTAAATAAAATTTTGTCGCATATATAGTGTAAACCTTGTGGGCAAGGCGGCTCCAGAGGAGGGCTCGTAGGGTTTTATCTGAGATTCTTTATTCATAATTTTCCTTTTGTAATTGAAACAAGTTTATAAAAATTCTTTTTTAAGAATAATACCAAGAGTTTTATTCAGGGATAAAACTCCAGCCAGGACGAAACTTGGCTTTATGTAAAAACAAATGATGAAGCAGGTGCTTGATCCAGTGTCCTGCTAAACCAACTTCCCCGAAGGTATATTTTAAAGATCGCCCAACACCAGGATATTTTTCGTAGTCAGGAACCACTGGAAATACAGTCATAGCCACTGCGCTTCCGTTAAAAAAACCAGAACCTGTGGAGGCTACACATGCGGCTCCCATTTCTGTCATTGAATGATTGCCTTGAGGTTCCGTGATTTTTCCTTTGATCATATCAGTAACAGTTTTGGCTACAGCTTTCCCAATCATTGCTGAGGGCATTCCTGTTCTTGGTGGAGCTGGGGAGATGTTTGTGCCATTAGTGCTTTGCATGGGTTTGCTAATAGCATGAGGTGGAGCAAAGGCAATGCCGATTGCAAATAAGTTTTTATAAGTTGGGTTTTGGTATGTTTTTGGCCAATCAGCGGCTCTCCATTCAGCAAATGGTTTTTTGGTGTAGTCAGCATCCACTTTTAAGAAGCCATTTGCAGCAAAGATTTTTTCCGTCATATCTGCACCGGATTTATCGAAAGCTTTTAAGCCTACCCCGCTAAAAGATGGAATGAGCATGGAAAAATCAAAGGCTTCAGTTTTTTTTTGTCCATCTAGATTTTCATAATGTACTATTCCGGATTCAATTTTATAAACACCAGCTTTGACGATCCACTCAATACCTCGTTCGGCAAAAAGAGATTCAGCAAACACTTTACTTGAAGTTACATAACCTCCCTTTTTTAGATGTAGCCCTGCAATACCAAAATCTCCTAAGAAAAACTCGTTAGAGATCCATTTGAGGTCTGCCATATCTCTTACACCGGCCTCATTAAGCTCATGTTCCACATTAAACATGTATTCAAAGGCAGCGCCCTGGCATGTGGCTGAAGAGTGGCCAGTACCAATAAGGATCTTCTGTCTTTTTCCAGATTTCATAACTTCAATCACTTTTTTTAGTTCTTCGGAGGCATGTACAGCGTGTTGAGGAGTGCATACAGAAACAGTGTGCCCATGCTCGGGACCAAGGCCCTCAGTGGCAGAAAAATTTAATTTTGGGCCCGTGGCGTTTATCATATAGTCATAGGTTACAGTTTCTTGCTGTCCCATCTTGTCCTTGTGGGTGTGTTCATATGTTACATAAGGAGAGTCAGAGTCTAAACCTCCATCTGGGTGAAGGCTAAGAGCTTTTGCTTGAATGTATGTAATGCCTTGCTTTTTATAAATAGGAGCCAGCTCAAAGGTCACTTGTTCGGTAGACATTTTACCAACGCCAACCCAAATGTTTGATGGAATCCAATTCCATTTACTGTTAGGGGTTATAACAACAACTTCATGTTTTTTACCCACCCATTTTTTACAAAAACTAGCAGCTGTATGGCCGGATACACCACCGCCTAAAATTACAATTCTTCCCATAGTGATCTCCTATGACTATAAGTATTATGGAAGAATAAAGTAGGGGCAATATATTTAAGTAGCTGACTTTAATATCAGAAAGTAAGAATAATAAATATGTTAAACTAATGGTTTAGTTATGAGGGCTAAGTTATTAATATCAATTTTAACAAAGGGGCTTTGCACGGTTGTTAGATTGCGTTGTATATTTTTAACCTAAGTAGACATTATCTAAAGTTTATCAGGGTAGTCAGCGACCACATCTGAACACTGCCATGAGCTTTCGCCAAAACGTGCAACAGCTTGATAAAAAGTTCGAGCTGTTAGTCGACACTTAAACGGACTTTTGTGTTTACTACATTGAAAATTTAGATTTGCTAAAAACTCTTTGTCACAATCTATTTTAGATTTTCCGTTAGTAGAAGGCTCATGGTGATAGCAAAAATCATGTAAAACACAAGAGTTAAAAAAGAAATCTTCATAACCTGGAACAGAAGCCGAGCACCCGTCATAGAACATATTACCAGAAACACAAAATTTTCCGTTTTTTGTAGCCTCAGTACTAGGGCAAATGATTTTGTTTACTATATCCCCCCCGTCGTCAGCACAGGCTTGTTCTAAAAGAGCAGACCGAGCAAATAAAGAGGTATTGAATAGCAGGATAACGGTAAGAAGTACAAATTGTAAATTTTTCATACCGTCCATGTTATCCAAAAATCAATGGGGGTCAAGTGAGTTTGAACACGTTTTTTGCTCTTTAGCCGTTAAATTCTCTTAATATTTGGAAGGAGTGCATTTCGTGAAATCTCTGATTCATTTATGATACAAAAATCCATTTGTGTTTAATGTGTGAATATCATGGCTGTATCAGTAAGATTTACAAGAGTGACTAGTTTTACAGCAAGAAGTTATTGAGTGCGTTATATTAGCTTCAAACCATAATAAACAGAGCTGTAATCCTCGGAGTTTTAATGAAATTAAGTGGCTTGATATTTATTTTTGTAGTGCAGTTTTTCTCTCTATTGGTATGGGCAGAAACCCAGACATACACGCAAGTTGCACAAAGAAGCATAAACCGACTTTTAGAAAAAGATGTAACTCATGTGGGGAGTATAGGCCTTCTTTCTTTGTCAGAAGATATAGAAACTGTTAAGTGGGGTTTGCTGAAAGATGTTTTTGCTTTAGGTTCAGGTAAGACTCGAACCTCATCAGTATATATTGTAGAAGAACAAGGGGTTTTAATTAATAAACTTTCTTTAGATAAAGCTGTTGGCAAGTATGTGGACGCCTGGTATTTACATGAGGCCGTGGGTGCTTTGGGCATACTAGATGAAAACTATCATATTAGTATTTCTATTGATCGTCTCTCTAGAATAGATCGTGGACCTGAGTTAACTGAACAATTACAGTTTATAGGACCAATCATTGGAGACTTAGAATACAGAGAAGGAGAGGCTCTCTACGAAGGTGAAGGTGGCATAACAGTGGTTGGAGGAGGCGGGCAAAATGAAATTATCAATTTCAAATCCCGTTGCTTAGATTTAGTTGGAAAATGGCTAGCCAAAGATCACCCTCAATTAAATGACTCTGAAAAAAAATACGTATTTAAAAGATTATTGTATTCGCCTTTGGAGCAGTCACTAAAGCCTAAACACGTTGAAAAAAATGAAAAAGGAATAAACTGGGACAGTAATGTTGAACTGCGTAAGGGTAAATATTTTATACAGCCACTCATTTTCTACTTTGAGCTTAGTGATCAGGATCATTTTGATTTTCTTAACTATTTTTCTGAATACTTGTTAGAGAAAGAAGAAGACTTATTTGATGAAAACATATGGTATATGCTGTGACAGAACAATATCTTAAGCCACATGATATTTTAAGGCAGTATTACGAAAGAAAAAAAACAATTAACGTGGCCTATTCATTAAGGGCTTTGTCGCGTGATTTAGATTTGTCCCCAGGTTTTGTGAGTGGCGTACTTTCGGGGAAAAAGAAATTACCAGAAAATAGAATCTCAAATTTTATAGATATTCTTGATATGGATGAAGTGGCCTGTTTGCAATTAAAAAGGGCATTAGATGGACCAGTTAAGGAGCCTTCCCAAACAGGTGGAATCACTTCAAAAAGTGATTTTAATTTTTTAAATAAATACTATCCATTGGAAAAAAAGAAATATTCCATTTTAAGTAAGTGGTACAACATAGCCATATTGGATTTAACAACCACTAAAAATTTTAAAAGTGATTCACGTTGGATTTCCTCACGTCTTGGTATTAGTGTGATGGAGGTAGAAATTGCCATTGAATTCTTAATCCAGTTGAAAGCATTGCAAAAAGATGAAGGCGGGAATATTTCAAAAGTAAATAAGAAGTTACGTTTGCCCAATAAGGTTAGTAATGATTTAGTAAACCAGTATCATCAACAAATGATAATTAAGGCTTTGGAAGAATTAAAACCTGCTAGTGATAGATCATCTTCTTACTCAAAACGTCTAGTGACAGGAGCCACTGTTGCAACGTCACTAAATAAAATTAATTTATCCAGTAAGAAAATTAATGAGTTTCTTTATAAAATGTCGGAAGAACTTGTTGAAGATGACCCTCAGGAAATCTATCAGCTGAATATACAGCTATTCCCACTGACTAAATGAGCTTGTAATAAGTTCCTGTTTACCCTTCAAGGTAAACACTATTGTTCTCAAATTTTTGTTTAAAAAATGAGCGTCTGTTAATACGTTAAATCAGGATTTAAACAAAAACATAAAATTTTTATGAGCAATTCTGCGCTTAAGAATTTTTAAAAAATAATTGGAGGCAATTATGAAGAAAAATATTTTAATACTCATACTGACATCATTGTTAGTTGGAAATGTAGCTATGGCAAACAGAAAGGAAGGTCTATCTATTGGTCTCTCTATTCAGAGTAATGTGGATTATGACACAATTGGGGTGAATATGACAGGTGCCAACACGGACTATAATGGAGATTCTTTGATGTTTGCTGCCATGTCGTTGTTACAAAGGTTGGACTACCAAGATGGTGATCGATCAAATAACGCTACATTTACCATTGAAGGGGGCATGGGATTTGGTTTAGGTGAAGATCGCAGCCTGGTTATAGGAGCCTTAGTGAGATATATTGATGATAATCTATATACAGATACTGAACGATTAAATGGAAAAGACTTTTATAATAGAGAAGGCTTGCAGCCAGGAATATTTGCTACAAAATATTTTGGTAAGTACCAAGAAACATCTTTTAGACTTACTTTTACACATAATGGTGAAGACTTTGAATATAGTTTTGATTTAAATAAAGAATTGGATTTCTGATATAGTGTCTAATTTTAAGCCTCAAATGAATGTGAAATCAAAAAAAAGCCCCAAGCAAAATTGCTTGGGGCCAAAAAAGAAGGGGTTACTGGCAATCCTCAAGATGTCGTTCGCCAATATTGTGTGATCTTTGGTGATAAAAACTAAAGCCTCTTATGTCGGCTGTTACAATTTCTTCCAGCTCCACATGGCATGTTTTAGCTATGGGGTCTGAAATGGTTTTTCTGTTTAATGCAATTTTGAATAAAGTAGGCTCAATTGCAGGATTGTTTTGAATCACATCACTAGGAACGTAGGTATCATAAGTGGCTAAGCAGGGCGCTCCTTCATTTGTGTTTCGGTGATCTAAGATTGTTACTGCAGCTAGTTCAGGCACAAGAATTTTTACCGTTGGTGATGAGTAGTCAGCTATAGATAGTTTTAACATTTCTGAATTTATATCAACGTTAACAGTTGTTGTTACCTGCGATAAATTCGTAATTTTTGTTACTGGAGCATTTTGACCAAAGGCAATTGATCCCATAAATATTATTGCTGTTATTAGTGTTTTTTTCATTATCCCCCTCCTAAAGTGGATGAATTAATCTCTAAAAACAAAGTAGTTTTATTGTAGTGATAAATATAGTGAATATTTCAAATATATATGATAGATAGAATTTATGATATCAGCAGTAGATTTGAAATATTTTATGGAAGTGGCAAAGTTAAATCATGTGTCTAAGGCAGCTCACCGTTTGGGTGTGACTCAACCTACATTAAGTCACTGTTTAAAAAAGATTGAAGAAGATTTAGGGGCCGAACTTTTTGTAAGAACAAAAAAAGGGGTTTATTTAACAGCAGCAGGTGAAAGGTTTTATAACCAGGCACAAATTCTTGAAGAAAACTGGATGAAAGTTTACTCATCGGTAAAAGATGAAGTGGAAGCAGCAGTGGGGACTATTCGCTTGGGGAGTCACACAGCTGTAGCTAAGTATATGTTGCCGCCTTTGTTGCCAAATTTTATAAATGAATTTCCAAAAATTCAAATTCAGTTAAGTCATGGTCTCTCTAGGGTGCTGAATGAAAAAATTATTACTAATAAAATTGATGTGGCTTTTGTGGTGAATCCAATGCCACATCCGGATCTTGTTATAAAACAAGTATGTAGGGACGTAGTTACTTTGTGGTGTCCAAAAAAATTAATCAATAAACAGACCTTGCTTATTGAGCCAAGTCTTTTACAAACTCAAGATGTCTTAAAAAAACTAAGTAAAATTAAAATGAATTTTTCTAATATCATTGAATCTGCAAGTTTAGAGGTCATTGCTCAGCTCATGTTTTCAGGTACTGGCTATGCAATTTTACCTCAAAGAGTGGTAGAGAGTTTCGATATTAAAAAAGTAGTTGCTATTAAAGGAGCTCCCATTTTTAAAGATAGAATTTGTCTAGTTTTCAAGCCCGAGTTTATTAAAACTCAACGTGGAAGACTTTTTGTTGATGCCGTAAATTCCATCGCTTTTTAATTAGAAGTTGAGTCTTCAGTCATAGGCAAAGTTGCCACTTGGCAACTTTTATCTAGTGGGTAACTTTTTACAATTTTGGCGATCCTTAAATCAATATTTGGATGAGTTGCTAAATATTCTATGATCATATTGTTTTCTGAGGTTTCTTTGTGGACACTTTTGAATACAAGTAAAGCTTCACTCATACAACGAGTAGACTTGTCTAATGCATTGAGGAAATTTACTGAATAGTCATCAGCACTGGTTTCATAACCCCTACTGTAGCTTCTAGATAGAAGTACGAAATTTAAATTAGCTAAACTTTCTGATAACCCAGGAAGGTCTCCTACAAGCATTAATGAAAGCAAAGCGAGTGAAGATGAAGACACAATTGTTTTTAGTACATACTTTTGTTGCAGATGACCGTATTCATGCAAATATATGGCAAGTAGATGGTTCAAGTTTTTTGCTGAATGAACAAGCTCATCGGTGATAACAATAGTGTTATTACTGAGTGCGAAAGCATTTGCTTTGAGTTGATTGCCTTTCCTAAAAAGAAGATTTGCTTCGGTATTGGATTGTTTGAAAAAATAATGCCTAATTTGATTTTGAGTCTCATCAGAAAGTTTGCTTTCCGAAAATACATGTTTATCTAAATCAGAGAGAATATGATCGTCTAATTTTTCGGTCCATGAGGAAGGGGCATGCATAGCGATGGTGCCACTCATCTTGGGAATACCGAACTTAATAAATACGACTAACAGGGATATTGTCACAAGGACACTTACGGCGAATAGCTTGGTATTCGTTTCGATATGATAGCTTGCAAAAGATTTTTTATGACCAATACGCTTAAGTTCCTCCACTAGGAGAGTACTATTTTTAACCTCTAGACGTTCATTGTTAGGAAGTTCTACAATCATTGGGTTACTAGCTATTGGTGTTTCAAACTTACAATGGTTTATTGAGACTGATTTTGTTTTTTCATTTTCAAGAATGTACAGCTTATCTTGGTCAAAATGAATTTGGACCAAGTGAGTTTTGGAATCTACACTGTTGTAATATTTTGCTTCAATTAAGGTCATAGCCCTACTTCTATATCAAAATCAAATGTGTCAGCCACTTCTTCTCCTATAGCAGATAGTCTTTGTTGGGAATCTGCTACAAAATGATCAAAATTATTTATTTCAATGCCACGATGTTCAACGAGGTACTTTGTCATACGCACTTTTGCCCAAGGATAGAGAAACCCAAAGCTAAATCCTACAGCGAGAAAGTTAGTCATGGATAGTTTTAAAAATGATTTAAAATCATAAAATTCCTTAGTTCTATAACTACCTACCTGAATGCGACTCCATACGTATTTGATTGTTAGGTAAGGAGTAAGTAAAGTAATGCAGATAAAGGCTATGTAAAAAGCAATGGAGCCTGAGACCAAAATTATTGTACCTAAAGGTTTAGAAACCATTTTTGTGAGTAATGTTGAAACTATAGCTAAGCCAATAAATGCGGCTATATTGAGAAAAAAGTATTTGTAGAATGGTTTGAAAATATGTTTAAAAATTTCTTTAGAGGTTGATTCAAATGACAATTTTTGTCCGCCATAAAATATATTGTTATAAATAAACGTAAATAGAGCATTTACAAAACGATGAACAGTAAAGAGCCAGTAGGAAATAAGAGCGAGATACAGTCCTACAAATGGAATGACCCCGCCTTGAGCAAAGGCTGCAGCGTCTTTGTTTTTTAAATTTTCGTTTATTCCATAGTAAATCATCGTTATTGTGAGTGCGATCCAGATTAAAACCATGGGTCCCATATATTTTAACCACAGGGCGAAGGCGTCTTTGATTTTTCCTCGAAAAGTGAATCTTAGATTTTTAAAGCTAGTATAAGCCAGCTTAAATCTAAGTGATTTAACATATATCCACGGTATTATGCAAAAAAGAATGAGCGCTCCAACTATTGCAAAATATGGATTGATTCGGCCACTTATAATATATATGGCAAAAAATATAATTGCTAGTATGCGTCCAGTTAGGATAGCGATAGGACTCCCATGGAAATCAAATCTTGATTCATCAAGTTCCGTAGCGCCCATAAAATACTTCATAGTTCGAACCTTAGCCCACGCACTGTAAATGCCCAGAGTGAGTACGGTGAGTAACATGTTCACAATCCAAATACGGAAATAACCCATTGCTGTTCCATGAAACTTGGGTTGAAAAAGTGATAATGGTTGTGAGTCTTGTGGCGTATCAGACATGTAGTTTCCCCCGTGTGCAAAGAAGTATCGTGCAAACTTAATTTGTGAGTTTCTTGCATCATTAAAACGTTAATATACAAAAATTTTACAGTATTATGACATCACGATTCAAGCTCGTAATAAAATTAAAAATATAAACTTTCGATGCTCTTGGTGTATTAAACTCATTTATGGCGTTTACTCAAAAAAACTGGAAATGCTCTCTAGATTACGTTCAAGCTCACTATTTAGCAGAACAGTAAAAGTATCTAAAATAAGTATGGCGTTTAGATTGGCATCTTTTTTACTTATAGAGCGTGTACGTTGAAAGAGGCTTTTGTTCACAAGGTTTACCTCATCATAAGCTTTTTCCAAGCCTTCAAGTTCGTAATCAGGTTTTATGTTGTTTTGATGGGCAAAGTATTGTCGTAATAGGTACATGGAAATAGAGCGAACCATAGTTTCTTCAAAGCTTGAAAAAGGAAGGTGAAATCTAGCCATTGGTTTTAAGAAATTGAGTTTTGGACACCCACTTGTGGCCATTACTACGCCTAATAATGATTGTAGGCCAATTTGCATACTGGTGTCTTTAGAGTAAGAACGCTCTTGGGTGTTTACAATGACATTAGTGGATTCATATGAAAATTCATTTTTAAAGTCTTCTACAAGATAAAAAATATTTTTCGCTATGGGGCAATATTTAGTAGTAGCCTCATCAAGAGGGCAGTGGGGGCATTTGTGATTCTGAAGTAATGTCCAATCAGGTGGGAGTTCATCAGATTCGTTGCTCACTAAATTCGTTTTTTCGTCCAAATTAATCTTATATTTAAATAGGGGCTTTTCATCTTTTGTGAAAAGGTACTCTATGGAAACATTTTGAATTTCTTTGTCATTTGTCACGTCACAGCAGCCTTATGAATATAGTGATACTCATATTTTTTCTCATAAAGAAGTTATGAGCAAGCGTTTTGTAGAGGCAGTGATGGAGTCCAGTAGGGTTTAAGTCTCAATGGTCTAGGTCTATGTGGTAATTAATATATTACGTTACCATAATGATTGATTGTGGTTCTATATATGCTATCAAGACAACAATCTACTTATACAAATACCAATGAGTCCTAGCTTAGTAAAACCCCTCTCCGGTGTAAATATTCGTAATAACTTACCTTCCCTTTTAAAGGCTTTTATAGGAACTCATATATATGGAATCTAGTCCAATACTCATCTCCCCTTCAAAAGGCAGTGTGCAAAACGATATTTTTTCTGGGATTACAGTAGCTTTAGCTCTTGTTCCAGAGGCTGTTGCTTTTGCTTTTGTTGCTGGCGTATCACCATTGGTGGGGCTTTATGGTGCATTTATTATGAGTCTAATAACATCCTTATTTGGTGGTCGACCAGGTATGATTTCAGGAGCCACAGGGGCTATGGCAGTTGTGATGGTTAGTCTGGTGAGTGAAGGCAACCTAATGGGTCCTGTGGGGGGTAATGCAGGCCTACAGTATTTATTTTTTACTCTACTTGCTGTGGGCATCTTACAAATCTTGGCTGGTGTTTTTAAGTTAGGAAAGTTTATTCGCCTTGTTCCTAGGCCAGTAATGATGGGTTTTGTTAATGGGCTTGCGCTTGTTATATTTTTGTCACAATTAAATATGTTCAAAGCTGGTGGTGAATGGATTCAAGGCTCAAGTCTTTGGCTTATGCTAGGTTTGGTGGCACTGACGTTGTTTCTTCTATTTGTAATTCCAAAAATACATAAAAAAGCCCCGGGTGCATTAATTGCCATAATTATTGTTTCTCTTTTGGTGTTTTTCGTAGGTTTAGATACGGCCACTGTTTTGTCGTTTATCCAACATAATGGCGGTGAGGGTATAAAAGGAACCTTGCCTTATTTTGCTTTTCCTCAGGTGCCTTTAAACATAGAAACCTTGACTTTCATTTTGCCATACGCACTGATCTTAACCGCAATTGGTCTTATTGAGTCTCTGATGACCTTAAATTTAATCGATGAGCTCACTAAAACTCGTGGACATGGTAATCGTGAGTGTATGGCTCAAGGGGCCGCAAATTTTCTCAATGGTATTTTTGGGGGCATGGGTGGATGCGCTATGATAGGCCAAAGTATTATAAATATTACCACTGGGGGTCGTGGGCGTCTTTCTGGTGTGGTTGCATCCCTTACTCTTTTATTCTTTATTCTTTTTGCTTCGCCATATATCGAAGCAGTGCCTATTTCTGCTCTAGTGGGAGTTATGTTTTTTGTGGTAATTAAAACATTTGCTTGGAGTACTTTTAATATCATTAATAAAGTACCCAAGTGGGATATTGCAGTGATACTTATAGTGACTGTACTGACTGTAGTTTTCGATTTAGCCATTGCGGTTATTGCGGGGGTGGTAATTTCTGCATTAATTTTTTCATGGGAAAACGCTTTACGTATTCGTGCAAGAAAATCTGTGGATGAGCATGGCATTGCCCATTATGAAATTTATGGCCCCCTATTTTTTGCTTCAACCACTTTGTTTTTAAGCAAATTTAATCCAGAAGAAGACCCTCTTGAAGTTATTATTGATTTTAAAGAGTCGAGAATTATGGATCTTTCTGCAATTGAAGCCATTAATAAAATTGCTGAGACCTATGGGCAACTCGGGAAAAATATACACCTAAGGCACTTAAGTAAAGATTGTACTCGACTGATTAAAAAGGCTGAGAAAATCTGCGACGTGAATGTGCTTGAGGATCCTGATTATTTTGTTAGTGTTGATGGCTATCGTACATATCAAAAAAGTAAATGATTTTTTAAATAGTTATTCTAGGCATTGTACTCATTAATTGTATAAATGCTGTTAACCACACTGGGACAACGGTTATGGGTACAGATAGAGACCTACAAAGCCTTTTGATGTAATTTCATTAACTTATGATATCCTGAATTCTCTAAGTATAGCGCATTTTATGTCGCTTAAACTGGCGGGAGCTTGCACATGTTAATAACTACAAGACTAGAGTGTCAGTAATAACAACTCTGTCTTGAAGCATTTGCTAATTTGATTAAGCGGCATTGAAAGCAAATCAATCGTAATTTATTTGAAAGACCTGGCTTAAAAATTTAGAAAACCTAGTTTGCACTAAGAAAGAGAAAACTGTATTGCACCTCTACTTAAAATTGAAATTTACACTCAATATTGGCGTAACCATTTACTATTGGATCTGTTTGAGGCGTGGTATTCATTAATTGTACAAACGCTGTTAACCCCGCTGGGACAACAGTAATGGGCATAGCTTGAGATCTCCAAAAGCCTCTTGAAGTTTGTGCAAAGGCATCTCCACGACAAAGTAGAGGTCGTCCCCAAATATTAGATACTTCAGCTTCCACATAATTGCTATTTACAGATACATTAGCTTCAAAACGTTGCCATGTATTTGCATATGTTGAGAGTGATGCAAATATGCTTAAAATGGTTATAAATATAATTTTTTTCATGAGATTCCTTTGTTTAATTATTTAACCCTTTTTAACAAAGGAACCCATTGTTGTTGATTATAATTTAAACATTTGAATTTTAAACAATTTTATAGAGCCCATGTTATCTATAAAAGCCAATATTGAGAGCAAAAATAGTGTATTGAAAGCAGTGTAGTTCTTATATTATTTGATGTATTCGGTGTGATTTGCAGTTATGTAAGCCCCCTTCACATCAAGCCTATAGGCCGGCTGGTTCATCAACGTCATCAGGGAGGACATCAGGTTCCATAGTGTCGGATGTTTTTTTCAAGAGATCTTTTATGAGATTTTGGTGTGCAGCTTCTTCACTTTTAAGTTCAGTAAAGAGTTTTTTTACATCTTCATTTTTTATGGAAGCTAAGGCCTTATCAAAAAAGTCATAAGCCTTAGTCTCAGATGTAAGGGCCACCTCTAGGGCATGTCGTGTAGACATAAAACTTCGTACTTGGTCGTACTCCGGAGCTTCGACTTCATAAATTTCACTAATCATATCTTGAGTCACAACACTTCGATTCGATCCAAAAAGGTTCTTTCTTTGGGCCACAAGCTCGCGCCCGTGTTTGGCTTCATTTTCTGCCATAGAAGCAAAAAAGTTTCCGGCGTCATCATTGCGAGTTGATCCGATCTGTTTGGCAAATTCTTCATAGCGATTTTGAGCATCTTCTTCAATCAAAATGGCGAGATCCAGTGCATCTTGGAGATTAAGTGTAGAGAAATTTAGTTTATTGTTCATCAGAACCCCTGGTTAGTGATATATCTTATAAGAGATAGTAATCTACTTTGTGACAAGAGTATAGGGAGAATTAAACGTCTCGTTTAAATAAGCAATGGCGTATTATATATAAAGTTGAATCTAAACAACTAGAAGTATATGTGATTGAAATTACTCCACTTAAGTATTAAGGAGATTTTTATGAAAAAAATTAATAAAAAAGAGTTTAAAAAGGCAAAAATTAATTTAGTTATAACTCCAGGCGAGATGTTGAATTATATTTTTTGTAAGCACATCAGCAAGCTTATGGTAAAAAGACTTTTAAAGTTGGTTGATAGTTGAAATAACCAAGAAGTGTAGTTGGTGCGGAAGATGGAAAATCAATAACTCCCTATTATCATTTAGGTTTATTTTCAAACAAGCCATGAACAAGCCAAACTCATTTTATTTTTACTCATAAAAAAGTGATAAGTAAGCGATTTCTATGGGTTTAAAAGCTTAAGATAAAAGTATAAATAATTTTTTATTTATATAAAAATTTTGATTACCTATTTTTTCTTTTTTCAGTAAACCTATTACCACTAAGCTATCAAGATACCTTCGCGCTGTGTTTCTATGAATACCGAGCTCTTCAACTAGAAATTCATTTTTTGTGTATGGGTGACTAAATAGATTGTTGATCAATTCATGGCTATATATTTTAGGAAGTTTTACCTTTATAGTTTGTTTGTATTCTTGCATCAATAGTATTAAATCTTGAATCATCTTAGATGTGTCTAAAGCTGTTACCTCTAAAGCTTTTAACATATATAATAGCCATGGTTCCCAGTTTTCACTTTCTCTGACTGACTGTAAAAGTTTGTAATATTCATCTTTATTTTGGTTAATAAAACGAGAAAGATATAAAATAGGTGTTCCTAGAATATTTTGCTTTGTTAGGTATAGAATATTGATAATACGACCAGTTCTTCCGTTTCCATCATAAAATGGATGAATACTTTCAAACTGGTGGTGGATCATTGCCATTTTTGTAAGAACATCATAATCACTTAGATCGTCTGTATTAATAAATTGCTCAAGCTCCCCCATTAAAGTTAAAACCACTTTTTCGGACTGCGGGGGAGTGTAAATAATGTCTTTGGTTTTATTGTTTATCAATGTCGTACCAGCTTGTTTCCTAAAGCCTGCATTATTATTTTCAATAGTTTGTTGTATCTTAATAATGGAACTATTTGTTAAAAGACCGGTGGTGGTTACAAGTTCAAAGCCAACCTTTAATGCTTTGGCGTAACTGTGAACTTCTTTTGCCTCAGAAGATGTAAATTCTTGTGTTAGGTAGTTACTTTGGTAAAGATCATCTTGAGTTGTAATTATATTCTCAATTGCAGAGCTCTCTTTTGCTTCTTGTAATGAAAGGGTAGACAGTAGAATATTTTGATTAGGCATGCTCAAAGCCAGCCCTTTTAGCTCTCCAAGCGCTTTATGGGCCCTTACAAGCGCCTTTAGTACTCTCGTAGTTTCAACGTTCTCATACTCTTGAAGTGGTCTGATGGGTGATGAACTCATACTTATATCCCTTGGTGCATAGAATCTGCCTATGCACCAATTATAGTGTTATTTATGCATAGATCAAGAGTTTGCACAAATAACCTTATAATTAGTGCGTAGGGCGAGAAAGCTAGCTGTAAGTATATGCAGTTAAGTATGGAGGCTCATCAAGTTTATGACGTTTCCTCGCAGTGATTAGGCGTGGAGATTCAGATATTGATATCAGAGTGATTCATTTTTGAATCACTCTGGTGCGGAATACAGGACTTGAACCTGTGACCACCAACATGTCGAGCTGGTGCTCTACCAACTGAGCTAATTCCGCAGATGGTTAAAATATGAACTTTTAATTTATCTAAGATTGTGGAGAAAAACAATTACTTCTTATGTTTTTCACGTTTTAATGCACAGACCAGACTTACTGTATTGGATACATTGAGTGAGTTTTTACGACCCCACATAGGTACTTTGTAGATACGGTCAGCAGCCTGAAGCACTTCCGGCTCTAGGCCATAGCGTTCGTTGCCAAAAACGAATACAGCTTCTTCTGAGGGAATTCTGTGGCCTTCATAGACTATAGCTTGTTCAGATGTTTCAAATGCAGCCACTAGTATGTTTTGTTTCTGAAGCTGATTAATTTTTTTAAGTACGTCGTCTGTGTGATCCCAAGGTATATGCTTATCGGCTCCAAGTGCCGTTGTGGCAAGCCTTGGGTTTTCTGGAGTAGAGGTGTAGCCGGTTAAATATAGTTTTTTGACTCCTAAGCCCTCACAGCTACGAAATATGGAACCTATATTGTGGGCGGATCGCACATTATGTAGAATTATTGATAATGGAAAAGTGGTTCGAGATTTAGTGAGCTGGTCTATTGTGGTGACATCAAATTCAGTTTTAACATTGTTGAGGTGCAGTTGGCGTTCAATGAGGGCTAAAAAATGAGAAATATTTGGTATGGAAGGAGTTTGTTTTAACCTTTCGTAAGAGGGTGTTAGGTTATTATAATCGACGCTGTATTGTTGAATAAACAAATTTGTAAGCTCAAGCAGTCCATGAAACTGAGCTTCAGAAGCTAAGTCCTGTGGTGATATAGCTTTCTCAAAATTTCTAAATTTTTTATGTATATGGAGAAGTATGGATAGAGGTTCTTTACTTAAAATTTTTGTAAATTGATCCATTGATTATTTTTACTTTGTTTGAGGCTAGTTTGTTTTTTAATAACTCAAGTGAAGATATATTTTAAAGCTCATTGGTCATTCATGGTTACTAAAAAGCGTTCATGGTTAAGTTTAAGCTAAAGTTGGTATCAGCAAGCACCAGGTTTTTTGGAGTAAATAATATACTGGGGTATAGGTTCATATCCCGATTCACTGAAATTCTTACTCCTACAGCCTGCACAAGGCGTCCCTGATGCATATCAAAAGGGCTTTGAGACTTGTCTTTAATCCCATGTGAAAAAGAATATGATAACAATGTTTTTAATGCGTATGTGTCAGTGAGTTTGTACTCAGCTAGCGGCAAAAGACTAATTAAATAATTAGTGCTCTCAGGATCGGCAGTGGAGTAGTAGTCATATTGTCTGTAAGTAAATACCATTCCTACTGTGAGTCTGCTATCGTAAAGCTTGTTGTAGAAAAAATTTGTAAAATCAAAATGTCCAATGCGGCTAACCTCTCTAGATGAGTTGGAGGTACCAAGGGTAAACTTAGGAATTGTAAGAACTTGTAAAGGGCCCAGTTTGTAAGCGGTTGTATAAGCTAAAAATGGATCACTAAGAGAGGTGTTATTGTTTTCGTGCCAAGGTCTTAAAAATGAAATACCGCTTCCTGCGCTTATAGAACCATGACTGCTGAGTCTATAGCGTAGAGAAACCGTACCTGAGAGGTTAGTAGACCTGGCATCTTGACTGTCACCAAAAATACTAGGTCGTATTTTGCCAAAGGGCTGCAGAATGCTGCCACCAATATATGTTGAGCCAATGGACATACTGTATTTAGATTTTGATCCTGTTAGAGTTCTTAACTCCTTGTTAGTAATCGTTTTGTCTATATCCTTAGTAAAACTTTTTTTAGTTTTTAGCTTTACGGCACTCAGATTTGTTTTTTTAGCGCTTTTCGTGTTTAGAGTTTGAAGGGGTGCCTGGCTAGATATTTTTTCCGTTGCCATTGTAAAAGGGGCCATTAGAAAAATAAAAATAAGTAGGCAGTAGAGATGAACGTCCGTAAATTTCTTTTGAGCTTTAATTGCGTGTATTAAATTGAAATCACGTAACATAATATTTCCTTTTATGGTTTGTTTGAGAAAAGCTGTGGCAATTAATCCATACAGCTGAAGATTATAACAGGTCTTGTCATTTTTGGGAAGGGAACACCCCTCTATGTGTTTAAAATATAAGGCTTTTTTGAAATTATTATAGTGTTGTTTTCACCATAAACACTTGCCTCATCCTCTGTTTTACAAAAATGTATAGTTTCACTTTTGACAATAGCACCGCGTTAATGACACAAATGTATCCATATAAAAATTACAAAGAAATCGAAAAACCCCTGTATATTTAATTAGATAACGCATTGTAAAATTTACAATTAATCTCAGAATTCCTTTGTTTTATGAAGCTATGCTGGGTTAAAGTCGGGCTAATTGGAGTTTTGATAAAGACATCAATTTTTGGCGGTAGTGATTCAATAAGGGGGAAGCTGCTGTTTAAGATAAACCATATTAGGGGGAATAATATGAATAAAACATCACTGATTGGAGCTATTATCGTTGCACTTTCTGCAAACATAGCTTTTGCAAACACAGACGCAACAGCATCAGCTAGCGCCACGCCAACGACCAATACAAACTCAAAGGTACAAACATCAGCCTCAGCACAAGCAACACCAGTTAATGCTATGGCCCCAGCTTTGGTTGATACAAGCACAACTAAAATTACACAAAAAAAAGCGGGAGCAAAGAAGAGTCCTTGGGGTACAGTGATTTTATCTGATAATAGTTTTAAGGCCAAAAATGTAAATTATGGAAACTTTGCTACATCAAGTCTGACTTATATCAATGTGGATTACAAATTTGGTAAAGACTTAAGTAAAAGAGTTTCTGTAAGACCTTATTTTACTTTTGATACCTCTCAGGATGGATCTTTAGAGCATGACAAGGTTATGGTTAGGTACCGCGATAGTAAAATGGCAAAATTTTGGGGGACTACTTTAGATACTCAATTTAGATATTATTTTCCTGTGACAGCTGGTTTACAAAAAACAGGCAATCAGAATGTTAGAATGTATAATGCTATGGGTTGGGATTTAGGTAAAAAACTAAGTCTATCTTTTAATGACCTTATGTCAGTGTATGGTTACACTAACTCTGAGGCTGGTCAGGTGGCATCTTGGTTCTACCATGATTTAGTACTTTCACATCAGACCACGAAAAAAGTGGGTTTCTATTCTACACTTTATTACTATCATCAGTATAATAATACGGGTAAAAACATTAATGATACAAAGTCAACTTTACCACTTGCAAAGCAAACTCCAAATGGTGATTATTCCGTGAGTAATCTAGATGAGCTTGGCTTAACTTTTGGTATTAGTGCCAGCCTTATTAAAAACCTGAGTCTTGATTTGAGCGCAACTCAAGGCCGTGACATTAGGGACACAAGCTCAGTTTCTTTTATGAAAGAGTCTGAAGTAAAATATAACTTAGTTCTTATTGCATCCATGTAATTAGAATCTACATTTAGATTAAAAAATTGGAGCCTTAGGGCTCCTTTTTTTTGTTTCTAGATAGCTTGTCTTAGATGAGGTATTGGATCCACAGGTATTTTCTGATAAATCAGTTCAAAATGTAAGTGCACACCTGTTGCACGACCTGTACGCCCCATGGTTCCGATCACTTCGCCTTGTTTTACGTACTCGCCACTTTTTATATAGAGTTTGTCAAGATGTGCATATAGAGAACCCCAGTCATCATCCCGTTCAATGATGATCATATTGCCATAGCCTCGATACTTTTTTCCGGCAAAGATTATGGTACCTTCATGGGCGGCTAAAATTGGAGTACCGCGGTGGCTAGCTAAATCAATTCCAGCATGAGATGTATTGTGACTTGGAGAAAATTTTTGTGACAATTTAGCTTTATTAATGGGCCAAATAAAAGCTATGCCATGTTGTGGTCTTATTTTAGATGTTCTTTTTTGATTTGTTGATAATTGGGCAGAGCGATACTTGGGGCCTAGGTACTTGTTGGGAGAAGAGTATGTGTCTGGTGACTTATAACCCCTTGGAGCTCTGTAGGTTGTGGAGCATGAGGTTGTAAGTAGAGCAAAGGTTGCTGTTAATATCAGAGTTTTCATATAGTCATCATAACTTTATTTTCTTTTGATGAACAGGGGGGGCGTTAAAAGCTGGTTAGGGTTTGGCCGGAAGTCCATATGTAATAGGTTGTAGGTAAGTATTTCAAACAAACAGTGAGCCATCCTGGCTCTTATTCTTTAAAACTCGGGCTCCTGCCCTCGCTCTTTCAGAGCGCTTCGCGTTTTAAAGAATCTAAAAAAATAAAAGCTTATATTGCTCTTTGTTTTAATTTTTAGGCCTCGACCAATTGCGCAGCAATTTGTGAGGAAATGAGGCTGTTGTATACTTCAATTGAGTGACATATTTCCTTCAGCCGAACTCAATACCCAGACACTCATATAATCTACTTTCGAGTTTAAACCTGAATTGCAAATCAAAAAATAAAACTACTCAGCATACCCTAGAGGATACTTTTTACAGAGTTCTATCACTTGATTCTTAATCTTTTCTTGCACATCTGTATTGGAAATATTGTTTAACACCTCAGAAATCCAACTTCCAATTAGTTTCATTTCATTTTCTTTGAAGCCCCTTGTGGTGAGAGCGGGGGTTCCTAGTCTTACTCCTGAAGTTACAAATGGAGATCTTTTTTCGTTGGGTACTGTATTTTTGTTGGTAGTAATTCCGGCACTCTCTAAGGCATGTTCAGCGTCCTTACCAGTTATGTCACGGTCAGATAAATCCATAAGAATTAAGTGATTATCTGTTCCACCAGTAACCAAATTAAAACCCTCAGATAATAAGCTATCTGCTAATGCTTTTGCATTTAACACCACTTGGTCGATATATGTTTTAAACTCAGGCTGTAAAATCTCATTAAAACTTACGGCTTTGGCAGCGATAACATGCTCTAGAGGTCCACCCTGGATACCAGGGAAAATTCTGGAGTTCAATTTTTTAGCATATTCTTCTTTGCATAAAATCATTCCGCCTCGGGGACCTCTGAGTGTTTTATGAGTGGTAGTTGTCACATAATCGGCATAAGGAATAGGGGAGGGGTGAGCGCCAGTGGCTACAAGCCCAGCAAAGTGGGCCATGTCCACTAAAAGTTTGGCATCAACACTATCTGCAATTTCTCGAAATTTGGCAAAATCCAAAGTTCGTGGATACGCTGAGTAACCAGCAATAATCATTTTAGGTTTTTCTTTTTTTGCAGTATCTAAAATTTTATCATAATTAATTCTGTGAGTGGATTCGTCAATACCATAGGATGTAGCATTAAAAAGTAATCCACTAAAATTTACTGGAGAGCCATGAGTCAGGTGACCACCGTTAGATAAATCCATACCTAAAATAGTATCACCCTTGTTACATGCGGCTAAGTATACAGCCATATTTGCTTGAGATCCAGAGTGAGGTTGCACATTAACATGTTCTGCAGAAAAAATTTCTTTGGCCCGATCAATGGCAACCTGCTCGATAGTGTCTACCACCTCGCATCCACCATAATAACGTTTTCCAGGGTAGCCTTCAGCATATTTATTAGTAAGAATTGAGCCTTGCGCTTTGAGAACATCATTAGAAACGTAATTTTCTGATGCTATCATCTCTAAACCAAACTCTTGTCTATGGAGTTCTTTTTTAATAGCAGAAAATACAAATTCGTCATTGGAACTTTTAATCATTGTGCAATCTCCTTCATTTTTTGAACGCGTCGTTCGTGACGTCCGCCTTCAAATTTTGTTTCTAAGAATGTAGACAAAATATTTAAAGCCAAATCTTTTTCAATCACTCGTTCGCCCATGCAAAGAATATTCGCATCATTATGTAATTTTGAAAGTTCAGCTAACTCTTGGTTCCAGCACAGTGCCGCGCGGATATGTGCATACTTGTTGGCACTCATGGCCATACCCTGACCTGAGCCGCAAATCAGTATGCCTAGGGACTGAGGGTCTTGCTTTAGTTTTTCGCAGACTTGCTTGGCGTAATCTGGGTAGTCCACAGAGTCCGTGTTGGTTGGCCCTAAATCTTGGAACTTCATGCTTGGATTATTTTTTATAAGGTAAGACTTAAGGTTAAACCCACCGTGGTCTGAAGCTATGTATACATTCATAAGAACCTCCAGCAAGAATTTAGCTCTTCAATATTCATAAAGCAAGATTAGATTTTCATTTAGAAAATTGTTTATTAATTTTTTCTAAAGATAGATTTTTATTATATGTAGCGGGGAGTTAAATTTTTGAGAAGATGAGACAAGCATTTGTGCCGCCAAAACCAAAGCTATTATTTAGAGCCATGGTGATTTCCTTTTCTCTGGACGTGTTCGGCACATAGTCTAAATCGCATCCCTCAGATGGGTTCTCTAAATTGATTGTTGGTGCCACCTTGTTGTCAAAAACACTCATTATGGAAAAGGCACTCTCTATGGCACCAGCAGCACCAAGAGTGTGCCCGGTCATAGATTTAGTAGAAGAAACCCAAAGTTTGTCTGCGTGATTACGAAATGATTTTTTAATAGCTAATGTTTCTAACATATCGCCAGCGGGTGTGGATGTTCCGTGGGCATTCACGTACTGAATGTCCTCAGGGTTGGCACCAGCACTTTTTAAACACATATTCATGGCTCGAGAGGCTCCAGCGCCATCAGGTGAAGGAGTGGTCATGTGATGAGCGTCCGAGGACACCCCATAACCTTTAAGCTCTGCGTAAATTTTAGCGCCACGGGCTTTTGCATGTTCATACTCCTCTAAAATTAAAATTGAGGAACCTTCGCTGAGTACAAAACCATCTCGGTCCTGATCCCAGGGGCGTGAGGCCTTTTGAGGTGTTTCATTTCTGGTAGAAAGGGCTTTCATTGCAGCAAAGCCGCCAATACCAAGATCGCTGACTACGGACTCTGTTCCACCAGAGACCATTACGTCACACATGCCATTTTTTATGTAATTAAAAGACTCGCCAAGAGAGTGATTGCCGGAAGCGCAAGCTGAAGTTACTGAGTAGTTAGGCCCTTTAAGGCCATACTTTATACTCACATGACCAGAGGCCATATTTGCAATTATAGCGGGAATTAAAAAAGGGGTAATTCTTCCAGGACCTCGACTAGTCATGATATCCCGTTGTTTTTCTAAAATAGGCATGCCACCCATGCCAACACCAACAATAGAGCCTGTATTTAGTTGTAGCTCTTCGTTTGTGAAATCGAGACCGCAATCTTTAATGGCTTCATCAGTGGCTGTTAAACATAGGTGAATAAAGCGATCCATTTTTTTCATTTCTTTTTTGCCAATTAGATTTTCAGCATTAAAGTTTTTTACTTCGCCTGCAAATTGAACACTGTGTACAGAGGCATCAAATAGTGTAATGGGGCCAATGCCAGATTGACCCTTAAGCGCGTTTTGCCAAGATTCTTGCATAGTTAATCCAAGAGGAGAAACCATGCCTAGCCCAGTAACAACAACACGCCGGGAACTCATAATTATGCTTTACCTTTAGATTTCATATAGTCTAAAACATTTTGAACAGTTTTAAGACCTTCAGCGTCTTCGTCAGGAATTTCCATGTCGAATTCTTCTTCCATGGCCATAACTAGCTCAACTATGTCTAAGCTATCAGCATTAAGATCTTCGATAAAAGAGGCTTCTGGCTTAATACGATCAGCTTCAACACCCAATTGTTCTTCAATAATTTTTGAAATTTGTGCTTCCATTTTTTAGCTCCTTAATTATTTCTTTTAATTTTTAAATTATTTATAACTTAATATTTTAAATTTAAATCAGTTTCCTTAACATGGTGATAATTGAGAGCGGGGTTAATTCTGTTATCCATGCAACAGGTCTTAAAACAACTCTTTATCAAACTATGTTTTGTTATTTACTTCCCTTTTTTACTTATAGCTGCTGTGCCATAATTTATGAAAACTCATAATTTTCAAAGTGCTTTTTTATTTATCAAAGCCTATTGATTTCAATAGTTAAAGTCACCTTTTTTTACATATTCAAACCACCATTGACGCTGATGGTCTGTCCCGTAATATATGATGCGTTTTCAGAAAGTAAAAAGGCTACAGATTGTGCAATATCACGAGCCTGCCCCAGTCGTCCCAAGGGGATCTTCTCAGATATGGTCTGTTTCGCTTTGTCCTCCATGGCATCGGTCATTTCTGTTTGAATAAAGCCAGGGGCAACGCAGTTTAAGCGTATATTTCTAGAGGCGACTTCTTGGGCTATGGATTTTGTGAAGGCTTCGATACCAGCTTTCGAGGCGGCATAGTTGGCCTGTCCGGAGTTCCCTGTTTGGCCAATAACACTAGTGATATTAACAATAGCTCCATTTTTTTGCTTTATCATGGGCTTTAAAAGTGTCTTAACGCATAAAAAAGTGCCTCTAAGATTGGTTTGAATCACTTGGTCGAAATCTTCAGGCTTTAAGCGAAGTAAAATTTGATCTTTAGTAATGCCGGCATTATTGACTAATCCATCTACGGATCCCATTTTTTCTAAGGCCCCAGCTAAAGCGCTTTTTACAGAGTCAGCGTCCGCAATGTTCATTTGAAAGCAAAAATGACCTTCGCCAGGGAGCTCTTCCGCTATTTGTTGGGCTGCAGCTTCAGAAGAGGAGTAGCTAAATCCGATATTAGCACCATGACTCGCTAAAAACTCAACAATACCTTTCCCTATTCCACGACTCCCGCCAGTTACAATTATATTTTTATCTCTTAAATCAAACATAAAGATTCCTTGGTTAAGCTGTTTCTTTTATCTCATAATGAATTTAAGCATTATGAGTAAATATAGTTTAAATACAATTATTATCTTTTTCGAAGTTTTTGATGTCTTCCAAGGAATTAAAGTTTGTGACCTTGAATGGGTGTGGCATTTTTTTTAATAAACCTTGAAGCACTTGTCCGTGACCACATTCAATTATGTTTTCAATGCCCATTTCGTTGAATGTATCCATGCAGCTGGTCCATCTAACGGGGGCAGAAACTTGGGTGGTCAGGTTTTGTTTTAACTTATTCTTATCTGTGTAGGCTTTGCCATCTACATTTTGAACAATGGGTGTTGAGGTATCTTGAAACTCTAGATTGTTTAGAAGTTTTTGCATTTTCTCTTGAGCTGGCTGCATTAAGGAACAATGAAAGGGGGCTGAAACTTTTAATGGGATCGCTTTTAGCCTACGAGGAGCTTCTGTTGAAGAGATATATGGCCAATCCTCTTTGCTCATGTTTTTACAAATAAAATCTATAGCCATAGCATCGCCGCTAATAACAATTTGTCCTGGAGAGTTGTAATTTGCTGGCTCTACAGGTTGGTGCCCAGATTTTTCTTGTGCCCATTTACAAATGTCGCTCACCTGTTCTTCGCTAAACCCTAACAGAGCCGCCATGGAACCTTTGCCTACGGGCACAGCTTCTTGCATCCATAAACCTCTTTTTTCCACAGTGGAAAGAGCTTGAGAAAACGACAGAGCGTTAGCATTCACACATGCTGCATATTCACCAATAGAGTGACCGGCGAAAGCGCTAACATTTGTGGGCTTAATTTCCTGTATTACTTTAAAGTAAGCTGTGGAAACTAATAAAAGAGCAGGTTGGGTATTTTGTGTTAAATTGAGCTGATCCTTTGGATCTTCAAAACACAATGATTTAAAATCAATATTTAGGGTGTCCGAAGCTTCTTCAAAAAGGTGTTTTACGCTAGTGAAGTTTTTGTAGAGAAATTGTCCCATTCCCACTTGCTGACTACCTTGTCCGGGGAAAATAAAACCATACATAATATCATCCTTGTTTAATATTTAAATAATAGACTTCCGCTGGTTAAGCCGCCACCAAAAGCAGCAAGTAAAATATTTTGTCCACGTTGAAGCCTGCCATCGCGAACAGCGCGATCAAGAGCAATGGGTATTGTTCCTGCAGAAGTGTTTCCCACATCTTCAATTTCAATGACCACTTTATCTTTAGGGAAATCAAAATGCTTTGCCACAGCATTTATAATCCTTAAGTTGGCTTGATGAGGAATCAGCCAGTCAATATCTGAGGATTGCATTTTATTTGCATTAAGAGCTTCAGAGCAACACTCACTCATTGTACGCACAGCTTGTTTGAAAATATCTCTACCCTTCATAATTACAAATTGCTCATCTTTACTAAGGGCTTCTTGGTTGAAAGGTGTTTTTGAGCCGCCAGCCGGCAGCATAAGAAGATCACCATAGCGACCCTCGCCATGACCGTGGTGGGAGTAAAACTGAGATTCTGAATTTTCTTCTGCACGACTAACAATGGCGGCACCACCGCCGTCACCAAATAAAATACAGGTACCACGATCTTGGTAATTCACAATTCTTGTTAGGACTTCGGCGCCAATCACAAGTATATTTTTATGAACGCCAGTGCGGATAAACTGATCGGCTACGGATAATCCAAATATAAAACCAGAACAAGCTGCAGATAAATCAAAGCTCATTACATTTCGTGCACCAATTTTTTGTTGAATCAAACATGCCGTATTTGGCATTACATGATCGGGAGTAATTGTGGCCGTGATGATCATGTCGATATCGTCCACTTTTAACCCGGCCATTTCCAATGCCTTTAAGGCTGAGGCAGCGCCAATATCGGAAGTGGCTTCTGACATTTTAGCTACATGTCGTGAAGAAATGCCGGTGCGATCTTTGATCCAGTCCGCAGTGGTATCCACCATCTTTTCTATATCAGAATTAGTGAGTTGCTTTTCAGGTAGATAGGAGCCAGTCCCAGAAATACGCGAGTTGTACATCATGATGAGAAATCTTAATTAAAAATTAAGATTTTGGTGGTACTACTTCTCTGCCTTTATAGTAACCACAAGAAGGGCAAACAATTTGTGGCATCTTTAGAGAACCACAATTGTCACAATTGTTAGCAGGGTTACGCTTTAAAGCAGAGTGTGAGCGTCGACCGCCACGTGTTGCTCTTGAGATTTTTGATTTTGGACTTGCCATGATTTCACCAACTTTATTTAAATTTTATATTTATTAATTAAATTCAACTTATAATTTCTAACTTATTAATTTCAATACTCATTCGAGCCTTAAAAGCTTCATAACATAACCGACTTTTAATATAAATCAATGATTTAATGACATTTTTTTTAATACATCAAATGGACCTTTTTTATCTTCGGGTTCGGGCTTTTGAATCCACCCCTTTTTATAAGCTTCCTGTAGGTTAGGGCAGTCTTCATTGCAATCAGGTCGGCCCAAGGGTGCCATAGGCTCATTTAAGGCTATGACTTCGTGAATATATTCACCAATATTTAGCTCTGGACGGTCTAAAAATAGAGTTTCAGGGTCATCTGTTTTGTGATGTTGGGAAAAATGCGGTGTTTTTACACTTTGATCCCCTTTAACTTCAAACTCTTGGCCCACAAAAGCTACTTCGTTAATTTTACAGTTTACCTTGTAGCTAAAGTCAATGGCACAGCGGGAACAAGATAAAGGCATTTCTGTATGAACTTCACCACGCAATTGGTAGCCAGCATCTGCATCGAAGGGAAAAACCTCAAGAGTTACAGTGTAATCGGCGTCTTTTATAAGGTCACTCAGAGCCTCATTGAGCTCACCAGAGGCTCTTGTGTAAGTAAATTTTTCACCCTCTAAAGGCACTTCATTTAAGGCTAAGATAGTTATGTTAATTTTATTCATGGAAGCACAGTGTCATTAACAAGAGGTGGAGTCAAGAGTAGTACCGTTTTGTGAAGAGATTATAGGAGGGGGTTGGCAATCATCTCCACTTCGATACTTCAACAGTATGGTGGGCCCTCTTGGATCCAGCTGTTAAAACTTGTGCTCCATGCTCGTCTATAAAGATATCCATATGTATAGCCTTACAAGTATGCCATAGCATTTACTCATCACAAATAAAAAAAGCTGGCGATAACCAGCTTTTTTTTGTTTGAAAAATATTTTAAAATTTATTTATCTTTTAATTTGAATTTTGCATCTTTAAGATTGTTTTCGCAAATTCTAACTTTGGTTTCGTATTCTTGGCGACGTTTTCTTAACAGTTTTCTGTACTTTTTGAAACGGTCAATGCGTTCGGATAAATATTCTTCAGAAATTCCTACAAGGTTCCCTTTTTCATCTTTACCAAATTTTAAATCACGTTCTTCTTTAATCACAGGTGCTGGGGGTTCTACAGGAATCAACTTTCCTGAACCGCCAAACTTTGTGGAATTGACTTCGCCTTTACAATCTCTGTAGACGCCGTATAAGCCAACGGTTCCGTACTCACGATTTCCGTAGACTTCGTATTCCATGCCGTAAACTAGATTTTCTAAACGTCTTAGCTCTTCAGCTAGTTCTACTTTTTTTTGTACCACCATTGTGTTATCGCGAATTCCCAAGGTGTCGTCTCCGGCAACCTTTTTTCCGCTTTCAAGCTTTGTATCAAGATCCTTCACTTCGTTTCTTTTTTTAAGATCACTAGCGCAAGCACTCAGTAAAAAAATACTTAAAATTAGAGTCAGCTTTTTCATAAAATCTCCTTAGTTGTGGTTTATAAAAACACTGAGTTTTTTAATAAAATACAGTTTGAAGCAAATTACACGAAATGACCAACTAAAAACAAGCTTTTTACACGACTAGCTATTTAAGGGATAACATGTGTCATTTCAGTACTTTGTCTCAGTTTTGTACGTCTATAAAGTTAACTATTTTGTCTATATATTTTTCACTACTTATTCAAATGAAATCTGAAGGGGGTTGGTTTGGCTCAGTCTTTGCTTATATAGTTTAATAAACAAAAAGGGATTGGACATGTATAGAATCGGTATATTGGCAAAGCCATCAGCAAAAAGGTTTAAGGTTAAAAGAGAACTGCAGAAACAAACAGAGTTTCATGTTGATGTGTATTCTGATGTTGAGGATATGGCTCGAGTCGTGAGTGAGAATCAATTACAAGGCCTAGTTTTGTTGGTGGAACGATTTTCGGATGCACATTTGCAACATATGGATGAGTTGGCGCACAAATACCCAGAACTACCAATAGCCTTTGTAACCACGTTTATTTCTGATGCTTTAAGAAATGAAGCTATCCAACTCTCTTTTAGGTTTTCTACGGTTGTGGATTACCATTTTGAGCTTAACAATTTAAATAATCTTATGAGACAGGCCATTGTAGAAAGAGAGAGTATGTATATTCGAGGTTTTTGTCGGTTTAATGTTAATCAATACGCATATTTTGAAACCTCCAACGGGCGAATACAGGTAAATCTATTAGATATATCTAAAGGGGGTGCTAAGGTTAAGCTTAATCATGCGCCGCCAAAGAAAGGGACTCAATTAACTGTGGTTATTCCAAGTAAGGATAAGAATAAGTCGCACTATTTTAAGGGAGTTGTGGCTTGGAATAATTTAAATGATTTTACACTTGGAGTCAGCTTTATCAAAGACCAGTCTCGTGTGAATTCACATTTACATTTAGTAAGCGCTTAACCTCTTTGATGCGATGTTTATTTGCAACTCAATTGGTAGAAAATATCCTTCAATATGATGGTCACATTGTTTGTAATATTTGTGTTTCCAATTCACTGTAAATTTGATTTATTGAGATATTTAAAGCTGCATCAGTTATATTAACCAATGAGGTTACTGAAAAATTACTGGCATTGGTCTAGTAAGTTAGTCCATATGATTGTCTCATTCAGTTTAGCTTAATATTATTGTTTATTTTGGTTAGAATCTATATAAGATATCTATCAGGAAGCTTGTTATAAATGTTTAAATACTTTATTCGTTCATTTTTACTATTTGTAGTTACTACCAACTTAATTCTAATGTTTTTTTTCAGTACTCATTCTGAGGTTCGAAAAGAGCGACTATTTATAGATTTAGAGCAAAAAGTCAAACTAGAAAAAACCATTTTGTTGGAAAAACTCGAGAAAGTGGCTGCGCTTACTCTTACTTCAGCTGAGACTATTGATTTTGTAAAAGTTAAAAATGAAGATAGCGTTTGGAATAGTTATGTCTACCGTTATTTTAAAGAACTTATTGAGCATAATATAGCTTATTTGCAAATAAGATACATTGATAAAAATGGACATGAAGTTATTAGAGTGGAGAGACAGCATGAAAATCTTCATATTGCTCCTAAAAAAGACCTGCAGAATAAATCGAATAGTTTATATTTTCAAACTACAAAAAAACTGAATCCACACCAGGTTTACATCAGCGATATTGATTTAAATATGGAGCATGGGAAGGTTGCCAGTCCCTTTCAACCAGTTATACGGGTGGCTTCACCTGTTTATAGCTCCAATGGATTTGAGGGAATTATAATTATAAATCTTGATATGGCAAGATTTCTTGAAAATGCACATTGGCAGTTTGGAATTGCTTCAGAGCAACTGTTAATTGCTAATAAAGAGGGTTTCTGGATAAGGGCGGTAAATAAGGGTCATAGCTGGGGGCATAATTTAAAAGACAGAGCTCAATATAACCTGAAGTCTATGTATGAATCCTATGGTGGAAGTCCAACTTTTTTTGCAAATAATGAAGGGCGATTGCATACAGAAGTTGGGCTAAATGTATACAGTTATGTCAACTTGAATGATATTAATTTGTGCTCCTTAGCTCAAATTTGCACAGGTCTAGATGACAATAAATTTTTGTTTATAGGACATATTTCGGAGCAAAGTTACAGTAAGTACTACTCTCAGTTGTTTTTTAATTATACTTTGTTAGCAGCTCTTCTTTCGCTAATAGGTTTTATGATTGCTTTATTTGTTGCACGATTAGGGCTTAAAAATGATGAGCTACAGGCGGAAGTGGTGCGATCGGGGCAGCTTTCTATGGTAGGGCAGTTGGCTGCAGGAGTGGCTCATGAAATCAATAATCCTTTAATGGTGTTAAAGGGTCATTCACGAAGGTTGATTAAAAAAATTAAAGAAGGGGCTGTGGATGAGGGGCTTCTCTCTAAATCGATAAATATTCAATTGAAGGCCATTGATCGTATTGCCGCTATTGTTAGGCAATTAAGGGTACAAAGAAAAAACGAAGATGTGCAACTTAATGTTGTGAACATAAATCAAATAGTACAAGAGGCACTTGATTTTACAGACGCCATGTATAGTAACCTAGGAATCAAGTTTCAGGTTAGCTTGTGTCCTTCGGATGAGTGCTGCATTACTGGTGACTCAGGAATGTTAATGCAGGTTTTGTTAAATATTTTAGCCAACGCCAAAGATGCTGTGGAAAAAAATGATGCTGCTGAAATTTCTATTTCCATTCGGCAAAGTGTAAAAATGGTAAGTATTATAATATCAGATAATGGAGAAGGTATGGACTCTAGCACAAAACAAAGAATTTTCGAAACATTCTTTACCACAAAAGAAGTGGGAAAAGGAACAGGCTTAGGTCTAGGCATTGTGTATAGCATGATTCAGAATATGAAGGGTAAGATTGAAGTAGACTCCGAACTAGGAATGGGAACCACTTTTAAACTTATGTTTTCCAAATGTCCCTGCTCCGGAGAGCAATAAAGATTTTTTACAAAAGTCTCATTTTGAAACTAAACAATTCTTAAGAGCAGATGTGTTTAATCTCACCCTAATGAATGATACTACTTATAGTTTCATTCATATTTTTTAATTTGTGGCCGATAAGAGGTATATGGCAAATGTGATGAATAATTCTGATTATAACCTGCTTGTGTTAGATGATAGTAAAGCTGTGCTGACTCGTCTAGAACAGCTTTTAGTTGGTTTTGGCTATAATGTTATTACGGCATCATTGCCCAGTGAAGCCATGAAAGTGTTAAATTGTGAGTTTATAGACTGCATTTTAACAGACTTTGAGATGCCAGAGATGAATGGTCCTGATTTTTGTAAACAAGTGAAAGCTGATGATGGGTTTAGGCAAATTCCAATTATAGTGCTAACCTCATCTGATGGTAAAAAAAGTATAATGACAGCTATAGAATCTGGTGCGGATGATTATGTGCTTAAATCCACTGATCCGGATATTATAAACCTTAAAATACGTGCAATGATTCGATTAAGAGTTTTACGTGAAGAGTTAATCTCCTTTCAAAGAACAAGTGCCGTGCAAAGTATGGTAGCTACCTACAATCATGAGTTAAATAACCCACTGACAATTGCTATTGGCTTTATGAAGATTCTTGAAAAAAAATCAGATGTGTCTGAGTTAAAAGCATTCCATAAAATTAAGGAGAGCTTAGCTAGAATTTCTGATGTGGTTAAAAAAATTAAAGCCGTAGAAGCAAATAAGACTGTGAGATATACAGAAAAGTCTAAGATGATGGATATAAGCTCACCACTGTCAGAGAGCTCAGTTAAAATAGTCGAGCCAGAAGATTCAGGCGGATCCGGGGAGTCCGCGGCCTAAGTAAATCTACTTAAGCCTACGAATCAATTTTAAATTAGATAAAAAAATGCCACTATGATCTTGTCAGTGGCATTTTTTATTTCAATTTCAATTTCAATTTCAATACTGTGCTGTGAGTATTAAATGCACCTTGGGTTAGAGCTAAAATAAAGACTAAGGTCATCCACATCTTCATCAGTAAGTTGTTCTGCCTCAGTGTTCATTAGAGGAGAGTTTTTTCTTAACTTTGATTGAAAAGACTTTAGTGCGTGACGCATATAAAAAGGTTTCTGGCCAAACAGAATAGGTGCTTTAACTTCGGGGTTCCAATTTTTATGACACTCCATACACGAACTTGCTTTGGCTTTTCCCTTAGTCATGCTGCCAGGGAATTCAATTTTTTCTGCTGGATAGGCGCATAGACTTAAGGATCCAATGTACTCTGATACTCTTATGATATCTTTGTCAGTCATATTTTTTGCGATTTCACTCATAGTTTCGTACATAAGCAGATCTGGGCGCTTGCCTGTTTTAAAATCTTGTAATTGCTTAATAAGGTAAGCTTTGTTTTGCCCCCATAAAATGGGTGAATTTAAATCTGCGGATTTGGACCCATGACAGGAATCACAGCGGTCTTCGAAATACTGTTTAGGTGTATAGTTATTGGCTTGAGCCATAAGTGGAAGTATTGACGCTATAAGTGTAATTATGATGAATTTCATGAATTCCCCCCGGATTTGTAATTATTACAGGCTGGACATTAGCGGGCCTGGTCAAAAATTGCAACTGAAACTTAACTAAAAAGAGGAACCAGGTGGGAGTTGGGCTTAGCTTTTGGCTTGTTTTCTTTTAGCTATTGCCTTTCTTTCAATTTGAATCACTTTTTGTTCTAAACTGGAATTTGTTTTTTTAAGACCTCTTAGTTGTTTATTTTTTCTTTTAATCACTCTGTTCCATTTACTTATAATACGTTGAGCATTTTTTAAGCGTTTGTTTAATTTTTGTCGTTTGTTGTATTGAGCCTTAATGAGGGCTTTAGATTTCAAATATTTATTTTTTGAGCGAATGGCACGAGACTCAACCTTATTCACAGTTTTATTTAAACGGTTAACTTTACTTTGTAGTTTGTTTTTTTCAGATTCTTTTATGTTCGCTTTTTTTTCAACTCTATCTGCAACCTTTAAACTTGTTTTAAAGCGTTTCGTTTTGATTTTAATATTTTTATTGAGCCGAACTTTTTTTCTAGAAAGCCGATTAATTTTTGATTCCAGTTTCTTTTTACGTTGAATTTCCATGCGATTTTCTTTGTCTATCATGCGCGCATGTTCGTTTTCGTTAAAAACTTCTAACTCAGCTAATTCATCTTCAATAGAAAGATCATTAATCTTTTCTGGATGTGCTTGGGAAAAAGAGTGAGTGGGAATACCTAGTATTAAGAGACTAGTTACAAATAAACTTGCTATCCACTTTGTTTTCATTTGAACTCTCCTTATTGAGTTACATGACACTGTGGTTCGTCTCAGTGCTTTGAATTATAAAGTTGAGTCTTCTAGCCCGACGAATGAATCAGCAAGGCTTAGCTCAAGTTTATAGTTGAAAAAACTAAAACGAACCACAATATACCCCAGAACATAGCAATCCCTGTGCCATAGGGCTATTGGTAGCTGTGTTCATTTGAGATACAATTCTTTGTAATTAGTTTAAAAACCGTACAATTTACGTCACAAATTGAGATAAAACAGATTTCCCATGTTCAAGAGCTCGCTGTGATTTTATAATAGTAGGAAGACATATTAATAGGAGAATCACATGAAAACGCTTAATTTAAAGGGGTTCGAAGGCGTGTCCACAGGGGATAGGGCCTCTGTTTACCAATATGTTTCTGAACTTGAGGAATATTTTCTACCTAACACTCAAGTAACATTATTGCTTTCGTCTATGGGTGTGGAAGAGGTGAATGTAGAGATATCTGTGGAGTCCTCTGGTGGAGTACTGATCTCTCGTGGCTCAGGAGTGGACCTAATGGAAGCTGTAAGGGTAGCTAAGGATCAAATGTTAGCTGAGTTCATAGGTATACAACGCATAATTTTAGCTCAACAAGAGCAGGCCTCAGTGGAAATTGAGCCAGATGATGAAGATGAGACTCTAGAATATAAAAAAGAAAACTGGCATTAGGAGTTGTGTATTTGAATGATTCCTGTGATTTAAAATTGACCTGATGCATCCGCAAAAGATGCCTGGCACCTTTTGGGGTGGGGCTTAGGTTACTTTTTGTAGGCGGTAGATGAGGGTCCAGAAGGGGTGTAGGGTTTTTAATTGAGTGAGGTCGAAACTGACTTTTAAATTGCCTTTGTCGTCTGTGATCTTGTCATCCACAAGTTTTTTTTCTATGAGCGTGTCCACATCTGTGGCTTGAAATAAATGGCCTAAATCTTTCATAGAGTCATTTTGTGCGGCAGTGAGGTTGATGGTCACCTTGTCTTCTGATTTTTCTTCTACCTTTTCACCGTAAAATATGAGTGCATGTAGAGCGGGAAGCTCACGTTCTTCTACGGTCACCTTATCTCCCTCTTTGGCAAAAAGGTATTTGTTGTACCAATCAGTAAAGTGAGTGAGCAGGTCGTGGTTTAAAATTATGGTTTTGATTTGTCCCTCGCCAAGGTCTTCTGTTTTCATGATTTGCATTTCTGCAAGAACATCTATGAGCTTGGTCATTTTATTAGTGGGCTGTTGAAAGATTTGAATGGTGTAGTTTCTTAACTGGTGTGAGGGGATAACTAGGCCAACCCCCTTTTCATCTACTCCAGATTTAAAGCCCATTAAAGAAATAATTGCACATAATTTTGTAATGGTGTGAGGAGGAAATACAATGTCTGTTTGGCTATTTGTATTTTCTAAATTTTTTATACGTTGGTTAGCCATGCGTAAATGGGTGTTTACTGTTTTAACCATGGCTCTTAGCCATTCAGGAAAAGTTTTAAATTGAGCATGAAGAGCGTCGAAAGGCAGGGCTATTGCCTCTGTGGGTTCTATGGCTTTTGCGCCGGCGGAACGAGGTTTGTTATCAAAGAAGGCCATTTCACCTAGCATTTGACCTGCGCCCAATTCTGCTAAAATAATCTCTTTAGACCCTTTAGCTTTAGTAATAGCAAGGCGACCTTTTTTGATAACGTACATTGCGTCCGAAGAATCATTTTCTCGGAACAGGTATTCACCTTTTTGCACAATTTTTACACCAGCCATATCTCAATCCACTTATATGCTAAAGAATTTACTTCCAATAGGATAAGCGAATCTATTGCTGCGCGGTAGTAATAATTTAAAGGTCCATAGGACGAACTTCTGGGTCTATGATTAGGTGTGCTTCAGTAGCTTTAACAACATCTTCCACACTAAAACCAGGGGCTGTTTCTTTTAAAACAAAACCTTGGTCTGTAATATCCACAACTGCCATATCAGTAACAATTTTATGAATGCAATTAACGCCCGTAAGAGGAAGGTTGCATTTTTTCAGTAGTTTTGGGTTTCCTTTGCGATCTGTATGTTGCATAGCAACCACAACTCGTTTTGCCCCAGCCACTAGGTCCATAGCGCCACCCATGCCTTTAATCATTTTTCCAGGAATCATCCAGTTAGCTATAGATCCACTTTCGTCCACCTGCATAGCCCCTAGTACGGTAAGGTCCACATGTCCTCCACGAATCATAGCAAAGCTTTCTGCAGAAGAAAAATAGCTAGACCCTGGAGCTTCTGAAATGGTTTGTTTACCGGCATTTATAAGATCAGCATCCATATTCTCTTCCAAAGGAAAGGGGCCAATACCTAAAAGACCGTTTTCGCTTTGTAACATAATATTTACTTCATCGGGGATGTAATTGGCTACCAGAGTAGGAATGCCAATTCCCAAGTTGACCACTTGGCCGTCAGAAATTTCTTGTGAGATTCTTTTTGCAATATCATTTCGATTGAGTTTTTCAGCCATGATCTATCCTTCCAAAAAAGTTTTTTGTTCAATGCGTTTTTCATATGAAGGACCTTGGATAATCCTTTGAACATATATGCCAGGTGTATGTATTTCATCGGGATTAAGTTCGCCAACTTCAACAAGCTCCTCCACTTCGGCGACAGTTATTTTTCCGGCTGTGGCCATCATTGGGTTAAAATTACGTGCTGTTTTTCGGAAAATAAGATTGCCAAATTTGTCACCTTTCCATGCTTTTACAAGAGCGAATTCGCCATGAAGACCTGTTTCTAAAACATAATCACGTCCATCAAAATTTCTGATTTCTTTGCCTTCGGCAACTTGAGTTCCAACTCCTGTGGGAGTGTAAAACCCAGGTATACCGGCTCCACCGGCACGAATGCGTTCAGCTAGTGTGCCCTGAGGGTTAAACTCCACATCTAATTCTTTATCTAGGAATTGTTTTTCAAAAATTGAGTTTTCACCCACATAGCTGGAAACCATTTTTTTAATTTGTTTAGTTTGTAATAAATAACCTAAACCAAAATCGTCCACACCAGCGTTATTGGAAATGCAGGTCAATTTTTTTGCCCCAGTGTTTTTAAGGGCTAAAATTAGATTTTCAGGAATGCCGCAAAGTCCAAAACCACCCACTAAAATGGTCATATTATCTGCCACACCCTTTAGGGCTTCATCTGCTGAACTATATACTTTGTTTTGGCTCATAAGTTCTCCACAATCACGGCAACAGCTTCGCCACCACCAATACAAAGGCTCGCCATTCCGTATTTTTTATTTTGTTGTTTTAAAGCATGTATTAAAGTTGTGAAAATACGAGCCCCACTGGCTCCAATAGGATGGCCAAGAGACACAGCACCACCGTGAACATTCACTTTGCTGGCATCAATCTCCAAATCTTTAATGGCAGCCATGGTAACCACGCTAAAGGCTTCGTTGATTTCCCAAAGGTCAATATCTTCTACTTTTAAGTCTGCTTTTTTCAAAGCTCGTTTCATGGCTTCCACAGGAGCAGTGGTAAACCAGATAGGGTCTTGAGCAAAAGTCGCGTGTGTAATGATTTTAGCTATGGGTTTTGCATTATAGGTGGCTACCGCATCTTCGCTGGCCAGCACTAGAGCCGCAGCGCCATCATTTATGGAACTGGCGTTGGCTGCTGTTATGGCACCTTCTTTGTCAAATGCTGGGCGGAGTTGAGGAATTTTATCAAAGTTTACCTTTTGCGGTTCCTCATCGCTATTGACCTCTGTGGAGCCTTTTCTGGTTTTGATTTCCACAGTTGTTATCTCATCAGAAAAAGCATTGTTTTTTTGTGCTGTCTGAGCTTTTTTGTAACTTTCAATGGCGAAGGCATCTTGCTCTTCTCTAGAAAATTGATATTCTTTAACGCAGGCTTCCGCGGCATTGCCCATATGAAAGTTATTATAAGGGTCCCATAGGCCATCGTTAACCATGGAATCCACAGTTTTTAATGGTCCCATTTTTTGACCAGTTCTTGATCCTAAAAGTAAATGTGGAGCTAAGGACATGTTTTCTTGCCCACCAGCCACCACAACTTGAGAGTGACCTAATTGAATGGAATCACTTGCTAGCATCACAGCTTTTAAACCGCTGCCGCAAACCTTATTTATAGTCATGCATGTGGTTGATTTTTCTAAACCGGCATAAATAGCAGCTTGTCGTGCGGGAGCTTGTCCTGCACCCGCTGTGAGCACTTGGCCCATAATGCACTCATCCACCTTGTCAAAGGGGACATTTGCTGTTTCCATGGCGCTCTTAATAACTGTTGCGCCGAGTTGTGGGGCAGCCAAGCTACTGAGGCTTCCCATAAAGGATCCCATGGGAGTTCGTTTTGCTGATAGAATATAGGTTGATTTTGACATTATTCATCTCCAATATAGTAATTGTGTTGAACACTTGAACTTGAGTGCCACACTTATACATCAACTGTGTAAAAAATTCTAATACTATGGAGAGCATTTATGATTAAACGTGTCATGGGCCACATTCTGCTTCTGATTTTTATTCCTCAGTTATTATTGGCTGCAAAAACAGAGGCATATAAACAGCAAACCGATGTGCCTTATTTTTCAGGCGATGTCCTAGAGGTAAAAGGATTTCATGGGAATATCACTTTTAAAAAAAGTAGTGTTTCAAAAGTAAGGGTTGTGGCGACTTATGATCAAAACTTTGCTGATGACGAGGAGTATATGCAGGATTGGCTACTAAAAACCTCTCGAGAACATGAAAATAAAGTGGGTAAAATTTTAGTTAAAATTAAAGGACCCCAGTCCAGAGAAACTTGGGCTAAATCCTTGCGTGGAAAAAAAATACCCAAGATAAACCTTGTGATATTTGCTCCTGAAATGAATATTGAAGTATTTTGGCGTCATGGAGATCTCTATATAAATGATTGGAGTGCTCAGCTAAGAATTAATTTACAGCAAGGGAAACTGAGTGTCATTGGGGGGCAGGGGAGTTTGCACGTTGAGCAACAAAAAGGCATAGCGAATATAGTCAAACGCAAAGGAAAATTGGATTTTAATGGTTATAATACAAAGTTGAGTTTACAGTCCATAGAGGGACCGCAGAAGATTTCTAACTTTGATGGAAAGACCATCTTGAATGGGTCCATAGGTCATATTACCTTACAACAAAACCGTGGAAAAGTGGAAATCGTGAAAGGTGAGGGAGAACTTAATTTTAAGAGTAAATCTGCCAACATTAAAATATTAAATTATTTAGGAAGTGTTCATGGCCGATCCGAATCCGGACCTATTTTTGCAGATTTGTCCGGTGAATTAAAGTTTAATGTTAAAACTCTTGAAGGGGCGGTAAAGTTAAAATTAAAAAATAGTGGTGCAAATATGAATTTAGGCACTGTGGAGGGGAACTTTTACACTCCTAGGTATTTAAGAGTCACACGATATCCTTATATAAAGGTCATAAAAGGTCGACTAAGAGGCTCCGAAAATGGAAGGGCCTATATTCGTACTAAAAGTGGAAATATTCAGATATTATAAAAAGTTAGAGGAGAACACTTGACGAAATTAACAAAATGGATCAGGTTGTTGTCTATGGCTAAGAAAAAAACGACTAAAAAAGCAGCAACTAAAGTTAAAAAGAAAACCACTAAAAAAGTGGCCAAGAAAGCTACGAAAAAAGTAGCAAAGAAGGCCACGAAGAAGGTGGCCAAGAAAGCTACGAAAAAAGTAGTAAAGAAGGCCACGAAGAAGGTGGCCAAGAAAGCTACGAAAAAAGTAGCAAAGAAGGCGACGAAGAAGGTGGCCAAGAAAGCTATAAAAAAAGTAGCAAAGAAGGCGACTAAGAAAGTGGCCAAGAAAGCTATAAAAAAAGTAGCAAAGAAGGCAACTAAGAAAGTGGCAAAAAAAGCTACAAAGAAAGTAGCAAAGAAGGCAACTAAGAAAGTAGCCAAGAAAGCTACGAAGAACACCACAAAAAAAACAGCTGTGGTTTCCACAAAGAAGGCTGTAAATACAAAATCTAGTGAAAAAGTAAAAACTGCTAAAGCCCCTGTTGCCGAAGAGAAAAAGAAGGCTAAAAAAGTAGAAGCTGCGGTTTTAGAAGTGGATGAGGACTTTGAAGAAGATGAGGTGGTACTTACTGATGCTGATGGTAGAGAATACTGCCGAGTTGGTGATTGCGATCAAATTGCCTCTGTGGACAAATACTGTCGTTACCACTATTTATTATTTTGGAAGAAGATTCAGGTTAAAAAGAAAGTTTTGGCCAGCAACTCTTTTGAAGAATATTTAAGAAAACTAGTTAAACGTTATCCTGAGAAATTCTTAGATATCTTGAGAAAAGATCTAAAAGCTGCAAAAGTCTTTGAAGCGGCATTTATTGAGCTAGAATTAGATGAGTCGAGTTTTGAACGTAAAGTTGCTGTGGATGAAGGTGGCGGCGGAGGTTTCACTGATGACCTTCTTGGTGACCCTAATGACAACAACAGCAGCGGCAGTGGTTTCGATTCGGATTATTAGAAATGTTATAAGTTTTAAAATTTAGAAATAAAAAAAGCTACAATTATGTGGCTTTTTTTTATGGTGCATTATGTTGTATTTATGTAAATCTAAACAAAGTAGTACTGACCTTCTTGAGGTCATCCATTACTTTAAGGCCCAGTTACTATTTCTTCTTTTTTGCATTGATAGTGGACAATCTCATAGTAGGTATGTGGACCCACATGAATTGTCTCGGCATCTTCTTTGTTATTTGAAAAGGAATGATCAAATGTCAGTTCTGTGTCAATTTTTAAACGTCGAGCTAAAAAGACGGAGGATCCAAAAAATAATTTACTTTCGTCAATGAAACCTGAGACAAAATAGAAGGATACCTTAGTTCCTGGTATGTCTAAAAAGTAATGGTCATAGGATGCATTATGGCTATACATTTGAGTTAAATTTTTAGCGGGTTCAATTGAGGGTTCTTGCCAATCATTAGTATCACTGAGGCTTATTTTGCGAATGTTAAAAGCGAGTGACCCTTTTGTAAACTTTAATGCTGTGGGAAAGATTGGTGAAACGCTAGATCTAGGTAAGCTTTCTTCTAGTCTATCTATCTTCTTCATCATGGAGAAGTATGTGGATCTATAGTTTTCCTTTCCCATTTTTATTATTTTTTTCACATCCGATTTATTTGTAAAGAGGGGTAGCATCACACGCTTTTCAGGGACTTGGTCAATATATAAGGGCGCACAAACACCATCAAGGTTGCTTAAATGCTTATTGATGATTTGTCGTTCTTCTGAAATTTCATGGGGTTGCTCATCTAGGACCTCTTTTGGGCTTTGGTTTAGAAAAGGGACTTCAGCTAATTTGTGATCATTGGGGTCAGAAATTTCTTTGTTTTTATTTTCATTTTTACTGGGATTGTCTGTAACCAATATATGATTCTTTGAGTTTACGTTTTCATTTCTGTGGGTAAGAGACTGACTACCTATGCCAGAAAAAGGCTTGCGATCTAAATTGCCTTCTTCAACTTTAGCAACTCCAAAGCCAAAAGGCATGGAATTTAGGCTATCTTTTTTACTTGATAATGGACTTTGTTGTGAACCTGTTGAAGCTGAATATGCAGGTTGGAATTTGGGGATTGAGATCCCATATTTTTTAGCGGATTTTTTTCTAATTGACCAAGCAAGGTGACCGGATGACTTGGCTGTAATGTGTTTTTTTAAAACTTCTAACAAGCTAACCATATCAGCATCAATAACATGGATATCTGAGTTTAGCATTTTAGCTGAATTGATTTTAGTATAGGCTTTTCCACTGGATGTGGTTTCTAGACCCATTAGGATCCATTCCCCTTTTTCTTTAATCATTTGTCCAGGAAGAACATGACCTGAGGTAAAGATCATCACATAATTTTTTGTGCGAAACTCTTTCCCTGAGTGTTGTTTGCGATGGAGTACTAAGTTTAAAATAGAGCCCGAGTAGCATTGCTGTAGACCCTGTTTAATAGGGTGAACCAAGCTAACTTTAGCTTTGTTGTACATCAGCTTTTTAGTTTTACTTAACTTTACTAACTTATCTTCGTAGCTTAATTTTTCTTGGCCTAAATCGCTTTTTTCATTTATGGATGCAACTAAAGTATCTAAGCTTTTATCAATTTCAGTTAAGCTGAGGTTTTGATTTTCCTGTGTATTATAAGCCTTAAGGTGATCTGAAATTATCATATCAGTTAAGGACTTAAAGCTCACAGGTTGACCCAAATTGATTCTCTGAACCAGGCGGAAAATTTGCTGAGGTGTAGTTTTGTTAGTAGCTATTTGTATATCAAGATTATATTTAACTAAATCATTATTATCTAGGTGAGATAAACTGACTTTTTTGTTTTCACAAGCAATTGTGCTTAGAGTAAGAAATAATGTAAATAAACTTAACTTTATATTCATAGAAAAACTCCCGATATTAGGTCAACCTCAGTTTTGTTAGAACTGATTTTTTGTAGGTTTTAACTGTTGAGTTTCTTTATACCAGGATTAATTTAAATTTAATGAGTAAGACTTATTGATTGTAAAAATAATATCAGTAATTTGTAATTATTGGAACTTTATCATGGTAATAAATTAGCATATTATCGCTCTTAAGGAGATTTAAACAAGATTTATTCTTCCTCCATAGATTCGGAAATATGAACCAAAGATTCTTCTGAGCTTTCTCCTAAAAGGGCATCAGCTTGAGCTTCTAGGTCATCATTTTGTGTATCAAGACAAATAAATACCTCTGTTTTGTTAAAATCCATGGGTGCCCAGCTTCTTGGGAATTCGTCTTTTGGGTTCTCGAAATGGTGTACCATAAGGGATCCCCCACAATCTATGGCAAGATTTAGGGCAATATTTACATTGTCTTTTTTAGCATCGTAGTCCACTGACACCCAAATGCTGTTTTGAGTGATGCTGTTTTTTGCTTGATGGCTGATTTTAAAGAGCACCTCTTTGGGGAATATGCGTCCATCTATGGAGAATTTACCATCAGGAGACAGCTTTTGGAAGTTTTCGTTCACCACAGCATTGATTTGTTGGATAAATTCCGTGGGAAAACTGGTCCATTTTTGTGAAGATTTCAACCTTGGGTTCATTGAGCCGCCTTTTTTATTATTCGCATTGTCATTTTGTTTATTTCCATATAAAAAGAGTGTCAACTTTATTAAGGAAAATTATGGAAAATGAAGCACAACCTGAGCTAAAAGGCGTATATATTTCCACATATGGGTGTCAAATGAACGTGAACGACACAGAACGTATGTATTCGCTTTTAGAAATGGATAACTATACCCCCGTAACATCTGCAGATCAGGCGAGAACCATAATTATCAACTCCTGTAGTGTGAGAGAGAAACCTGTTCATAAAGTACGTTCTGAGGTGGGCAGGTATCGAAAATTAAAAGATCAATACCCGGATTTGAAAATTGGAGTGGCCGGCTGCGTGGCTCAGCAAGAAAAAGCCAAACTGCTTAAAGACATACCCATGCTGGATTTTGTCATTGGTACAGATAATATTGATGAATTGCCAAAAGTATTGAATGAAGTGAAAAGTGAAAATGAAAAGAAAGTGCAAGCTAAGTTTGATCATCAGTCGGCTTATAGTGTGGAAACTTTAATCCGCAACCCTGGCATTGCATCTTTTGTAAATATAGCTAAGGGCTGTGATAATTTTTGTACTTTTTGTGTGGTGCCTTTTACCAGAGGCCGCGAGCGTAGCCGAACTTTGCAAGAGGTTGTGGCCGATGTGCAAAAATTAACTGAGCGGGGAGTGAAAGAAGTGACTCTGTTAGGTCAGAACGTAAACTCATACCTTTCTAGCTGTGAAGGGAATTTTGCTCATTTATTAAAAGCTGTTTCTGAACAGACGGACATTGAACGTATACGCTACACAACCTCCCACCCAAAGGATTTTAATGAAGAGTTAGTGGATGTTATGAATAGCCATAATGCTAAGGTGTGCGAATACATTCATTTACCAGTGCAGTCTGGCAACACAGAGATCTTAGCCAGAATGAACCGTGGTTATAGTCGTGAGGACTATTTAAAAAAAGTAGATATGATTTTTAAAGGTTTACCTAATGCCGTTTTATCAACGGATATTATTGTTGGTTTTCCCGGAGAAACAGAGGCCGCTTTTGAAGACACTTTGTCTTTATTGGATGAGGTTCGATATGAAACTATTTACGCATTTAAATATAGTCCACGTCCATTTACTAAAGCCGCTCGCTTTACAGATCAGGTACCCGAGCAAGTGAAAAAGGACCGTTTGCAGCGTTTGTTTGATAAGCACAATGCGTTGGCCTTTGATTACGCAAAAGATTATGAAAATAAAGTATTAGAAATACTTGTTGAAGAGTTTAACGACGGAGTATGTAGAGGCCGTTCCACCCAAAATAAAGTGGTGCATTTTAAGTCGGACTTGCCACATATTGGTGAGAAGGTGATGGTTAAAATCAACACGGCTTTTCCACAAACCTTAAGAGGGGAGAAAGTATAGTGGCAGATAAATTAGAGTTTTCCTTACAGTCCAAAGAAGAGCTTATCGAGATATTTCCATACGGGGTGACCATTGGTCTTGATCAGAATCGCCCAGTATTGGTATTTAAAGATAAGTCAGAAAGACATGTCTTGCCAGTTTGGCTAAGTCCACTTGATGCCGGCATAGCCATGGCTTTGAGTGGTGATTCTGAAGTGAGTGCTTCGCCACACACTTTAAGTCATCAAATTTTCAAGGAACAGGGGCTAGTGCTTTCTGAATGTGTATTTAAAGAAGTTAAAGGGCACCATCAGTTTGTTGATATTTGTTATAAAGACAACAAGCCTAAAAGTGAAAAAAAAGCACCTATACGTTTGAGAGCAGATTATACTATGTCTCTTTGTATTCATGAAAAAGTTCAGTTTTATTCCACCATTAACCATATGGATAGATGTAGAAAATTAAATGTGGATCTTGAACAGTTTAGTAATAACGAAGCGGCAGTTATACCTGGCGCTGTAATACAAAGACCGGGGTATTTAAATTGATTCATCCATTAAACTTCTATAATGAAAATGATGAAATAGTATTGAAGGAGCCCTGTATAGGAACAAAGGCATTTGTGGCAGAAACGGCTACGCTTATTGGGGATGTGAGCTTAGGCGAAGATGTGTCTATTTGGTATAACACTGTACTTCGAGGAGATGTAATGCCCATCGAAATTGGCGCACGTTCAAATATTCAAGATCAATGTATGCTACATGGAACATTTAAACAGTTTGCAGTTAAAATTGGAGAAGAAGTTACCGTGGGGCATGGAGTGACTTTGCATGGCTGCACTATTGAGGATCAATGTTTTATTGGTATGGACTCCACAATAATGGATGGCGTACACATTGAAAAAAATTGCTTTGTGGCAGCAGGTTCGTTGCTGTCTCCTGGTAAACGTTTTCCCTCAGGATCTATGATCATGGGGCGTCCGGCAAAAGTGGTGCGTGAGCTTACGGATAAGGAGTACAAAGAATTTGTAGCGTCTTATAAGAGATATGTGAAATATAAAGATTGTTATTTAAATAATCAAACTAACGAGAAGTAAAGAAATCGTGTATAGGCGATTAAATAGTGGAAGTCATTTAATTAGATGACACAAAAGGTAAACCTTCAAAGTAAAGGAAACTAAAAATGAGTGAAGATATTCGTCAGGCCCTAACATATGATGATATTTTGTTGGTGCCCCAGTATTCGGAAATAATTCCTTCAGAAGTGACCACAAAAACATTTTTTGCTAGAGATACTTATTTTGAGATGCCCATCTTATCTGCTGCAATGGACACTGTGACGGAGCATAAAATTGCACGGGTTATGGCTCAACTTGGTGGTTTAGGAATTATTCATAAAAATTTATCTATTGAAGATCAAGCTTTTCAAGTGGAGAAAGTTAAAAAATATGAAAGTGGGATGATATCCGAACCAATAACTTTAGGACCAGATCATTTGGTTTCTGAAGCTTTGGGCCTTATGGCTAAGTACTCTATTTCTGGTGTGCCTATAACAGTGAAAAATAAACTTGTGGGCATTTTAACAAATAGAGATTTAAGATTTGAAACTAACATTGAGCAGCCAATAAAAAATATTATGACGGTGGAAAATTTAGTTACAGCCCGTGCAGGAACCGATTTGGAACAAGCAAAGGGGATATTGCATAAACATAGAATTGAAAAGCTACCTGTTGTAGATGCCAACTATAATTTAGTGGGATTAATTACCATTAAGGATATTGAAAAAGCTCAGACTTTTCCTCAAGCCACAAAAGACTCTCGTGGTCGGCTATTGGTTGGTGCAGCCATTGGTGTTGATGCTTCTAATATTGAACGTGCGGAGGCCCTTTGCGAAAAAGGGGTGGATGTTGTGACTGTGGATACAGCACATGGTCACTCTAAAAATGTTTTAACTATGGTAAACACCTTGAGTAATAAATTTAAAGATTTAATTATTGTGGCAGGAAATGTGGTTACCGGAGAAGCTTCTGAAGCCTTGTTTAATGCAGGAGCTGATGTGGTGAAGGTTGGTGTGGGTCCTGGTAGTATTTGTACTACACGTATTATTTCTGGAGTGGGAATGCCGCAAATTTCTGCTGTACAAGATTGTGCAGCAGTGGCTAAACGCCACGGCAAATCTATTATTGCCGACGGTGGAATTAAATACTCTGGAGATGTGACAAAGGCCTTAGCTTTAGGTGCCAACACTGTAATGGTTGGGTCCTTATTAGCTGGAGCTGATGAGAGCCCAGGGGAAACAATATTGTTTCAAGGGCGCTCTTATAAAGTGTACCGTGGTATGGGCTCTTTAGGAGCTATGGTTAAGGGATCTAAGGATCGTTACTTTCAATCAGATGTGAGCGATGCAGAAAAATTAGTACCAGAGGGAATTGAAGGTAAAGTTCCTTATAAGGGTTCTACCAGTGGTATTTTGCATCAACTTGTGGGCGGATTAAAGTCTGGCATGGGCTATATTGGTGCGAAAAACATTAAAGATCTTCAAGAGAAAGCTAAGTTTGTTAAAATATCCCATCAGGGTTTAACTGAGTCTCATGTGCATGACGTGAGCATTACTAAAGAGGCTCCAAACTACCGCCTATGAAAAATTCCGTTGTTATTTTAGATTTTGGATCGCAGTTCACTCAACTTATCGCTCGGCGTATTCGTGAGAGTGGTGTTTATGCTGAAATATTTCCTTTTAACTATGATATTGAAAAAATTAAGGCTTTGGAACCCAAGGCTATTATTTTAAGCGGAGGTCCCTTTTCGGTTTATGATAAAGAGGCACCTCAGAGAGATTTAAAACCTCTGGATGCTTTAGCCCCCTTATTGGGAGTGTGTTACGGCATGCAACTGATGATGCATACTTTTGGTGGCAAGGTTCACTCTAGTGAGCAAAGGGAGTATGGTTTAACGGCTATGCAGTGGCAGGTGCCCCATGCTGGCTTTCCGGACTCACAAAAAGTTTGGATGAGCCATGGGGATGTGGTGGATCGTCTAGCGCCTGGATATGAACTTCATGCAAAATCTAATTCTGGACATCCAGCAGTTGTGAAGTCGGAAAAAAACTGGTGTTTTCAGTTTCACCCTGAAGTTTCACATACACAATTAGGGGCTGAATTAATTGAGGATTTTATTTTTAATCACTGTGCTATTGAAAAAAACTGGGACCCTCAGTCTACTATTCAACGTTTGAAAAAATATATTCAAGACTTAGTCCCTGAGGGAGATCATGTTCTTTGTGCTTTATCTGGAGGTGTAGACTCTACAGTAATGGGCACATTATTGACGCAAGCTATTGGTGCTGATCGAGTGAACTGTGTGTTTGTGGATAATGGTTTGTTACGTAAAAATGAATTTACAGAGGTTCTGGAAATTTATAAAAAATTAGGGTTAAACGTTCAGGGAGTGGATGCTTCAGAAGATTTTTTACAAGCTCTTGCTGGACAAGCAGATCCAGAAACAAAAAGAAAGATTATTGGTTCGAAATTTATTGATGTATTCAAAAAATCCATAGATGGCTTGGTGCCCATGCAATGGTTGGCTCAAGGAACTCTTTATCCGGACGTTATAGAGAGCGTTTCTTTATACGGTAAGTCTGTGACCATTAAGTCTCATCATAATGTGGGTGGCCTGCCTGAAGATCTGAATTTAAAACTGGTAGAGCCCTTAAGAGAATTATTTAAAGATGAAGTGCGGGCTATTGGGAAAGAACTTGGCATTCCCAGAGAAAACCTATGGCGTCACCCCTTTCCTGGACCGGGTTTAGGTATACGTATTATGGGGGCTATAACAAAAGAAGATTTACAGATTCTACAAAACGCTGATGACGTTTATATTAAAGCTTTAAAGGAATATGATTTGTACGATAAAATTTGGCAAGCCTTTTGCGTTTTGTTGCCTGTGCATACAGTTGGTGTCCAAGGGGACTCAAGAACCTACGACAAGGTATTAGCCATACGTGCTGTTACCTCTAAGGACGGCATGACGGCAGATTGGTTCGACTTTCCACCAGCTTTCTTAAGAGAAGTTTCGAACCGAATTACAAATGAAGTGCGCGGAGTCAACCGTGTGGTTTATGATGTCACATCTAAGCCCCCAGGAACCATCGAGTGGGAATAGGCTGTGATTAAGCAGATTTTTTTAGGATTTGACCGATGACCATCTCTTCTTTGTCAGCTTCCTGATCGGCTTTCCAGAAGCGAATGGCATCCAAATATATTTTTACAAGTTGTGCATCAAATTGGCTGCCTGAGAATTCTTGTAACTCTTGTTTAACAATATCGAAACTTAAACCTTTTCTATAGGGGCGTGTGTGCATCATGGCATCCACTGTGTCCACAATTGTTATGATCCTAGCTGTTAATGGGATTTTATCGCCTTCTAGATTATATGGGTAACCTCTGCCATCAATACGCTCGTGATGCGATCTTATTCCTGGTAATAGAGATTTAAAAAATGCGATATGATTCAGTGGCTCTATGATTTCGGCACTTTTTAGTGCATGAGACTTCATGGTTTCAAATTCCTGTGAGGTGAGGCTTCCTGGTTTTAACAGAATATTGTCTGGGATACCCACTTTGCCCACGTCATGAAACAAACCTGAAAACTCCAGACGATGCTGATCGTATTCGTTAAGGCCAGCGGCTTGCGCTAAACGGCGCGCTGCTCGTCCCACTCGACAACAGTGATAGAAAGTGAAGGGGTCCTTCATCTTTACTGTTTGTAATAATGCATCAGCCACCGTTGATGACCAATCAGGGATATCGTCCCAAGCCAAATAGAGTCTCCTTGTTTCTCTTTAACCTTTTCGGCGTAAACTATAAAAACTTTCAATATGACTTGAAAATTATGGATTTTTGTCTTGTTTTGAGACCGGTACATTTTGTGAAACATAATAATTATTTTGAATATTACTAAATTTAGTAACTAGTTTATCTTTGGTATTGTGCGCGTGGTCGCAAAAAGTATCGGCGTACCTTATTGTGACTAGGTGCAGAAGTTTTTGGGAAAAATATTTTTATTCGTGTTTACTCTGTGTAGTTAATTAGGGTTACGGTGTTGGAGTTTTTGACTACTAAGGGGACGCCCCACTCATTGATTTGGTTAACAAATATAGTAAGGCCAAAGGTGCCGCTGATACCTTGGCTGGTAAGGTCATCAATTAATAAATTAGAATTATTGTTGGGGTCGTGAACATAAAAAGAATGTAATTTGCCAGTTTCTGGATGAACTGGATTGGATGCACTTTTAAAACATTTAACAAAGGGGATTCGTAGATTAAAAGTTCCTTTATCGCAAATGGTTTCAATATCAAGTGGGAGGTCACTTTCATTACAGTTATCTTTTAAGCTTTTTGTTCCTGTTTGTAGAGGGTAGATAGAAAAAGCATTTCCAAACTCCACAAGTCCCCATGTGATACTATGTCTGCTTAGACTATCGACGTTGCATATACCACCCACATCTATACTATAATGAGACTCTTCAGACACATAACCGTTACTGAGAGAAATACTTACTAATGAATCATTGTCCAAATTGAGTTGTATCTCAGGGGGAGTGCAGTTAGAGGAGCCGTCCTCACATACAAAATTTGTTTCTTCAGTGGGTTGGGCCTGGCTGCCCACATCAATGGGCTCGGCACAATTTACAAATTGGCTGAGCAACACGAGCATTCCAAGTATAATGGCAAGAGAGAACTTGTTAATTTTTTTTAACTCTTTAAGTATCATTGTCTTATTATCGGACATTTCAACATGAGACTTTAGGCTTTATGTAAATTAATCTAAACTGTATATTAATTCTAAATTATTCAATGAAATCAGCATTATTTAAGTTTTTCCCCATCGTACCGATATAGTACACACTTTGATTTACATTAGCTAATATGAGATTCTTCATATTAATATGAATATATTTGGGGGCACATGTGTTTCAAAACAACTTAAATAAAATTTTTTCCATGATATCAATTGCCACCATGGGTTTGGTTTTAATATTTGTTTTTCAGAATTGTTCAGGATCAGGCTTTGTGGCAAAAGAGGACTTTTTATCTAGTTTAAACACAAATCCCAACTACCAAATATCCATCTCTGGGTTAAGTGTTTTTAAAGATGGCACAGAAAGTATGCAAGTTGTGGCTGGAAAACCTTTCTCCGTATCAGTGGATGTTATAAATAATAAAGGTCAATATGGAATTCAGTGGGAAATTAACGGTGTGGTTCATAATGAATATGCTGATTTTGAAAAAATTATTGTCACTCTAACCAACGAAGATCCAAGGGATAGTAGTATAGTGGCAACAGTGACGGATTTAGTTACTGGTGAAACCGATTCTCAAGTTCTATCTGTAGCTTTTGCTGTGGGAGGAGCTCGAACGGACACATTTCACCTCACTCATGTGTTTTTAAAACAAGAGGATATTTTGTCTCAGGTTACTGAGCCAGGGAGTTTTCCTTTGGGATATTTTTATGAAGGTGTTGGGTTAAATGTTGCTGTTGGCTATGGTGTCCCTAGTGGATCTGTCCCTGAGATCACTTGGTCTTATAAGCGATATTCTGATGACCCCACATACCCAGTTGTTAATTCCATGGTTTTGAATGAAAGCAACTTAATTAATGAATTTTCAGAAGTGAGTACCGCTGGTGGTTACACAATAATGTCTGGAGATGTCTTGCCTGGAATTTATGAACTGACTGTGTCTATAGTGGATACTTCAGGAGAACTATTTCTCGTGGACACAGAGTCTATAAGCTTTGGTCGCTTTAGAGTTAATTCTAAGACGAAAGCATTTTTAGATGCGGCCTCCGAGCTTGCTGTGACGGTGGCAGATGCTACTTCTAACATAAGTGAATCGGTAAGTGTTACTTTTGCTCATGGTGTGCATGCTGAGGGTGAGATTACTCGAGTGGGTGAGGTAAAATACAGTTATATTTTTAATGAAGGCACAGAGGTTGTTATTGGTCATTTTTCAGTGGATAGTAGTGACGTTATTTACCCCATTGTGCAAGACACATTAAGGAGCGTTGATCTTGCCTTTACTCCCAGTGAGCTTTTTGTCTCTGATGATATTCAGTCTGTGGACTTGCATGGCCTTTTCTATGTTGAAGACTCGCATGGTTTCAAAGTGAGCGAGCCGTTTACTGTTTCTGTATCTAGATAATTTAGGTATTAGTGTAGGCGAATGCGGCTGCTGTAACTCCCACTATATTCACAACTTTTTTCAGCCTTATTTTCTCGCAAAATGCTTCGCATTTGGCCGAGACCAATAAAAATATAATTCTTTTATTTTATTAGTTTGTTTAAAACGCGAAGCGCTCCGAAAGAGTGAGGGCAGGAGCCAGAGTTTTAAACAATGAGAGCTAAGAAGGCTCATTGTTACTTTGAAACACTGAACTTCAAATTAACGGTAACGTCATAAAGTCCTCGGATATTATAAGGCAAAATTTATGGGTCGTTGATTCGGCTGAAATAGGTTTTGATAAAGGGCCATTTTTTCTTCAGCCGAATCAAAGCCCCAGGTCTTCATTCACAATATCCGAAGATTTTTTGACGTTTCCAAATTAACCAGGCTTTTAAAAAACAGCAAAGCCATTATGCAGAAACTAAAGCCCTAACATAACCAAAATAAATATTCAAATTATCATTTTAAAGCGTATTATATTGAGACACAGTGAGTGTTTCAAAAGTAACAAATGAAGTTTTTTGTGCTTAAGTTTAGTAGCACCTAACTACATGAAATTCCACACATTAGTACGCTTTCCCCCAGTCCATTCAAATAAATTTTTTATTTCTCATTTAATACCTCTGTATTGTTAAAGTTAATAAGGGGTGTACCGATACAAGACATACGGACCGTTATGTGCGTTTCAATATGAGTTTAAGGAGAATGGAATGGCTAAAATATTACACAGTAAGTTTGCTCAAATTTCAACACCGGCATTTGCGGCGTTGTTAATTGTTTTACTTATGTTTCAGAATTGTTCACAGCCCTTAGCTATTAAAAGAAATTTACCAGCGTCAACCGTGACCTTTAACAAAACCATTCAGATATCTGCTATGTCAGGATTAGGCGATATCACACAAGGGGTATTACCAGGAACCACATTTTTTATTTATATTTCTGTGTTACACAATGTAGGAAACTATTCAACAAAATGGGAAGTTAATGGTATTGAAAGTACTCAGTTTGCAGATTTAGAAAATGCTAGTTTTGCTTTTAGCTTTGATGGTGTGGAGTCATATTCCATTAAAGCTACTGTTACAGATTCAAAAACTAAAGCGACGGATTCCAAAACATTAATTATTACTAAAATTCCAGAGCCTACAGGTCCTGAAGATGGTCCCATATTTTTTGGCGAGAGCCAGTTTCAACAAACTACAGTGGCTAACTTAGACATAAATGCAAGCCCAGATCCATCTATCATTTATAGAGACTTTCAAATAGGATTTGTTTCTGATGTTCATATTGCTGATGAAATTGATACAAAAATCACTTGGTCCGTGACTCATTATGAGGATGATGGCAGAGCCCTTTCTGATGAGAACTCCCTTTCTGGTTTATTAGAAACAAATACTGAAACGGTGGCTCAAGCGGCTGGTTTTTACGATCTTGCTGCTGAAAATGTTCATGCTGGTGTTTATAAAGTGACTATCCGTGTGGATGATACTCAATCGGATCTTTCTGCAAAGCTGGATTATATTTTCCGTGTGATTAGGCCTTCTGAAGGTACTATGATGAAATATATGGATGTGGGTATAAATTCTGATACACAGTTTATTCTTAGGTATGATGCCGCTGATACATCACATGCTCAAGCTTTGATGGAGTTTGCGCATAGTTATGGTTCGCCTGCAGTGAAGTACTCATATCTACTTGGTAAAGGCGTGAGACCCAATGAATTTTCCCAGGTTGTGCAACGTATGGGACAGTATGTGAAAGGTGCAAATGGGGATTTAATCAAAGCACCTTGTTGTGATGGTACAGATGACGATACTCTTTTAGATTCTACTAATATTATTTCCATAGATCCTAGTAATACTTTTATTGATAATTCGGAAGGGGATTTTACTTCTAGTAGTTCGGTAAAATATTTCGGTATGTTTTTTACTCAAGATCAGAGCGGGAATGGTATTCGAACCATGAAAGAGTTTGAAGTGACTGTTTATAAAGCCGGAACAGGTCTTCTTGTTCTTACAGGGGCTGACCCTGTGAACGCATCTGCCGTTGTTGGTGGAGCGCCACGTCTTGTTACTTTTTTTCTTAAAAATGAAGGTGATGTACCCCTTATTGACCTTGATGCCACTTCAAGTATTGTTGGAACGGGCGCAGCTCAGTTCGCTTTTTCCGGAGGTGTTTTTCCAGGAACTAACCCCGGCACCCCTACTTTTCCTGCTTGCCCGGTGGGAGGTACAGCACTAGCTGTAGGCGCTGTTTGTGAAATCAATATAATGTACACATCAGGGGTAGATAGTGCTGATGTGCATGAGGCACAGCTGTCCATTGATTACAGTTATGTTGAAGAAATATCTGGAGATAGCTTTTCTAATAATTTAATTGTTGATATTGAGGGTCATTCCTCTGAGGCATCATCTACATGGTCGTGGGAAGAAACAGCTCTGACCTGTAGTAACTTATTTTGTGGAGCTTCTTATTATGTACCTAGCCAAGTAAAATGTGTTAGTTCGAAGGTTACAGAGAACCCCAGTTATGATAGTACTGTGAGCGGTGTGTTGAATGGAGCAAGTGCGGCCATTAGAGCTAGTGTATTAGATGGTTCTGAACCCACTGGTTTTTGTAATGGGGCTGATTTAAACTTGGATATGGCAAGCTCTCTATGTGAACCTATTCTTGAACAATGTCCAGATTATGAATGGAAACTCAGTGCCGGATCTGGTGTTGCTAATGAATGTGAGATGAATTTAGTTATTCCTGATGGGGAAAATTTTTCTGATGTTTATAATCCTGGTGCAGCTATTACTTGTAGTAAAACTTTAGATCATACTTGTAAGCACAAAATAGATATTGACTCAAACGGAGACCCTGTTTTTGAAGATGGAGTGGATGAGGATTGTACGGTTTTATCGGTTTACCAAACTGAATACCCAAACGGGGTTCCTGTTGGAAAACCAACTGTGGAAGAATCTATTTGTTCCGAGGGACCTAGTTGCGATTATTATGTGTGGAAGGAAAACCCTGATGCCGACCCAGATCTTACAGACACAATACTTTTTAATGGTTTTTTTGAAAATCAATATAACAACTCCTCTGTGTGCTTAGCCAATGTTGCTAATGGCTGCTATTTTAGAGGTGGTGAAATTAAGGTTAATGATATAAATTTTTGTGGTGCTTTAGGTTGGCCTGTTGATCAACTTACCAGTTACTCACGCGCCGTTGGTTTAGAAAATTGTAGAAATCTTCCAGAGATCGAAGATTTAGAAAAAGTTTTAGCTGTGTCCATTCCTAACATCACTGATAATGTAGAGCTGAGCTATGGAAGTGTGAGAGTGAATGGTGGTTTAGATATAAATATTGATCTCAAAAAATTAGATGATATGGAAACATATGGATTGTCGAATCGGTTTAAGCATAAGAATTTTGTTTATGAAGTTCTCGTTTTCCACGCGGGAACAGTTCCTACTTCCAATGTGGTGAATGGCGAATTTGATCGTAATGAAGCTATTTCTGCAGAAAGCTTTGGTCCCTTTCCCACAGAAATTACAGATACAGAGTCACCTTATAAAGAAACTGTAAAGGCTTTGGACTCTGGAGCCTATCATGTGCTTTTACATGATGCCAAGAAAGGCGCTGGTACAGGCACTCCCGTATCCTTTGTGGCAGATCAGGATAATGTGGAAGTGGTACTTGTTGTTAGTAACCCGGCGTCTGTTTATGACGAAGCCACCGGACGATATGAGCAGTCTGTTGTTTTAAACACGTTTAAACTAGTGGAACAAGGTAATGGGGGGAACGTACAGCCTTCTGAATACCCTGATTTTATTCATGACAATGTGACTTTAACCAGTGGGATTCAGGTAGAATTACGATCGGGAGAATTAGCTGATCTTGAAGCTTTAAGTGGAATAAATTTTGCCATTACAGTGATTAAATTGGGCAGTGGGGGCACTGAGAGTTTCTTGCCTTTTAAAGAGGTTGGACGTCATTATCCAATGGGTGTGGCTCAGGCTACTCTGAGACAAGCGGATGATGGTAGTGGGCGCGCGGGGTACAATATACCGCTGAGTGCTACGCATGCTCAGGTGGGAGACGAACTACAACTTGAAATTGGTATTACAGGGTATGACAATCCTGTAAGGACCAGCTCTTTTTTTGTAGAAGCTCTTTCTGCGCCTCCTGCCGGAGCAGGTTCGGCCTCCTCTTTGGGATTTGCTAACCCAGTTAAAAATGAAGTGTTACAGGTGGGTGATAGCAGTATTCAATTAAAATTGGCAGCTGATGAGTTTGACTCTGAAGCAGGTAAGTTAGAGTTTGATATTTTAGTAACAAATTCTGCTGGGACAATGAGTTCAGCATTATTAGCTCAAGTGGCACAAAATTTTATTGATGGATTTAACGTTGACTTAAGTGCAGTGTCTGACACAACCACTTACAGTGTGATTGCTGCAGATGTTCTTACGGTGAAAGTTTCTGTAAGGTTTACTGGGGGCACTGCTGTTCAGCAAGAATACTCCTATACCCTGGCTGTAACACCAGAAGCAGAAGTATTTCTTAATGGTGAGGCCGCTGGTACTGGAACCAATATTATTAATGGACAATTTACAGATGATGGTCATTTAAATCTTTATCTTGCCACTGCAGATCAGCAAGCCAACTCCACATACTTAGTGGAAGTTTTGGTTTATGGTGCCGATGATGAGAATGGTGATCCAACAGTGTTGGGATCTGTTAGTTATGTATTTTCTGATGCTGAACTTGCTCGTTTAAGTAGTGCTGATGGATTAGATTTAAATCTATCTAGCATGAGTGAGTTCCCTCAAGGCAGTGAGTTTTTAGTTAAGCTTACTGCTACAGAAAAAGTAGCATTGAGCGATGTTGGTATTCTTAATCTAGTTGCTGATGCTGACTCTAAAATTAGGGTTAAAATTCCAAATATATTGGCAGTTCCTGCTGGTAAAAGATTTGAAGCCTATATTGTTGCAGAGACTAGTAACTCTAATACAGTGACTCTGCGTGTTCCTTTAGATTCTGCTCAGGCGGTAAAGGAGGAATCTTCGGCTGGTGCCGGTGATGGCGGCATGCTTTTAGACCTTTCTTCTTATGGAGTTTTAGCAAGTGCCAAAGTCACTGCTGTTACTCGCCCTATGTTAAGATTTGCCCAGGATGATGATGTTATAGCTCCTGCTGTGCATATTGTTAAAACACAAGAGGGGAAACGCACATATGAGCAAACATTTGCTGCAGCTCTTCTTGCAGAGAATAACAATTTAGTCGTGGCATTCACAGGTAATGATGCTGCGGGCGAAGCTATTAGTTTAGAGTTTCCTGTATACAGAGAAGAACTGAATATTGACGAAGATGATATAGGTACTATGAGCTTTGATCTATCGGTGTTTAACTTAACAAACACGAGTTCATTAGATGTACATCTTATGAAAACAGTAACTAGCACCAGCGATTTGGATGAGCCAGAAGTTTTACAAGCCCTTCAGTTTCTTTCCTACACAGAAGGGGCCGCATCTACAGTGGTCACTAGTGGCCCAAGTAGTAGCTCAAATTATGTAGCTACCATTGGTGGCGTTGATGCTTCTGGGAGTTTTATAACCCAGGAAATTCTCTTAGGAGCTGGTGGCAGTTCTGTAACGAAAGATTTAAATCTTGCGCCCTACGGTTTTGTGGATGGTGCATTGAGCGTTGTTGTTTCAGAAGTTCCTGTACCATTTGTAACAATGATCAGTCAGGCTGGTCAGATTACCGAGGCGTATGAACAAGGTGATTTAGCTGAAATTGGTCAGAACTTAGCTGGTTTCTTTGAATTTTCGCCTTCGGACTCAGACTTTTCCATAGATGTTGAGGGCCGATTAAATACTTTAGTTGTGCAGTTAGAGGCTGGTGAATTTGATAGTTCACCCAACAAAACTCTTGAATTTAATGTGGAGGTTAAATTCTTAAATGGTTCCACCGTTTCAGGTGAACTGAATGTGCCTCATGCTAACTCTTCATTTTTGTTTGGAAGAAGCCAAAGTGTGTTATCATCGGCTGAACTTATGGAAGCTACAGCTTCCTTTGTTCGAGTGGTGATTCCTGATACTGTGAATGCACAAGTGGGCGATATGGTCCAGGTGATATTTACTGTGACTGACAGCACTGGGAAAGTGTCTACTTATAACGACTTTAATATTGCATTAAAATCCGTACAAGTGGTGGAAAGTGTTATCGTTGAACCTTCAGATACAGATCCTAAACATTTACGAACACCTATATTGATTGGTTTTAGACATTATGAAGATGTTCATGGTGCACAAAGATTATATTCTGTCATGGCCATTGAAGAGTACGCAGATGCAGAGCAAATTGAGTTTCGTGCCGTGGGTTTTGACAGTGATGGTGCTTTGTTAAATCAATATACTGGTTTAGCTGCAGGTATGGTTGAAGAATATGTAAATGCAGAGCCCACAGGAATTTATCATACGAATAACTTAACCATTAGCTCAACGAATGTGGTGGACAGTGGTTTAAACAGGTCATTTAATAGTGCTAAGTATTCAAATCATCCCAGTGATAGTGATGTGATTGATGAACTCGATTTTGATGCCAGTATTAGTAGTAGTAAAAAATTACAAGCCTTTGAATTAGAAGTAAAGTTTAAAGGCATTTCTAATACTTTAAGTTCCAATGGATGTAATGGGAACTATTATGGAGGATTGAGTTACTCAGGAAGTCGACTGTCTGGTATTGTTTATAATTGGACGGGAGAGGCTAACGCTGAGTTGGTGATTAACTGTATGTTTATGGCCAGTGATGTAAGGAATTTAGCAGCTATTCGAGGCGCTGAGGTTGAACCTGCCGAGGCAGATCGTACAATTTCAAATATAAAGCTCGTGAATTTAGCTGATCAATCCATGGCTACTTTAGAAGCCGTAGTGGCCATTGATGCTAAAGATGATTTTGTTTTCACCTTAACAGAAAAAGCAGCACTAGTTGAAGATGACAAGGTACTTATTGAAAATGGGTTAATCGTCTTTGACCCTATTAGTATTTCCAACATAAGTGGTACAGATGTATTATCACCAGCCTGTGGTAAGGCTCATGAGGGCAGTTTTTATTTACCAGGTGGACAAACCCCTGCTGAAGGTTTATTTTTTGGTGCTGAAAGTGAAGCGAAAAAAACAACCGTAGGTATAAAACAAGAAAATGCCAACCGATTTAGTTTATGCGAAAATGGAGCCGCGCAAACCATTAGTTATAATGTGGATAGTGAAGATAACCACACTGGTTTTTCTTGGAACTGCAGCAACCCCGCAGTTACGGTTGAGTGTGAAGATGCTTTAGCTCAACCACATAGAAATGCGTCACTCATTGCTGGAGCTTGTGGTGATCGATACTTAAGTTGTGAGGCCACTTATAACACGGCAATTTGTGGGAAAAAATCGTCTCAACAAGGACACCGGGCTCCTTTTGTGCAAATGCCAGACGCTACGGACTCTAACAATGCTCTTGAATATTGTGGGCCAGGGAGTGTTCTTAAAGAGGCCTCTTATTACCCCATATTTGAATCCAAAGCATTTTGTGATACAGATTTAACTCCTCCAGACGGAGCAGATAACACAAAAACCTGTGAAGAACAGGTGTCAGAATACTATAAAACAGTTGGTAAGACCTTTGATTCTGAGCGTGTTGAGTCCACAGTTTGTGCCTCTGGAAATGTAGTAGACCCAGTGAGTTCTCTGCCTGTTAATGATGGTTGTTTTGTAGGAGAGGTTAAAACAGGAACTCACAATTGGGTCTGCCAATTAGAAGGATTTCCAACTGAGGAAACGGCCTGTACTGGAAATTATTACGATGCTAATGACCCAGCACTTCAATGTAAAGGTTTAGCTCAGGTTGGGGTGAGAGAAAATATGGAAATAGTCACCTTAATCACTGAAACGAATGTGGCAGGAAATAGAACGATCCCCAGTCAATGGGAATGTTATGTAGATATGTACTCTTCTGATTTAGGGGAGATGGTGAGAGCACAAGGCTTCCCTGTGAGAAATGAAGATCCAGACAGTCAGGCATATCAAAGCACAGAAGCTTATAATCGGTCTCTAAAAACATACTTGGAGAATAATAGTAATAATGAACTTATGGAATTCGCCACGGATTTTTCTGCAGATATTTTAGGTCATATTGAAAATGTAACCAATGTTTATGGAACCTTTTACTGTGACCTAAAGAAAAAAGTTCGGCGGGGAGGGGTTTTCTCTATTGTTGGTAGTGGTGACAGTGGTTCAGCAATGCTTGATGACTGTAGGGATGAGCACAAAGGTCTACGGCCAGTATATGTAGAGCAGTATGTGAAGGATAAGCCTGAACACCCATTTGTGCCTAAAACACCCAATAAAATTTGTGCTGATGAAGTGCCGGGGTCATCAGAGGCAGCTCGAGATAGAATATGGTATTACGAAATAGAGCAAGCATGTAAGGAAATACCATTTTTTCAAAATAAAGATGATTTAGCTGTTGTTGTGGACTATGCGGAAGTGCTTTTTCCTAGGGTAAACCATTTACTAGAGTCTTGGGAAAATCATGGCACTTTTGACTCTCACAAAAGGTATTACTGGAGATCTCAATACCAGTCACGTATGAACTGTGCCCTTCAAGAAAATCATGAATCCTTTCAGCTGTATCCTTACCCTGTTATGAACGGAACATCATTGGTTAAGCGAGCTATAGACCCAGAAACAGGAGACTATATTGATGAAACGACTCAGCCTTATTACTTTGAAGGTTATCCAGCTGACCCTCTCAATGATGGGCGATGGACAGATTCAAAAGGTGTTGAACAGCCTTATGACTGGTCTATGTATACAAATGCGGGAATGAGTGGAGACGATATTGCCAAATATAGATGGCTTTTAGGAGTAAAGGCCACCTCTCGCAGTAACACTGTAGGTGATTATATCGACAGATATCGACAGTCAATTAGTTCTCATGGTACTTTGGGTTCTGTAAAACGAGTGTATCCGAAGTTACGGAGCCAGAGGGGGAATTGGGCTCAGCGAGTGGATTCAACGAATGTCTGTGATGAAAGTGGCTGTTACTATGAGTCGATACCTGCAACAATAACGAAATCGGCAAAACCATTAGATCCTGTGAACCAGTTTTTGTTGAAGAACTCTTGTCGATTAACTGGCGGCAGATAGTTTTATTTGAAGTTAAGAGCCTTTTGCAGAAAAAGAGGCTCTAGTCACCACTTTTAGATTCCGGGGGGGGATTATTAAAGTTTTGAATGCTACATGCTTGAGGGCAATTTTAGTGTTGATCCTAGGTTATGGCCAAGCTGTGTTTGGCACAGACTACTTAGATTTTGGTCCCTTTGCCCCAGACAATATTTGTTATAATGAATTCTATCCTGGTCATGATGGAGAACTGGTTCGCCTTCAAAGTCACCACTCCTGTGACCCCAACGGAAACTATGTTCACTCTGCCTTAGAGCAAACAATTTATATGAATGGCTGCATCCAACATATTTGCAAAGCTATTGCGGGGCCTGACTTTAGTATCGGCGGTGGCGGCGGTGGTGGTGGTGGGAGTGATGATCATACCTTTGCATTTGATGAAATCTGTTTTGTAGACACTGAGGGCGGATGTAATAAACCAGCTAGCGGATCTGGTGAAGTTCTTGTGAATGAGTTACTAGCACCTGATGGGTCCATAAGTGTAATGGTTCTTACGGATCCTCCAGCCCCTCCAGCCCCTTTTAATTTTGATACAGCAGGCAGCGTGAGCTTGACTACCACAGATCCAGAGACCGGAGAATCCAAGACCACACAGACCGTGACCCAGTATGATGAAGAGGGCAATCCAATAGGGAAAATCACAACAGTAATTGCAGGAGCACCCACAGATCCTCCTGCCACTCCGCCAGCTCAACCCACTTCTCAATTAGAGGTGAATTATTCTCAAAATGGAGAGCCACCTAGTAGTTCCTTTACTGAATTTAATGAAGATGGAAGCTCAATGGAAACATCTTGCCCGAGCATGCCCCCTTGTAACTTAAACGACCCAAATACCATATTTACCCTTTCTCAACCTAATGCTGATGGCAGTGTAATTGTGGTTCAGTGTGAGGGTGACCCTAACTGTAGTACAGACAATGCGGACCAAGTGATTGAATTTTTCGATAATCAAGGGAATCCTGTTTCTGAAGGTGAAGCAACAAATGCAGACGTGACTGATAGATCTCAGGACGGAGATTCTGAACGTCTTGAAACAGTGAACTGTACTACTACAGAAATCAGTAGTGACACTTGTCCTCCAAAAGATGCTCCTGTGGATGTGGTTATTGAGTCGCCAGTGGCTGACCCTGTGGGTGGGATAGAGATTGTAGAATTTGGTTGTGATCCAGCTCCGGCTAATGGCGTTGCCTGTACTCCAGAAAACGCAACTACGCCAGTAACTAAAACTATCAAAGATAAGTTTGGAAATGTGGTTTCTCAAAGGGTGGCTACACCCAGGGTCCCAGCAACGGATGGTTCCGATATAGAAGGTTTTGCTTGTTCTGAAGAGTTTATGCTGGAACTTTTAGAGAGTCCTCCATCAGTTTGTGCCACAGATTCTAGTGACCCAAGTTGCACATGTAATAAAGATAATAGTGATGCTGTAATTTCTGGTTCTATAGAACCACAACAAGACGGAAAACTCATCGAAAATATTTCAGATGTTAAAACGAACGGAGATGGAACTTTTGATATTAAACAAAGTCTTTCTGTAATAGATCCCACAACAGGAGACGCCGCTCAAATTGATACCAGTTGCTTAGGTGAAATTGAATCTACAGTTGGTTGTCCAGTTGGGAGTGCTAGTGTTGACCTGGTAGATACAAGTTTTACTGATTCCACTGGTGGTAAAATTACCTCAGGGGAATCTAGCATGGAACCTGCTAGTGACGGTGGCGCAAATATAAGTGTGAATCATTCCGCTTCAGACCCAAGCACGGGAGCACAAAGCTCTTCTGAATTAAATTATTCAAACATTACTCCTGTGCCAACACCACAGACACCTCCAACTATGAGTGAGCCTCCTACAGCTGGAGAAATAGGTGACGCTGTTCAGGCTTATTTAGAAGCTCTGGACACTCTTCCTCCTTCTGATGCCACCTCTGGAAGTGTTTCAGCCGGAGTAGATAACCCAAGTGATGGATCCAAATCAGAAGTAAAAATTGAATTTGCATCCGATGGGCATGGGGGAGTGAGTGGTGAATCTAGTTTTGATAGCGCAGACCCTCAGGGGAATACATCAAGTGATGTTTTTGCAGGTGATATTGATTCTTCGGCTTTGGACGGTGCCGATTTTACGGATCCTTCTGCCTTAGCTGAAATTTTAAATGCAAACACACCAGGAGTGACTCATGTGAGCTCCAGTTCGGGAAGTCAATTGGCTTCGGGAGTCTCCCAAACAGTGAATAGAAGACTAGATCCCAGTAGTGGAGCCTCTGCACCATCAAGTAGTGCTACGGCAGCCACAGCCGCAGCAGCAAGTGCAAATAATGGAGCATCAGCTGCAGCAAGCACGAGTGACCCATCCACAGCTGCAGGGGGAGCGTCCATGGCGGCAGCGGGGGCCATTGCCGCCTCTGTAGCAGCGGCTGCGTCTTCAGCAAGTTCTGCAGCAGTTATTAATGCCACATTAGCTACAGCTGCTAATGCCAGTTCAGCCGCCACAGCCGCAATTAACGCGGCCACAGCGGCCACAAGCGCAGCGGCAAATACTTCAGATCCAGTTTTGGCAACTGCTGCAACAGCCGCTGCCGCCACAGCTAATGCGGCAGCCAATGCTGCAACATCAGCTGCTACCAATGCAACTAACGCAGCCAATGCTGCAACTTCAGCTGCTACCAATGCATCTGTTGCTGCCATTGCAGCTACAAATGCAGCTATTCAAGCTACTAATGCGGCCAATGCCGCTGCAGCAATAGCTGCAGATCCAAGTGCTACAGCCACTCAAATACAAAATGCCATAGATTTAGCATCCTCTACAGCGGGTGCAGCGGCAGTAGCCGCAGATGCTGCTGCTGTTGCCACTCAAGCCTTAGCGAATGCATTAGATTTAGCTGCCAACTTAGCGGTGGTGGCAAGTAGTGCCACTGCACACGCTGTGGATTCAGCAGATTTAGCAATTACAGCAGCAAATGCAGCTGGTGCATCCATCGCATTAGATCCTGCTTCAGCAGCTGCCGCAGTTGTGGCAGCTGAGGTCAGTTCTGCTGCAGCAATAGCCGCAGTAGCTGGTGACTCTAGTGCTGTACAATCAGGAGCCACTGAGGCAGCTTTAGGTGCTACAGCAGCGGCTGCGGCCACTACAGCACATCAGGCGTCAGATTCGGCTACAGATACGGCTTCTGGCACCATAACAGCTGCAACGGCAGCTGTGGCAATTGCTGTATTAGCTCCAGATATCATTAATGCAGGGACCACGGTTGCAAGCAGCACATTGGCTGCCGCTACAGTGGCAACAAATGCAGCAGCAGCTGCGGTTACAGCAGCTAATGAAACGGCTACGGACCCCCTAAGTGCCGCTGCTGCAATAGGTGCGGCAGCTTTTGCTGATAATGCCGCAGCAACGGCAGTGACAAAAGCTGCAGAGTCCACAGCTGCTTCTAATGCTGTAAATTCAGCATTAACGCTGGCTAATGCCACTGCTCAAGCAGCAGCAATAGCAGCTTCAGCTGTTCAAACCACGGCCGAAGCAGCAGCTTTGGTTGCAGCAGACCCTGACGCCACAGCAGTTGAAATTTCTAATGTCATTACTGCAGCTAACGCAGCCGCAGCTAATGCTGCCAGTGCCGCTACAGCTGCGGCTAGCGCTGCAGATGTTTTATCTTTAGCACTTATTGCCGCAGCTGATGCTGCAGAGGCAGGGAGTGCTGCAGCTGACACTGCTGTGGCTGCCGCTAACGCTGCTATAGATGCTGCAAGAGCCGCAGGCTCATCAGAGGTTCTTGATGCTGGTGCAGCTGCAGCGGTGTCTGCGGCTCAATCTGCAGCAGCCACTGCAATAGCTTTAACTGCAGGTCTCCAGGACGAAACAAGTGGGGCTCTTTATGATTTAGTAGACATGATTACCACTTATGATAGCAGCGCCAATACAGTTGTTGGTGACAATAGTACTGGGATTAATACTCAAAATATTGTTTACCAAGAAAATTATGGTCATGTACCTAATGGTGCAGGGGTGGAACAAGGGGAGCTCATTTCTGAAACATTATCGGGGTCCACTAATGATGGACAGCCATTTAATTTACAGATAAGCCACAATGACAATGGAACATCAGATTTAGCCATTGGTTTTTCTGAAATTATTCCAGGTCCTCCCCCTCGTACAGTGACATCCTCTCTATCTTTAGAAAATGTAGAGCAAAGCTTAGTGGACAGCTTAGTGACTCAAAATGATAGTCCTCCTTCTATTAGTGTGGATTTAAATGCAATAAAATCTTTTAATGAACAAAGTGATGGGGCTACAAATTCGGTGACATCTACAGTTTATGATTTAGGTGCTTATGGCAGTTTGCAGACAGAAAGCACTGTGGATTTAGCTAATCCCACAGTTGCAGATTTAAAATCCACATTGATTGATGATAATGGTAATGAAACCACAGCTTTTTGTTTTAACGAAACTTACCCTTCCACCACAGTTGCCACAACGGTTGTGGACTCCAGCTTAAGTGAAATTTTTAACCCCGAATTTAATGGTGGCTGTGGTCCGAACAATGCGGATCAAGTGACGAGTAAAGAAGTTACTGAGTCCTTTGGCGAGCAAACTACTTTAAACACAACTTTCGTTAAAAATGCAAGTGGTGAAAACTCTATTGCTTTTGAAAGTGAGACCTTAGCGCCTGACGGAGAAAGTATATTAAGCAAGTTAAGCAAAACATGCAGCAGTAATAATGTGGTTTTAGAAACCAAAATAGATGAGTGTTTACTCAGTGATGCTAGTAAAGCCTCTGGTCTTGATGTTGAATTTGTTGAGCCACAAAACACAGAAAATTCTTTTGATATTATAAATAATGGAAATGGGACCTCAACTATCACATTGTCTGAAGAAAATGAAAATGTAAATACTGGGAGTAAAAACACTTTGAGTATAAAATGTTCTGCAGTTGAGAATCTTGAGGACTGTAAACAAGGTAGTGAGTTTGTTACCAATATAGAGGGCTCAGTGAGTGCTCCAGTAGATGCATCAGGCGACCTGGATGGTGACGGTATTGCAGATGCTCAAGCGGGTACTGAATTTGTTTTTAAAGAAAACGGAGATGGAACATTTGAAGTGACTATGGGGAGTTCTGTTGAGAATACTGTAACAGAAACACTGGACTCAGAAAGCTTTAGTTGTTCTCCTGTTGCAGACGTAGATTTATCCAGTGTACCTATGGACTCAGTAAATAATACCTCAGCATCTGAGCCCATTGACCCTGTTGATTTGGCCGATAATCTTTCAGCGGACTCGGCTCAGGCTTATGGTCTTATTGCAGCAAGTAGTTGTAATATTAAAGATTCTTTTAGGTTTGAGTTAGAGGATAAGGCTGGCAACTCATCTGGCTCAGGCAATATGAATGTAAAAGTTGATGGCATCTCTAATGGGGATGGTGGTTTTATAGTGACCTCAGTATTTGAAGTCACAGGTAGCAATGGTTTAACGTCCACAGTAAAGTATCAATGTTTAGTTTTGGCGGCAGATCTAATGCTCAATGGCTCTGAAATAGAAACAAAAGCAGCTGAGGATATTTGTAATAGCACTAATGGTGAAACTACAGGGAGTACAGAACTTATTACTATTGGTGCTGGCGTAACTCAAGAAACCCAAAGAGTTGTTTCGGCTCATGATGAAAATAATGAGAACATTATTATAACTATTAAAGATGAAAACCTAAGTCAGGTACATATTGTGCGCTGTTTAAATATTCCTAAAGACACAGCTTGTGAAGGCGAGTTTATCACCAGTGAATCCTATGTTGGCTTAGCTGGTGATGGGAGTGACGAGAACGCAGGGGTTCAAGTGGATATAAGTTACTTATCAGGTGGGCCAGCAAGCATGGTTCTAAGTACCATTGATAAAGACCCAGATTTGCAGACTACGGATGAACTAGTGATGCAATGTAATGTAGATCTCACTCAATCGGCATCACCCATAAGCTCAGGCAGCGGCGGAGTGGAATTACTGGATAACGTAGTAGAAAATTTATGTAGCGTTGAGACCCCTCCGGTAGATACATATGAAGTGAAATCAAAAAAATTCCTGGACGGCAGTTTAATGCGCACAGAAATCCACCCATATGCCTTAGTTGAAGGAGGCAATACAGTTTATGATATAACAACAGTGGTTACTCAGTTAAACGGGAGTTCTGTTACCAGTAAGTGTTTAGAAAAAATGACATCCTTTGAAGTATGTGATGTCTCTGTGCCACCAAATCAAGTGATTGAAAAAATTGTGGAGATTCTCCCTGGCGGAGAACAACAAATCGATATTTTTGATTTAACAATTGGTATTAACGGGGGCAGCGGCAACCAATTATTAAGGTCATCCATGTTAATATCTGCAGGCGGAGATACTTTATTTGACATAAACGCTCGCTGTTCTGGGTCATCCATAACTATGCAAAGCACGTGTAATGAAACCAATGCCGATTCCTTTACTAGCAAAATAATCAATGTTGATGGGTCAATTACAAACCACACCGTACTTCGAGAAAATGGGGTAGTGGTGTTAAATGAAATCACGGATATTGTTATTACCCAAACTGAAATTAGCAAAAATACTGTGAGCATGCATTCTAACGGAGATTCAACATCCACTAGTGAAGTTGTTGGACTAGATCACAAGGGATCCATCACAGGTTCTACAGGATACATATGTAAAGATTCGGGTGGAGACCCAAATGATAATTTAGCTTTAGCTGCATTGGCTAGCTGCGAACCAGAAGACGCCAGTGAAAGATTTACGTCAGATATTATTATAAACATTGACGGCAGCTTAGAGATGACCACAAATTATTTTAATGCCATTGCTGATTCTGAACCTATTGAATTTGATTCTACCCCTAGTGGTTCTTATACCTGCGACGCTAGTTTTGAGATATGTACAGAAGGTAATGCTTTTGAGCAAAGTACGGACCCAACCACTCGCACCAGTAGTTCAGGTGATGAACAAACAGTGACTTATGTTTGTGATGCCTCTGTGAAGACTTGTAATGATATTTCAGCTCATAGTTATAGAGTTTTGAGCAGTGAAAACACTTACCAAGGCTCACCAGCTACTATTACATTAATTTGTGGTATTGGAGTTGAATTTTGCACAGCTGCAGAAGCTCAAAGCAAAGAGATCGAAATGATTTCAACGGCAGACTACCCAATCATGGATGTGGCGAAAAACGTTGCGAGAATTGATCCTAGAACAGATGGTTTAGGCACTCAGCTCATTCATTTTGTAGAAATATCCTCAAACCCTGATACTGGCAAAAATCAAGTGATTAGTGCTTTACGAGTATCTCCTGAAGATAAAATGTACCAGACGGTGTTTTTATGTGAGAGTGATACTGTTATAGAAACCTGCGATCAAGACTCAGAGTATTTAACTATGGTGACTTCTTCGGAGCTTTCCTCTACGCTAGAGGGGCAGCAAGTAACATCACGTCATTGTAAAGATCCTGCCACAGGTCTTGAATACTGCCTTGTGGGAGCCCCTGTTGAAATTAGTATTTTGAGTGTGAATGGTAACGGTGGTTTCACATTTTATTGGAGAAGTTGCCCAACAGAAGATTGCACTAATGATACGGCTACTAAGTCTCAAACTACAGACACAAACATAAGCCCAGAGGGAAAGGAAACCACTGAAGTGACAATCGTCACAGTGAGTGGGGAACCTGAAGTTGTGAAAACAGAAACCTTTGTTTGCCCTGGTCAAGTTTCAAAGTGTAGTGCGGTAAATGCCATTTCAGGAACCATTACAAACTGTCCTGCAGATGGAGGCACTTGTATTGTTGAGCATATAGATGTGGAAACATTAGATGAACCTTCAGGTGATGGAGGCGGTTTGTGTTTTAGTAGTGATCCTGCGGACTGTCTTGATAATAGTAGTACGGGAAATGTTTTTATTAAACAGTTAGTCACCTCGGATTCTCACAACTGCATTTTAATTTCAGATTCAACTATTCACTGCTGGGGCACTAACGATAGCTACCAACTTGGAACTAACCCTAATGATTTTGCTGCAGGTGGTGAATGTGGTGATGCTCCAAATACAAAAGCTCCAAGCACACCCATTAATTTTGAAAACTCAGTGGCCATTTTCGATAACGGTTACCCTGGCTATGAGGGTGTGTGTGATGATGTTACTGGAGATGCTAGTCAAAAAGGGTTTCCCAGTGTTTACGCAGGTGTACTGCCTCCCATTGCAGGAACATTTCCTTCCAGTATATCGGTATCAGGTGTGTTTTCAGGTAGTCGCTCCGAACTAGGGGAGTATGATGGCAAGTCACTTTTGGCTTCCACTGTAGTTGCTTATGACAGTATTGGTGATGGGAACGTAAAAATTAAAGGCTTTGGAGACAATACTTTTACCGCTTCAAATTCTTTTAATAATAAATTTATTTTAAGAAAAAAACATTACGTTAGGGTGCTTGATCATTATGATGTGAACTCCAATCCGGTATATAGAAATGACCCTATTGATGTGGATACTAAGATCACGCAGATCTCCAGTTCAGTTGGTTTTTTGTGTGTTATAGCAACAGACGACCAGGTTTATTGTTACGGTTCTAATTCACAAGGACAACTAGGGAATGGAACTTATGTGGATTTTACCACACCACGAATTGCGCATCATGGGTGGCCTGAACACAGATCCCTGTCTGGATCAGCACAGGATTTCTCCACTTTATTTTCAGCGGGGTCCACAAAGGTGGTCACTGGTGGCAATGATATATCTGGCATTGGCGCACCAGCGGCCTGTTCATTAGCCAATGACAATAAAGTTTATTGTTGGGGAAGTAATAAATATAGACTTTTACAAAATAATCAGGTTGAAAAATACAGTAGAGCAGATGATATGGCTGGGATTTCAAATGCTTTGGATATTTCATATAATGGTTTTAGTGCTTGCGCCTTAGTGAGTAGTGGAGCATTAATTAATGGAGAAGCCATTGCCGGTCAAACTGTTACAGCGCAATGCTGGGGGAACAATATCGCCCAATCTTATGTTCAGGAAAGTCACAGAAGCTATAATGGGGTAGACACAAAAATAGCCATAAGCTTGCCCGAAGGGACCAGTTTTAAAAAGTTGAAATTATTTAGTCCGAATAGCAATCATATAGTGACAGCTGGTACACAAAGTTCATCCTATGCTTGCGCTATTGGTGAGCCAGGCATCGTACCTCAAGGAGAATTAGTGGCTGATCATACCTTTGTATGGTGTTGGGGATCAGTATTTGATGAAACAGTGAATGACTCTACTTATGGTTATAAATATCAAGAACCTAAAAAAGTACTTAAACTCACCGGAGCTACATCACTATCTGCAGCAAAAAACCAAGTTTGTGCTATTATTAGAGATGGGAAGAGCGTTGCTTGCGTTGGAAGGTCTCAGCTTTTTCAAGCGGAACCTGTAGAGGGGGAAGCGCAATGAAGAAATTGATTGTATGGTTTGCCCAGCCACCCAGATCCATCATCAGCCTAATAGCTGTGAGTTTATTGAGTACGCTCATCCTTTATGGGAACTGTGGAGAGGTCTCTGTTTACGAATTGGAGTCCACACAAACTTCTAGTGAGGAGCCTATTCCTACGCTTTTAGCAAAGACTCCCAAACTAAAGCTCTACACTATACTTGGGAAAGAGGTTCAAGGAAGCATGGAAATTGATCCCGCATTTTCTCATGTAGATGTTAAACTTTCCTTGGACAAAGACTCCATAAAGTTAAGCTCAGATTCTAAATATGGAAAAATATTTGTAAGTAGAACAGAACCTATGAGTGTAGAGTATCTCCCAAACCCAGGATTTAGAGGGGTTGAGGAAATCCCTGTGTTCTTGCATGGGGGATCAGAGCTACTCACAGGTGAAGTTATCATCAATGTAAGTGTGTATAACCCATCGAATGCTCAATCTCATTATGGATTAGCAGTAAGGGCTACACGTAATATTTCTAATGGTGGTCAATTTAACGGGACCATTGTATCTGATTTCGGCTTAGGCTTAAAAAAGTTTGTGGGACCAAATCTTACAGATTACGACCCCTATTTTATGGGCAATAGGAACTCTGCAAGTTTGGAATATCCTTTTGATAATACAAATTACAGTTTAACCATTGATAACGTTGGATTTGAATTTTTAGAAGAAACGATCTTTAAAACGGTAACTTCTGGCGGGCCAAATTTAGTGGTGCCTCAAGTTTATTTACACACAGGCACGGCTGAACCTGTGGGACCTGTATTAAGCCCTGGTGATGCTGCTTTATTAGCTACAGGTAATGGAGCTCCGGCAGATTTAGCAGCTACCTATAGAGCTGGGTACAATTGGAACCGGGAAGTGAATACAAGGAATTTAGATGCTAAAGGTTATAATTATTTTGATTTTTTACAAAACTACAGTTTAAAAGAGTTTTTTGATTTTACCACAGGTCTAAATGTTAAAGAGGTGACGAAAATAAAAATTGCAGCACCTACTGAATTACGATTACGCGAGATCTATGCTCAATTGGAAGGTGCAAGTAATGTGAATGACTATAGGGTTACCATTGATGGTAAAACTTTTAATAATGTGCTGTTTGTGCCTGAGGAAATAGGAGTAAGTTTGCCTATAAGTGGAATTTCTCAAGCGCTAAACGGTTCAGTTTATAATGATTCTGTTTTACCTTCTCAGGCTAATGTGGATTTTGTTTGTGAAGGGGATTTACTTATATTAGGCCCAGCCAGGTTTGCAAATATTAATTTAGTATCTAAAGATGGTTGCCGTATTTATGTTACGGGTTTAATTACTTTAAGCGCCCCAGTAAATATCCCAAGCAATATCCAGTTTTCAAGTGCACTGGCCATTAGTGTAGGCATGGGAGTTATTGATAGCAGAGCTTGCAGTGTTTCCACAGATTATAACCGACACCGGAGAATGTGTGAAGGCACCAATACTTTAAAACACTTTATCGGTTACTCTCAGTATGCTCGCCGCCATTTTTTTTATGATGAAGGAGATATTGATCAAACTACAAGTATCCCTGCGGGCTCCATATATCTAAACAAGGACGCAGGTATTATCGATGATCGACACACCGGTGTACGCGTTGATTTGGACGCTGGTACGGGGGTGAATTATCAAACAACTTCCGCGGAAACCACTGTGAAAACATATAGAGATCCAAGGGTGTTTCATGTGGGATCAGATATTAATGGTATTGACTATCCATGGTATCAAAATACTGATAATAGTGGCGTGGTGGGTACTCAGGCCACTAATCGTTATTTTGATTATTTTAGAGCTTTTAACTATTGTCATTTTACTGGTTTTACTGATCAACAAATTACAGAAGGTCCTCAGCCAGAAAATACAGTGGCAGGCTTAGACCTTATTGAGGACCCTAATGCTAATGGCAGCGTTGATGGAGATGAATATTTTACAGCAAATTCACTACCCTTAAGTGCATATATTTTAAACGAAACTCATGAGTTTGCATTTAATGAATCGCTTTTTACTAGCTTGTCATCAGCCGATAACCCTAATCGCATATCAACATCTGATATTGTGCATAAAATAGTGAATGATGCCGACACCTTAGACTTAGCAGCTAAAGAATTTAATGAGGTGGCAGGTGCGGAAGTTTATTATCCTGTATTAGATACAACTTGCAACAGAGTGTCCACAGGCGATGTGAATAATGGTGTTGCTGGTCACGATGTGTTTGAACATGTGTTTTTAAATGCACCAATAATTAGGTCACGTACTGGGGCTTATTTTAAGGGGATGATTGTGGGTGAGAATCTGTCCTGGGAAGAAGATGATTCTAAATTTAATTTTGAAGAAGATCCTATTTTTTCTGTGGTTTCTTTGTTGCCTCTTCTTGATTTTACAGAAGAGATTTTAAAAGTTGAGGAAAATTAAGATGAAATTACTTATGTTAATGTCTTTATTGTTATTTACCTTTGCTTTGTCTGTGGGTTGCACCAAGGTGAGCACTTTCGATAACGAGCCCATACCAGAAGAACAAGGTGCCGAGTTATCTGCAGAAGATCAAGAGATTTTAGATACAGAAACTACAGAGATTGAGCCTTTACAAATTTTTACCAAAATGCATGTTCCGTCTAAAGAAGTAACTCTCTCGCCCGAGGCTCTGGGCTCTTATGCCAGCTTGATTGGAAAAATTAAATTATCTACTCTGCCCATCACCCTTAGCAAAGAAAGAAAGACCCAGTTTGGAACATTAACAGTGGTTGATGATACAAAGTTAATTTTTAAATACACACCAAATCCTGGTTACAGAGGTATTGATGTATCAGGAAAACTATATATAGTTTCTGATGAGTTTTCTCCTGGAGAGCTCAATGTGCTAGCCTCTGTTAAAAGCAGAGATCCCGAGCCTAAACCCTTATCTGTGGTGGCAAAAAACTTAGGTTGCATTATGTGTCACGCAAAATTTTTAGGAAGTTCGTACATTGTGAGTGATTTTTCACTGGATACTTCAGCCTTTTTATGGACTGAAGGTGCTGCAGAGAATGATTTATCATACCACGGGCAATCAAAAAATCATTTTAAGTCTTTTTCTTCTGCAAAATTGGATGTGAATACTAAATTTCTAATTCCAGATAAAACGGTCAATACCCTTGCTATGCAAGGTTGTACAACACCTGGTGAGGGAAAGCTTATTGATTATGTAAAGTGTAATTTTAATATCACCAATACGAATGCAGATGCTTTTCAACTTTCAAATCAGATAAATATTGGCGCTCCCACAGTAAGTCAACTCACTTCATTAAGAGCATCAGTCCTTGAGTTAGTAGAAAAAGATATTTACCTAGTTCCAGGTTTAGAGGGATTACTTTATTTCCCTAATGATGTTACAGCCAAAGTGGACCTAGCGGGCGTTGTTAAACATGCTAATGGAACATTTTATAACGATCCCACAAAGCCTTTAGTTTGTGATGGCGATATTTTAGTCACAGACGTGATTAGATTAACCAACCTAAAGCTTCAGACACAAGAAGGCTGTCGTGTGTACTCCACAAAAAGTATTTTTCTAGAGGGTTCTGTGGACTATACGGTTGCAAATGCACTGAATGCGCATTTGCAATTAGCTAGCGCTAGAGCGGTGATTCTTGGTGCTGGGTCCATTAAAACTGTGGCAAACTCAAAACGCTCTTGCGCTGCTGGTACGCCCACTTCATTTAATGCTCAATACTGCGAAAACGCCAATGCACTTAAACCAAGCGCTCCAGTTAAGGCCACAAATGTACTAAAAGCCAGATTCGGTTTCTTTGAACAAAAAAATACGTTCACAGGGGAGAAGGATGCCTCGGCGTGCAAGGTGACTCCACAATTAAATTCTGCAGAAGGACAAGCTTTATTAGCTCAGTGGCAGCCTCAGGCGAATTATTTTAAAATGGGAGGCTTGAGTGCCCCTCAAGTTAAAAGCTACCTTACAGAGGTCATGAGGGACTCAGATCAGGCAGACCAGGTAAGTGAGCAGGGTGGTGTGATCAAAGACTTTACATGTCTCAGTAATGCCAGTTCTAAAAATGCAATTGTTTACAAATCTTTATTGATCAACGCACCTCTTGTTCAAGGCCGTTATGACAACCTGTATGCAGGAATAGTTATTGCCGACAATATTATGTGGTCCATGAGCAAAATGCAAATTATCAGTGACCCTGTTTTTAATCGAGTGCCCATTTTGCCTCTTTTAGACTTGGAATTTATATTAAAGTTTTCTAAGTAATTTTGGGGTCTTTTCATTCGAAGCTTAGCGTTAAGTTTTAAAGCTTATGGCCTGAATATTGGTCAAACCATTTCACTCACTCAACTCCGCGTTTGGAGATCTTACCCAAAAATGCTCAGACATGCAGTGCTCGGCCTTTGGCCTCCGCGCTGAACTCGCTTTTTGTGCTAGATCTCCAAACGCGGAGTTGAGTGAGTGAAATGTTTTGTTCGCGTAAAATGGGATTAGGTTCCAGCTTTAGCTGTGGTCAGTCTTCTTCTTACAGTTAGTCATTATCGGTTTAACAAATGTACCAAAGCTTAAACCACTTGCTGTAAGGAGAAATAGGATCTGATAGATCGAGATTTCCTAGACCAAAGAGTAGCTCCTGTTTTTAAGATTAAATAACTACCAGAGTCTTTTGTTCTAGCTACAGGTTTGGCTTTAGTGGTGTTCGACCTCTGTATTAGGGGTTTATACTAAATATTACTACTGGATCAATGGCGGCTTAGAATTTAAACTTAAGCGTGGAGTACTATAAATTTTTTGTTTTGGAGATGGAATGTTAAGTAAGGGGAGTTTGTTAAAAATCATCTGTGGAGCAATTATTTTTGTTTGGTCTTTCTCTGTTGCGGCTAAAAATATCTCATTAAAAGCCTCCACATCTAAACTGGCGTACAAGGGGTTTGTGGCAAAAGCTAAGCCATACTGGCAAAATAAGAGTAAAGATAAAAAACTTCATTTTAGTTTAAAAACAAAGTTGATTTGGCCGGCAAAATACAAAGTAAAAGCTATTATTAATTTTTCAAAAGATTTAAGTGTGATACGTGCCGCTAAAATTAAAGGCAATCAGGCGATTATTAGTTTGAGGCATAAAAAATCAAAATTAAAAGTGTTTTTAACTAATGGAAAGAAGTTTACTCTTGTTGTTGAAGTGCAAGCCAGTGAGAAAAACTATTTTATTGCTAATAATTGCATTAAATACTCTTTGTTGTTTTTGCCGACTAAGAAAATTCAGTCTGGTTATTTTGCCGGCATGAGCTGCAGTCTAGTAGACAGTAATAATAAGCCTATTGATGTAAAAAAAGAAAAGACAAAAAAGAAAGTACGTAAGGGTAATAAAAAAATAAGCAAGAAAAGCACTAAAAAGAAAAATAAAGCCAAAAATAAAAAGAAAAAATCAAATGACATTCAAAAAGTGAGACTTGTGTTGTCAACATTTTTGGATGCCAATTTAGAAAGTAGTATTTTCGAAGTAGAAGGGAAGGGTGAAAATACACGTATTTATGAGTTTCAAGCTTTGCATGGAGTAGTTGCTATTAATGGTAAGTTAGGTACTTTTTCTTGGGGTAAAGTGGGAAAAATGAACACGGTGGGGTTAGTAAATAACTTTAAATATTTTTTAAAGAAAAAAAGCAAAGAGTTGAATTCCTTTCATGACAATCGCCATGTTGGTATAGGGGTAAGCACTATTAACTTAACTAAGGATCTAAAGGTTGTTGATAATCAGGGGGTTTTTCTCAATGCAGAATCTTCTGGAGTATTGGGCAGTACAAAATTTGGTTATTTTGTTACGGCTTCTATTTTAACAATGGTAACAGATGAGACGGCAAATGTGGATTATTCTAGTTTATCCGTACTAGGCGCTTATTGGTTTTATTTAGGCAACTCCACTCTTGGACCATTGGTGGGAATGAGATGGTTGGACATGAGATCCACTGGAAATAATTTTGGAGCAAATATTCAAGCTCCTTCTATGGGTATTGCTTTTGAATCTCCGTTATTTTCAGCTAAAAATAAAACTTATATTAACCTTATGGCAACCAGTGTTGCTGGCGAAATAATTACGGGTAGTGAAATTCAATTTCAATTTATGCAAGATTTTACTCTGTGGTCGCAAAAGTTTTTTGTGGGTTTAGACTTCAACTCCTTAAGCTTAGAAAATAGTTCTGACTTATCTACGATCGACTCCACTATTTCTGGTTTAACAATGGGTTTAAATTTTTAATATTCTACTTTGTTTAATAAACTATAGAGTGAAAACAGATAATCCAACAGCTATAGTTTTTGCATTATATGTTAGGTTTTAAGTATATGTATTTTTTTGAGATTTTGTTAAAGCAAATTGATTATTTTTCAATTATTTTGTGCTAACTATTTAGATATAGGCACTTAAATTTATAGCTACGCTTGATACTCCTCAAGTTTTTAGTTCAAACTACCGACTAGTCCTGGATACGAACGTAAAGGTGTATTATGAAAAAAATGTTTAGAAATTCAAAAGGTTTTTCATTGATGGAAGTCATGGTCACCACTGGCATCATGGCCGTCATCAGTGCTGGTATGGCCAGAATGATCGTCAATATGAATATGGATAATAAAAAAAATCAAATACGCATGGTAGCTACGTCATTAAAAAATGAAGTTCAATCATTGGTTCAAAACGATACTCTTTGGCTCATTACCAGAAGTCATGTTGCAAATACCTCATTTGCCTGCCTTGACGGTGCAAACCCTTTTTGTGGCACAACCGTTGTTACAGAAAATAATGAAGCCCTAGCTGTTCCTGTGTTAAATCATTTTGCTGTTTATAGATCTGCGGCTATTGCTCTTACTCCAAATGATGCTGATTTCAATAGGAGAGGATATACTCTTGCTGGAGTGCCTTGCAGGGTCACTGATGCAGGTATTGCAGATACTAATGCGGACAATGTTCCTGATGGTGACGATAAGTGTCCCTTTGTTTTAGAGCTTTACCATGTTCCACAATGTACTGGTAATTGTTCTTCAGCCAATTCTAGCTTAAGAGTTTCAGGAAGACTTAATTATTATCCAAATTCTGAAAGACTCAAAATACCTTTTAATAGCGACATGTACTCTTTTAATTTTACTCGTGGAGCATCCATTACCACAAGCTTTCCTGAGCAGTTTTGTCGAGATAATATTAAAGGCACATGGAACTCTCTCACCAGCATCTGTGCTTTAGATACTGATAAAATTTGTGAAGACCTCACTGGGTTAGCCAACGTTGTTACGGATAATGGGGTCTGCACCACAACCAGTAATACAGGTACCGTGGCGGCGGCATCTTGCAGTGGTGTAGGTGGTGTTTGGGGGACTTTTGCGGCTGGCATATACACACCAGACGCCGTTACCGGAACCCTGTGTTACTTCCCAGGTTTAATTTCCGCCTGTCGTGAGCTTGGGGGTAGCCCTCAGCATGCTGGCTCGTTTCAGTGCGATAACATTACATCTACAGGTGGCACCAATGGAACTATAACTAATTTGTGCACAAAACTCGGTGGAACATTTAGTGGAGATGCCTCTTCAGCGGCCTCCTGTAACCTAACTGCGGTTTTAGGAGCAAAATTTGATACGCTATGTACCACTAACGGCGGACTTCCTAGAGGCGACTCTAACAGTATTGGCGGACGAGTGTGTATTTGGAACAAGAGCTATTTACATACAAAATTACAGAGTATGTGTAATGCGTTTAATCATAATGCAGATGCTGGCTACGAAACCCATATTACCGCTGTTTGGAATGGCGTAACTAACAACTGTGATGTATCTATCTCTAATGTCACAGATACTATTAGGACAAGTAGCGATGTTCGTAACTCAATAACTGGTGTTCCAAGTTCAGGGGCTTATTCTGGAAAAGTCACCCAAGTATATTCTGATGCAGCTAACTCTGCAAGGTGTCCTCTCGCAGGGCAGGTATTAGTGGGGTTTTCTACAGCGGGAGTTCCTGAGTGTGTTAACATTTCCCCAACAACTGATTTAGCTAAAAAAGATTACTTGTATGCTGTAGCTAATAAAAAAATGATAGCCTCATTTTCAAATCTTCCTGGGGGCCAAGCTTTGTTAAAGGGCAAACCAACAAGCAAAACCTGGACATGCCTCACGGGGACATCCAATGATGATGATACAACAGTTATAGCTTCAGGTTATCAAACGATTACTAGTGATAGCCGGCCTGCAACAGACAGTGTTTTTGTTCGTTGGACCGGACACCATAACCCAGGAGGTTCTGTTGCAACAGCAATTGGGTGTAAACCGAGCTGGTTTTTGGTTAGTGATTCTTGTCACTACATGGGGGGCAGTACCAACGCTTATATCTGGAGTTATAATTCAAATTATTATTGTACTGGTGGAGATAAATCAGGCACACAGACCGCCACAGTACGATGCTGCCAGATGGTGCCCCAAGCAACTTTTGAAGCTCTTCATGGCTTTTAAATACCAACAAAATAAGTGCTAAAATAAGTGCCAGGCATCTTTTGCGGATGCGTTCTGTCAAATAATCAAATTGATCATATTTAGGTGGTCGTTTTCCTTATTGACGGAACGCATCCGCAAAAGATGCCTGGCACTAGCGAAAGACCTTATAATTTGTTGATATTAAATCAACTGTAAATTACTTAAACAACAGCATCTCATAATGAAACATAATATTTATTATTTATGTATACTATCAGTAGGTTACAGCCTTTGCTTTGGCGCAGAAATTGCAATAAAAATTAATATGAGAATTCTAAAAGTAATGTTAGGAATTACATTTTTTATAGCCAGTTTTTTAACTCTAAATGCTTCAGAGTTAAGTTCTCATGAAAATATGCAATCCATTTGTACTAAGGCTAATGAAAAAGTTTGTTTGGAATTAAAAAGTAATGATGCACAAACGACTTGTTTGAAAAATCAGATTGAGCAGCTATCCCGCCAATGTCAAAGTCTTGTATTAGAAAACATAGACCCAATGGCAGAGCTAGAAAACGCTTTGGCCCAATTAAGAAAGTAAATGGCAAAAAAAGTAAACTTCTAAGAGAGTTATTCAGTTTTCGTTATAAAGCGAATATCAATTCAACATTTTTCTTGAGGTCACTGAATACTTATGTAGCATTCTCTTAAATACCAGGCGAACTGCCTAACTTATGTATATTATTACAAAAATCTAATAACGCATTTTGACTGTTTTTAAATGAGCACGATTTGTAATCTTTACATCAAAAATCATGAATAATTTTCAAAGCTTGCACAGTTGATGCCCTTAACTGCCTAAAATGTCGAAGTGTAAAAAAAGTAGACAGATAGATTTTATAATTCGCCCTAAATTCATATGTTTAGCTGTTGCATGAGTATTGTATATGATATACCCATGGAAACAGCCAAATTGTTTAAGGAGCATGAAATCAAAAAACGTGAGTCCTCGGTTATGAGACGGTCTATGCAGGCTGTTACTTTAGGGATGAGTTTTTCTTTCTTGAGAAACTTGCTGACCACTTGCGCTACTTTTATTTTAATACTTCTTTTTTTCTCTCCATCCCAGGCTGAAACTTTTTATTCCAAATACAAATTATCCAAGCCTCTCATTGAACGTACAGAAAATTTTAAACTTTTAGATGATAAAGATCAAAGCTTTAAAAGTAAGTTTAAAGGTTGGTGGAAGTTCAAAACAGGGAGTGGCTCAGCCCAAGGTGATGACCAAATGGCCACATCTGCCTTTGCCCTAGGTAATTTTAAATCACTTTATAATTTTAATTCAGATATCTCATTTTTCATGCACCTTGGCGCTGGTTTCCAGTCCACTTATCTACAAGAAACATTTCAAAGAAGCATTGGTAATTTTTTAAGCCTAAAAGAAGCTGTGGTTGTATACCGCCCTATTAAACAGGCCTGTTTTGGTATTGGAGCAATTAACCAAGGGATAGTACCATCAAGTTTATTCATATCTGGTTCAAGAGCTTTTCCAGGTTTAATGGAGTGCGCCGATATTAACTGGGGTAAAAAAATTCGTGCAAATTTATCAGCACAACAGGTGGTACCCACTTCTAGTAGTTTTTCTTCAGAGCGTATTGAAAAAGAAGTGCAACCTAGCTTACAAACTGAGACCCTCACTCTGCAATATGCACTTCACAAAAATATAACCGTAGAAGGCTATGGCGCTTTATTTAAGTATTCTGACTTACCCTCAGTGGTTGCCGAGAGCTCCCGGCTTATGGGCAATACAGGCTTAGGCTCAGGAGCACAAAGTGAATTTGCTTATGACTTTCAAGGCTGGGCTTCTGGTATTGTAGTCACTACATTTGGTGGTACTGAAAATGGCCCTTACCTCAGAGCGGGCATGTTAAAAAATGAAAAAGCAGTTTTTGATCGCTCTAAAGCTCAACATGTGAATCTAGGAATGGGTTTTCGCTTAAAGGATTACGTAATTCAACCAGAGTTTAGATACTCCTTTATAGAGTCAGACGCTGTGCCAGCAAAATATTTATCATGGCAAATGTTAGGCACAAATTATGAAATAAAAACCGCTGCTCTTAAGTGGAAATTCAAGAAAAATGGTTTTAACCTTAACTTTTTATATAAACAAGCAGACCCTCTTATAAAAACTAACATACAAGATAGTTCCTACGAGCTTTATGAAATTCAATTGGAGACCGATTATGCTAGTTTCTAAAAGAATAGACGTAAGCTTAATTATTTTTATATCCTTGCTGCTCACAGCTTGCTTTAAGCCCAGTGTGCCCAAGGATACAAAAGTGCAAGGGGATTCACAAAATAAAACATTTAATATTGAAGGTGAAGAACAACTTCCTATTCATTCCAATCAATACACTTTTCAAGTAGTCAAAATGTCAGCCCGGGGAAAAAAGTTAATTTATGTAACTAAAGATGGTTGGCAATACGCAAAAACAAAACACTATATTCCTAAAATATGTGTTCAAGATCAAAACACAAAAAAATCAATTCCAGAAGGCTTTCCATTTTATGTAGATGTAAGTGGGGAAGTGATAGAGGTGAAAACAGATGATAGTGGCTGTTTTGAGTGGAACGATTCTGTAAACTTTGACCATTTTGCTTATCAAGCCAGATACATACTAAAAACATATCGCATCTCAGGTAAAGGCACTCATAAAGGTTGGTGGAATGTGCAGTTTGCCTTTAATCCTTGGTCCGAACTGCGTTCCAAGGGCAAAGGCATATCCCCAGGAAAACCCCTTCATCAACTAGATTTAAACCACAAAGAAAAGGCAAATTTAGTTTATAACCAAGCTCAATTAGATGCCCAGACCGAAACAGCAAAAATCAGATTAGAGAAAGTAGATTCCTACAAAGTTTCAGTAGATACCCTAAGAGACAGTGATAATGTGACAAATGATTCCGTATATACCAACTTTCAAGAAAAGATCAATGGTATAGAAATGGAGGGATTAAACGCAGCTAACCATCGTATGAGTATTGATTTAAGTTTGCGTCCTAAAGCGGAAGTGGTTTCTGTGAATGGTAAAAACATTCAAATCCCAGTTGATTCAGGTCGTTTTAAAGTATACGCACATATTGTTGCAGAGGGCGTGGGGGCTAAGGGCTCTCAGAGCATGATGATCTCGGGTAACTTTAGACCGGGTATTGCCGAAATCCGAGATGATAGCGGAATTTTAAATGTGAATGTTCAAACTAATCTAGTTTTAAGAGCTACAAACAAAGAGTTGAAACTTGTTTTGCGAATGGTCCCTCTTGGTCCAGGAAAAGACATGAAAGCTTATGATGGGTTATTCCAGCTGGGCCGATTTGAAAGACTAATTGGCAAGGGCAGTCTTCCATTGGACCCTAAAAAGTACTTGGATGAAGATAGATTTGATTATGATAAATATGTGAACAAATCTTTAGAGGCTGTTGGTGGAAAAATTACAGACACTTCAGGAGTAGAATCCTTTGAAATGACCGAGTTGAGTGTTCAATACTCTTATGTAGGAGAAGGTGAGACAGCCACTAAAAGAAGCATTAGTTTTACCATGAAAACATGTTTCAGTGATCCGTTTACTGGAACAAAGCTAGGTTATACAGACTTTGACTATCAATTGGAAACAAGTGATGCCAGCACTGATCGAAGCAAGCCGGAGTCGGAAAGTGAGTGGGGTGAGTGGCGGAAATTAGATGTGGATAAGGATGGTTGTGGTACGATTTATCACAGCGTACTTCATAAATACTATGAAGTAGAAAGGTTCTATTTTCCAAAGGCGCATGTGTACATGAAAAGCTCTGGCAAAAAATATAAAAGAACCCTGGTGGCTCGGGTTAATCCCTGGGCTGATTCTTATGGTGTCTTTGGACAAGATGGGAGTAAAATTACCAATCATCAACTTTCAAAAATTCAAGCTGTGTTAGATAGTAAACCCCCATCAAGATTCTTTCTTAATAATTTTTCGTATGTGACCCAGCAGTTCAGGTACGAAATCGATCGATTCTTACAGTTGAAGGTATTTAAAACTGTTTTATTAAGAACCAACCCTTTTGTGTTACGCTATTCTTCTCTAAAGTATGGTCGTCGAGCCATAGAGCGTTTGCGAGATGGTATTTATCTAATGAAAATAGGAATTTTAAAGGATTACCTGGATCCCACCTCAAAAGGCATAGCTATTACTAGTGATCATAAGGATATGCCCTCAGGAGCCAATTCCGCAGCACATATAGGCGTTTTGAAAAAGAGTGACGGGGGTGTATTTAAAATTGATACATCAAAAGAGGCATTAAAAACCATTGAGCCGAAACAGTTTATTACTGTGGAACAGAAATTAGTTCGAGTAAATGCTGGACACATTATTACCCCAGTAGAATTATCCATGACTGATTTACGACTCATGAGAATACGGTCTCAAATGTTAATTCAACTGGAAACCATTAATGAAGAAGAACTATTTAAGGCTAACGTTTTAGAAAAATCACTAAATGAAAACCAAGTAGAAGTATTTAGAAAGTTTAAAATGGGGTATTCCTCAGAAACAGTAGAAAAAATGATTAATGAGTTCACTGAAAATCGAGAAAGAGTGCTTACAGATGATGATACAAGAAATGATAATGAGTTTAAGTATTTGTTTACAGAAAAAGAAAGACGATATTTTTTAAACCATCTTATGCGTAGAGCAGACACAAGTGAGTTCATTGCGGACCAAAAAGTATTACAGAAACAGTTAAAAGATATTAAAAATGCAAAAAGTATGGGGTTAAATCAACTTCATGAGCAGCTGCGCACTTTAGAGGTAAATGATTTAAGAAAAGAAGCTCCATATATCGATATTAAAGGGCTTGAAGTAGAGAGGACAACCAGTAATGGAGAAAAAGTCCATGATGTTATCTATGGTTTTGATAATAAAATTATTGATCGTGCAAAACTGGAAAGAAATAACTACGATTTTACTTTAAATTCAGCGGCACCGAATGTGGATTTAAGTACACTTATAGATACCAATTCGGGACTTAGCGCCAGAACATTTGTTGGCCCAGTGACATTTTTATTAAATGGTAACCACTCCTCAGTAAGACCCACCGACAATTTAGATGAAAGTTTTTGTACAGAAATTGATTGTGGGCAAATTAAAGCTAACGATCGTATGCATGTTTACCAGACTCCCTCTGGTAAAGGGGAAACATTTTCAGGTAAAGAAAAAGAAAGTGCATTTGATATGTATTTTTCAAAACTCCTGAATAAAGATGAAGACCAGAAGAATTTAGCAAAACTACGTGATGAGCGCGAAGATGCCATGGAGTATGATAAAAATAAGGCTAAGCAAAAGAAAAGCTCTCAGTACTATGGGGATATCTCTTATTTAGAAAACATCCAAGTGGATCACTTGATTATGAAAAAACAAGAGAGAGATCAAGAAGAACTTGGAACCATGAAAGCAAAAAGTTCATCAGCTTTATTTGTTCGTTCAATGAATGTTACACATGTGGATCTAAAAGACAGAAAGTTAGAAGAATGTGTAAAAATGAAAAGAAAAACCAGTGTGTCGGCCTTAACCTCTGAAAGTAATAACTCGGGTCACCCTGACGAAAATGTAGAGTGTTTCCCCACAGACCAGTACAGTCAACTTGCCGAGGATTTTTATAAAAAAGACTTAGGTAAAGGTCTGTCATATATATATCAGTTTAAAGATTATGATCAGCCTGAAGCGGATGCAGCTAAAATGAAGTCAGGCTTTTATGATTGGCTTAAGTACTATATTGCTAATCATGAAATGGATACAGAGCACGCTAACCACAATGACTACAAGTCAATCTTATGTAATAAACTCACGCATAACATTTTCGACCAATATAACTTGATAGCCAAGCGTGGCAGCACCATGGACTCTTTTGCAAAATTTGGCTCCTTTAGTTTTGTATATAATGCCTGTATTTTAGGTTTAGAAAAAAATGAGCAACTTACAGGTAGGGAAAAAAGAAGAACCTCACCATTTCACACAGAAACGAAGCTTTTTGTTAAAAACATTCACCCTGGAGTGATCTATAAAGGTGGAAAATCCATGAACATTAATGTGGGTTCTCATGTTGGTATCGGCAAGTCCATGAAAATTGGTATGAGTAAGTCTGTTTCTCCCACAGAAACAATGAAATCCTTGTTCGGTATGATTCCAGGAGTGTCAGCTTTGTTTAACTTTACTGGTTTTAATATTCGAGTCAGTGACGATAAAGGAACTACAAAGTCTTCTGGTGCTAATATTAGTCAAGGGACTTATTTAGCAATGCAACAAGCTACAGTTAACTTTTCAATAAAAGAGTTTGACCAATGTATGATTTTAAAATGGAACCCTGCATTTATGGATGAGCTATTTAGTGTGTTTGGTGAAGATTCTTTTAATCGGCTTAAGGAACGTAGGCTCACTCTGAACTCTCTATTAATGAAAAGCTTGTCACAAGTCCTAGCTATGGAAAGTTGGGAAAAAGAGGCTTGGAATACTGCCCTTGATAGAGGCTTTTTATTATGTGATGGCGAGCGACATATTAACAAAGATGCTACAAATGAGCTTTATCGTTTTGATGAACGTTATTACTACTTTACTCAACATTTCACTGAAGGTGACATCTTAGATCCAGGAGATATATACAATCATCCATGGTTATTAAGGATTCGTGGTGATGCAGACTTTGTAAGGTTTTTAACGGCCATGCAAGCTGACCCAGCACCCTTTACCTACGATGATATGTTTAATAAATCTGTAGATCAATGGGCCGCAGAAAAGCTAAAATTCCCAATGGATAGGCTAACAGATGTGTACCTTAACTTTGTGCCATCATATTATGGTGTATACACACCATTAAAAGACGAAGTGCAATTTCCCCCATCAAGTGACCTGTATGATATTATTTATGGTGAGACGAATGAAGAAATTGAAAAATTCAAAGGTAAATTTAAACCAGCTTACTCTGTGAAAAGTACGAACGCATTACAGCAGCAACGCGATTACACTCCCTAACTTAGAGCCAGGAAGGCTCACTGTTCGACTAAGATTCTTAACTCCAAATAAGCTAACAACCTAAAGAACCAAGTGTTCTTCAACCTCGGTCAATAAAAACACAAACTATCTAGGTATTTCCTGAAGTAATTTTTCTGTAGCCCCAGTTTTGGATTTTATTAGTTTAACAATATCTGCTTTACTATTTGGTCTTATACAATTGCTGGCTAATTGATGAATGGTATCCGTGAGCTCTTGGGCATTATTCACACATGTCACTAGAGAAGAGTCATGTAACTGCTGGTTTTGAAATTCAATGGCCTCCCTGTTGTTTTTATGACAAGGCCCAACTATACAGTAACATCCCGAAGCTAAGGCCTCCATCACACTATGTACTGACTTTTTAAATGAACCTCCAATAAATGCAATATCTGCCCACTCATAAAGTTCAGCGAGTATACCTACCTTATCAATGATTAAGAGATCATAGTCATTGTCTTTGGCTTCAGAATAAAGTCTAAAGCTTAGATTTGATTTATTTGCATATTGTGACAGTTGTTTTAAATGTTCCTCTGTGGGCTCGTGAGGAGCGATAATGGCCTGCATATCGTTATCTTTTATTACCTTAGCAAGAGATATGAATAAAACTTTCTCATCTTGTGGCCAAGTGGAACCCATAATGAAACATAATTTATTAGGTTTTAGATTAACATCTAAGGGCTTTGGTTGACTTAGACGCACAAAAACTTGGTCATATCTTGTGTCGCCAACAACTATGACTTTATTTTTATCAGTAAGTGAATTTAGATTAATGGCGTCACTTTTAGAAACACAAAAAATGCGATCCACTTTTGTTAATAATATTTTTTTCAGCCACTGGGCAATAATGTTTTTTATATTCGTTTTTTGAGCTGTAACTGAAAATAAGTATGTGGGGATGTTTGCAAGTTTTGTCTGGTTAAGCATTTCAGGCCAAAGATCGGTCCTAGAGATATATAAACACTCAGGTTGATGATAGTGGACAAACTGCCTCATAGGTCCTGGAAGATCCCATGGTAAAGGACAGGAGTAATCCACTAAAGGGAATGCCTCTATGTTCTTTTTATAAGTAGGAGTAAAATAAGTAACAAGAATTTTTGTATTAGGATTTCTTTTTTTGATTCCAGTAATGACAGGTTTGGCATACTCAAATTCTCCAGAAGAGCAATGAAACCAAATGGGTTTTGTTTGCTTTGGGTGTTTTTGCCAAGGCAGTTTGCCATCAATAGGCCATCTCATTTTTAAACCTTGAGTGATTTTTCTATGGCCAAATATATACAAGATTAAGCTTATAAAAAAAACAAAAGGTAATATCATAAACAAATAAAAAAATCGAAATAGGAAAAACATTTTATCAATAACCTCTGTTCGGTTGTATAAAACTATAAGCATGCAAAAAGGCACAGCCTTGTGAAACATAATATTTCAGGAGTAGGCATTGGCATATGAGTTTTAAAAGGAGTTTGTAAAAAATCACAATAGCCCCATATTACTAATTTTTTTTATTTCCTCAATAACCTCAGTGGGCTTAATTTGTATTAAACAGTTTTTATAAATTTTATTATGGCACGCACCTCTACCATCTTTGGAGCAAGGCTGGCATTCTAAGTTTTTAAATATATATTTGGAGTTCTTATTACTCGGGAAACCAAAAGCGGACGGACCGATGAAACTTATGAGTGGTATATTTAAAAAGTCGGCTAAATGCATTAGCCCAGTATCACCAGAAATTAAAATTTTACTTTTAGATATGACTTTTGAACTTTCTAATAATGAAAGTTCACCTGCAAGATTTGTAACTCGTTCTGGGGCAACGCGGGCAATTTCTTCACAAAAGTCATCTTCAGGTCCACCTAAAATCAAAAAATTATTTTCATTACATTGTGTGATTAATTGTTTCCAATAATCCACAGGCCATCGTTTCATTTCCCAAGCAGCTGAGGGGGCAATGACAATAGTATTTAATTGAGTAAGTTGATTTAAGACCCCCGCAGGCAAATCCACATGTTCGGTATTGAGTTGCCTTTGAAGGTTCCTTTTGTGATTTTTTATCCAAGTTTCAATTGGTTTTATAAATGATTGTGAAGAAAAGTAGGGGTTCGGTAGCTTATTGATACCTAATTTAAACAAAAGCAGGCGTTTTATGCGCTCTTTTGATCTGCGAACAAATTTAATCTTACGATCTAAAAGGGGGATTTTTATGATGAGGCTTAAAATAGACGATCTTAAATTGTTATGAGCATCATAAATATGAGTAAACTTTTGTGAGCGAAGTTTTAGGGCTAATTGAATTAAACCAAAGACACCTTGTTTTCGTTCCAGGGACCATATCTGTTGAATTTCAGGCACTGTCTCTAACAGATCAGCATAGTCAGATCGAGTGACCCAATGAACTTCAAAGCCAGAGTCCTTAAGCCTACAGGCCCCTTCAAGACCATGAAAGATATCACCAAAACTAGAAAATCGTACAACCAATGCTTTCAATATAAACTCTCTGAATTTGTATAAAGTTACATTAACAGAAATTCAGGCTAAAAGGTGCCTGCTGACTTATGGGACTTACTGCGTTATCAAACAAAAAAGCCCTAAAGTGTTCCTTTAGGGCTTTTCATTTACTGTTTCATGGTTAGTACGATTTTATTTGACGGTTTTGTCAGCAAATTACATAGCTAAGCCAGCGCCGATACCTGTATTTTCTAAAATCCAACGACGTACACTTTGAGGTACTTCTGGACGGTTTAAGTCAGGAATTTTGCTATCTTTAAATGAAGATTTAAAAAGTTCATTGTATTTTTTTGCATTTATAAATCGCTCAGCCTGTGCCCATCCTGGAATTTTTGCACGAGTACTTGCTAGTAACTGAGAAGCCGCTTTGCGTATTTCAGTATCTCTTGCAAATACTTTAAGCTCGCCTTCGTATAAAACTTCATCGATTTGAAAACTATATTTATTACTAGTTTCTGGTTCGGCAAGATGTTCATCGCCTTTAAGTTCTAATACGTATTTCTGTAACTTATGATTTAAAAACTCAATCATATTTTCAGTGAGCATATTGTCTTCAAAAGTCAATGAAGTCACATTGGCTATATCCAGAAGAACCAGCTGTTTTTCTAAAGCTTCAAAGTAAGCATGAGCTTTAGTTTTCATGATATTTTTATCTTCTTCTGTGAAGTTCACAACGTCACCATTTTTACTGGTCCAAGTGTCGTATTTTCCACTGTCTAGCATATCAACCATTCCATGGTATAGAGGGCCGTGCATATGGCTCTCTATCACAGGAAATACATTGAGTAGGGCTTCAGTAAAATTGTCAGATCCACCAGCTACTTTTATCATTTCTATTACAGCAAGTTGTTGAGTTTTTTGAACGTTCTTAATATTTAAACTATCTACAAGTTTATAACTTCTAAAGGATTTTAGATGTAAGGCTTGTTGACTAAGTAGCTTATAAAGTAACTGTTGATCCGTTTTAATCCTGTCCACCATGCTTTTTGGTGAAATGCTTATTAATTCTAAATCTTTTTTTTCAGCCTTGGCGCGCCCAAAGTTGTTTATTAATCTCAAGGGTAATCCTTGAATCGTATTTTGGTCAGCAAGTTTAATATGTTCAGCTAAGTTACTTCCTGTGTCAAAACGATTACAATCGGAATAAGCCGCAGTGTGGTCATCTGTACAATATAAAGGCCAGCTAGCAGGTACCTTTCCATCGTATAAATACTGAATCACTTTAGTGTCATAATCTAGAGCTTCAGCATTTTTTTCAATGATGTCACCCATAAGAGATGCTTCATAAAAATTATTATATTCCATAACACTATTAGAAGGAATAACGCCTTCTGGAGCATCCATAGAAACTATATACTTTTTAAAAGTAGATTCTCTTTCAGATTCTTTAATATTAGTGGCCATGGAGGCAGCAAAGTTATGTCTTAACCCCATTGTATGGCCAATTTCATGAGCCATAACTTCACGAATATAATCTCTAGACACTTCAAGAACTTGTAAATCAGAAGCCTCCATTTCTACCAATTGTCTTAAGGCATTTTGGTAAGGTTCTGATTTTGCAAAAGCATTACATAAGGGCTTTTGCTCTAAACCTGCAACAAATAGTCTTTGTTCTGGTTTTTGCTTTTTTAATTTTTCTAAATAACTTTTTGCTCGAGCAAGAGAGCTTACAGCAAAAACACTAGTCATAAATACTTGTGCATGTGTGATTTCGCCAGTTCTTGGGTTCATCTGTGCATCTGCATAAGCAAATCCAGCTTGATCCCAGTTCACCCACTGAACAACATTATAATTAGGGTTAGGTGCAGAAACTCCTTCTGGAGCATCAATAGCTTTAAACACATCTCTGCCCAGAGCTTTATTCCAGTAGAGCACACCATCTTTTACAGCCTGTTTAAATTCTTTGGGTGTATTTGCGCTAACGGCATATGTAACGGCCTTGCTTACATCATGTTTTGAAGCATAAGAAACGGTATTGCCATCTAACAAATACTGAGGAGCTATTTGGAAAAATGCAAATTTATCATAATTTGCAGGAGCTTTAGTTGGCTTAAAACTCAAATTTTCTTTGTGCAAACTGAGGTAATATTTAAGCACATAAGGTGTATTGAATCCACTGTCAGCAACTAATGCCACCTGTTTAATGACAAATTCATCATTGTTAGAAAAGTAGGCTTTATCAATAAAACTATTTTTAACTTCAGCAGTTTTAAACTCTTTGTTATAATCAGGAGCGCCTTCGTTACCTCTCCAGTCGCTAACATGAAATACTTTGTTCATGCCTTGATTAAAATCAAAGCTAACAAATTCTCCATTATCACTGATGATATCAAAGCTTGCAATAATGAGTGACTGAGGTAGATCCTTAGTGACCAAGTGACCTTCGCTGGCTTCAAGCATAAGTATCTGATTATGGCTTTGAAGGAAGTAAACAATACGACTTTTCATATTACTAAACATTGGAATTTGTGCTTGGCGAACAATTTGACCTTGCAGTAAAAACTCAGTGTTTAGAGCTGATTTGTGAAGTTTAACCTTAGCTACATCTGAGCCATATAAAGGGTCCTGTTGTGTGGGGGAATCTTCAATAACAATAGGATCTTTACTGACTTCTTCTTTTACAGGAGGTGCTTTGACTGTAATATCCTGTTTTTCACTAGGTACTTTGTCGAAATTAAAGTAATTATTGATAGGAGCTTGGCGCTCAGTGGTGTCATTTGTACAGCCAATAAAGGCCAGTGAAACAATTAAGCTTAAGCTGAGTATCGTTTTAGTTTTTGCTAGCAAGAATTACCCCCGGTGTATGTTTTTGTAAAATTTTCTAAATCAATACTATAAATTTTACAATTTGGGTAGCGAATCATGTAATAATTACAATGAGGTGGGATTTTACGCCATTCTTACAGCACAGTGAGGTGACGCACTAAGTCCCAAACCCTTTCTGTGAGCAGGTTTTGAGCAGCTCACAGTTTGTGCAGCTCTTCAAGATAGCTTTATCCAGGTACCAGATCTGGTACTTCTTTCGTCTAACAGTTATGGCATAAAGTATATTTATTCGAGAGTAGGCTTTCAGTGAGAAATTTAGGCTAAAGAAAATAGTATTTCACATCTTGATGTATTTTTGAGAACCCCAAGATGTGTTAATCAGTACCAAATACCATTTCGAGTACTCTGCAAGTGTCTCAATTTGATATTAACTAAACCTCATGTTTACCTACTAAAGCGACATATATATAATTAGATATGCTGCACGTCTTTCCCATACTAAGCTTGTAAGTTAACAAAGGATGTTCTGTGGTTAATATATTCAAAAAAATTACTATCCTCTTTTCAATATTAATAACAATGGTGTTTTATCAAAACTGCAGCTCATCCAGCGGCTCAAACTCTTCGCCAGCTGATACAAGTAACGGAACTGATACTGGTAAAGAGCCTACCTTTGACTCTATTTTTCCTCTTGGGATAAACAAATGGTATATGATTTCTGCAGATAGAATAGTTACAGACAGTAAAAATAATATATATTTTGCTGATACATGGCTTCATCGTATACAAAAATATAATAGCAGTGGCGAATTAGTTTTAAGTTTTGGTTCTGAAGGAACTGAAGATGGTGAATTTAGTAGACCTCGAGGCATAGCCATCGATAGCAATGGAAATATATATGTGGCTGACTCATTAAATGACCGCATTCAAAAGTTTGATAAAAGTGGAGGTCATTTATTAACAATCACAGAGGATGCTAGTTATCCTTTTTCAGGTCTTTCCGGCATAGCTGTTGATAGCACTGGGAATATTTTTATTTCGGAGAGCAATAATAATCGGATTCAAAAGTTTAGTAAGCTGGGCGTTCATATTTTAACTTTTGGAAAATATGGACTCACTGAAAATGGTGATTTTAATCAACTTAATGGCATAACAATTGATAGTTCTGGGAACATTTATGCTTCTGATTCTGGCAACGATCGTATTCAAAAATTTGATAGTAACTTTAAACATTTATTAAATTTCACAACAGGCCTAAACTCTCCTGAACAGGTGGGATTGGATAGTTTAGGAAATGTTTATGTGGCAAATTTTTGGAGCCACCGTGTGGATAAATTTGACAGCACTGGCGCATCTGTCTCCGTAATTGATGTACCCAGGATATGGAAAGACAGTCTACCATCTGGTTTAGCTATTAATAGTCTGGATCAGCTCATTGTTGGGGATCCACCAAACAGTAGAATATTAGTTTATAATACTTCTGAAAATATAATTGCTGAATACAGATCTAAAGGCCAACTTGACGGCCAATTTTCTGGGCCAAAAGGAGCTACAGTTGATTTTGAAGGCAATGTTATAGTCACTGACTCAAATAATTATCGCATTCAAAAATTCGATAAATTTGGCACACATATCTTTAGCATAGGCAGCAGAGGTTTAACAGATGGGCTTTTCAATTTTCCAAATGGAGTGACCTCAGATGCCTCTGGAAATATTTATATTACTGACAACTGGAACGACCGTATTCAAAAGTTCGATAAACTGGGGCAACATTTGTTTAGCGCAGGCACAGGTGGTTCTGGCGACTTACAGTTTGATCAGCCTCATGGTATTAAAGTTGATTCTTTAGGGAATATATTTATTGTTGATAAAAAGAACGATCGTATTCAAAAGCTAGATAAACTGGGTAATCATATTTCAAATTTTGGGGCACTTGGCATTGGTGACTCTCAATTCGATGACCCTCAGGGCATAGAAATTGATGCCGCTGGGAATATCTATATCGCTGATACTGGAAATCATAGAATACAAAAGTTTGATAAACAATGGAACCACTTACTTTCTTTTGGTTCTTTTGGATCATTGGACCTTGAGTTCAGAAGCCCTTCAGGGGTAGCTGTTGATAGTGCTGGAAATATATATGTTTCAGATATTTATAATAATAGAATTCAAAAATTCGATGCAACTGGAGCGCACCTTCTAAGCTTTGGAAACTCTGGACCAGAGCTTCAAAGGCTTTTATATCCCGAGGGTGTTAGTATAGGCCCTGCAGGATATATTTATGTTACTGATACTTATAATAGTCGAATTCATAAATATGATGCTAATGGCGTTAACCAGTATGCTAAATAGATAAACGAATTTAGGCTATAGTGTAGGGAGAGAGTGGCAACTGAACATGGCTGCTGTCTTAGTTTGAGAATTAAAAATTATTAATTATGAGTCATCTATGAGGTCACTATATAATCTTAAGTAAGGACACTTGTTTAGTGAGAACGTATAAGAGGGATCTATGAATAAAAATGTACTGATAATAGAAGATGATGAAGATATTCAAGTTGTATTAACTGAGTTTTTGGAAATTAATGGCTATAATGTGCAGTGTGCTTCATCAGCTGATGAAGGTGTGCATCTCTACAAAGAGATTGCAGCAGAATATGTTTTAGTAGATATGAGAATGCCAGACAAAGATGGTCTTGATGTAATTTTAGAACTTAAAGATATTGCTCCTCCATATGTGGTGTTTATTGCTATGTCAGGCGAGCCTACTGATGGCGATGACTTAGGTATGTTGGGTGCCGCAGACTTACTAGGAGCTGATTATACCATTACCAAGCCATTTGATATGGGAATACTGCTTGATATATTAAAACAAGATGACGAATACGCACATGCTGCTTAAGTGGAGTTTGTTTTTAGTATATTTCCCAATAAAAAAAGCCAACTATTTTCATAGTTGGCTTAGTCAGATAAATACCAAATCTTAGCTGCTAAACTCTAGTTCATCATTAATTTAGATATTTTTTCACTAAATTCATGAGGATTTTTTAGAGGTGAACCTTCATTTAATAAGGCTTGATTGTACAAAATCTCTGCCCAGTCACTTTGTGTTTCCTTTTCTGAGGCTAACATTTTTTCGATGACAGGATGTTTAGGGTTAATCTCTAAAATACGTTTAGACTTAGGTGGCTTTTGTCCCATGGACTCCATAAGTTTCTCCATCCTTGCAGATGGGGCATTACTGGCTTGTACCAAACATACGGGTGTATTTGTTAAACGATTAGAAAGCTTAACATCCTGTACGTCGCTGTCGAGAGCCTTTTTAATGATATCTTTAAGTGCAGAATACTTTGTTTCATTTTCTTTAAGTTCTTCTTCACTTTTTTTCTTATCTTCTTCTGTATCTAAATCTAAATTTTCTTTAGTGATAGAGACAATATTTTTATCAGCAAATTTTGTTAAAGATTCAGCTACCCATTCATCAACATGATCAGTAAGAAGAAGGACTTCATAACCTTTTTCTTTTAATTTTTCCAAATAAGGGGAGGTTTTAAGATGATCCAGGTCATCCCCAGTGAGCATGTAAATGTCTTTTTGCCCCTCTTTCATTCGGTCTACATATTCTTGTAAAGTAGTTAACTCATCAGAGTTTGTAGAGTAAAACATAGAGATTTTTTCGATTTTTTCTTTATTTTCAGAGTCGGTGGCGATACCTTCTTTAAAAGTGCTACCAAAATTATTCCAAAATTTTACATATGACTCTCTGTCTTTTTCTAGAGTGGTTTTTAATTCTTTTAGAATCTTATTTACTAAAGCTTTTTTAATACCTTGAGCTTGATGATCTTGTTGTAAAATCTCACGTGATACATTTAATGAAAGGTCAGAGCTATCAACCACACCTTTTACAAATCTTAAGTAGGGTGCAATAAGATCCTGACAATCCTTCATAATAAAGACACGTTTTACATAGAGTTCCGGTCCAAACTCAGAGCCGCGATGAAAGTAGTTAAAAGGCACATTTGAAGGGATATAAAGTAGAGATGTGAATTCTTGCATACCTTCAGCTTTAAAATGAATGGTTTTTAAAGGTTCGGCCCAGTCATGAGCAACGTGAGAATAAAATTCCTTATGCTCTTCTGGTGTAATTTCAGAAGGGGACTTAAGCCATAGGGCTTTTTGAGAGTTTAACGTATCATCAGACTCTTCTTTTTTAGTTTTGCCTTCAATGGGTTTTCCTTCATCATCTAGTTCTGGTACTTCATTTACCGTTTTCATTTTTACTGGGAACTCAATAAAATCAGAATACTTTTTGATTAAAGACTTAATAGTCCACTCATCAGTGAAATCCTGAGGTTTATCTTCAGTGGTATTTGTCTCCTTAAGGTGGAGCGTGATGGTTGTTCCATGGCCCTGAGCTCTAGGTACAGAGTCTATGGAGTAATTACCATCACCAGTTGATTCCCATAAAACCCCTTCAGATGTTCCTGCTTTTTGAGTGTGTAAGGTAACTTTGTCAGCCACCATAAAGCTAGAGTAAAAACCAACACCAAATTGGCCAATGAGTTCTGGTGATTCCTTAATGTTTTTAGCATTTTTTAAAAAGTCTTTTGTGCCAGAATGGGCGATAGTCCCAATATTCTCCTGAACCTCATCAAAGCTCATTCCAATACCAGTATCTGAGATAGAAATGGTTTTTTGATCCTTATCCGTATTAATGCGGATTTCTGCACCATTGAGCTTCCAATCCGTATTTGTAAGGGCCTCATAACGCAATTTATCTAAGGCATCAGATGCGTTAGAAACTAATTCTCTCATGAAAATTTCACGTTGCGAGTATAGGGAATGAATCATTAGGTCGAGAATTTCTTTTACTTCCGTCTGAAAAACATGTTGTTGCTTGGCCATTGTAAGGTCTCCTTAGGTAAACTGCTGAAATAACAAGTATTTAGCAAAATATTAAAACGTACTAAGAGAGTATGAGCACTGATTGGTGGATGTAAAGTTGTAGAGAGGTCTTTTATTGAGTTTTCTGCTAAAACTCTGTCATAAGCTTATAATTTTATTAGACTCTTTAAAACGCGAAGCGCCCGCAGGGCGAGTGCAGGAGCACGAGTTTTAAAGAGTGAGAATATAAATGAAGTAAATTTCGAATTCGCCTAACGCCCATCCTGGTTGTTATTTCTTTGAAGTGTTCGCGTCACGCTCACAGCCCTACGGGCCAAGCTTCAAAGAAACCTAGTAAATTCCACAAGTTTTTTTTATTTTGGACTTTTTAAAACGCGCAGCGCCTATTTGGGCAGCTACCTAGCGGCTGTTTTAAAAATGTTAGACCCACGAGGGGTCACCGCGAATTAAGTATATTTTTTGTCTGAGTCTGTAATTCTATAAAATTAAAGTGAACCATTTATCCACATTTTGACAACATTTTCTAGATAGAGCCCGATTGAGAGACTCTAGTTTTAACGCTTAATAGACTTAGGATTTACAGAGTTCTGAAGACCATCACCGATAAAGTTAAAACTGATGACTACAATGAAGATCAATAAGCCGGGGAAGAAGGTTAAAGCAGGGGATTCGTAGATGACCTCTTTAGCATTCAGTAGCATATTTCCCCAACTGGGAATTGGTGGTTGAATACCCAAGCCTAAGAAGCTCAGGGCGGCTTCTGATAAAATAGCCGAACCAACATTGATTGTTACTGCCACAAGTAAAGTCCCCAGAGCATTAGGCACCATATGCGTCATGATAATTTTGTAACTTGAGGCTCCCAGATTTTTGGCTGCTAAAATAAATTCCTGCTCTTTAAGAACAAGCACGGAGCTTCTTACTAAACGAGCAACAGTCATCCAGGAAAATAAGCATAATATAGTGATGAGCTTAATAACACTTTCGTTTTCACTCCCCACAAAGTGATTTAAGTAGGGGATTTTGCCAAGGTCAACGGCGGCAAATACAATCATCAGTGGTAACTGCGGGAGGGACAATAAGGAATCTGTAATACGCATAAGCATGGAATCTAGAATACCACCAAAATAACCTGCACATGCACCAATGAGTAAACCAATGATTGCAGAGGCAAAAGAAACTAATAGGCCGACACCTATGGATATTCTAGCTCCAAATAATAAGCGCATGGCCACATCTCGGCCCAATTCATCAGTACCTAAAAGATGAAAAGTGGTTAATGACTCTTTAATGTCCAGCAGGTAATTAATAGAAAAATTATCCTTCGTTATCCAGCTTTGTTTGCTCACAGGGTCCTTGAGAGTAGCCATAAAATCAAAAATAAGATCGTCATCTGTTGAGTCTTCTAAGGTACTCATAGCTAGGTCATCTGATTTGATCTGTGCAATAATTTTTCGCACTTCTTCTGGGTAAGAATCTATAAACTCCTCAACTCGGCTTTCCTCTTCGTCTTCAGAAAGTGTATTGGTTGTCATAGGTGAAGCGTAGCGGTTAAAAATATTCTGTGCATCTGGAGAAATACCCGTCACTTTTGAGATAAGGGGGGCACAAAGCGCTGCCACCATTAAAAATACAATAATTAGCAAACTGTATTTAGCAGCAGTGTGCTCCATAAACTGTTCACGCATTAACTGAAACAGCGTTTTTGAAACTTCAATATCCTCATTAGAATTTTTATTTTTATCTTTACTCATCAACATCAACCTTAATTATAAGAAATACGAGGGTCTAAAAATCCATATAATAAATCTGCTACTAAACTCATAAATAAAACCATGCCCACAGAAATCATAAAGCTAACCATGGCTACGTTAAAGTCATTAGCTAAAATGGCGTCATATACTAATTTCCCTACACCTTGGTACGAAAAAATCGTTTCTGTGATAATAGCTCCAGAAAATATAAAAGAAAAATTAATGGCAATCACCGTAACTATGGGAATCAGTGCATTTCTAAATGCATGTTTCATTATTACTGGTATGCGAGAGATGCCCTTAGACCTTGCGGTCCTTACATAGTCCGCCTTTAAAGTTTCTAACATGGCAGAACGAGCATACCGAGCAAAAATACCCATCTGAATGATGGTTAAGGATAAAATGGGTAACATCATATATTTAAGACGATCTAAAAAATATTCAAAACCAGTGAGATTTACACCAATGGTTTCTGTGCCGCCTGCGGGAAACCAACCTAAATTTAGAGAAAATACGATAATTAAAATAAGAGCTAACCAAAATGAGGGTATAGAGATACCCGCAAAGGCCATTAAATTTATATAATAATCTAGTTTTGAACCACTTTTAACAGCAGCAACTACTCCTAATGGAATAGCCACAATAATTGCTAAAAGCAGAGCTCCTGTAAGGAGAAAAAATGTATTTAATAATCGCGGTCCGATGATTTCAGTAACGGGTACTTTATAAGTTCTAGAATAACCCAGGTCGCCTTGAACCACCTGAGCCATCCAGTTGTAATATCTCATATAAATAGGTTGATCTAATCCATAAAGGGCTTTTAATCGCGCCACATCATCTGTGGTAATTTTTGGGTTAGCACTCATCATTAGATCCACAGGATCCCCTGGCATAAGAGCTAAAATACTAAAGCAAATAAATGAAAGAGCTATTAGTGTTATAAAATTTTGAATTAATCGCCTAATTATAAAATTCGTCAATTGAGTTATCCTTATTTATTGTAAATCCCAATCTTCCACAGTGTTTGTAGCAGAAAATTGTGTTCCAGTCATTTTATGTCCCTTTAAGTTTTTAGGAATAATGCTTATGTCAGAACGATAATATAGTGGGTAAACGGGCACTTCATTTGTGTAGTGGTAAAGAATTTTTGAAGCAATTTCAGCGCGTCGTTTGGCGTTAAATTCTAAGTCCATTTTGTCTATTAGATCATCCACAGTTTTGTTTTTCCAACCACCAGAGTTTTGACCAGAATAGTTGTTTTTCTTAGATGGAATGCTTTTGGAATGAAAAGTAGCTCTTGGTGTGTTCTCTGGAGAAGAAATCCAAGCATACATAGCCATTGCGGGGTATTTTGCTTTATGTACAGTTTCGCCAAAATAAACACGAGCTGGCTCATTTTTAATAGTAATTTCTACGCCAATTTTTTTCCACTGATTTTGCAGATAACTTTGTACTTGTTCTCGAGTTCTGTTACCAGAAGTGGTCATAAGTTGAAAGCTTAAGCGTTTGCCATTTTTGTAACGAAAACCATCTTCTTTATTGATCTTCCATCCAGCAGCTTTAAGTAGTTTTCTGGCTTTTCTTTTTGAGTGTTTATATAAAACAATTTCTTTTGGGTTATCTGTATACCAAGGGTCAATGGGAGCCACATTATGAATGGCTTTTTGTTGACGACCAGAAAATAACGCTTGTGTGAGCTTATCTCTGTCCACAGAAAGAGCTAAAGCTTTACGTACATTAATATCTTTTAAGAATTCATTTCTTAAGTTGAAATCAATATGTTCGTAAACCAGACCAGGTTTGAATTTAGCCAGGTAGGGCCAGTTGTTCTTTTTTGCTTTTTTCTCAAACACTAAAGCTTGGTCAAAAGTAAGACCAATTTTGGAGATCATATCAATCTCTCCAGATCTTAAGTTGGCTTCCATGGTGCCGGTATCAGAAATAAGTCTTAAAATAATTTTTTGAATTTTTGGTTTTTCGCCATAGAAATATTTATTTGGCACCAGTTCTACATGAGACCCTAGTTTTATTTCTTTTATTCTGTAGGGTCCATTATATAGACCAGGATTTGTGGCATCTGTTGTATACTTAGAGTTTTTTTCATAACCCGAAGGTTCTTTGCCGTGTTTTTTAACAACAGAAGCTTCTAGATGTTTTGGTAAAATATAAAAAGTACCCAGTTGAGAGAAATCCCATTTTGCTTTTTCATAGGTAAAACTAAACTTTTTAGGGTTCTTTTCATCTATATCAATTTTAGTGATTTGAGTGTAAACTTCTTTTTCACCAATAGTAACAGTGTCAAGCATAGCTGTTTCCCAAGCGAACTTTACATCATGCCCTGTTACTGGCGTGCCGTCCCCCCATTTTGCATTTTCTAATATTTCCCAATGAGCGACAATATATTTTCCGTGTTTACCGCCTTTTTTTAAAACCGCCTTTTTGTTTTTTAAAGAGGGGAGTTCTTTTACAATTTGAGGAACCCAGTTTCCTTTATGGTCCATAGATACTAAAGTTCTATTAGCCATTTTGTACAAATATGTTGTGGTCAACATGGTCATAATTAAGGGGTTTAAGTTTTCAAACTCCTGTGCCACGCCTATTTTTAATATTTTGTTTGTTGGTTTGTTCGTAGATTTGGCCATGGCCGTGTTCATTGACAGCTGCATTAAGAACACAGCCTGTATTAATAGTATTAACTTTCTCATTTATTATCCTCCTGTTTAATTTCTAAATTTAAACATGAAGCAAAGTGCGCATCATGACCAAGGTTAAGAATTTTTGGAGCCTTGGTTTTGCATTCGTCCATAACTTCTGGACAACGTGGGTGAAAATAACAACCGCTAGGTGGGTTAATAGGGCTTGGTATGTCCCCAGTTAAGTTTTCATGATTCTTTTTTCGCCCATGTCCTGCTATTGGGATGGCATTGAGAAGGGCTTTTGTATATGGGTGGGATGGGTTTTTAAATAAAACATCTGCTGGGGCAGATTCCACTGTACGGCCCAAATACATAACCATTACCTCATCACAAATATGCTCAACCACAGATAGGTCATGAGAGATAAATAAGTAAGTTAAATTGAGTTTTTCTTGTAAGTCCTGCAGCAGATTTAAAACCTGAGCTTGAATGGATACATCCAAGGCACTAACAGGCTCATCACATATTATGAGTTCCGGGTTAAGAGCTATGGCCCTGGCAATACCTATACGTTGGCGTTGTCCACCTGAAAACTCATGAGGATAACGGTTTACATGAGCTGCCTTAAGACCAACTACTTCTAGCAATTCAACCACTCGTTCTTGAATTTGTTTTGCTGACTTTCCATCATTATGAATATGTAAAGGTTGAGCCACAATGCGACTCACTGTCATTCTAGGGTCCAAAGAGGCATAGGGATCTTGAAAGATCATTTGTACTTCTTTGCGATAAGTCTTTAAATCAGCTCCCGACAGCTTTGTGATGTCTTTGCCTTTAAAGAAAATATCTCCGGCTGTGGCCTTATAAAGCTGAGAGATGGTTCGACCTAAGGTAGATTTTCCGCAACCGCTCTCACCAACCAGACCATAAGTGGATCCTTTTTTTACTTTTAAGGTTATATCATCCACAGCTTTTACTTGGCCTGTTTCACGCAGTAGCAGACCCGAGTGAATGGGGAAATGTTTTTTTAAGTTTTTTACTTCTAAAATAATTTCACTCATTATCTATCTCTAGCTCCGAGGGTGGTGGCAAGCCACTTATGGGTTGAAGAAATCTCAGTAAATTCAGGTTGTTTTTCCCCACATATATCAGTGGCAAACTCACATCTATTTTTAAACTGACAACCAGAAGGTCTATTGGCGATAGATGGAACAGTGCCCTCAATAGTGGGTAAGCGATGTACCTTATGGCCCAGTTTTGGAATGGAGTTGAGTAGTGCATGTGTATAAGGGTGGGATGGCTTTTTAAATATTTCATCAGCACTGCCTTGCTCGCAGACTCTTCCGGCATACATAACTAAAATATCATCAGCCACTTCCGAAATCACACCGAGATCGTGAGTAATAAACTGTACAGCCATGCCTAAACGGTTTTGCAAATCTTGGATCAAATCTAATATTTGAGCTTGAATTGTTACATCTAAAGCAGTGGTTGGCTCATCAGCAATTAAAAATTCTGGATCACAAGATAAGGCCATGGCTATGAGGGCCCTCTGGCGCATACCGCCAGAAAGTTGATGCGGGTAGGATTTATATCGTTCTTCCGGAGAAGGGATGCCCACCAGATTTAACATTTCAATGGAGTGTTCTTTTACTTCTTTGCTAGAAAGATGTGGCCGATGTTTAATGAATTGCTCATTGATTTGCTCACCAATGCGAATCACAGGGTTTAAGGCGGTCATGGGTTCTTGAAAGATCATTGCCATATGTTGGCCACGATATTTTAATAACTGTTCATCTTTAAGGTGAGAAATTTTTTCACCTTTAAAGAGAATCTCTCCCCCTGTAATTTCTCCAGGGTTTTCTAATAAACCCATAATAGAAAATGAGGTCACAGATTTTCCACAACCACTTTCGCCAACAATACCTAGGGTTCGACCTTTAGTTATGGAATATGAGATACCATCCACAGCATGAACGTCTCCGGCTTTAGTACGAAAAGTAGTGCGAAGATTTTTAACTTCAAGAATCGTTTCACTCAATAAATGCCCCCCGGTAGCTATCCAAGTCACGAAATCAGTGGTTTATATACCGAACTTTCCAGTGAAAATCTAGGGATGCGCGCTTAAACCCTTATAATTTTAGGTTTTTTGTCGCTATTCTGAACAATTCAAAGGTACGGACACACTTTGGTGTCTACCACGCGTCATTGTATGACGCGTGGTAGACACCAAAGTGTGTCCGTACCTTTGAATAGGTGCCAGGCATATTTTGCGGATGCATTGCGTAAAAAGAGACCTATAAAGCCTAAAAATATTAAAATATTCCAGCAACTTGCCGATAAACCATACATGAAGAGCCAAGTGTTTATTGTTTTTTGTCTGACTATTGCCGTTGGTACATTTCAGGCCTTTAAGGTTTTTGAAACTCATTTTTCTGGGCTCAATGAATTAAAGCGCGAAAAAAGTATTCTACAAGCTCATATAGAGCATAAGGAACTTCAATATGAATTAGCTAGCTATAAATTGTTAGAAATGCAAAATGACGTGGCTTTGGCAATGAATTTGATCCCTAAAAAAGACATTAAAAGCGATCAAAAATACCCACTAAGACGATTAGCAAGTGTCACTCAGACTAGTCTAAGCCCTGGTTACCTTATGCAATTGGCTAAAAGGCATTTTCTAAAAGGAAAAAAATTATTTAGAGCTAAGCGATATGATGAGGCAAACATAGAGTTCACCAAAGTCATAAAGGAATATTCTTATTCTGTGCATGTAACTGAGTCGTATTTTTTATTAATAGAAGGGCTTTACCAAAGCCATCGTTATGAAGAACTTATTGGTCATGTGGATAAAATGGTTTCTCTCTATCCAGAAAGTGAACTTACTGGGTATTCCATGTTACGACTTGGTAAAATATTTGAATACCAAGATCGCCAAGAAGAGGCCAGTGGCTTATACAAAACTATTATGCAGAGCTTTAAGGAACACGATGTTGTGCGCCAAGCGCGCATTTCATTAAGGGCTATTCAGATATAATGAAAACGTCTTTACGAGTGTTTTTATTTTTTCTTTTCTTTACCTTAGAAGTACGCGTGAAGGCTCAGCAACTTGCCACGTATCCTAATGACTTAAATGCTATTGAGTTACCAGAAAATTGTTTAGAGAAGCAAAGTGCTATATGTGCGGTAAAGTCACACACTGGAACTAAAAAATCCATTAAAAAAAATGGGCTCCATTTAGTTCTTGGATCAAACTCAGTGGTGGAAATTAATCAAAAACAGATAAAGCTGATTAAGGGTCACTTTTTAGTTATGGAAAATAGTGGCTACAGTTTGAGTACAAGAAAATTAAAAAGCTTAAGCACACATGGAGAGCTGCTTTATGAGATTAGCGAAGAGAACTCTACGGTTTATGCAATTAATGATCACGTCTACTTGCAAACCAAAGGTGATTTAGAAAAGCTTATGCTACTTCCAGCAACTTCTCTGGTTATTGGCAAGGTAGGACCAAAAGGTTATATTACAGACTTTCCATTACTAACAACTTATAGAAAACTTATACAAAAATACTCTCAACTCTATCCGAGCACTAAGCAAGACTTCCTTGCCCAGATGCATGTTTATAGAAATAACTGGAAAGTGTCTGGAGAAAAATTGGGCAAGCTCTATAAAGACAATGCTGATCTACTTATCGCCCAACAAAAAGCTGCAGATTTGAAACGAAAGCAATCAAAAGAGTGGCTTCTAAAAACAAATCAAGGCTTAGTGGATTTGTTTCGCCAGAAAAATTATATTAAGTAACTTACGATTAATGAGTTGCATTACCGTGTGACACACAATTGATTAGCAGGACTTGAGTCCGAATGAAACATAATATATCCTCTGGCTGTTTGTCCCGAAACCCGGAAAACACAGGGCTTCTTTATAAAAAAATGCTATAATATATCAAGTATAAATTAACTTTTTCAAGGAAGGAAAGGGTCTATGACTTCAGTAAATAGGGGAGATGAAGCCCTTAGAAGACAAAGAGAAGAATACAGAAGTAATGAATCTCAACTTGTAAAAAAGCACAATAAAACCATACGAGATCTTACTGAAAAACATCAAGATGATGTAAAGCAAATTAAGAAAAATCATGAAGCTCAGATGAATGAGTATCGTGGCTATGTGAGAAGTAAAGAAGCAAAAAGATCCACAAGCCACAATAGTGACATTAATAGTTTAAAAAAAATGCAACAACAAAAACTACAGAAATTTGCCCGAGATTATGAAGGGCGAATGGAAATTGCACGTGAAAACAATAAAGCTGAAATTTCTAGGGTAAAAAACGCACACAACACCCGAATTGAGAATTTAAATACAAAATATGAAGTGGATATGAAAAAAATGAGCTCCAATACTTTGGAAGATATGGGGCGCATTAGGGAACAACAAAAACAAACCATTGATGAAAGTCGACATAAATTAGAACTGGCTCATGTGAACGACAAGAATAACCTTGTTGAAGAAAGAAATCGAACAGTCTCTAAATTACAAAAAGATCTGACGAGTTTAAGAAGAACATCAAAAGATAAAATAGATTCAGAACGTTTAACTAATTTACATGTTAAGTCTACCATGGCCGATAACTTTATAGAGCAAGTCAACCGTGAGCGAAAATCGAGAGAAACTAGTGAAGTTGCTCTTAGAGACGGCTTTAGATCTGGGTTGGATAAAATGCGTGATCGTTATGAAGATGCCTTTGCCAAAGATCGTAAAGACTTAAAAGAGGCTTTCGATGGAACTAAAGCGTCAGTACACAAGCGTGTGAATAATCAGGTTCGTAGCTTGGAGCAAAAGGTTGAAAATTTAAAACATAAAAACATAACGGAACGTGTAAATATGGAAAGAGAGCACAAAGCCGTGGAAAATAATGCCAAGTCTTCGTTTCAGGATAATGTAGACAGTCTATTAGATGTAAATAGTCGCCTAAAAGAAGATTATAATAAGCAAGCGGTGAGAAATATCAGTGACCTTCAAAAAGGCAATCAGAAGTTAGTTAAAGACATGAATCGAGATCACCTAGAAAAAGTTGAAAAAATGGAGGTTCAAAGCAAGTATACTTTGGAGTCCTCGCTTCAGGATATAAACTCCAGAAACGTACAACAAAACAAACAAAGAGACCTACGCTTTGATAGCTTTAAACAGGCTCGCGAGAAAGAAATTCAAAGAATGGGTGAACAGCAGATAAACAATATAGAGTTATTAAAAGAATCTGGTCGGCAAGAAAAAGAAGAGGTACGTGCGGCGGTTGTTAAGGAAAAAGATGAGACAATTAAGCGGATTAAAGAACAGTTTCATGAATTTGAACTTAAGGCGGAAGATAGACATGCTCGTACAGTAAGCAAGTTTACAGAGGAAGTGGCTCGAGTGCGAGATGAATCTATGACTAAAAGTCATAAAGAAGAAGTTAAATCAAAGCGAACGCTTCATAATTTAAATACAACGCATCAAAAAGAAGTAGAATCTGTTAAAGAGCAGTACGAACAAAGGCTCACAGAGATAAATGATAAACATGATCGCGAAATAAATACCCTTAATCGTAGAAATAGAGAACAAATGCATAATTTACTTGGATCTATGAAAAAGACATAAAGTTTGTCATAATAAAAAATAAATAATTCAATGAGTATTATGTTACGTTAGTCGAGGTCAGCATTGTTATCACATCGTAGAGTTAAAATAGTAGCCACTATTGGTCCAGCCACAAATAAAAAAGAACAATTAACTCAGTGTATTCAGTCTGGCATGAATGTAGCCAGGCTGAATTTTTCTCACGGCACTCATGAGGATCATTTTTCTGTTATAGAACGCCTTAGAGAGTGTATTACCGAGCTTGAAGCGCCTGTAACAATTCTTCAAGATCTTCAGGGCCCAAAAATCAGAGTGGGGCATTTTGAAAATGATGGCTTGCATTTGGAAAAAGGTAATGAAGTCGTTGTGTCCCCGGATTTTGAAATAGGCAAAGGCAATGAAATTCCAACAGATTTTAAAGAGCTTCCTGGTGTCTGTACAATTGGAACGAAGATATTGTTAGATGATGGTTTGATAGAGTTAAAAGTACTTAGAATTGATGGCAGTAAAGTACTTTGTGAGGTAATCTTTGGGGGGCTATTAAAAAATAGAAAAGGTATGAATATCCCAGGGGCGTCATTACCCATTGCATGTATGACAGATAAAGACCATGAAGATTTAGAATTCGGATTATCTAATAATGTAGATTATGTGGCTTTAAGTTTTGTGCGTACTGGTAACGATATCAAAGAACTTCGAAAACTCATTAACAATAAAGAATCTAAAACTAAAATTATTGCAAAAATTGAAATGTCAGAAGCCATTGATAATTTGGATGAAATAGTGGAGCTAAGCGACGCTGTAATGGTAGCAAGGGGTGATCTAGCTGTGGAGGTAGGGCAAACTCGGCTCCCTTTTTTACAAAAACAAATCATCAACCTATGCAACGATTTAGGTAAACCTGTTATTACAGCCACTCAAATGTTAGACTCCATGGTAGATAACCCAAGGCCAACAAGAGCAGAGATTACAGACGTGGCAAACGCTGTTCTAGATGGCTCTGATGCATTAATGCTTTCTGCGGAATCAGCTAGTGGAAATTTTCCCTTTGCATGTATTCATACTATGGGTGAAATCATCTCTGAAGTAGAGAAAACAAATGATTATTATCATTTAGACTTAGAAAAAGAATTCTTAACTGTAGCTGACTCCATAGCCGCAAGTGCTTGCCTCACTGCTTTAAAACTAAATGCTTCAGCTATCATCTGCCTAACTACTTCGGGCAAAACAGCTACAATGATTTCCGCATATAGACCCAAGGCACAAATTATCGCAGTAACTCATTTAGATGGCACCCTCAACCAATTGGCTCTTACCTGGGGTATACAAACCTTTAACATTGATCACTACACTTCCTCCAGCGAGGCTATGAAACGCATCGAGGAGCTGTTATTAACATACGGTTTAGTAAAAAACGGAGATAACATTGTCTTCACGCTAGGTTTACCAGTATCTGCGGGTGCTAAAACCAACTCCCTAAGAGTAATCAGTATCGACAACCCAAAAGTTAAAAAGCTACCCAAAGAAAAACTCCCTCTCAGATGCAGGTAAAAGGTACGCCGTACCTTTTGGTTCAACTTTGCGTTATTTTTCTCAGTTTTTTTTGCAACTTGTAAGGGTCCTGTAAACGTATGGTTTTTACTTGCTACGATGACGCTTTGCTAAACCAAAAGGTACGGCGTACCTAATCGCCTAGGCTCATGGTTATGCCGTAGTTTTTTTTGAGATTTTTTATTGTTAGTTCGGCTCTTATTTTGTCTAAATAAGTTGCGTGGTCTTCGTGATGTAACATGTATTCGATGTTTGCTGTTTCAGGATCGTTGCCCTCTCGAAGATGAACGCTCACTTTAGATGTCTTACATTTTGGGCAGGCCTTCACAAATGTTTTTTCTAAAAGTTCGGCTCTTGTTCCTAGATCTTTATTTCGGATTTTTGTCATGAAATCTATATTCCCACCTCTATTTGGTAATAGACTGACCATCCTTAGGGGGAAGTTTCTAATACGATTGAAAAACCTTTTGATTGTGTGCGGTGCCACGTATTTATGAAATGATATTTTTAAGTCATCACCAGAGCGCACTAAGAGGTAATTGTTCTCGCCAAACACCTCGTCAGCCTCTTTTATGAGATCTTTTTTCATTATTTTTATTTTATTTGTAACTTCTACGAAGGCTTTCCTTCGTAAGAATAATGCTTCATCCATGTTTCGAGCGTTCACTAGGGAACTGGTTGTATAGGCTGAATTTAATCCCCCCAAATTCTCTATATCCAAGACAACTTGCCCGTGTAGGGGAATATGTGAGACCTGTTTGATTTGAATTCCTATGGGGGCAGAAAGGCCATCACCTAAATGATAGTAGTGTGCTAATTGCCGGATTTGATTATAATTTAAATCTACATTTTCTTTTTTAAACTTCTTTTTTAAATTTATGTAATAATTAATATCCTCACCCCCGTCTCTGCGCGTTCGAGGGAAACCAGATTTTCTTATTATACCGGCAGCTTTACTGCTTAAAGAAGCCGGCATATCCTTATCAGGGGCTTTCCATATTTTAGCATCCAGGTTTTGCTGATCTAATTGACGATGCAGATTTTGAAACTTCTTTAGTCTTGTATTTTCATATTTTTTAGAGTTTTTTTCATAAGCTTGGATTGCAGGTCTGTCTTGTGTTTTGTTAAGGTTTTGAGTGGTTTTGCCTCCGTCAGTCTTTCTTCTATTAAATTGAGCTGCGTTGCATTTTGCTGAACGTCCCCTGGCTTCTCTAGATTCCTGTCCAGCTCGATCAAAATTTGCACCCAGTCCGGCAGAAAACCAACATCGTGGTTCACTCATGGGCGATCTCTGATGAACTCCCTGAGTAAAGGTTTTATCGAATTTTTTAAGTGATTTCACTTTTTTGACACTTTTATTAAGTGCTACTTGGTAAATTTCATTAAATAATCGTTCTTCTCTTTTGTTCAGTGTGCGCGAGAAAATTAAAGAAAAGCTTTTAAAGCTTGTTCCGTTTGCCTTAACCAGCGTTTTCAACTCACTTTGTTCCACAGCTTTTTTCAGTTTTGAGAACATACTGTTGTTTATTGAGTCCACAAAAAACTTATCGATATCATTCATGTTTTTTTGAAAAATGTTTTCTAAAACGAATACTTGTGGACGATTTCTGTGATTTCTTGAAATGTGTCCCAACATTTCCTTCTCCATTTGAACTTCAACGTCCTCAGCTACTTCCACATAGTTTTTAATTTCTTGATCTGAAGACACCTTTGTTTCCTGGTGTTTATCCTTCAGTCTTTGAGTATCTTTATGAGAAGTGAATTTATCGTTTAGATGATCTTGTTTTTTAAGTGCCTTAGCTCTCTGAGCCATATAGTTTACTTCTGAATTAAAACGATAAACCATAAATGCACTGGGAGCATATATTAAACCCGCAAGGATTTTTTGTTGTGATAAGCTTTCATAGCAAGATTGAATTTCTTTTAGCGACTTTTTTGTATTAGAGGGATCAATAGTAAACTTACGGTCTAGGTGAATGCATCTGTTCTCAGCAAGAGCTATTTCATCATATGCAACAGTTGCCCCGCTGGTAAAGGTTAACAACTCCATGTAAGGACTTTGAATCATCCGATGCATAACTACATGATTGTGAAAGTCTTTGGCCCTTAAAAACATTTTTTTAAGTTTACTTATAGCTTTAACAAGAGGTAATCCACCTATGGGAGCGAGAAGAAGAGCAATATCTTTTGCAACAGTATAGGAATCATATAATTTAACCCTATGAGAGAGCTCGCAGATGGATTTATACTCAAAGGTGGTTTTAAAATTGGATAAAATAACTGGAGTCAGTACCAGCATTTCTCCAATAAAATGTGGATCTATTAGAAGATCTTGTACACGTTTTTGGTGTTGTGTGTTTTCTGGATCATAATACTTAAGAGTAATTAAGGCTGCTGCATATTTGTCATAAAGATTTTCTAGCTTGTGAGTCTCTTCACTCAATGCTTGTTTGAAAACCTTTCTCATATTTTCTACGGCTATATTATTTGTTAGATCAATTTGTTTTTTACCATATTTGTCCCACAGTGGTTTATTAGAGTAAGGCCCACCTAGAGCAATTTTACTGTGCTTTGATATTTCATACTGTTTTCCAGTTATAGCGTTTACTGCTTTGTTTTTCTCATGATCTTCCTCAATTTCTGCTATATTTTTTTTAGAATTTATTTTTAATCTATGAGCAACTTGTTCTGAATTAAATAAATCTACAGATAAAGTTGAGCAATTAAAATATGTCAATTTTTTGTTTTGTATTACAGGGTTAGTTTTATGTAACTGTGTTCTGAATTCACAGTATTGATCAGCGAGAAAGTTATTAGATGTTACAAACTTACAAAATTCATAGGTTGCTGTTATATTAGTATCTTTAAGAGCGTTGCAGTCTGGAGTTTCACTAACTAAGTCACTTATAAACGAATTAGTTACAGAGTGTCTCACGCCGGTAAGGTGATCTCTATATGAAATATTCAATTCTTGCAAAATTTTATTTTGATTGTTTATTTTAAAAGCTAGCTTTTTTTGTACCGTTTTAACATTTTTTAATAAAAGGCTCACTTGAAGAGCTTCTATCTTCCCTTTAGTTTCTTCAATATTCGTAGGAAGGAAGCCATCAGTTTTATAAGATGCAAGTAACTTCTCAAGGTCTAATTCAGGTGTACAATAGGAACCAATATCGGCATCAATTTTTAGGTACTGTTGAAATAAAAAAGAGTCTAAATCGGCAAATGCCATATTGCTAAATAGCATTATAAAGAGGAAGACAAAGCACTTAATTTTCATAGAAACTTTCACACAGTATTTTATAGTTTTGTGAGTTTCATTGTAACAAATTCATATGGGAATTAATATTGTATCAGATTAGGTTGAAAAGACTACAATTACGGGGACTTAACTGTCAAAACTATAGACAATAAACCATCCACCACTTGAGCTATTTTAACATAATCCAGCCGATCTGCTGTGTCTCCGGACTCATGGTATTCCTTATTACGGTAAAATGCCGTGTCCGTGACCATAAATGCGGGGATCCCTAAAGGTCCGTAATTTAGGTGGTCTGAAAAATCTATGCCAGGGATGCGTGCAGGAGCAGCTAAACTATAGATCTTAAGCTCACTATTAGCCTTAAAATAGGCTTTCATTTGGCGAACTTTAAACCAACCCGATACATTTCCAATAAGTGTTATAAAGTTTCCTTGTGAACCAAAGAAATGTTTTAAAATCCCAGCAGGGTAGTCTTGGGAGTTTTCTTGGTCTGTAAAATAGCCTATGGTTTCTAAGCTAATCATAAGCTCAATGTTTTTATTTTTCATAGATTGCGCATGATGATAGCTCCCCATGTTTTCACTGCGAAAATAAGGGGGCTCTTCTAAGGAATAGGCTACTAATTCCACTTGTTGAGTCAGTTTACTCTCATTAAGCTTCAGTAAACGTGCAAGTTCCAAAAGAGCTGCCACACCACTGGCATTATCATCAGCTCCTGGCAGATTCATACAAACATCGTAATGTGCTCCAATGATTATAATAGGCGAATCCTCAGGCCCAATTCTAGCTATGACATTTTTGTATTCCGTTGTTTTTATAAGCTCTTTTTGCTGCGAATACTTTTTATAAAAAGGGTACTTTTGGTACCGCTCAGCGATGTTATCTTTCACACGAAATTTTTGTATTTTTGTGTTGTATCCCAACATTATAAAACGATCTTCTATCAAGGACGCCGTTTTATTAAGGCTGTGGATATTCAAAAACATTCTTGCTGGTTGAATTCCTGATATTTCAACCACATCTCGTTTTAAAAGTTCCCATGAAGCTCGAGTAAACAGTGGAGCTTTTTTTGTCAAAACTGGATTAAGTAAAAAGAAATAAAGCGCGCTATATAAAAGCGCGCTTATAAAAAATATTGAGATTAGAATTTTTTTAATCATTAATTATAAACTTCCACCCACAGTAAATGATCTCCAGTCATGCCCTAAATATTTTAAGGCTTTTCGCATGGGCTGACAGTCGCCATAGCCCCAAGTTGGGTGCATCAGACCATAGTCTTTGTTCACCTTATGACGTTTGCTACACTGACCATTCATATATTTAATGTTTCTTTCATTCATACCATTTCTAGCAAGCAAGGCATTTAGCCCATCAACATCACGAAACTCCTTAAAGCCAGCTGTACTTTGCTCTGGAGCAGGTGTTATGGCTTGAGGGGCTTCTTCTTGATTTTCAGTTGATCCAGAACGTCTTCTTGCTTTGGCCTCAGCTACATCTTTTTTTAAATTTTTAACCAAATGCCGCATTTGTTGGTCCGAAACATAGGCTATAGTTCCAACATAATCATATACCTTTTTTGGGTTAATCTGACCATTGACCAAATTAGGTAACATGGACTGAATAAGAAAAGTAGTTGGCGAATAGTTTGCTGGCATATCACTGTTATTTAAAAAATATTTCACATCTCCTGCCGCCTTAAAATAAGTTTTAGATTCAGCACTTAGAGCCAGAGCTTTCTGGTCGTCACCTGATGCTTTAGCTTTTTGTGCTTGTCTCACTCTAAGTTCACCAGTGAGTTGAGCATTTAAATATTTTGATAGTCCATTGTATGTCTCCTGCGGAATGGCCTTTGCCGCGGCTTTATGCCCTGATGAGACATTTCGCATTGGTCGTGCCGCAGACCCATTTGGTCCACCAAATATTTCCTTTACTTTTTTAGAGATGAGGCTTTCGCTACTTAAATTCATGGCCTGTAGAACTAGGTAAGCAGCATCGGTTAATCCAGGCGAATATGTTCTTACTCCCTCTACTGTTTCTATGGAACCAATTAAAGGCAAAGGTTTGAAACTTTCTTTGGCTGTACATTGGTTTAAGTTCACCTGAGGATCACAGTTTTTAAGCGCATGCAGAGCCCAAATATAATCCGAACAAAATAGAGGTAACAACTTGCCTACACTACCATTTTTTGGGTTTTTATAATTTTCTTTTAAATTTCCGCCCAGACCAATTCGAGCCAAATCATACACATGAGGTGTGTATAAGGGTTCATTGCTCGCAGGGTCTTTAAGGCCATGTAGCATATAGGCTGGGGCCAAGTAAGAGGAGTTGAAAGTTGTTTTACTTCCATAAATGCTTCTTGGATTTACGCCTCGTACTTGTTTCTCAAAAACTTCAGCCCATTTTTTTAAATTTGTGGTGTCTTTAAAGCGAGGACGTACAACATGTACAAAAGCAGTATGTTTCACATAGTGATCACTACTTAAATAACTTTTTGGCGGAGTGCTGCCAGAGAAAGAAGATCTAATGTCTAAATTCATAGACTCATTCAGTGGCATATCAATGTTTGCAATTTTTCCATCGGAGACATAAGCCATACCTGCGTGGCTTATTCCTGTCATCACACTGGTATAAGGGCCTGTAAAACCCCATTCAGGGTGATAAGTAAGTAGAACATCACCATCTTTTACAAAATTGGATTTATGTAACTTAGCCGCCACGTCTTTTCTTTGTTCCAGTTTTTTATTTACAAAATACAGTTTTAAGCCAATTTTTTGATTTTCTTTTTTACCAGAATTTTCATGTATATACTGAAACAAAACATCTTTGTCTGGGTTCACGGTGTCCTTTGCATATGCATTTAAAGGCACTGTGAATAGATAAGGCAGGTCTTCAAGTATAACGTCGTTAATATAAGTGTTTGTTTTTGTATGATCTCTGCCGTCAAACTTATCAGCTTTTAAAACAGAGGATCCTAAAATTACTAAAATCAATGTGTATAGTTTATAATTATTCATAACATCACCCCTTATTTCTTAAATACGTCGTCAGAAGGGGCACAGCCCACTTTAAATCTTTTAGCAATTTTTCTATTATTCATAAGCAGTACTTCACCCAGCTTTAAGCCTTCAACAGCTTTGTCACCGCTAGCAGAGGTTTGATTAAAAATAATATTCATCCATTTGTTTCCTGTTTGAAGTTCAGCAAATGTGGTGGCCTTATTAACACTCATGGTTCTTACAAGCTTGCCAGCTTTAAAATGTTCTAATTGTTCCTTAGAAACAGGAAAACTATAATTAGCTGTGTTCTCTTCAGATAGACCGTAGAACTGAGCTTCTAATCGATAAGAGTCTTTTTTAGGGCTAAGGACCGTTAAGTTCAAAGAGCTATATTTTGGGTCTTTACTCATAATTGCACAGTTTAAAGATTTTGGTTGGTGACAACTTACCGGTAAGCTAATTTTGCGCTCAGGGGAATCAATAGCTACATCTAGATTCTCAATACTAATGTTACCTTTTTTAACTTCAGTCTTTGCAGCAGCCTCTGGAAACTCCAATCTCACACTATAACCTTCCTCAGAATCTGTTCCAGGAACTTTTATAGTTTTGCTCACAGCTTGTCCTTTATAGAATTTCTCCATAAGGCTTCTGTGTTGAAGCACCTTTAAGGAATGTTCGGTGTTTGCGCCTTTTTTTGTTCTATAATGGATTTTAACCCACACATACTCAGAGCCCACAGCTTCTTTTTTTCCAGTAATCCAAAATTCACTGATGTGCTCTTGCCCTACATCTGGCGTGCAATACAGCGACTCGCCTGCCTTTGCCTTTTGATTTTGCGCTAAAAAAGTAAGCACAATGCATATACCCAGAACCATCTTCATCTAAACCACCCTTTTTAATTTAAAATTTTTTTCAAACCTATCAGAGGATTACACCAGTACCTAATTTCTAACTTCATTTTGAAAAAAGGTAATAAACTAGTGTTCCTAACATACTGTTAATGCAGCATGTTTTGAGATATGTGGAATTTAATTCAATAGAATTCATGTATTCACTATAATTTTTTCAAAATTAATGGTATTTTTTTCAAAAAAAGGGGAGGGGTAAATGAAGTTGGTCTTATTTTTAAGTGTATTAGTACTTTCGTGGAACGTAGCATCTGCGTATCCAAAATTTGAAGGGGATAAGTTATATAAAGATGGCAGACAAGTTTCAATGAAGAGAGTGATTCAGGATGTAAAGCCTGGAACGGTAATTATCCTTAGTGAGTTACACACCTGGCAATCACATCATGACCATCAACTTGAGTTTCTAAATACAATGAGAGCTAAGCGTCCAGACCTTAAAATCAATGTGGGCATGGAATTTTTCGAATACTCTAAACAAAATATTGTGGATGACTATTTAAATTTAAAAATGGATGAAGTTGATTTTCTTAAGCAAATTGGCTGGGGGGAAAATGATTATAATCAGTATCGCCCACTGGTTACTTTTCCTCAAGTAAGCCTGGGCGAAACCACATTAGCACTTAATGCTTCTCGTAAATTATCTTCGAAAATTGCCAAAAACGGCTGGGATTCTTTAAATGACAAAGACAGAAATATGTTGCCGCCTAATTTTTCTTTAGGTCGTGATATTTATTATGAACGATTTAAAGAGAGTATGAGTCATGGGCACAAGCTCCCCGAAGAATTAGTTTTAAATTACTTTGGCGCTCAGTCCTTATGGGACGACACCATGGCATGGACCACCGTAGAATTTATGAAAGAACACCCCGAAGACATCTTAGTTATTATAGTGGGGGATTTCCATAATATTTTCGGAGGAGGACTTCCTCACCGCATTAAAGCGAGAGGCCATGAAAACGTACTTACAATTTCACAATTAGCAATAGACGGCTTAACAGAACAAGAGCTCTATGATGAGGCTGTGAATCACCCAAAATGGGGGGCACGCGCCGACTATGTATGGACCAGCTACGACGGTCTAGACAAAGAAGAAGCTCAGGCAATGAACTTCGGACAAAATTTATACAGCCTAGACGCCTTGTTTGTGAACTAAATCAAAAAAGTGCCAGGCATCTTTTGCGGATGCGAGGCATTAAATTGAGTATGCTTTCATAATAGATAAAATCTAAACGCCGATGGCAAATTTCCACTCTTCATCGGCATCTACTAGAGCTCTTAGATTCATATCAAAAAGCCCAAACTTAATTTTGGCACTGCAAGCGACTTCGCCATCATCTTTATACATGATTTGTTGAATATAATGTGTTTTGCTTTTTGACAGCTGGGTTTCGGTCTTTATGGTCACCACATCTCTTAATAATAATTCTTTCCTGTATTTTATATTTACTTCCAGAACAATAGGACTAATGCCCATTTTTTTTATATGATCAATTCCATAATTGCGTTCCGTAATGAGGTCCCAACGTACTTGTTCTAAAATTTGTAAATAAGTGGCGTGGTTCACATGACCTATAAAGTCCAAGTGATGCTCTTTAATTATAACTTTGTGTTCAAAAACAATAGACATAAGCTAAAGATAATATCAGTGAAAAGGAACTTTCGTAAACAAAACAACACAAACCAGTCTTCCTTGACCTAGACCAAGGCCCTGATCCTTCTGGCTGGTTTTGCCATCCGCAGTCTTTCCCATATGATTAAATCTCATACCTTTAACCGTATCACTCTTCAAGGAAGGAGAGCTCATGTTTTCAAAAGCTGCATATTTCATATTGTTAAGCTCATTAGCTTTTTCTCAGTCCTCAGCCATCGCCTGCTCGTCTTTTTTACTACCTAACGCCCAAGGGGCTGTAATGGCCAAAAGCTACGACTGGAACCTTTCACATGGCATGATTGTGGTAAATAAAAGAGGCGTTGAAAAAACATCCCTATCTATACTGCCAACAGATAAGCAGCTCAGCTGGACTTCCAAATTGGGAAGTGTTTCTTTTAACCAGTATGGCCGAGAATTTCCTTTGGGTGGAATGAATGAAAAAGGTCTTATGGCTGAAGTTCTTTGGCTGAATGAAAGTGACTATCCAGAGGCTAATGAAAAAGCTTCCCTCAATGAACTACAATGGGTTCAGTATATTTTAGATAATGCAGAAAACTTAGCGGAGGCCAAAGCTCTAGCAAATTCTGTGCGGATTTCTGCAGTTTATGCCGCTGTTCATTACCTGATCTGTGATCAGCAAAAAAAATGCGGGACTTTTGAATACTTAAATGGAGAGCTCGTTGTAAACTCTTATCCTAGAATACTAGCTCCAACCATCACAAATAACACTTATGCAGCCTCAGAAACTTATTTAAAAAAGTATTTAGGATTTGGTGGTAATAAATCATTACCCACAGGTTTTGGATCTTTAGATCGGTTTTCGAGAGCGTCTATTTTAGCTAAAAATTTTGATAGGGAAACACAAAAAAATATGAATGCCTCTGACTATGCTCTTGAGGTTCTAGATAGCGTGGCCACTGGAACTTACTCAAAATGGAACATTGTTTATAACCAAAGAGAAAACAGTATTATTTTAAAAAACCGATTTGGGGCACGTACGAAAATGAAAATGAAACCACAGGACTTTGATTACTCTTGTAGCACGGATGTTTTGGTTCATGATATCGACTCCACTGACTCTGGGGATATCCAAAGTAAATTTAGGAGTTATAGTAGATCTGATAATTTTCGTATTGTAAAAAAATCCTTACAAGGAGACTTTCCTGGATGGCTGATTAATACTATTATTGCTTATCCAGAAACAAATACGCGATGTGTATCATCTCTGTGATGGCACAATAAAGCCTAGTGTAGAACTTCCTGTATCACCACAAAAGGTTGCAGGATTAAAAATTGAAAACGTTTTTCCGTTTTTTGCCATAAGTCTATTTGCTCAGTGTTGGGTTTGTGCACTAGATCCTTGCTCATCCAGGATTTAATGGTGTCCGTGTCATCTACTGCTATACAGTAACCCACCTCTACTAAATCAAGCTCTGGTGAAGCCCAAATCACAGCTTCGTTTTTTTGATGATCCAAAATCATGTTCCAGGAAGCCTCATTAATTTCCTCTTTAAGCTTTTGTTTTATTGATTTTGGATCTTGCATAAACGCCTCTGTGATTTCTAAAGAGTAAACTAAATATCTAGTTAAACACTACCTATTTTCACTTCAAATGTCTAGCTAGACTGGCCCAGACGAGACTGGACATTGATATAAAAAACACAGGACCAATGTTGTATTCACTGGCCCCATCATAAAGGTCTAGACGAGCTTGTCGATAACTGGACTGTGGTAAGTATTTCAGGACGATCAACTTAGGACTTTAGCAGCATAAACTAGACATAAGCATCCAGGACTGGCCCTTGCCAGACTAGGCGAAAGAGAGAATCATGGGTTTTAGAATTTCAACAAATATTTCTGCAATTCAAGCCAGGAGACAACAATCTGTAACTAAGCTAAAGCTGGATAAAGCTTTTGCTCAATTGGCTAGTGGTAGTCGAATTAACAAAGCTGCTGATGATGCCGCAGGTTTATCCATGGGCTCTATGTTAGGCTCTGCTGTTGTGTCCATTAAACAAGCTAATCGAAATGCAAGGGATGGCGTCTCAATGCTTCAAGTGGCTGAAGGTGGCTTAAATGAAGTGGGAAATATTTTAACTCGAGTGAGGGAGCTTGGAGTGCAAGCTTCTTCAGATACTCTTGGGGATGTGGAACGTGGATTTGTTCAAAAAGAAGTTCATTTGCTAAAATTAGAAATGGATAGAATTTCTGCAACAACCACTTGGGGTAAGACTAAATTATTAGACGGTGAGAGTAAGGATTTTGAATTTCAGGTGGGTATCAGGAACAATGACTTTGAAGATAGGATTGTATTTGATGCCACTCAGAATAACTCCACATTAGAGTCTTTTGGCCTTGAAGGTATGGATTTTTCCGATAAATCAAATGCACAGGAATCTTTAGCAAAATTAGATGAAGCTATGATTCAACTCAATGGTATGCGCTCAAATATTGGTGCCATTGAAAATCGTTTGCACCATGGCATATCCAACCAAGAAATCTATTTAGAAAACCTAATGGCTGCTAAAAGCCGAATCATGGATACCGATGTAGCTGAAGCTTCAGCTCTATTGTCTCAAAAGCAAATTCTAATGCAATCAGCTGTGTCAGTGCAGGCACAGGCGAATCAGTCGCCTTCATTAGCTTTAAAATTACTCTCGTAGAGACGTAAAAAATTCAGATTAAATAGTATCTAGGGTAATCCCTTGTGTATATTTTACTTAAAATATAAGTTTCGAGCTCTACCTATGGATTTCATGCTATGGCTTTTATAACTTATAAGGAACAAAATGCTTATTTTAAGAAATCTACTCATTGCACTTATCTGTTTGTTTATTCTTAAAATCTACGCGGTGGAGGAGTCCACATCTGTACCCCTGTTTTCTGATAATTCAATAATAGAGTTTACTCTAGAAGCTCCTTTTGAATCTTTATTCAAAAATAAAAAAACACCTCAATATAGAATTTATACCAAAGCACATTTGGCTATTGATGGCCTGAATTTAGATGTTCTCCTTAGAGTTAGAGGCTCTGTAAGGAGGTCTGCCTGTGAATTCCCCCCGTTAAAACTTAAAATTACCTCTTTAGAAAAAGAACAAACTGTTTTTAAAAATGCCAAGGCTTTTAAGTTAGTGACTCATTGTGAGTTTTTCAAACACTCTGAACATGAGCATGAACAACTTATTATTATGGAATATTTATTGTATAGATTCTATAAAACCCTAACCCCATCAAGCTTCCACGCAAGGCTAGCGAAAATTAAGTATCTGGACAGTGAAACACTTGATAAGAAAACAAAGTTTGCCTTTCTCATTGAAAATAATAAACAAATGGCGACGAGAAATAATGCAATGTTGTTGAAAAAACACAAAATGATTTCAGCCATTGATTATGATTCTATAGAAAACAGTCAATTAGTTCGACTCTTTGAACTCTATATAGGTAATGGGGATTATAGCTTGTGGGGTTATCAAAATATAAAGTTTATTAAACATACAAATCAGTTTTTTGCTGTTCCTTATGACTTTGACCGCTCCGCTTTTGTATCCATGCCCTTTTACCCTGTGTATTTGGATAGATTTAATGAAAAAATCGCAGAGCTAAAGTATGGATTGTCCCCATCGGGTGAAATTAAATTCAACAAAGCCATCTCCCTAATGCTAAAACAAAAATCTCAATGGGGGCAGCTTATATCTGAGCTCAAAGTTCTTGATTTAAAATATCGTCGAGCAGCCATGAGGCGATTAAATGTCTTTTTTAAAGCACTTGCTCAAATGTAAAAATAAAATTCACAAAAAGTAATGTCTGATAGTTTTCATTAAAGGATATGCCCAATATTTTTGAAGATATTCGAGTGACTTTCGAAAATTAAAAATTCTGTAATTTTAATGCGTCTAAAATACCTTTTTTCTTTAAAACCTCATAAGTTTTTGGGCTTACATAAACCCTAGGTATAAAATTTCTATAATTACTAAGAATTTTCAAAAGAGAATTGGAAGAGTCTATTAGCAAGTTTAAAGACCCATCTCTAGATAAGACCTTTAGGGTTTCTCTATGTAAAATCAAGTCTTTAGTTTTAGATGTTTTTAGGCGTTCTTTGCTTTTAGTAAAAATCACATCTTTAGTAGGAATATCATGAACCATCCAAGCATCAGGTAATACTTCATGGAGTTCCGATTTTAGCCACAAAACAGCTGTATTTACTCGATCCACAAGCTCGTTTCTATGTTCTTCACTTTCAACTAAGGTGGGTTGAATGGGGGAAATTTTAATTTGGGCTGGAGGTATTCTTTGGGCTAGCATTTCGCTCAATTCACGAATTAGGGGATGAGTGATTCGACCGGCTAGATATTCATGAACTTTGGCCATAAAATAAGAATCATTAAAGGTAAAATATTCGTTAGGATTTTGACTCACATTATCCATTAGGTGATCAAAAGAATAAGCCATACCATTTTCTAAAAAATATTCATATATTTTTGCAGCTATGAGATCAAATTTATAACCTGTTCCGTCATTGATAATTTGTGAGTACCAAAAGTATCGACTTGTAAGAAATGACTCCACAACACTAATAGCGTCCTCTTTAACACACAAGATGTCTTCACCTTTATAATTATGAGTCGTTAGATTTCTGATTAACAAGTTGTGGTCGTAAACACCAAGCTGAACCCCTGTGTGGTAGGCATCTCGCAACAAATAATCCATACGATCAGCATCCACATCTGAATGCATAAGTTGGTTAGCTAATGTAATTGGGGATTTTCCCTCAATGATTTCTGAAAGTAAAATTGGATCGATGCCTTCATCTAAAAGAATTTTAGTGATGCCACCTTTAAAACTTGTATTTTTAATTATATGCGTCCCTAAGTTTTCGTGCGAGGCCACGTATTTTGTTTTTGAATGGTTTTGTTGTTGCCGCCAGTGACTCATGTAGGCCATTTCAATGGTGTGGGAAAAAGGCATTGTTCCTACATCGTGGAGCATTCCTGCTAAACGCATGGTGCGGTGAAAAATAGTCTTATCATCTCGAATATTTGCATTAAAAAGTTTATCATCAGAAACAGCTAGGCCTAAACTTTTTAAGACTTTGTCCATTATATGTAAAACACCTAAAGCATGAGCATGCCTAGTGTGCGTGGCTCCTGGGAAAATATAAAAACTGAAGCCAAGTTGACGCACCCAGCGCAACCGTTGGTAGTAGGGCGTCTCGAGGACACGAGCTTCCACTCTATTTAAAACGATATGACCATGAATATTGTCGTAAATAACTTTTGTAGACTTGTTGTCTTTAATTTTTGATCCTTACTTTAAGAGATTAGCCTCTACACAATTATTAATCTCTTTTGTAAATTCATCAAGGTTAAAGGGCTTGGAAAAGAATCCTCTAGCCCCTTTAGCAAGACTTTCATCCTTAGATATATCTGCAAAACCTGTCATAAAGTAAAAATAAGGGGGGTCCATTTTTATTTTGGAAACTTTATCCAAAAATTCTACCCCGTCTCCATTTGGCATTCGAACGTCACTAACAATTAGTTGTATGTCATTATTTTGAAACAGTTGAAAACCTTCGTTTCCAGAACTGGCTGTAAGAACCTTATAACCTTCATTTTCTAATTGAAACTGTACTAGCTCCTGAATATCTTCTTCGTCATCAACAATAAGAATGCATATTTGCTCTTTATTCATAAAATAGGCCTTTAAAAAAGTGCAGCATGTTTCCAGTTGGCTTCTATGTGCATAAAGATATCACAAATGTATTATTTTTTACTAGTCCCATTTTTAAAATGCCAGGCTGTGCTTAAACGGTGCCATCAAAATAAGCAAACCTCTAAAAATCGTATGCAGTTCCAACTAAAAAGGTGAAGTACTGAATACTTTTATTTATTTTAGCATATGAGTCGCCAAGAAATTGAACACTTTCACCTTTCCCGCCACTATAAAACCCTCCTAAGGTCAAAGAGGACTGCTTGCTTGTTAAAAAGGCGTAGTGGGCGCTAAAGCCCCACATATTAATTTTGTCCTGATATCGACGAGTTGGAGCGTTTGGAATATCAGGAGCTGAACTAAAATTGGTATACAAACCTGCTCTAAACAAAAGCCACGATTTAACCTTGTATTCGGCTCCAAAGTGAATATTGGTTAATGGGTCATGCTCTACAAAATCTCGAATTGTATTTGGTAAGTTCTCGTTTTCAAAATCATAATATGAAGTAGAATCGAAACGTTGCAGTTCCACCGACAGAAGAAGCCTTGGTGAATACTCATGACTCACGCCTATATTAATACGCTGAGGCACATTAGTGTCTGAGAGTAATTCAGATTCAAAAATATCCGTGACGAGCCCATCAACTGTGCTCAAACGAAACTGAGAATAAGCACCTCTGCCACTAATCTCTAGTGAGGGAAGTCGAAGACTCATGCCTAAATTCCACAGCGGCGATAATTCTTTGAAGTAACCCAGTATATATATTATGGAGTTATTTGTTAAATTTTTCTCTTCATTGGTCACAATAATATCGCCAGAACTTAGTTTTTCTTTCACTGTATTGATTCTTTGAAAGGTCCTACTGGTGTAATACATGGTTAAACCTAAAGAAGATTTGGGGCTAATGTTTAAAGCCAAGGTGCCACCCACCCATAGAGATTCATCTTTTTCGTGTAAAAAATTGCTTTTTTCAGTGGTGCTTTCTACCTCGCCATCAAAAGAATAATAGTCTGGGGAGACGATTGAGATTCCAAAAGCAAAATTTCCAAAAGTATAAACTGAGCCACTGGCGGTAGGGATCGGCGTAAAGGTCCCTTGGTTCATTTCAAAAGGAGCGTTTTCGAATCCTCCCGTATTTCCAAAACGGATGTCTGATTTTGTATACACACTTACCGCTGTGGAAAGGGAGGAGCCCTTCATTCTGGAGAGAGTTGCTGGGTTATAAAAAGAGGAGGCAGCTGGATCGTTAGCTATGGCTGAGTATGCTCCACCCATACCAGCAGCTTTTTCTCCAATAAGAATGGAGTTGTAGTTGTTATATGCGGCAAAACTGACAGCAGGCCACAGTAAAAAGGTGAAAAGGAGCTTTGTCATACAATAGAAAGTAGTATAGCTTAACTTCATGGAAAGTTTAAATATTATTGAAATTGGGGCTAAGGTCGGACTTTATTTTGTGCCTTTTTTGTTTGCACTTTGTTTTCACGAGTTCGCTCATGCCTTTGTGGCAAAGTTGCGCGGCGATCGTACGGCAGAAATGATGGGGCGTTTATCAATGAACCCCTTGGTACATATGGACATGGTGGGGACTTTACTTTTACCACTTGGTGCTATATTCATGGGCCTTCCATTTTTTGGCTGGGCTAAACCTGTGCCAGTTAACCCTAAAAATTTTAAAGATATAAAAAATGACATGTTTTGGGTGGCCTTAGCGGGTCCTCTATCAAATGTGCTATTAGCAATTGTTGCTGTGGTGGCTATTTCCTTATTTCGCGGAGCTCTGTCGGGGTTCAGCTTTGCAATAGCAGCTGAAAGTATTCTACGGGTATTTTTGATCATTAATTTGTTTCTTGCCTTTTTCAATATGCTGCCGTTTCACCCTCTGGACGGAGGCAAGGTATTTGCTAGATTTTTACCTTACGAGTGGAACAAGAAGCTAGAGGACAATCAGCATGTATTATCCATGGTTTTAATTGGATTGTTTATTTTTGGTGGCCTTAGGTATTTAGCTATTCCTGTGTATGCCATAAATGATTTGTTGCTAAGCTTTGTTTAGGTGCCAGGTCCTGTTTCTTCTCACAGTGCAATATAGAAGCTTTACAAAAATCAGTATTTAAATCTAAATATTTTAAACATGTTAGGCGAGAATGATTTACGGCCCTAAGGGGCTGTGGCATTTGGATGCTAATGACGTTCTGTGAGAAGAAACAGGACCTGGCACCTAATGGATAGGATCTTCCCAGGGATGGAAATATCCCTCGTACGAACCGAACCATCGCTGCACACCCATTCAACTAAAAATCCCAAGAATTTAACTGAACAAATCAGAGGCATATCAATAAAAAAATAATTAATTTTTCACAAAAGAACCCTTGCCACTTTAGTCTAGGCCGGGTTTAATATGTGCTGTAAAGTGTCATCTAGGGGAGTGTTTTTGAGTATTCATATTCAGTTACAGAGTTTTGAAGGGCCGTTAGCTCTATTACTTTATCTTATACGTAAAGACGAAATGGATATATTAAATATTGATGTGCATTTAATTACTCGTCAGTATTTAGAATATATTAAAAAAATGAAGAAGCTCGATTTAGAGATGGCAGGTGAATTTATTGCTATGGCTGCCACATTAATTCAAATTAAATCAAAAATGCTTCTGCCTCAGTATGACGAAGATGGAGAAGTTATTGAGGACGTGGATCCTCGAAGGTCCTTAGTTCAAAAACTGATTGAATACCAAATGTATCAAGAGGCTTCAAAAAATCTATACGACCGCCCCCTTTTAGGCCGTGACATATGGGTTCGTGGAAAAAGAGAACACATTGAAGCCGATGCAGATAATTCTGTGGTCGTAGAAGATAATCCACTTTTTTCCTTAATTAAGGCTTATCGATTTTGCATTACAACTATGAAAAAGAAAACTCATAGAGTGGTTACAGAACTTCAGTCCATCGCCGAGAGAATACTGGAAATCAAGAATTTACTAGTGGTTGGACAAACTGTCTTGTTTAATGCCTTAATAAATGAAAAGTCTGCCAATAAGAACAATACCAAACAAAATCAGGTTTTAATCACTTTTCTTTCTCTTTTGGAGTTAGGCAAACTTGGCCTAGTATCTCTCTTTCAAACAGAATCTTGTGGCGAAATATACATTAAAGCTAACTCTGAAATTGATGGAGATATAGTAAACCATGTGGAAGATTACGAAGCCATGGAAAACCAAGATGATTACTTCAGCATTAATGATACTCGTGAGGACGAAAGCGGGCATGCCAGCACCGTGCCTTCTACTTTTATGGAGGTTACAGCCACAGAAGAATCTGTAACAGAGCCGACTCCAGAAGAAATAGCCACAGATGAAGATATTTTAATTGAAGAACAACGACTTAATTTGCGCCCAATTGAGGCTTAATAAAGGAATTCAATGGACTTAGAAAATGAAAATAATGATTTAGTTGCAGAAGAATCAGATATTAAAGTAGAAGATTCACAGGACTCAGGGCTAGAGGCCACTGCTATTGAAGAGGACCTTGAGCTTGAAGAAAACATTGATATGGAGGACTCTGTAGAGCTTCAAAAGCTATCAGAAGAAAGCCTCTTAGCCTCTGATGAGCAAGAATCTGAAAATCATGTTGAGTTATTTGAAGATAGCCAAGTGGAGATTCAGCTCTCAGGTACAGAGCTTGACTCCTATGAATCTGGCGAAATTGAAGAAGTGGAATTTCTTGAGGACTCACAGGTTATGTCTATTTTAGAAAGTATGTTATTCGCCACTGAAAAACCACAGAGTTTAAACACTTTAAAGCAACCCTTTAAAGGAACGAATATCAAAACTCAGAAAATAAAACAGTGCCTAGAGCTGCTACAAATTGAGTATGCTAGTGCCGTGCGTGGTGTGGAGCTTGAGTTTGTAAACGGTGGTTATCAACTGCGTACTAAGGTAGACAACCAACCTTTCTTAAAGCGTTTGATTAAAGGGCGTCCATTTAGGTTAACTGGTCCAGCTTTAGAAACGCTTTCTATTATAGCTTACAAGCAGCCTTGCATAAAATTACATGTTGATGAAATTCGAGGAGTAGAGTCGGGTCATCTTGTTCGTGCTTTAATGGAAAAAGGCTTGGTGCATTTTGCTGGAAAAAGTGAGCTACCGGGCAAACCAATGTTGTATCAAACATCAAAAAAATTCTTAGAAATATTTAGCTTAAGAAATATAAAAGAACTTCCTAGCTTAACTGAAATTGATGAACTTATCCCTGAAGGTATTGGCGAAGAAGAACCTGAAAAAGAAACCTTAGATATGGTTTCTGATACTATGGGCAAAGATCCTATTGAGAAGTTTTCTGAAAGCGAAGAAGAGCTGGAAAAGATCACAGATAAACTTTCAAATATATCTATTTCATCAGAGTTTTTCGAACAAGAAAAGCGCAGAGAAAAACAGCGAAGAGATGCAGAAAGAGCGCAGGACATTCGCGAAGCCATGATGCTTGAAGAGGAGATACCAACCAAGGACACTAATTGGCTGAAAAGATATGACGAAGCGCAGGCTCTGACCTTAGAAGAAGCTAAGATCTCGGACGAAGTCTTAGAAGTGGTTAAAGTTGAAGATAATACTGAGGAAACAGACGAACTTAGCTTAGCGCTTGAAGACATAAATTTAAGTATGGAGCCTGTTGCTCAAGAAGATGACTCCACACTTGAGCTTCTTGATGATGACTCTGAGCCTCCTTTGGAAGTGGAATCCACAGACTTAGATGACCCTAAAGAAGCCGAAGCAAGCCCAGCCTTGCTTGATGCTTTGGCTCAGTTTGACAAGGATGATTCTTCCGAAGAAAACAACAATGAAACTGAATCCTTAAAAACTATTGATGATGTGGATTTAGAGATGGAAGAAAGCCCTATATTAATTGCAGACAAAGATGTGGATCTTTAAAGGTCCACAATACTTTAGTAGCTACCAAGCAGCCTTATTTCTCCAATAGACTCACTATTTTATCAGCAATTCTTACACCATCACAAGCAGAAGAAGTTATGCCGCCTGCGTAGCCTGCACCTTCTCCGGCAGGATATAGGCCTGGGTGGGATGTGGACTGCAAGGAGTCTTTATCTCTCACAATTCTTAAAGGTGCTGATGTTCGAGATTCTATACCATAAAGCAAGCAGTCCTCAGAAGCAAAGCCCTTCATTTTTGTATTAAAATTCTCCATACCTTTTATAAAAGAATCTAAAATAAATTTTGGCAATAGTTCCGCAAGGTTTACCGGCAAAGCTCCAGAAAGGGAAGAACCTTTTGGCAAGGTAAAACTGGTTCTATTAGCTATAAGGTCATTGAGTTTTTGAGCAGGGAGTTCCTTAATGCCTCCCTGATCCGTTATGCTTTTTTCAAAACGCCCTTCAAGGTCTGTGCGCCATCGTAAACCAGCAAATGCGTCTGTTCCAAAATGTTTTTCGTAATCAACACTCACCACAACCGCTGAATTAGAAAAAGCAGAGTTTCTTTTATAATTACTCATTCCATTACACACCATCTGTCCCTTTTGGGTGGAGGTATTCAGGACATATCCACCCGGGCACATACAAAAGCTGTACACTCCCACATGGTTCAGGGTGTCTTTATAACTTAACTTGTAGTTTGCTGTTTCTAATTTTTCATGATCCCACTTCTCCCCATACTGCATGAGGTTAATAGCTGTTCTTGGATGCTCCACTCGAAGACCAACAGCAAAGGACTGACCTTGGATTTCCACTGAAATTTCCTTTAAATGCTCATAAACAGAATTAGCAGAATGACCTGTAGCCAGTATCACTGCAGGTGAGTATATTTTTTCAACTTTTCCACTTTGTAGGTCTTTAGCTTCAACACCCACCACTTCTTTGCCCTCAACAAGCAACGCCAACATTTGGGTTTTAAATAAAAACACACCACCTAAAGCTTCTATCTTTTGCCTTAAATAGGGGATAAGGCGACGAATTTTATCTGACCCCACATGAGGGTTAGCTAAATACTCAATCTCTTCAGGAGCACCCATCTCAACTAACCTTCGCATGACGTAAGGAATAAATGGAGATTTGATACGTGTAATGAGCTTGCCATCAGAAAAGAGTCCCGCTCCGCCCTCACCAAAACAAGTGTTATTGGTCTCGTCCAGTTCGCCATAGCGCCAAAACTTATTTATTTTTAAAATGCGCTCTTTGGTCTCAGAACCCTGTTCTAAGACTTTTACAGGCACACCTTGCTCACAAAGCCTTAATGCAGCAAATAGTCCCGCAGGGCCAGACCCTATGACAATAATGGGGTCACCATCATAATGAACTTTATTTAACTCAAATATTTCTCTTTCCGGAACTTCTTGCTTAAAATAGACTTCTAAAAAATAAACAAGCAAGATCTTGCTTTTGTTTCTTGCGTCCACAGATTTTTTTAAAATCAAATAATCTGTCCAGCCAGACGTCAGTTTATTTAAATGGTCTTCTATAGAATCATCTAAAGGAATTTTAATTTGCAGTTCTTTTTTCACACTCAAAATTTAAAGTAATAGCAGATGTTTTGCAACCCAACGCATTAATATAATAAGCAAATAGGCATTTAAGTGTGACGCTGTTAATTTGAGCCCATGTTTGGATTTTTTATTAAGGTTCTCCCCAAAAAATGGCTTTCCCACTTTGTTGGTATATTAGTGCATATGCCTCTGCCTCAATTTTTATCTCAGTTTTCTATGAAGGTGTTTGCTGGGCACTTTAATATAAACATGGAGGAAGCGGAAAAGCCTTTTTCTCAATACAAAAGCATTGGTGATTTATTTGTTCGCCACCTCAAACCAGGTTTGCGCCCCATTCTAGATGGCGTGGTACACCCGGCGGATTCACACATCACATTTCGCGGTGAAATTAAAGAAAATCAGGTGGTTTACGCTAAAAACATGAGCTTTCAGTTAAATGATTTTTTAAAGCAAAAAGAGTTAGATTCGAAACTCGTTGGCGGAAGCTATATTACTTATTATTTGTGTCCCACCGATTATCATCGAGTGCACAGCCCTGTAGAGGGCCACATAGAGGAAGTAAAAATTATTCCAGGAAAGCTATGGCCAGTAAATAGCTGGAGCACAAATAACATTAATGGCCTTTTTGCTGTGAATGAACGTGCAGTATTCAAAATCAAAACTATGGACGAACAAGTAATTTACTTCGTCATGGTGGGAGCCACAAATGTGGGGCAAATAGACTTTAGTTTTGATAAGGAATTACGAGTAGATCATTTCGCAAAAGATGTTCAAGAAAAACAATATTCTCCATCAATTAAAATTGCTAAAGGTCAGGATCTAGGTGCTTTTAGAATGGGCAGCACTGTAATCATGGTTTACCCTAAAGGCTTTACTGGAAAAATTGCTGATGCCTCTAATCCTGTTTCCGTAAGAATGGGAGAAAGCTTAGATCTCTCCAAGCTGCATTAGAATATAGCTTGAAACTAAGAAAAAAGGCATAGGACGCTTTCGCTGCGAAATTAACCGGACACTATCGCTGAGAAACAACAAAGACCTTCGCAAGTGGGTTCAGGTGCATATTTGTGGGAAAGCACCGAGTCGAAAAAATAAAAATGGCCCCAAGATCTGAAGTTCTTGGTTTGATTTGGTTACGACACTAAATCATCAAGGAGCCACAGCATGAGACCACAGATCTACATTC
>JABJQG010000054.1 GCA_018663505.1 Pseudobdellovibrionaceae bacterium | reverse complement strand
TTTAACATATAGGTGTCCTCCTGAAATTATTTGTGCAAATTTAATTTCATCAAAGGTTGGACGCCTTTTTTTATCTTTTTTTCTTGTTTTGACGCATTCTTAAGTAAAACTAGACCTCACTTAAGTGCAGAAGAACCCGATGAATGCACTTTGAGTTGTAAATTAAAGACTAATATTTAGCTCCCACATAGATGTAGCCACTATTGTTACAAACATAAACCAATACTAGTTCAGGCTATAACTAACGATGTACAAGATTTTATGTTCGTTATGATTGTTGATTTTAGGTTCAATAGACTTGGTGTGAGATGTGAGGACCACTGAGTTAGACATCTTCCTTGAAAGTGGATAGCGAAATTCTAAATCGATAATTCCATTTAAAAATTTGTATTGGCTTTTAAATTTGTATTTTTTTTGAAATGTATGTTCGTAACGAACAATATGTTCCTTCTGTTTAAATACTCCTTCAAGCTCCCATAACCATTTTAAGTTTATATAGGGAGTTGAAATACTTGTTCGTATAAAATTTCCCGAAATTAAATATTTTGATTTCAATTTTACTTTTCCAGCAAGTTCTACTTCGGCTTTAGTTAAACGTTCTTTGGCTTTAAATACATCTCTTGTGCGAATATTCTTCTTTAGACTTGTATCTACCTCATATTCAATTTGTCTACGCACAACATAATCACCTACGATTTGAAGTTTTTTACTTTCATCACTGTCCTGGTCAAAGTATTTTTCGTAGTTATCTCCCCAGGAACTGGTATTGAAGTAAAATTCCTCTGTGAAGTAAGAGGATTGAATAGGCCCAATTTCCTTTTCATATTTTTCAATAAAATCGGCTCTTAATGTGTTTGAGCTAATCATTTCAATTAAGCTTCTATTTCTATTTTTAATTATTGGCTCGGGAGCTTGAAAGCTTAAATTTTGGTGCAATCGGGTATCATAGAGAGGAACGTAACATAATTTTTTAAAGATTTGGGCGTGAGTCTGTGCAAAGCTTGTATTTGCCAATGAAAATAAAAGAAGTAAAAAAAAATATTTTTGAACCAGTTTCATATTGTTTCTTTATCGCCAATAACGCTGAGCAAGATTAGCTAAAGGGCTTAAATTAGGACATAAAATGTAATTATTAGCTCATTTTTTGGATTTATGTTAGCTCTTTGTATAGTTATTATAGCTTTGAGTCTGGTATGAATACGATTGTTGAAAACAAAAGTTTCATCAATGGCTAATGCGATTATGTTTTTATATTAGGAGGTTGAGAAATGAAAATAATTAAAAATTTTATTCATAATGAATATGTTGATGCTGTGAGTGGAAAGACCTTAGATAATTTTAACCCAGCCACTGGAAAAGTTTATTCCCAAATGGTGCGTTCTGGAGAGGCTGATGTACAAACAGCAGTGGCTTCAGCAGAAAAAGCATTCCCTCTATGGTCAACAAGCTCGCGTAATGATCGCTCAGATATGTTAATGCAGATAGGGGCACTGCTGCAAAAAAGAGTTCAAGTGTTTGCAGAGGCCGAAAGTATAGATCAAGGCAAACCAGTAAGTTTGGCTTTGAAAGTAGATATGGCAAGGGCCGTAAAGAATTTTGAATTTTTTGCTCATGCCATTTTACATGAAAAAGAAAATTGCAGTAAGTTGGATGGAGTTGGACTCAATTACTCTCTTAGATCTCCAGTGGGTGTAGCAGGGTTAATTTCTCCCTGGAATCTTCCTTTGTATTTATTGACGTGGAAGGTTGCCCCTGCCTTAGCCGTTGGTAATACCGCTATCTGTAAGCCCTCAGAATTAACTCCCATGACCGCTTATATGTTTTCACAGGTTTTAAAAGATGTGGGTTTACCACCAGGAGTGTGTAACATAATATTTGGTTTAGGGTCAGAGGCGGGAGCAGCCATTGTCAAACACCCAAAAATTCCTATTATTTCTTTTACAGGAGGAACACAAACTGCAGAAAGTATTATTAAGGATTCCGCTCCTCATTTTAAAAAATTGGGTTTAGAATTAGGAGGGAAAAATCCAAATATAATATTTAACGACTGTGATTTAAGTAAAACTGTGGATGTATCTGTTAAATCTAGTTTTAATAATCAAGGTGAGATCTGCTTGTGTGGTTCTCGCATATTTGTGCAAAAAGAGATTTATCCAAAATTTATAAAAGATTTTATTGAAAAAACGGAAGCCTTAATAGTAGGGGACCCATGGGATGCGCAAACATTTATGGGCGCACTTGTTAGCAAAGAGCATCGTGACAAAGTTATGAGCTACATTAATTTAGCAGAGTCCGAAGGTGGAAAGCTAATTAGTGGCGGAAAAGTTCCTGTATCTATAAAGGGAACGGATTTTGAAAATGGTTATTTTATAGAGCCCACTATTATCGAAGCACAAAATATCCAGTGCCGTTTGTTACAAGAAGAAGTTTTTGGCCCAGTAGTAACCATAACTCAGTTTACAGACGAGGATGAGGTGATCAGCTGGGCAAACAGCACTAAATATGGATTGTCAGCCTCAGTCTGGACACAAGATATTACACGTGCTCACTCAGTGGCAGAACGCATTAAATCAGGAACTGTATGGATAAACTCCTGGATGATCAGAGACCTAAGGGTGCCTTTTGGAGGCATGAAAGCCTCTGGTATGGGACGTGAAGGCGGGTCTCATTCCATTGATTTTTATACAGAGTTAAAAAATGTGTTTGTCAGTTATTAAGAAAGTTCTACTGTAACTGATCATCCTCCGGTGGTTGCACCGGTATTAAAAATAATTGTTCAGGAATCTCACTGGGGTTAATCCAACCTAGTGAGCGTAGACGTTTTTGGTGGCAAACAGCCTTGAGCTCTAGTCCGGACTTTGCCACGCGAGGCTTTAACATAGTAAGCCCTATAACTTTTTTCACAGCCTTTAAATCTTTTTTAGCTAACTCACAATATCCACTTTCGTCGTAACAAGGGACATGATCTTTAAATGCCTGTTTTTTTAGTTCTTTGCAACTGAGATCCTCACTATAGACAGACAATTTGCGGATGAGGCATTTTTTTGTTTTATTAATCCAATTCTTACCAATTGTTGTAAACTTAAAGAGCTTTTTTTCGTATTTAAGACAGAATTTTTGACCAAAACTAATGGGGTAGCCTTTTTTGCCACAGGAGTATTCGGCTTCAAGGCATGCGTAAAACTCGCAACTGTCAAGAAGGTCCTCACAGCGTTGCTCCTCTAGCTGAGGATCTTGAGCTAGGGCTAATGATGAGAAACTGGCAATGCAAATAAATAAAAAATACTTCATATTGATAACCTAACATAGAGAGGCTCCTCTGAATATAGGTGTGTAATATTAACTTATTTAAGAAAATATAGTTATGTGAACTGAATATTTTTTTTTAAAAAGCCAGTATTTGTGAGTTTTTCAGGAAATTCATAGAGAAATTAGAAAGACTGATGGGTTTGTACCCAAATTTAAAGATGACTTGGTGCCAAAGGAAGCTTTAGGACAAAAGTTGTCTCTTTAAAATTGTCATCTAAGTATAGATCTCCCTGATGATCATGGGCAATTTTAAGTGAAATCCCTAGGCCAATTCCCAATCCTGACTTTTTGGTGGTAAATTGACTTTTAAAAATCTTTTCTTTAATTTCATTATCTATTCCAGAACCATTATCTGAAACTCTGAATTCAATAACTTCATGGATCTGTGAGGTATGAAGTGAGATGGCTCTTTCACTACGGTCTTTTACTTCATCGTATGCGTTGTTTAATAAGTGGATAAGGGCTTGAGTAATGTCAGATACTCGACAGGTAATTCTTACGCCATCTTTGAATTTGTTGACTACAGTAAAATCTACACCTACACGTCTTACTTTCTCAGAAAAAAGCCATATGACATCCTCTATTAAGTCCATTGCCAGAACTGATTCAGTATTCTTTGTATTTTCATTGCCAAAGACTCTTTGTAAAGAGCTAATTATTTTCGAGATTTGTCCGGTAATCTTTAAAATATGGTTAAGGTTATTTTCCATATTTATTTTTATCTTTTCCTCTGAGATACCATTGTTTAGCTTCTTAAGAGATTGTGTAGTTAAGGTTATCGCCCCCAGTGGAGAATTAAATTCATGGGCAATTTGCCCAGCAACCTCACCAAGTGCTGACATTTTACTTGCTTGAGAAAGTTGCTCTTGGGTATTTTCAAGCTCAACCACTTTTTCTTGTAATACGTTTTGCGCACTGATTAATTCAGAATTCTTTTCCATAACTTTTTTTTCTAGATTATTGTTTAGATCATTGAGCTCGTCGATGAGTCGTCCAGCTGTCTTAGTCATTATTAGAACAAAAATACTGCCCATAAATAAAATAGTTGCAACTAACAGTTGTTGTTCAGTTTGAGCTTTTTGAAAAAAAAGTAGTTCAAAAAAAATATAAAAAATTACAAAAAATACAATCAAAAATAAATTTAATAGATACCTCTTTTTAAATTTTGTAGTAGTGATTTTTTTAAATATTTTTATATTTATGTAAAAAGAGAAACAGAGTGTTAAAATGCCTAAGCCAATAAGGTAAGATATAATCATTATTTCCTCAAAATGAGCCTTTAGAGATGCTACAGTATTATTTTATCCAGAATTTTATGGAGTTAAAGTTAAATTGTTCTTATTCGACATTAGGCCAGAGAGTTTTGAATAATCAGAATACCCTAATTTTCTAGGACTAAGGTGTGGTTGCTGAAAACGGGAGCTAATATTAATTTTTAAATAGTTTGACGACGATTAGTGTTGTTTGAAAATCAGGTGAAATGTGGTGCCATGATCCACGCTAGATTCCTCAATTGTTTTAGACTTTATAATTACCGAGGCTTTAAACTTATCCATAAAAAATTTCATTATAGGCATGCCATAACCTGTGCCTTTTTCATGTAGAGTGCCTTCTCTACTTGTTTTAGCAGAAAAACTATATAGCTGTTGGATAAGTTTTTTTGGTATACCTATACCATTATCCTTAATAAGCAATTCAGTGGCACTTTCTCTTTTTTTAAAGTAAAAACTGATTCTTCCTTGTGGATTAGAGAATTTAATAGCATTGGTTAAAATATTTTGGATGACACTAATTTGTAAAGAAGCTGAATCGGCATAGACTCTATAAGTTTCAGGCTCTGGTTGGTCGTAAATTAATTCAATTTCAATTTCTTTTTCTTTAATTTGTTCATTTAAATTATGTACAGACTCAGTAACTATACTCCTTAAAGAAACAGGCTTGAGGTCCATTGCAAGCTTACCGCCTTCTAATGCTTTTACTTTTCTGACGGAATCAATAAGTTCTTTCATTTTAACTGCTGAGCTCTCTATACGAGTAACACCCTGATGGGAATCTTTATCAAGAAATTTTACGTAATTTAAAATTACAGTTAATGGCGAGGATAAGTCATGGGTAACAAGTGATAACAGTGCCATATTGGATTCATTTAATGAGTTAAGTTCCTGGTTAGCTTGTTTTAACTTATTATTAGCGCCGATTTCCTCTTCAAACATTTTTTTTGACACAAAGTAGATGGAAAAGCTCATTGCTAAAAACGTAATAATGTTAATGACATTTGATTCAGTAATGCTAGTTGGTTCCTTGATTACAGACAAGTAGTGGGGAAGTAGGCTGGCTATTGAAAACAATAGAAGGGAATAGATGCTAACAAGAATCATCTGTGTTTTTTTAAGGTAGATAAGAGCTAAGAGTTGTAGGACAGGTAGCCATAGAATATTAGTGTACATAGTAGTTGATGAGAGTAGGTGCTGAATAGATACTAAGGTGACTATAGTTATTAAAAATGCAGTGAAAGCAGCATTGAAGTTAGTGGTTTTTTTATAATAAAGTGAAATAAGAATAAGCACAAATAGTGCACTGAGATTGTTATAAGAGGAATAGATTTTGTGACTAAAGAAATTAACAATAGTAAAACCTATGAGCAGAAGCTGGGTAAGAATCGAAAAACTAATTATTAGATTGTGTTGTTTGAGCTCGTCTACAGAAAGCTCTTTGTTTTTCACAGAGTATATATTCTTTAAATTCATATTCTCATTTTATGAAATCAATGGGAAAAGTATTAGGCCAGAAATGGATAACTAGCCTTTTGAAATAAAAAAAAGGCCCCAAATTTTGGAGCCTTTTTTCTGAGATTATGAAAATCACAGTGTATTTGAATATTTTTAATTTAAACTTTTCTGGCCGCGTAATACTCAGTAAATAAGCCAGCATCGAAGCTAAAAGGAACGTGCTCTAGACTTGGTTCACCAACAACTTGACCAACATCTTTACCTGCATCTTCATCCTTTTTTAAGTAATCAGGAACATCTAAGCGTGGAGATTGTTTAGCCTGTAAGAAGATTTGAGCTTCATAAGCTTTTTCTTTTAAAGAAATTTTGTCTCCGCTATTTAAAACAGCAGAAGAAATATCTAACCGCTTGTCATTTACAAGCACATGGCCGTGAGAAATCAACTGTCTAGCGGCTCTGATACTAGAGGCAAAGCCAAGGCGGAACACAACGTTGTCTAGACGTTTTTCCATACGGTTGATTAGTTTTCTTGTCCAATCAGCACCAATACCTTTTTTAGCATCTCGGATAAAACGACGTAATTGTTTTTCACGAACACCATAATGCAGTCTTATTTTCTGTTTTTCTTCAAGGCGTAAAGCATAGTCTGAGTATTTACGTCTTTTGTTTCCATTTTCCCCTGGAGGATATGGTTTACGAGCGAGTGCTCCTGGTTTTCCTAATCCTGGTAATTCAGTACCAAGACGTCTTTGAATTTTGAAACGGGCAACTTTGCCTGTAGCTTTTTTGGCCATTGCTGACTCCTATCTTTCCGGCGAGGCTTTTGACCTCTAAGTTTATTAAACTTCCCACAAAACAGGTTGTTTTATATGAATGTGAATCCCATTTCTACCCTATGTGGATCTAAAAAAGCAAGTGTTTTTAAGGGCTAATACGATCTTTAGAAAAATATGCTTTAACGAGAGAAAGCTCAATTCCAAAGTTTTTAAGAATTTAAGCCTAATCTGCTGGTGAAAGCCTTTAAAGTTCGGAAAAGTCCTTATCTAGGGGCTCTGGCAAGTCTGGAAGCGCTCACCCGAAGGGTGATGCCAGCAAAGCAGGAGCTGTGCCCTTAGAGAAGGACTTTTCCGAACTTTAAAGGCTTTCACCAGCGGAGTAGGCTTAGAACAAGCACTTAAACTAATACTCGATGCCGAAAGAAAAGTAGCCTGACCCAGGGTACACAGCAAGGCCAAATATGCCAGTAAAACGCAAGCTGAGGGTTGTGGTCACTGTGAAGCTAGAGTTTTTTCCAATATAGTATTTAAAATCCAGAGCCCAGTTGTCAGAATTATAATAGGCGAAGTAGTCTCGATTATTAACATCTACGGTCAGGGTTCCCGAATTAAGTTCAAAGTACCAACCAGCATTAACAATGAAAAAACCGTCACCGTCATCTGTGTCAAAGTTAAAGGCTCTATTAGGGTAGGGGTCCCACTGTTGCTTTGTCCAGCGAAAATAATAGCCCCAGCTATGGTAATACCCAATATTGGTTTTTGTATTATAGCTTAGCCCTAGGGACTCAATGCCAGTACCTAAAAACATCCAGTTTTGATGTAGATATTTAAAGCCAACTGAGTTGTCTGTGCCAAAAAGGTACTCATATTTTAAAAACCAAGCCTCCCGTTGGTTATCCAGGCTTTGAGTAGCCGCTTGGTAGCCCACTAGAAACATATGGGCTTGCTTTGATGAATATCCACTAACAATTGAAGCTGATTGATAATTTGAAGACCAGTAAGACTGCTGTTCTGATAGTGACAGTTCGAAGGGGAGGGTAGCCTTAGATTTTAATATGCCCCATTGGTTAAGTCCTTCAGATGGCACACAGAGACCGTTTAGAGAATAAAGGAGAAGTAGACTTAAGAGGCTCCAGCGGAATAAAACCATTTGCTCAATTTTCATTAGAGCTCAATTGTTTTTGTAGTAATGGTTGTGTTGTTGATTGTGACTTGTAAATAATGACGTTCATCACCGATATTTGGGATCTTATTAGTAGAGCCAGTGGTAATATACTTTACGCCACCAATGGTTTTTTCGGCAAGCCCATGGTAATGGCCAGAGATGACCATGTTGACTTTGTTTTCGTAGGCAATATTTTTTAAAATGGCAGACTCTTCGTTAGATGATAGACTCCAAGGGCTTTGGAACTGGCCGGTATATGGGGCATAGTGAGAGATAATAATTTTGACAGTTTGGCTGGTGCTTTCAAGGTCTGATTTTAGCCAGTTAAATTGCTCTTGGCCGATAATTCCATTTGCAGAATCAAGAACAGAAAAATGAACATTGTCCACATCAAAAGAGTATGTGGCGGCACCAAATTTTTTTTTATAATTTTCCCAACCACCGAAATAAATATCGTGATTACCTAGAGCTGTGCGATAGGCTAATCCTCTGTCATTTAAAGATGAGATGACAGTGTCAAAATCCTTTGCTCTTCCATTGTCGGTAATGTCGCCAATTAAAAAGGCAAAGCTATCACCTGCTGCAACGGAGTCGGTAACCGCCTCATCTAAAATATGTCCAAAGGGGCTACCCATATGAATGTCGCCCATAACTGAAAAACTAAAACTATTCGTCCCACTTGGGTCTATATTACCTTGTATAGTTAAGCTACCGTTTGTACTTTCTTCAAATCGTGAGTGGACTTCCCCTAGTTTGGGATAGGTGCAAGCAAATAAACTTGCACATAGGGAAGCTAGCAGTAAGCATTTCAAAATCTTCATATATAATTTGTATCATATTGAACTCATATAGGCTACATTCCCTCAGAGCTAAGACTAACGTATGGAGTGCGATAAATGAGTGGAGTTTCCACGCATATAAAAGGAATCATTTTTGCCCTTGGTGCTTTTGTCATTTGGGGGCTAGTACCATTATACTGGCATTTACTAACAGGAATTAGCTCTTTTGAGCTTCTATTTCATAGAGTTTTTTGGCTTATCGTGAGTATGGTTGTGTACCTTTTGTTTACTCAAAGAATAGCTGAGTTTATAAAGCATCTAAAAGTTAAGGAAAACATTAAGGTACTTATTTTAACGGCGGCTTTTATTGGCTTTAATTGGGTGGTATTCATTTGGGGTGTGAGTAATGGCCATGTAAAAGAAGTGTCTTTAGGTTATTTTATGAATCCTTTGCTGAATGTAGTTTTAGGTGCAGTTATTTTACGAGAAAAATTAAGACCCCTTGTATGGGGCTGTGTGGGCTTAGCTTTAGCGGCAGTAATATACCTTATTTATATGGAACAAATTGTGCCATGGGTTTCCTTAGGCTTAGCTCTTACTTTTGGTTTCTATGGTTTGTTGAAAAAACAACTTAACGTACCTCCAATGATTGGGCTCTCTGCAGAGGCTTTGTTTATTTTTATGATCATGGCTATTTGGGTTTTGATATCAAAGGATTACCAAAACTATACCTTGCATCACCGCCAATGGCCTTGGATGATTTACATGAGTTTGTCGGGGATACTTACATTAGTGCCATTACTACTTTTTAACTTAAGCGCGAGAATCATCCCTTTGTCTACTTTAGGATTTATTCAATATTTAGCACCCAGCTTACAGTTCTCAATGGCTGTCTTTGTTTTAAAGGAGCAAATGACTATAAATTATTTTGTGACCTTTGCCATTATTTGGTTAGCTCTCATTATATTTACTATTGATGGCTTTAGAGTGCGCTTTAAAAGTGCGCCAGTTTCCTAGAGATAAAAAAAGCCCAGCTGATTAGAGTGGGCTTTGCGTTTGTCTTAAAAACATAAGTTTTTATTTGTATCTTGAATATAAAATGTATTTGGCATCCTTGCTCGCCTGCATAGCTACTCTGGCGGCGGGTCCAGTTGAAGTTTACTCGTATTTAACATTTACGTCCCCCTTAGTTACAACTGACCCTAGTATAACGCGGCGTCACAACCATTAAAACTAAAACCTTTTTTTATCTCAATAAGTGACGGTTTCGGTTGAGTTTTTACTCGTAATCAGCTTGTTGAATTTAGGTTCTTTCTTTACACTAGATGAACACAAGTATGGTCTTATAATTACGTTTTAAATTGAAACAAATAATCACTAAGAGGATGAATATGCAACATTTTGATCATGAAGCAAATGAATGGGATACAGAACAAAAAATTAAGATGATGGGCGTCTTGGCCTCAAAAGTAAAAGAAAACATTGATCTTAGTGGGAGCTATGACATTTTAGATTTTGGTTGTGGTACGGGCCTATTTGGTTTGGAGTTTTTAGATCAAGCGAAATCTCTGCTGGGTGTTGATGTATCTGCTGGGATGTTAAAAGTTTTTGATAAAAAAACAGAAGACCTTGCTAATGTGAAATCAGAAAACTGCGACTTAACAAAGTCGTCCTTAGAAAAAGAATTTGACCTTATTGTGACTTCAATGGCGTTTCACCATCTCAAAGAACCACTGCCTGTGTTGCAAAAGCTAAAGCTAATGCTGAGAAAGGGAGGACGAATTGTCATTGTGGATTTGGACGAAGAAGATGGTGACTTTCACCCTAATAACAAGTCTATGGGAGTGGAGCACTATGGCTTTAGTAAAGACTCTCTGGCGGGATGGGGTGCGGAGTTACATTTAAAATTTTCACATAGGATAATTAACGAAATAGAAAAAAACCACAAGGTCTATGGCCAATTCATGGCCATATATACTTCATAATTTTCAGTAATAGATTTGATGCGGGCTAAGGATTCATTAGCCAATGAATCCTCAGTTAAATATATTTAAAACCCAGCAATATTCTTTGCCAGCTGCATAAATGATTGGGCTTGCTCACTGTCAGGTTGTCCTTCAACTATTGGAACCCCAGCTTCAGAATTAAGTCCTACTGAGGGGTTGAAGGGGATGCTAGAGAGTTTCTTAATATTATTAGCTGTAAGATATGTGTCTAAATCGCCTTTAGGAAATAAGGTTATGGGTTCAGAGGCTCCTGCAGGGGTAAAGGGGGCCATATTTTCCACAACACCTAATAGGGGAACTTTGACCTGGTTAAACATATCCACAGCCTTTTTAGCATCAATAAGAGCCATATTTTGAGGAGTGGTAACTATGACTGCGCCCTGAACTTTCATTTTTTGTGCAATGGTTAGGGCTACGTCTCCAGTGCCAGGTGGTAAATCAATAACTAAGTCATCCAACTCACCCCATTCTACATCACTGAAAAACTGCTCAATGGCTTTAAATAACATAGGGCCACGCCAAACTACTGCAGAGTCTTCTTCAATAAGAAAGCCCATGCTCATCATTTTGACGCCATAACGAGTAATAGGTGTTATTTTTTTATTTTCTTGAATTTCAGGAGACTGCTGAAGAGCGCCCATCATTCTTGGAATAGATGGGCCGTAGATATCCGCATCCATTATTCCCACATTTCGCCCACATTTCTTTAGAGCTACGGCTAAATTGCAGGAAACGGTGCTTTTGCCTACTCCACCTTTGCCAGAGCCCACTAGGATGATGTTTTTAACATTGCTCATTACTTTTTGATTATCAAATGGATTTCCTGCCATTTTGGGCTCCTTGGGTTTTGAAATTTTTAAAGTTTAATATAAGTTCTCTATTCATAGGTGGAATTCGGACTAAGGTCAATAGTGGCCTGGTTGCACATTTTGACAATAGCCATCATAATTAGAGAACATGAATATTTGGCTCATTTACGGCATTCTCGTCGGCTTATTAATAATGGTTTTTCTCAGAGTGAAGTGGCGCCGTGAGTTTCGTAAGGAGCAATCCGAAGCTCAAAACAGAGAGTTCCGTCGAAAAATGAATTTCAGTAATGAATATCAACAAGTGAGAAATCGCGTGAATCAAAATTTAGGAGAGATAGATCCTGGCCCCAAGCCTAAAATATCTTATCAATTTATGTATAATGGGCATGCGTGGGATGCCTGTGAGGTTTTGGGGTTGAGTCCTGACTTCAGTGCAGAGGAGTTACATCAGGCTTATGAGCGTTGTCTACAGGGAGAAGCAGTGGAGTCTGAGGAATTCTTTCGGCATGCTTATGATACTCTGGTTAATTTTAAGTAGTGGATTTTTGAGTATTGGTTGAGAGATTACAACTTTATGCAATTAAGAAATTCATTATTCAAGAAGTGTAACTAGAGTGATATACTGTAGTGTGGTGGAATGAGAATAAATTATGGATATTTTTCAAAAGCCCCCATTTCTCGAAGCTTTATAAATTGCATATTATACAGAGATGCAGTTAAAGCAGAATTTTGCTGGTCCAAAATTCTGACTTTTAATAGATAGGCTTGCTTGTGTACGTACCTTCTAGTGGCCCAACCATCACCTGTAAATATACTTTGTCCTTGGTTGCCATAGTAAGAGTTTTCAAAGCCATGCTTTTTAAACGCATTAATTATTTCAGTGAGAACATCCGAAGCGACTTGAGGTTCGCCTTTCAATATGTATACCTCAGCTTCAGTAAGTTTTATTTTGTACCAGCCTGAGGTTCGATCGCTGTGATATGTTTTATCTAAATAAACATCAAGAATATCAAAAGCTTTATCAAAATCGAACTCAATATCTTTTATAGCATAATCATCTAGATCGTAGATTTTAACTTTAGAATATAAGAGAGCTAATTCTGATCGAAGACCGGCTTCTCGCAGAAGTGGATTGCCCTCAGGGACATTCTTAGCGGGTTTATTGCTTTGTGCTTTCCCATCAAAAATATCTGATTTTGTTCTTTTGTAGTAATCTAAATGCACCCTAAGGGCTTTTTCTAAGTGAGCAATGGCCATAAGATAGTGTTGCTGCTCATTGAGTTTAGAGTGCAAAGTGCGCCTTCGTGCTTTAACGGATTCAACTTTCTTAGCAAGCACCATATCCATATGGTACTTTGCATAAGTTTCATGAAAGAATCGTAAACTGGGTTTAGTTGGGACAATCAAGTTATTGCTAATTTCGTATTGCAGGCTTTTAAGTTGTTTCAGGGCATTAATGAAATTCTTTTCAACAAGGTCATTCTTTAAGGCAAATACCCGAAAGTGGATATTGATTTCTGGAGGTAGTATTTTTTTAATTGTACTTCTGTTTTTGGATGAACTCCGCTTACCGGTTTTTTTTGGAGCAAGCTGGATAACTATGTCTTTCTTTAAGAGTGCGGTTTCTTTAGAAGATAGCGGGGGAATCATGTGTTGGGCAGAACTCTCCTTGGTATCTATATTTTTAGCAGTATTGTTGTTGAAATTAGGATTTTGATCTTTTGTTATGACATTAAAAGGTGAAATTAATCCTGAGGTGTTATTTAAGGCATCCAAATTCCCACTCTCAAGTGGTTTTTTGGAAAAAAATGATAAGCACTGATCAGCAAATAAACTGGAGCTAAACAGGCACATTACTCCCAATACTAAAATACAAAAAGTGTTTCTAATTAATTGCTTTTTCACATTACCCTTTTGTTTGGACATGCCATTTATCCATGAAACAACAACTTCGGAAAAGCTGTGTATGTATTGTTCACTGCCCAGAAGTGTCAGTCACATGCATTATTAAATACTCCTCAGTTCACTTCTGAAGCCCTTTAGTATGCTGACTATCATGCAATATTATAAAATTGCAATATTTATGCCTTAAAGGTGTTTTTTTAAGATGGGAGGGGTTTCAATGTTGTAAATATATGCGAAATCTGTGGAGAAGATGAGTTTTGGAACAATGGTGATTCTAACCAATGATTATAAAACTGTGTAATAAGTACAATGTTATGTTTTCTCCCTAAACCTTTGAATTTCAAGCAAATTTTTTTTATTTTATGAAAAAACTTCAAGGGGGGAGTCATGAGTAGAGTAATACTTACAATAATAGTTTTGTTTTCAACCATAGCTAAAGCGGATTGCACAAAGCCGGATTTAGGCCACAAGGAATTGTATTTTAATGAGTTTGGCTGGGGACAAAACATGGGGCAGATGGGTGAGCTATTTGAGAAAATTTATAATAGTCCAAATCGCCTTAAAGATCGCTTTTACTTTGATGGAGAGAAGTATGTGGCCAAGTTTACATTTAAAGATGAGGGGCGTTTGCTCACTGTTCCTGAAAGTTTTATTAACTCGATTACAGCTCAAATTGAACAAGCCTTAAAACGGAAATATGTAGACTACGTATTTTTCCCAGATATGGGGCATAGTCACTTTTTTGTTCCAGAGGATATTTACTACACAAAAATTGACCCAATTGCTTCTGATGAACAACATAAAATATATGAAGAGTTCCTAAAAATGAAAGAGCTTAAAGTTCTTTACCATACCGCAGAACAGCTGGAGGTATTGGATGAAAATAAAGAGCTCATAAATGATCGCCATTTACAGTGGAGATTCTTTACCAGAAATATAGTTGGTCAGAATAATCAAAGTGGCACTTTGGATTTAATACATAATGAAGAACATAAGGCAAATACCGCGAGCGAGTATGAGCCAGGATATAGGTACTGGGGGGCAGGTTTTTATATATCTTCAAATAAAAATGGCTGTTTTAGCTATAAACACAAAGAAAAAACATATAACTATGACATCACTTTTTCTGAATATCCTTATGAAGAAGTAGACGATGGTTTCGATTTTTAACATTGAAAACACACAAACTACTTTCAAGCAGCTTTTGTTTAGTAGAGACTGTTGTCTACATAAGGCACAAGATTAGTGGCGCAGCTCTGGAAAGAGCTGTTGTAAATAACAAAGATTTTGCCATGGGCATACCATCGGACCTCAGCAGCTTCTTTAGTTTCTAAATCTCTGATCCACAGTATATCACCCATCATTTCATTTTCCGGTGTGACAATGGAGTCAACTGAGGTGAGCTCAACCCAGCGCTTTGCTATACTGGAATACATTTTAAAAACCTTTTTTTCTTTGAAGTTCTTTGGATGAACATCCACTTGTCTTTCTAGTTCATATGCCAGATCTGTTACAGACTCTCTCTTTTCAACTGACCAATTCAAGTTAAGTAGGGCGTTGTCTGGACAATTGTTATTTGCGGCCAGTACAAAAGAGTTTAAGTTTAATGCGCAAAATATTATTAATATTGTTTTTTTCATGATTTCCCCCATGTTGAAACTTTGATTGCTGATTCGGTAAGCTGGTTAAATAGAAATTCCCCTCCTTTTGGTGAATCTCTATTGATTGTAGATAGTATTTGTTTTTCAGAAAGCTAATAACCGTATAGGTGATTTTAGTGAGGCTATAAATTCTCTGAGCTTGGAATGTATTTAAGACTGGATTTGTGAATAAAGCAATAATGACGCATTTAGACGTGCAAGGGAGTGCAGGGACTTTTTGTAGCGCAAAGGGCTTTAGGAGCTTAGGCGTAGGTTTTAGGCAGTTTCTCCAGTTAAGTTGACCGTTCTTTAGAGACAATGATACCAATTAACTATGTGTATCAACTCACCTTTCGTCTAGGAACTTTGCATGGAAGTTAGAAAATTGAATGACCTTCAAAAACTTGTGGCTTTGTCTAAACAGCGCGGCTTTGTGTTTCAAAGTAGTGAAGTGTATGGCGGCTTAAACTCTTGTTGGGATTATGGCCCCATTGGTTCTCAGTTGAAGTTAAATGTAAAACTAGCATGGTGGAAAGCCATGACTTCCAGAAATGATATTGTGGGTATAGATGCTGCCATATTAATGCACCCACAAGTGTGGAAAGCTTCTGGACATGTGGATGGTTTTTCAGACCCTTTAGTGGACTGTCTTGATTGTCAGAATCGTTTTCGTGCAGATACAAATATGGTGGACGGAGAGATTGTTTGCCCCAAGTGTGAGTCAAAAAATTTAACCGAACCACGTAATTTTAATTTAATGTTTGAAACCTATATGGGACCAGTAAAAGAAGATGCTTCAGTGGTTTATTTACGCCCAGAGACGGCACAAGGGATTTTTGTAAACTTTGGTAATGTGCAAGCATCCACTCGCAAAAAAATACCTTTTGGCATCGCTCAAATTGGTAAATCTTTTAGAAATGAAATTACTCCAGGTAATTTCATTTTTAGAACACGAGAGTTTGAACAAATGGAAATGCAGTATTTTGTAAAACCAGGCACTGATGATGAGTGGTTTGAAACTTGGAAAAAAACACGCTGGGATTTTTATAAAACTCTAGGTATTAACCAAGATAAATTACGTTTCCATGCCCATGGAGACGGTGAGTTGGCCCACTATGCAAAAGCAGCATTTGATATTGAATACGAATTCCCCATTGGCTGGCAAGAACTTGAGGGCGTACATAACCGAACAGATTTTGATTTATCTCAACATCAAAAGTTCAGTGGTAAAAAATTAGAATACTTTGATGAAGCCAATAAAGAAAAATATCTACCTTACGTTGTTGAAACAGCCGTTGGCTGTGACAGAATGTGTCTGATGATCATGAGTGATGCTTATCGTGAGGAAGTGACCAGTAAAGATGGCAAAGAAGATGTGCGGGTAGTTATGGGTTTTGCTCCACACATTGCACCTGTAAAGGTGGGGATTCTGCCTCTTTCCAAGAAGGAACCTTTAAAATCTTTGGCTTTAAAAATTAGAGATGATTTAGCGCAAAACTGGAATGTTGAGTACGATGAAGCGGGGTCCATCGGAAAACGATACCGTCGTCAGGATGAAATTGGCACTCCCTTTTGTATTACCGTTGATTTTGAAACTTCAGAAGACAATGCTGTGACTATTCGCCATAGAGACTCCATGGAGCAAGAGCGAGTATCCCTAGATAAATTAAAAGAATTTTTAGCCCCTAAGCTTTTGGCTTAAAGGAATTAATATGTCAGCAAATAAAAGTGTTTATTGTTTTATACCGGGTAATTCTGAAGGCGATGCTAGCATGCGAGACATACTAGGTGGTAAGGGTGCAAACCTTGCAGAAATGACATCCTTAGGCTTGCCCGTGCCTCCTGGCTTTACAATTTCCACAGATATGTGCCAGAGTTTTTATGACAACGGAGAAGCCCTATCTGATACGCTAAAAGATGACGTGATAAAGGCTTTGAAAAAAGTGGAAGAGGTTATTGGTAAAAAATTTGGAGATACAAAAAGCCCACTTTTAGTGAGTGTGCGATCTGGCGCAAAGTTCAGCATGCCAGGAATGATGGATACGGTTTTAAACCTAGGCCTTAATGAAGAAACTCTTGTGGGCTTAGCGGAGCAATCTGGGAATGCTCGATTTGCTTGGGACTCCTATCGTCGATTTGTACAGATGTACTCAAACGTAGTGATGGGAATGAATACCTCTTTTTTAGATATTATATTAGAAGATCTTAAGCATGAAAAAAATTATGAGAAAGATAATGACCTTACTGTAGAGGATCTTCAGTGGTTAGTGAGTAGTTATAAAAATGAAATTATCACATCCACAGGTAGAAAATTTCCTACAGATCCAATGGAGCAGCTATGGGGTTCTATTTCAGCTGTATTTCGCAGCTGGAATACTCCTCGAGCGATTACCTATAGAAATTTACATAACTTCTCTCACTCCTTGGGAACCGCAGTAAATGTGCAGTCCATGGTGTTTGGCAATATGGGTGATGACTGCGCAACAGGAGTGGCTTTTACCCGAGATCCTTCTACTGGAGAAAAAAAGTTTTTTGGTGAGTTTTTAATTAATGCTCAGGGTGAAGACGTGGTGGCAGGAATCCGAACACCTCAGGGGCTTGTTAAAAGTGGCACAGGGGATTCCTTAGAAGAAGCTATGCCACCGGCCTATGCTGAATTAGTGGATGTTTATAAGAAGTTAGAACTCCATTATCGAGATATGCAAGATATTGAGTTTACCATAGAAAAAAACAAACTATGGATGTTGCAAACTAGAGGTGGAAAAAGAACAGCTCAAGCAGCATTAAGAATTGCATGCGACATGATTGACGAAAAGTTAATTACAGAGAAAGAAGCTTTATTGCGCATTGAGCCCCATAGCTTAGATCAACTATTGCACCCAAGGTTAAGTCCAGATGCCGATAAAACACTTTTGGCTAAGGGGCTTCCGGCAAGTCCTGGTGGTGCCAGTGGGCAAATCGTTTTTAATTCCGAAGATTCTGTGGCTCTTACAGAAAAGGGCATAAAGAATATTTTAGTTCGTGTAGAAACCTCTCCAGAAGACATTGAAGGTATGGTTGCAGCACAAGGTGTTTTTACATCTCGCGGAGGCATGACCTCACATGCTGCGGTTGTGGCTAGAGGCATGGGAAAATGTTGTGTTGCTGGCTGTACGGCTGCAAATATTAATTATAACGACCAAGAATTAAGAATTGAAGGTTATGTTTTAAAAGCAGGAGACGTAATTACATTAGACGGTGGAACAGGAGAAGTATTTTTAGGCGAGGTGCCTACGATTGATCCTGTATTAGATCATTACTTTGAAAGAATTATGAAGTTGTCGGACAACTATAGAACTCTAGGTGTGAGAACAAATGCCGATACCCCAACTGATGCAGAAAAAGCGGTTAAGTTTGGGGCTGAAGGTATTGGCCTGTGTCGTACTGAACATATGTTTTTTGATGCTCACCGTATTGATGTTATGAGAAAAATGATTATGTCTGATAACAAAGCCCAAAGAGAAGAGGCTTTGGGTGAGCTTCTTCCCATGCAAAAAGCAGACTTTGTGGGGCTTTTTCAAGCTATGGCTGAGCGTCCAGTAACTATTCGCCTGTTGGATCCACCATTACACGAATTTTTACCTCATACAGATAAAGAGCTAAATGAGTTAGCGCAACGTTTAGACGAGAGTGTTGAGGTGTTAAATAATAAAGTTAAATCTTTAAAAGAGTTTAACCCTATGCTTGGACATCGTGGTTGTCGCTTGGCCATTACTTATCCTGAAATTTATTTGATGCAAGCTCAAGCCATTGCAGAAGCGGCCATTGAGTGCATTAACAAGGGATTAAATCCAAGTGTTGAAGTTATGATTCCTTTGGTGGCCACAGACAAAGAGTTAGAAATTTTAAGAAAACAAGTGATTGAAGTTATAGATCAAACTCAAAAACAGGCGGAAGTAGAGTTTAATTATTTAGTGGGGACTATGATAGAGTTACCCAGGGCAGCGCTAACGGCTGATGAAATCGCTATTCATGCCGATTTTTTTAGTTTTGGAACAAATGACCTTACACAAACTTGTTTAGGTTTGTCCAGAGATGATTCTGGACGTTTTTTACAAAGCTATGTACATGCAGGCATCTTTTCTGAAGATCCATTTGTAAGCATTGATCAAAAAGGTGTGGGCAGTTTAGTTAAGACGGCCTGTGAATTAGGTCGTAAAACTAAAGAAAATATTAAATTAGGAATTTGTGGGGAGCACGGTGGTGACCCTCAAAGTGTGGAGTTCTTTCATAACGTAGGATTGGACTACGTGAGCTGCTCACCCTATCGTGTGCCTGTGGCTCGCTTATCAGCAGCTCAATCCGCGTTAAAAAATGAATTAAGTAAATAAATGAGACCTAAACGGAGGGGTTGAAATTGAGAATTAAAAAACTAGAGTTGTGTGGGTTTAAATCATTTAAAGATCGTACGGTCATACATTTTGACCCAGGAACCACAGGGATTGTGGGACCAAATGGTTGTGGTAAATCTAATATTGTGGATGCCCTTGTTTGGGTGATGGGTGAAATGTCAGCAAAACATTTGCGTGGAGCAAATATGACTGACGTTATTTTTGCTGGTGCCGAAGGTTTTGCCCCTATGGGTATGGCAGAGGTTTCGCTTGTATTAGAGAATGACGGCGGACCATTTCCAGCCAAATACGCCAGACACACAGAAATTATGGTGACCCGTAGATTGCATCGTTCGGGTGAGTCTGAATATTTAATTAATAAACAGCAGGCACGTTTAAAAGATGTTCACGAAATATTTATGGACACAGGTGCTGGTTCAAAAGGATTTTCAATTATTGAACAGGGCGCTATTGGTAAAATCATTACGGCAAAACCTGAAAACCGTAGAAGTCTCATAGAAGAAGCCGCTGGTATTACTAAGTTTAAGACGAGAAAAAAAGAGTCTCAGCGTAAGCTAGTGACCACAGACCAAAATTTGGTACGATTACAAGATATTATTGGCGAACAAAAAAGACAATTAGGTTCTTTGGAGCGACAAGCGCAACGTGCAGAACGCTACAGAAAATTGAAGGTGGAACTCGAGGATAAAGATCTTTGGCTACACTCTAAAAAATATTTTGCATTGGAAGCTGAAAAATATGTAGCTGAAGAGAGCTTACAAGGTCTGACAGAAAATGAAGTGTCAGCCTCTTCTGATATCGATCAGGATTCAGCAAATTTAGAATCTCTAAAATTGATGGTATCTGAACTTGAAAACAAAGTCTCAGAATCTCAAAGCAATGAAAAACAAGCTCAAGTTAATGTTCAAAATCTCGAAAAAGAATTACGCGAAGTTCAGTTTGAAGTTCAGCAGGCTGAGCGCGATAAGGAAATGACAGGTACTGTTTTAGATCAGTACAATTTGAGAAAAGAAGCTTTGCTTGAAGATAAAGAAAGGTTTTCTGTTCAGTGTGACGCTAATGAAAGTGAATTTACTGCCTTAAGTGAGCAGTATAAGGATAAAAACAAATCCTATTCTGAGGCTCAAAGTACAATCCTTAGAGCTGATGAGGAACTCACCGAAGCGCGCAAAAGAATGCTTACCGTGGCTCAAGGAGAATCACATTTAGGCGCCCAATTTTCGGCATTAGAGTCTCAAATTGAGCAAGATGAGGAGAGAGAAAATACAGCCATTGAAGTGCATAGTGAGCTTAAATCTAAAAAAGATGAGTTTGAAGGGCGAAGAAATCAAGTTTATAAAAAACTGGAAAAAGAACGTCAGCTGCAATTTGACATGGTTAAGGATGTGGAAACATTTCAGGCTGAGTTGAATGAAGTGAAACAAAAATTAGAGGCTCAAACCTTAGAAGCAGAAACATTTAAAGAAAATCTTAATGAAGTTTCTGGGAAGCTATATGGTTTAGAAGATTTATCGGCAAATTTTGAAGGCTTTCAAGAAGGTGTTAAAAATGTAATGCTTTGGCAGCGACAAAAAAACGAGGGTATAGAGCTTCAAGGAGGAGCCCCCTCTCCTCAGTTTAAACCAGTAGCAGAAGTTGTGGAGGTCCCACAAAAATATGAATTGGCTATGGAGTCAGCACTTGGTTCAAAACTTCAATTACTTATGTCTTCAGAGTCCACACAGTCTATGGAAGCTGTAGGTTACTTAAAGGAAAAGAACTCAGGAAGATCATCCTTTGTATCTGAAGATATATCTACCAATGATGATATTGACATGTCTGCTGCAACAGAACTGCGAGCTGAAGAAGGCTACTTAGAAAGTCTCTCTGATGTGGTGAAAGTGCCAGAAAGTTTTAAAAATCAAGTTTCTTTATTTTTAAAAGATATAGCCATTGTTCAGGATTTACAAACGGCATTACGCTTACGTAAGCGATACCCCGAAGTAACTTTCGTAACAATGGATGGCGATACACTAAGCGCTGAAGGCATTCTTACTGGAGGAACAATTGAAAGTGCTAGTTCTGGAATGCTTAAACGTAAAAGAGAGATTAAAGAGCTGTCGCAAAAACGGGAAGAGTGGGCAGGAAAGTTTTCTCTAGTGAGTGAAAGTTTAAAAAAATTAAAAGCGCAAGTTAAAACCATGGAATCTGATATGGACTTAACCCAGCAAAAAAAAATGGAACAAGAGATTCGTGTTACAGAGCTTAAAAAAGATTTAGAGCGAGCAGAAAACGAATTTGCAAATGCTGAAAAAGCCTTAGAACGACAATCACTAGAAGTTTCTAAAGAAGAAGCTTTAAAAATCAAACATGAAGAGCAGAAAGAAGTTGTAAGCTCGGAACTTATTGAACTACGTACTGAGCGACTAGAGCTGGAGCAGAAAGTGGACAAAAACACTTTAGATCTACAGTCAGCTAAAGAAGGCTTTGATCAGCTGCAAGAGTCTGTTACAGATTTAAAAGTTTTAGTAGCACAAAAAGAGCAAGAACTTCACGCAGCTAAAGCACAAATGGCTAGAGTGGAAAACTCCTTAGAGGAAGTAAATCTTCAACTTTCTGAAATGAATAATAAATCCGAGATCAGTACGGAATCATTAAATAAAAACAGCTTACTTATAGAGCAAAAGAAAGTTGAATTAGAGGGATCAATTTTAAGAGCTAAAGAATTGGAAAACTTAAAAGATGATTTACAAAACCAGTATGAAGAAAAGTCCACAGAAGCGCGAGAGCTTGAACATCAAGTGAATGCTTCACATCGTGAGTTGAGTGAATACAAAACTAAATTATCTGAAGCTCAGTTTAAAGTTGGTGAATTGAAAATGAAGGAGCAGTATTTAATTGATCATGTTGCCGAAAAGTACATGAAAGAAATACAGCTTGTTTCTACCCAGTATTCTGAAGACGAACGAGATGAGAGTCAGATGGAAGCTGATATTGAACAGTTAAAAACAAAAATTGGGCGTATAGGTGAAGTTAATTTATCAGCAATTGAGGAATATGATGATCTATCCGAACGTTATAAGTTTCTGTCTCAGCAATATGATGACTTAATTGAAGCTAAAGATCAGTTAAGAAAAGTGATTGATCGTATAAATAGAATCTGTACACGTAGATTTAAAGAAACCTTTGAACTTGTAAATGAGAGGTTTGAAAAGGTCTTCCCTGTATTATTTGGAGGAGGAGAAGCTCGATTAATACTTATTGAAAACCCAGACAATCCCAATGAAGAAATGGGTATCGATATTGTTGCTAAACCACCGGGGAAACGTTTGCAAAACGTAGGGCTACTTTCTGGTGGTGAAAAAGCTCTAACAGCAGTATCGTTGATTTTTTCAATTTTCCTTGTTAAGCCTTCACCCTATTGCTTGCTAGATGAGGTTGATGCGCCTTTGGATGATGCCAATGTAATGCGTTTTAACGAGCTTGTTAGAGAGATGGCTAAGCGATCTCAGATTATTGTGGTGACACATAATAAACATACTATGAAGGTGAATAACAAATTGTATGGGGTGACAATGGAGAACAAAGGGGTTTCTAAAATGGTTTCTGTGGATTTAGATATTGCAGAAGATTTAGCAGAGATTTAAGGAGCTAAGTTATGCTTGGGCAGGTACAGTATTTACCACTAATTTTTGGATTGATTACAGGCGTAATTCTTGTAATTGGTTTTTATAAGTTCAGAAAAAAAAAAGAACTGCCTGCCAAAGATAAAAAACAAATTGATGAAGTGGCAAGAGAGATCATTGCTAAAAATAGACAAGCAGACTTAGGCTTAGTCGCAAGGGAGCTACCTGCACATAAAAAGGAAAAACAAGAAGCTAAAGTTCCTTTAAAGTCTGAACGTAAAGATTTAAAAGAGGCTTTGCGTGGTACAAAAGCAAACCTGTTTGGTCGTATTCAAAATGTATTTACCTCTAAAGACAGTCTGACAGATGAAGATATGGAGAACCTGGAGGAGATCTTATATACCAGTGATTTAGGCCCAGGAACCGTACAAAGACTACTTGAAAGTGTGAATGATAAATTTGAAAAAAAGGAAATTTCAGATTTCACAGGTGTCTGTAATGCTTTAAAGTCTGAAATGCTTCATATTTTTCAAATTAATAAAGAATCCGATTATGAGGAGCTTTTTAATATTGGCAATCATGGCAAAACCAAACCACAGGTATGGATGATCGTGGGAGTTAATGGAGCTGGAAAAACCACCACCATTGGTAAGCTAGCAAATACACTCTCAAAAAAAGATTTAAAAATTATGGTTGCCGCTGGTGATACTTTTCGTGCTGCAGCTGGTGATCAACTTAAGGTTTGGTCAGAGCGTGCCAATGTGGAAATCTTTTTTCCAGAGAATATTAAGGATCCTAGTGCAGTGGCCTATGATGCTTGTGAAAAAGCTAAGGCTCAGGGCATTGATGTTTTAATTATTGATACTGCTGGTCGATTGCATACTCAAGACAACCTAATGGAAGAACTTAAAAAGATGAAACGTGTGATTCAGAAAGTTATACCCGAGGGTCCGCATGAAACCCTTTTAGTTTTGGATTCAAATTCTGGTCAAAATGCATTGATTCAAGCAGATAAATTCCACACCGCCTTAGATGTTTCCGGGGTTGTCTTAACTAAACTTGATGGCTCTGCCAAAGGTGGAGTAGCAGTGGGCCTCGCCTGCGAATACAGTTTGCCAATTAAGATGATTGGAGTTGGAGAAGGCATTGATGATCTAAGACCTTTCAACTCTCAAGAATTTGTGGACTCCATCCTTTAGTATTAAATGAGTTAGATCCTACTAATTTCTAAGATTTAAGCACCTACATGTAACATAATATTTTTTGTGTACGATCATTACTTTCCAATTATTGGAAAACGATTGCTAAATTATTCTTTTAAAATTTTGGCTAAAGGCTGGTTTTCAGTTGGCTTTCAAAAATTAATTAAATTGAAATTGTAAGACTGATATCATAGCTACTAACAAATTAACAAATCAACAGGAGAGTAAGATGTCATTAATTGAGTGGGGTGATGAGTATAAGATCGGAATGGATTCCATTGATAAGCAACATGAAAAACTAGTGGATTATATAAATCAACTTCATGCAGGAATGATGGAAGGAAAAGGGGCGGAGGTCATGGGACCCATCTTAACAGGGCTCGTTGCTTACACAAAATCCCATTTTCAATTTGAAGAGATGCTATTTGCTTCACATAAATATGAAAATGAGGCTGAGCATAAAGAATATCATAAGAAGTTAGTGGATCAAGTTGTTGATTTTCAAACGAAGTTTAAAGCCGGTGAAGCAACAATTTCTGATGAGCTCATGGATTTTCTTAAGGACTGGTTGATTAGCCATATTCAAGGAGAAGATGTTAAATATGTAGAGTATTTAAAAGGCAAAGGCGTTCAATAGCACTAAAAAAAATAACATTGAATCCCTATTGAAACATAGGGGTTTGAATAAAAATAAGGGTATATATATGAACCTCAGCTGGGCAAATTCCATTATAGAAAGTCTTCCATTTAATATAATGATGGCAGATAAGGATTTTAATCTCATTTATTTAAATAAAAAATCCATAGAAACCTTAGAGACAGTTAAGGAATTTTTACCTAAAGACATATCTCAGCTCGTTGGATCAAATATTGATATTTTTCATAAAAATCCAATGCAAGTGCGCGAAATTTTGAGTGCCCCTGAGAATTTTCCATTAACCACAAAGATTCATTTGGGCGAGCATATTTGGGAACTTGTTATTAACCAAGTCTTTGTTGAAGGTGAGAGTGAAGGTTATGCTGTAGCTTGGTCAGATGTGGGTACCCAAGTGAAGCTCGCTAAGAATGTAACAGCCATTGTGGATATTGTTTCGGCAACATCTATGCAAGTTGAGATGAGTAATATGAGCTTAGTAAAAGGTGTAAATAATACTGTAGCTCAAAGTGACAAAGTGTCTGTTGCCTCCTCTGAGGTATCTAGCAATATACAAACTGTTGCAGTAGCTTCTGAAGAAATGAATGCCACCATACAAGAGATAATGAAAAATATTACACAAGCAGCGGAGCTGTCAAATCAAGCCTCTTCTGAAGTGAAAAGTATGGATACAATTATCTCGTCTTTAGAAACTTCATCTAAGGAAATTGGAAATGTTGTCACTTTTATTAATTCAATTGCGGAACAAACAAATTTACTGGCATTAAACGCCACAATTGAGGCTGCCCGAGCCGGTGAAGCAGGTAAAGGCTTTGCCGTAGTTGCTGGTGAAGTGAAAGAGCTTTCAAAGCAAACACAAAAAGCCACTACTGATATTTCTGAAAAAGTAAATGAAATACAAGCTAACTCTCATGAATCCGTAAAAGCTGTGGATACTGTAGCGAAAGTTATTGAAAATCTGAGAAATATTTCAGCTAGTATCGCGGCCATGGTCGAAGAGCAAAGCGCTACAATGAGAGAGATTTCTATGAATGCCTCAAGAGTTTCAGATGAAGCGCAAGGGGTAAATACAAATATAGAAGAAGTTAAAAAGATCTCGTTAAATTCACAAAAATCCACTGAAAAGATTAAAGACGCCACTTCTGTTTTATCTAAACGGGCTAAAGAACTTAAAAAAGAAGTAAAAGAGTTTTTTAATTTTTTAGGGATATAATTATACCCTAAGGTGCTTCAAAAAAAGTGAGCCATCCAGACCTATTGGCGCACTTACGAAAATGTCCTGTGCTAACTTCAGGACCCTTCAACAGTCCTTTTTGACGTGATTGTATGAGATGACTTCTTTCGCTTCAATTTGAGGTGGCGATCTAGTACGTTGTTTCCTAAAAAGCTCTTACCATAATTACCCATTAAAATCTAAGCAGATTACCGCTATTTGAACACATAAAATAGCTTTATCTGGCCCCTATTTTGAGCTAGAATTTTTAATATGATTTTTATGAGATTTTTAAAGTTTTATTTAATTTCATTTGTTGCAATGGCAATAATTATTCCAGCATGCCCATCATTTGAAACTAATGAAGTTGAAACTCATCTTAGTGAATTTTCAAAATATAATGTAGCCCAACACGATAACATTGACGATACATCTGAGCCCCACCCACATTTGCATAAGCACAGTGAGGATGGTGAAGAACATGAACATGATCACGAACACACTAAAGTAGTACAGTCTATTTCTAAACTAATTTACACATCAAGTGTATCAGGAATTGATTTCCCAGAGATCAAAACTTTAATGGGGTTTACAAAAAATAATCTTTTATCTGACCCACATGCTTTTGGAATATTCAGACCTCCAATTATTTAGCTTTTAAATCAATAAAACTAAATAATTTTTAAATTAGGAGGACTAATGTTTAATCTTATTTTGAGTTTGTTTACTTTGCTGTGGTCGTTTGAATCTTTCGCCCATGGCATTAGTGAAGAAGCCAAGCAAGCAATGATTGAGGGTGGCTACCTTCAATACATTGTACTTGGCGCAGAGCATATGATTACAGGCTATGATCATTTGCTATTTTTGTTTGGTGTGATTTTCTTTTTAACTAAATTTAAAGATATTGTAAAATTTGTCAGTGTCTTTACTCTTGGTCATAGTATCACGCTAATATTTGCAACATTTATGGGGATCACAGCTAATTACTGGCTAATTGATGCTGTTATTGCTCTGAGTGTTTGCTACAAAGGTTTTGATAATAACAAAGGGTTTCAAGAGTATTTTGGGTTTAAAAGCTCGCCAAGCTTGCTTTGGATGGTTTTTATATTTGGACTCATTCATGGTTTTGGCCTTTCAACAAGACTTCAGCAGCTTCCTTTAGGCGAAAAGGGTGTTGAGATGCTTGGAAGAATTGTTTCTTTCAATATTGGGGTTGAGTTTGGTCAGATTGCTGCTCTTGCAATTATGTTATTGGTCATTAAAGAACTTAGAAAGCTACATTTATTTGAGAGACTTTCAAGGGTTCTAAATGATGGATTAATGTTGGCTGGTTTTATGTTGTTGCTTATGCAGCTTCATGGCTTTTTACACACATCCAATCCAGATGAATTTGGATTTAGTGAAGACAACCATATCCATCATCACATGAGTATTGAAAAAACAAAATCTAAAAACATAAAACACGATAATTTATAAGGAGATATCATGAAAATATTAACTATAATCATCACTCTTACATTTTGTTCTATTGGTTTTTCAGGACCTGGTCACAGTCATGGGCACGGACATGGTCACTCAAGGAGACCAGCTGATCCTTGCAAGAAATTAGCTACTAAAGATCTAAAATCTAGCTCTGTTGCTATTGGGAAATGCCATATAGTAAGGCTTAGTACCCCTGATGAACATGGAAACAAGGGGAAAATAGATGAATCATGGGTTGACGCTAAAGTTTTGCAAAACAAAAGTATTCCAAAAAGAGGAGAATGGCTTGTAACCTTTAAAAATTTAAAGGGTAAAAAAGGTACAGAACTTTTTATATTTTTAAAGTCTAATGGTGAGTTTGTTGCTGCAAATTTTACTGGTAAATAATTATGTGGCTTGTCATTGGAAAAGTCATAGTGGCATCAATATTAATTATCTTTGTATCTTGGCTTTCTGGCAAGCAAACATCTTTGGCAGGATTTTTAACAGCCCTGCCACTGACCACGCTATTAGCACTGGCCTTTTCTCATATAGAATGGGGCGATACGGATCTGTCAGTGGAGTATGCCAAAAGTGTATTTGTAGCAACACCAGTGTCATTGATATTTTTTTTGCCATTTTTGTTAGCAAAAAAATTCAACTCAACTTTTGGAGCTGTTACTCTTTAGGAGTTGTGTTGCTCGTCGCCGGATATTTTATTCACTCAACAATAACAAAACAAATTTCATAGGAGTTAAATTATGAAAAACATAGTTCTAGCAATTATTTTAGCCGTTTTTTTAGGGCTAGGATTTTATTTTTACAACTCTAATTCTCATCATAGTGGAAATTCGCATTCACATGATGGTGGAGAGTCTCACTCTCATTAATTAGATATTTGTATTAATTCTGCATTTTATTAATGCAGAATTAATATCTATTGCAAATAACGCTCAAAATATATGGGCTTTTCGATACGACTGTATGGCCCAACTAATCTGATTATTTAATATTCAATTTTAGCCCAGCAAATAATTGAAGCTTGCCACTTTTAGAATAAACTCGGATAGGTCGAGTCGGTGGTATTATTCTCGAAAGCTCCGGAAAGTCTTTCAACATAAAAACATTGGCTATTAGGCAAATTTATCCCAAATTAATGATTTAATCGTACATAACCAATTGAAAAAAGTTATTGTTTGTGTCATATGTGAACTTCAATAAAATCGGAGTTCTATTTTGCCTAATAAAAAGTTAACGTTAAAACAATTAGATTTTGAAAAGTACTCAGAATCTGTTTTGAATTTATTTTTGGATTCAAAGGAGTTTTTTTTAGACTTTGAAAACTCTGAACCAAATTTAAGCCTTGTTGAAAAAACATTTTTTTCATGTCCTGATGGTATTTCTCTAGAAAATAAAATAGTGGTTGGTTGTTTTTGTGATAACGAACTTCTTGGGTTCGCTGAACTAATAAAGGATCGGCACAGAGAGAAGGAATGGCAATTAGGGATTATATTAGTTTCAAAGAAAATTAGAAAAACCGTTCTTGGAGGCAGGGTTATATTGACTATTTTTGATTATATAAAAAATTCAGGAGCAACTTGTGTTGTTGGCGGTGTTGTTGAGAACAATCAAGTAGCTAAGAGTTTTTGGAAATCAATTGGGGCTATTGAAACCGATATTGTTTACAATCAGGAAGTAAATGGAAAGTCGATTCCGACAAGAGCAGTTTATAAAGAATTATTATAAGATTCTTTAAAAAACCTTGTTTAAGATTTCGTAACTTTGTTTCCGACAGAAATATATTGAAAATTGGCACATATTTACAAGAGATTATCAAACTCTACTTTGGAATTCTGCCAGTACATATAGCCACAATTTTTAGTGCATTATTTTTACAGGGTTGGTATATAGAGCCTATGCACATGCTTCATCATATTTCTTTTCCGGTAAATGATATTAAAAAATCCACTGAATTTTACACTGCGGTATTGGCCCCTCTTGGATATCGATGTGTTTTTAAATCTGAAAAATTTGTTGGTTATGGTGTTGAGAAAAACAAAGACAAATTTGCACTTGTTCAAAAAGATGAAGGCACAATTGCTCCTGGAAATGGTTTTCATCTAGCATTTTCTGCAAATAGTCTGGCAGATGTTGACAATTTTTTTAAATTGGCAATTAAAAATGGTGGTAAAAGCAATGGGGAGCCAGGGCCAAGACCTGATTATGGCCCAAACTACTATGCTACCTTTATAATTGACCCTGATGGCTATCACATTGAAGCGGTAATCAATACACCTCCAGAGTCTTGAGCTGTCGATAATGGCACTTCGATCCTATTGAGTCGAGGGGTCTCGTCTGTGGTGTTATTCTGAAAAAGTCTAGGCTACTTCTAAATTAAAATTAGGGTCTAATCTTTCTGCAAACTCAACAAGTTTATCAATTGTGTATAGGTCTATACGGTATTTAATAATTTCATTAATACGAGATGGATCTACGCCAATTTGTCTAGCCAACTCAGCTTGGCTTATTTTTTTATCAAGAATATAGGCTGCAAATTTCTCGCAAATTTTGTATTTAACCTGATCGGCAATGCTTGAGTTCGCAGGAAGAGTTCTTGAAGGCTCAACCTTTTCTAAAAGATCTCTCATTTTTTTAATTTTATTTTTACTTGGAAAACCCATTATTACTCCGTTCTGTTATCTCGATAGACATTAATCACACCGATATATATTGATGTATCCTCTAGTAACCAAATGAGTCGATATTGCTTATTATTGAAAATAAGTAATGTCGCAAAATAACTATAGCCCTCATCTTCTGCTTCAGGAACTTCAATTCGACCATCCAGCATTTTTACAAGTTCTATCACCAGCTTATCGTTCACATGATCAGAGTGTTTTTCTTCATAATGTGGATCAATGATGACTTTAGACACTTTTTGACGATTAATCTTGATGGGTTTAATAGAAAATTCACGGCGATTCATAGCTGTAATATATCAGATATTGCGGTATTCTGCAATATAAATTTTAAATGACTGATTTCATTAAATAATGAGGCTCAAATTAGATGCTGACGTGGCACTTCTCGCAATACAGACCTCTTGGAATTCTTCTCGAAAGGTCCTGTGGGTGAAAAGCTTGTGTTTGAGATCAATTAATTTACAAAAATCATTAGGTTTAAATCAGTTCATCCCAAACACAGTTTTCAAGAATCGAG
>JABJQG010000053.1 GCA_018663505.1 Pseudobdellovibrionaceae bacterium | reverse complement strand
CGCTTTTTTTTGTGTTTAGACACAGGGAAAGTGATTGAGAAACCCAATAAAAAAGGCCATAAGGAAGTGGATCCTATGGCCTCTGAAATAAACCCCACTTTTTTTGAAAGTGGGTGTTCGAATAGCTTGACTAATGGTGCCTCCGAGGAGAATCGAACTCCTACTCTATTACTAGAACCGGATTTTGAATCCGGCGCGTCTACCAGTTCCGCCACAGAGGCCTGTTGCGTATTTGTTGCGTTCTACTTTTTAGACTTTTATAAAAAAACGAATTAAACTCGTAATTGCATGAAATGTCTAAATAATCTTACCTGTTACTCCTTCTATTTATCAATGGTGGCAATAGATTTTGAATCCAGCGCGTCTACCAATTCCGCCACAAGGGCATCACCGAGATTTACTAAAGCCTCACTTTTTCAATATTTTAAATATCAATACTTAGCCATCTTTGCTAAAAAACCATAGCCGTATGGTGGGCCACTCTATGAGTTTTTGAAGTTTAAGGGTACCTCTTATAGATATTGAACGCACCGAGTTGAGTGTTAATGCCCATGCCTATAATATAGTTACTGATTTGAACTGTGTGAGTGTTTGGGTGACGGTATAATTTAACATATTGTTTTTGTAATAAATACATAAATTAGTGAATTTATTAATATAATTAGGTTCCTGTAGTTAAATTGTAAATCCTATAGGCTAAGGATTTTTTTTGACAGAGCATGTCATTTGTGCTATAAAATACGGCGGATCAATAAAATAATTGATGAAAGAAAACTCACTTTAAGGGAGAGAAAAATGAAGAGCCTAAGTCGCTTAGCTATAATGGTTGCAGTAATTATAAGCTATAATAATCTTATTCTTGCTGAATCTAGGGTTCAGGTTGAAGACAAACCAATAGTGGACTCTATGCTTGATAGTGGTGAGCTCTCTGAGGTTCGAGAAGAGCCGTCTAACCGATATGAGCGCTACCAACAAAAACGTAGAAGCTCAAAGCAGCCCACTACATATGTAGAAGCCTCTCCTTTAGAAGAATCTCAAGCCGAACGTTTGAGAAGAGCCCGTCAAGATGCTGAGATTGGAACTGAGAGAAAGATAGTTGAAAAGCTTGAAGCTTCCCGGCTAGCCGATGAAAGAAAACGAGCGGACAAGCTATTTGGCAATCAGATGAACAATCTTTCTACTCAACAGCCAGCTCCTCAGCCTGTTCAGCAAACTCAACAAGTTCAGCAAGTTCCTATGGTGCAAATTGTAGCTGAGCCATCTGATTATGAAAAAGAAAATAATGAGATGAAAGATGAGATTGTTTCTGCTGTAAGAGCTGAAATCAAAGCGAGCCAAGAGGACGAAATGGAGGCCGTGGTTGAGGACACTTATTATGTCACAGGTTTGGTAGGATCTTCGGAATACCCTGGTGCTACAGATGTAAAAAGTAACAGTTCAACAGGAATATTAGTAGGAGTTGAAACTGGAGATAATTTAATAATCGAAGGCGGATTTATCTATTCAAGCTACTATCTGGATCAGTATTACTCTTATTATAGAGATCTTGATCAATATAATTTTACAGTTGGTGCTAAATACTCATTTCTAAAAGGGAGAGTTAGTCCTACCGTTGGAGCCTTAGTAAGTTACACAACAAGATCTTATGATAAAGTGTATCGAAATGACTACAGGTATGACGATAAAGAAAAAACCACAGCTTTTGATGTAGGATTTTCTGCAGGTGTTGACTTAAAAGTTTCAGATGGCTTTGCAGTGGGTGTTGATTTTAAATACTTTACTAATGTAACCCAGAAGACTTCTGATAATTATTGGAATAGTGATGGTAATTATAAAGTGGAAGACTTTGATTATTATGTGTTTAACATAAATGGTAAAATTTTCTTTTAATAGCTAAAATCTTTTTTAGTTATAGCATAAAAAAAAGCCCGCCTAATTCGCGGGCTTTTTTTTTGGTTTTGCGGAAGAGAGAATAACGCATTGTGGACACGTAAGTATGCATGTACCTTTGCAAATTTATAGTTCTTCACATATTCTTTGTGCATGTTCAATTCTTTGAAGTCTATTAGATTGATATCCTTAATTGTATGTATTCTGTCAGCTTTTACAGCGCAGGCAAAAGTTATTAGTATGTCTGTTGCTGAGATTAAGGGAGAGACTGTGACCAGCCGAGAGGTGAATATCAATTTATTGGTAGAGCAGGCCCTGTATCCAAGAAAAAAAGAGGTGAAATGGCCTTTTGACTTAAAGTCAAAGTTTTATGTCTCGGAGGTCAACCGTGTTTTGATTGAGCGTATTGTGTCTTTGGAAGGGGAGAGCTTCTCTATTGTTAAAATTGGCAAGAAAGAAGTTTTGCTGGCGAAAAAGGAGTTAGCTAGAAGTTTGTTTAAAAAACGCAAGTGGCGTGAGCTTCAGGTGGAAGATAAGGAGCTGCGCTCTTTACTTAGGCGTAAAATTATCTCTAAGAAGTTTATTCAATTTAAGGCGAACTCTTCGGTGACCCCTATTATGGACTTTGAAGTGAAAAAATATTTTAACGATAATAAGAATAAATTTGGAGATCTTCCCTTCAGTCAATTTGAGGAAAATATAAAAACTTACTTGAAGAAGCAACAGCTAGATGATCGACTAAAAAATTGGCTGCAAGTGCTGCAAGTTAAATATAAAGTTAAAAATTTATTAATTTCCAATACTTATTAAAGGTTTTTCATATGCAGATACTCTCCTTGAGCGCCCAGCATATTAGCCAGATATTAAAAATTTTTGAAGATTTGGCATGCTCCTATGAATATCCACTGGGCAGCCAGTGGGGCAAATCCTCGCTAGAACAGCATTTTGCTTCTCTTGGTGGCTGTGGGTTATTTAAGCAGGATGAATTATGTGCATTTATTTTACATCAGAGAATTTCTGAAGATTTGATTGAGATATTATATTTAGCTACTGCCCCTGTTGAGATGAGAACAGGTCATATGAAAAAATTATTTATATATTTTTTAAATCAGGTTGCTACCAGCTCTGAAATTTGGTTAGAAGTCCACGCTGGTAACTTGGGTGCAATTAAGTTCTACAAATCACAAGGCTTTTGTGAAAGTGGTCGTCGATCTAAGTATTATAAAGGCACAGGAGACGCGATTTTGCTAAAAAGGTTGAAAAGTTAAATATTTAGCTATAACCACTTGCAATAAATTTATAACGTTGGTATGAATCTCTGTGTTGAAGAGGGCCGAAAGCCCTCTTTTTTTATGTATAAGGTCACACATGAGTTTTGAAAAATTCGATGATTTAAAAAATCTAGCCTCTGAGATCTCTCAACGTGAGGGTTGCTTTTTATACCACATAGATGTACGTCTTCACGGTAAAGGTCGAAAAGTTTGTGTTTATATTGATAAAAACACTGAGAGTGCAGAAGACTCAAATCGCCCACAAGAGGGAGAGTCGCCTCGTGGAGCTTCGGTTGAAGATTGTGCCAATGTTTCCAGAGGTTTGAGTCTGTTACTTGATGTTGAAGATCTGATTCCTGGGGAAGAATATGAGCTGGAAGTTTCTACTCCAGGTCTAGAACGAATTCTTCAGGATACATGGCATTTTGAAAAAGTATTAAATGAAATTGTTCAGGTTAAAACCAATGTTCCAGTAATTCACCCTGAGCAAAAAAATCAAAAGCGGGGCATTAAAACCATAAAGGGTGAGCTTTTGACAGTGGATGATGAGGGAATTAAAGTGAAATCCGTTCAGGATAAACTAGAGTGGAATATTACCTTTGATCAGATCCATAAAGCCAATTTAATTTATGGCTATATTCACCCAGGCAAAAAGTGAAGTTGAAAGTTTTTAGATTAGGTATAAAATTTAAGTATATAATAAAAGTAAAGGGATAGAGTTATGGCAGAAGCATTTTCAGGATTAGCAAAAGTCATTGAGCAAATGGGCAAAGACAAAGGTATCGACCGCGATCTCGTAGTTGGGGCAGTTGTTGAAGGCATGCTTGCGGCAGCTAGAAAGAAATATGGAACTTATCGTGAAATCGAAGCTCAGTTTAATGAAGAAACTGGCGAAGTAGAGTTATTTGAGTTTTTAGAAGTGGTTAATGATGAGGACTTCGTTGATGAAGAAGTTGAGATAAAGCTAACAGCAGCTTTAGAGTTAGACCCGGATACCCAGCTTAACGATTCCATTGGTATGAAAATGGAAATTGATAATGCTGATCTTGGTAGAATAGCGGCGCAAACAGCACGACAAATTATTACACAAAAAGTTCGTGATGCCGAAAAAGAGATTATTTTTAATGAATTTGAACAGCGCTCAGGCGAGGTTGCATCGGGGATTGCTCGAAGAGTAGAAAGACGCGCCATCGTAGTGGATTTAGGCCGTACAGAAGCTTTCATTCCCCCTAAAGAACAAATTCCTGGGGAAACATTTCGCCCTGGAGATCGTGTTCAAGGTTTTATTTCTGAAGTACGACAAACAACTCGGGGTCCACAAATCATAATGACCCGAGCTGGAGAACAGTATTTGGTTAAACTTTTCGAACAAGAAGTACCTGAAGTCTATGAAGGTGTAGTTGAGGTTGTTTCTGCAGCTCGTGAACCGGGTGCCCGTTCTAAAATATCTGTGAGAACCAAAGACCCAGCTGTTGATCCAGTGGGAGCCTGTGTTGGAATGAAAGGGAGCCGTGTGCAAAATGTTGTACAAGAGCTTTCTGGTGAAAAAATTGATATTGTTGTTTGGGATGAAGACCCAGCGAGATTTGTTTGTAATGCTTTAGCTCCTGCGGAAATATCTAAGGTTTTTATGGATGATGAGCAAAGAGAGATGGAAGTTATAGTACCTGACCATCAGTTGAGTCTTGCCATCGGTCGCAGAGGTCAAAACGTAAGGTTGGCCTCTAAATTGACTGGCTGGAGAATTGACATTGTTTCTGAATCAGCTTTGGCTGCAAAAAACTCTGAAGCTGTATTTAATTTAATGTTGTTAGCAGATATGACGGAAACAATGGCTCAGAATATTTATCAATCAGGATACTCTTCCTTTGAAGAACTGGCTCACGCAAATGTGGAACATGTGAAAACAATTCCTGGTTACAGTACCGATGATTCTGCAGAGAAGTTGATTAAGTCAGCTAGTGATTTAGTCGAGCAGTATAAAACATCTGGAGAAGATATTCCAAAAGCGCCAGAACCAGAGGTTTATAAGCCTAAAGAAGCTCAATCTGTCTCTAAATCAGATGCAGATAAAATGTTACAAGAACAGCTTGCTCAATTGAATGATGCAGAGGCAGAATCAGGAGAAGCTTCTGAGGATGTTAAAGAAGCTGGTGCTGATGAACAGGCAGCAGTAGCTAGCAAGGCTGAGGCTTCAACAGAAGATAGTGAATCTTCTGCTGTGGTGGATTAAAAGTTATGTAATTTCAGCAAAAAGAAGAGTAGAGAAATATAGGATTAGATATTAAGGAGATCCAGTGACAACAACAGAACCTAAAAAAGTTTTTGAGTTTGCTAAAGAAGTAGGGCTTGAAACAATGGCGTTAATGAACAAGTTCCGTCAATGGAATATGCCGATTAAGAGTCACATGGCTTCACTTGACTTGGATCAAATGTCGCAAATCCAATCTATGCTTGAAGAAGAAAAGGGTGGCAGAAAAAAAGCCAAAAAAGTTGTTAAGAAAAAGACAGCAACAAAGAAGACTGCTAAAAAAGTAGCTTCAAAGAAAAAAACCGCCACTAAAAAGGTAACTAAGAAGACAACGATTTCCAAACCGGTAACAAAGAAGGTTACTAAGAAAGCGGCCCCTGTGGCTGCCAAGCCTGAGGAAAAAGAGGTTACTAAAAAAGCAGTGGTTCGTAAAAAAACGGTGATTAGAAGGAAAGCTTCCGAAGCTGAAGAGAGACTTGCAGCAGAAGCAGCCGCCGCTGCTGAGCTTGAGGCAGCCGCTGCCGCAGCAGCTGCAGTGGCCACTGATGCTGAAGATGCAGTAGCTGACCCGACATTAGAAGTGAAGGCTGGTACGGACTCAGAAGCCGCAACACCTGCTGCAAAAGTACCACCTAAACATGGTAGAAACATAATTGGTCGCATCGATCTTAAAAAAGTGATTGCTCGCACAGAAGAGAGGAAAACAGATTCCACTCGTACAACTGGGACGGCCAGTGCTGCCCCTAAATTTGCTGGGAATCGTGGAATAAGAGAAGGCTTTGTTGCTCCGGCAGCTCCAGTGACAATTAGCCCAGAAGCTGCAAGAAAAAAACTTGCTGAAGAGAGAGCTAAGAAAAAAGCAGGGCAAAAGGATCAGCCGGCTCAAAACTTTGTCTCCACTGAATTTAGAAAAAGAGAGGTTATTTTTCAACCTAAGAGAAAAAGAGCAGCTGTAATAGGTAACTCTAAAAAAACTCAATTAACCACACCAAAAGCTTCCAAGCGAATTGTGACAATGCACGAAACACAAATTTCGGTATCTGAATTTGCTGATCAGATGGGAGTGAAGGTTCCTGCACTACTGAAAAAGTTAATTCAAAATGGTATTATGGCTAAAATGAATACTGAAGTGGATTACGAAACAGCATCTTTAATAGGTGCAGAATTCGGGTTTGAAGTTCAGACACTACACATTACTTTTGAAGACCGATGTCGTGAAATGATATTTGGTGATAAAGATGCTGAGCCTGTGAAAAAAGCACCAGTTGTGACTGTAATGGGGCATGTTGATCATGGTAAAACCACATTATTAGATTCTATTCGTAAGACAAATGTAGTTAAAGGCGAAGCTGGTGGAATTACACAACATATCGGAGCTTATCAAGTTGAAGCTAAGGGTGAAGCCCTGACATTTATAGATACACCAGGTCACGCGGCCTTTACAGAAATGCGAGCTCGTGGTGCAAATGTTACAGATATAGCAATTATCGTTGTTGCTGCTGATGATGGGGTGATGCCACAAACTGCAGAAGCCATTAATCATGCTAAGGCTGCCGGTGTTCCAATAATTATTGCTGTGAATAAAATGGATGTGCAAGGTGCAAATCCTGAGAAAATCACACAACAGCTAACTGAATTTGAATTAGTACCTGAAGAGTGGGGTGGAGATACCATGTTTTGCCAAGTCTCTGCATTAAAGGGAGACGGTGTTCAGGAACTTTTAGATCAAGTGCAATTACAAGCTGAAGTGTTAGAGCTAAAGGCTAATCCAGCCCTTTCTGGTTGGGGTACTATTATTGAGGCTCGTCAGGAAAAAGGACGAGGATCTGTATGTACATTTTTAATTCAGGATGGAACAGTTAAGGTTGGTCAGAGTGTGGTTGCAGGAAAGTGTTCTGGTAAAATCAGAACCATGACTGATGACAAGGGTAAGCGTGTGAAGGAAATGGGGCCTGGAGCTCCTGTTGAAATCACTGGCTTTCAAGATCTTCCAACAGCAGGGGAAAGATTCTATATTTGTGAAAATGAAGCTTTAAGTAGTGAGCTGGCTCAGTTAAAAATTACACAGACAAAAAATACTGAGACTCCTAATTCTGGTATGAGCTTAGAATCTATTTTTGCTAAAATGACTCAAGGTGATCTTTCAGAGCTGCCTATTGTTTTGAAATCAGATGTTTCGGGCTCCATAGAAGCCATTAAGGGATCATTAGAAAAAATTGGTAATGATGAAGTTAAGGTTAAAGTGATTCATTCTGCAGTGGGTGGAGTTACTGAGTCGGATGTACTTTTGGCGGCAACAGCTAAAGCTTTAATTATTGGTTTTAATGTGAGACCTGACAGTAATGCTGTGAGAATCGCCTCCGAAAAAAACATTGAAGTAAAATGTTATAAGATTATTTATGAACTTTTAGATGATCTTAAAAAAGCTCTTAGTGGATTGTTAAAACCTGATATTAAGGAAGAAGTTCTTGGCCAAGCTGAAGTGCGAGAAGTTTTTGTTGTTCCTAAGATGGGAGCTATTGCTGGTTGCATGGTTACTGATGGTAAAATTATTCGTGGAAGCTTGCTTAGGCTTGTAAGAGATTCTAGGGTTGTTTATGAAGGTAATATGGGTTCTTTAAGACGATTTAAAGATGATGCTAAGGAAGTTGCTGCAGGTTATGAGTGCGGTATAGGCATTGAGAATTATAACGACATTAAAGCTGGTGACGTTATCGAAGCATACAAGGAAGTTGAAGTTGCAAGAACTTTAGAATAGCGAGGAGTCTATGAATACAGAAGGATCTTCTCGAAGAGTTTTAAGAGTTTCTAAAGAAATGCGCCAAATAGTGAGTAAGTATTTGGTAACAAGCTTAAATGAACCCAGTTTAGGATTAGTGTCTGTAACAGAAGTTAAGGTGCATCCTAATTTGCGTTCAGCTAGAATTTATTTATCATTCATTAACTGCGAAGAAGAAACTGATTTTGCTCTGGGTTTGGTGCAAAAAAAAGCAGGCGCAATTCAACGAATTGTGGGTTCTGAAATTCGTATGAAGTTTTGTCCCAAAATTACATTTTTGCATGATCAGGGTATTGAAAATTCTTTGCGGATTAGTTCTCTTTTAAAAGAGGCTAAAGTGCAAGCCTCTGAGGAAGAGTGATGCAAACAAAGCTCATGTCCTTCAAGAATTCCCTTTTTGATTTGGAACATTTAACACCAAAAGGCTCAGACATGCGGTTCTCGCCCTTCGGGCTGCGATCCGAACTCGCTTTTGGCGCTAAATGTTCCAAATCAAAAAGGGAATTCTTGAAGGACATGAGCTTTGTTTGCATGAGAGGTTATGTATGCTGAATGGTGTGCTGTTGGTTAATAAACCTAAAGGGTTGACGAGTCATGATGTGGTGGCTCGTATTCGTAGAATTTTAAAGATGAAGGCTGTGGGGCATGCTGGGACTTTGGATCCTTTTGCCACGGGTTTGTTGGTGATTCTTTTGGGTGAGGGCACGAAAATTTCTAATGAGTTTAGGGATGCGGATAAGGCTTATCAAGTAAAAGCAGAGCTGGGATACACTACTGACTCTTGGGATAATACTGGAGAGGTGGTTTCTGAAAATCGAGAGTACGATATTTCAGTTGAAGAACTTAAAGAAGAAGTTTTCAAGCACGTTGGTGCTCTGGAGCTTAAGGTACCTATTTACTCGGCTATTAAGCAGAAAGGGAAGAAGCTTTACGAACTGGCTCGAGAGGGTGTTGAAGTTGATGCGCCTACGAGAACCATGAATTTTTATGATTTAAAGTGGATAGAAGGTGATTCTCATACATTTGAAGTTTATTTTCGATGTTCAAAGGGGTCCTATGTCCGCTCTTGGGTGAATACCATTGGAGAAAAGTTAGGGATGGGCGCTACGGCAGTTGAGCTAAAGCGCACAAGCTCTAGTCCATTTGAGCTTTCAGAGGCTTTAGAGCTAGATGATCTTGAGAATTTAAAGGATGAGTGTGAAGGCATCGATCTTCTCCATAAGCAAGTTGGGGAAATGGAATCTTTTAAGTCATTGAATCAGGCACTAACTGGATTCTTAGGTTTGACTGTAACAGGTAAGGACCTAAAATTGTTGAGAAATGGTCAGATATCCTATGCCTTAGATGAGCGATTGGTTTTTGAGCAAAAAGAGGCTCAAAAATCGGGTGAAGAGTTGACCATGAGGATTTTAGACGGGCACACCGGGGAGCTTGTGGGGTTGATTGAAATCCCTGCTCTTGGAAAGCTGAAAATTAAAAGAATTTTCAATACTTAGTGAATTTTATTGACCACCTAGTTAAAGCTAGTTAGTGTCATCAGGCAATGAAAATAGCATGAATTAGCTATGCGATAGGACTCTTTTTTTAGAGAGATAAGCCTTCGGGTTTTGGCCGGCGGAAAAAGGGTTAACCCCAAACAAACGGAGATAAAAATGGCATTACAAAAAGACGAAAAATCAGAAGTATTAGCAAAATATAAACAGTCTGATTTAGACACAGGTAGCACACAAGTACAGGTGGCTTTACTTACAAAAAGAATCATTCATTTAACAGAGCATTTCAAGATTCACAAACATGATAATCATGGACGTCGTGGTCTAGTTAATATGGTTAATCAAAGACGTAAACTACTAAGTTATATAAAGTCTAGAAAGCCAGATGCATATACAAAGTTAATTGCTGATTTAGGTTTAAGAAAATAAAAATACAAAGAAGATAAAAATAGAAACTAACAACAATGAAATAATATAAAAATAAATGGTAAACTTGTTAAATAAACATAAGTTTGCCATTTGTTGTATTGAGGAGATGCAATGAAGCAAACCGTAACAACAGAATTTGCTGGAAAAACAGTAACAATCGAAACAGGAAAAATTGCGAAACAAGCTGATGGATCAGTGATTGTAAGTAGTGGTAACAATATTGTCATGGTTACTGCCGTATCATCTAGAAGAGATTCTGGATTAGATTTCTTTCCTTTAACTGTAGAATATATCGAAAAGTTTTTCGCTGCTGGTAAAATACCGGGTGGATATTTCAAAAGAGAGGGACGTCCCACAGCAAAAAATATTTTAAGCTGTCGTTTAATTGATAGACCTTTACGTCCTCTGTTTCCAGATGGTTACAGAAGAGACACGCAAATAATTATTACAGTTTTAAGTTCAGATGGAACTTTTCCTTTAGATATATTGGCTAGTGTAGGAGCATCTACTGCTTTACATATAAGTGACATCCCCTTTGGTGGACCAATGGCTTCTGTTCAAGTCTCAAGAGTTGATGGAAAATTTATTGGAAACCCAACTAACGAGGAAATGGAAAAATCTGATTTTAACGTTATTGTGGCTGGAACTCGTAAGGGTATAGCTATGGTTGAAGGAGAAGCTGACTTTGTTGCTGACGAAGTGGCTATTGAAGGTTTGAACTTTGGTTATGCTGCATTGGCTTCTATTTTTGATGCTCAAGACGAGTTAAGAGAAAAAGTGGGCGCACCTACAAAAAGAGAATTCTCTATGCCAGAAATGGACGCTACTTTTAAAGCAGAAGCGGAAGCTTTCTTAGGTCCAAAAATAGCTATGGCTTTAACTATTAAAGAAAAGCAAGACCGTTATGCAGCTGTTGATGAAGCAAAAGCTGAGGCTGTGGAACAGTTTACTGCAAAATTAGAAAATGATGATGAAGTGGCTCAAGTTAAAAAAGACTTATCAGAAGTAACTGGTGGTTTGAAGTACAATCTTGCCCGTCAAGAAATCTCACAGAACAAAATACGTATTGATGGTCGTGGTTTAACTGATGTTCGTAAGATTTCATCTGAAGTTGGATTTTTGCCAAGAGCCCATGGTTCGGGACTATTTACTCGTGGTGAAACTCAAGTTATTGGAACTGTAACATTAGGTACATCATCTGATGAACAAATTATAGATGAGATCCATGGAACAGTAAAAAAGAGATTTATGATGCATTATAATTTCCCTCCATATTGTGTTGGCGAAACTGGTCGCGTTGGTGGTCAGTCTAGACGTGAGGTTGGACACGGTTTTTTAGCGGAAAGATCTTTAGAAGCTATTTTACCCAGCAAAGAAAAGTTTCCTTACACCATTCGTGTTGTGGGTGACGTTACTGAGTCCAATGGATCATCATCTATGGGAACAGTATGTGCAGGTGTTCTTTCTTTGTTAGACGCTGGTGTGCCGGTGAAAGAAAATGTAGCGGGAATTGCTATGGGTCTCATTAAAGAAGGGGATACATATTCCATCTTATCTGATATATTAGGTGATGAAGATCATTTAGGCGATATGGATTTTAAAGTGGCTGGATCAAGAACAGGTATTACAGCGTTACAGATGGATATTAAAATCGACAGTATTAGCCCAGAAATTATGGCTCAGGCTATGAAGCAGGCATTAGAAGGTCGTACATATATTCTAGATGAAATGGAAAAAGTGATTAAATCTCCACGTGGAGAAGTTTCTGAATTTGCTCCTAGAATCACTACAATTAAAATTAAACCAGAAAAAGTTAGAGAAGTTATTGGAGCTGGTGGTAAAGTGATTAAAGGAATTATCGAAGAAACTGGTGTTAAGGTTGAAATCGAAGATGACGGTACAGTAAGAATTGCATCCACAGACCCTGAAGCAGCAAAAGCTGCAATTAAAATGGTTGAGGACATTTGTGCTGAAGCTGAAGTTGGTAAATCTTATAAAGGCAAAGTTGTTAAAATCACTGATTTTGGTGCCTTTGTTGAAGTACTACCTAACACAAGTGGTTTGTTACATATTTCTGAAATTGCCCATGAGCGCATTAAGAATGTAACTGACGTACTTAAGGAAGGTGATGAGATTGATGTAAAGGTTTTAGACGTTGATAGAGCGGGGCGGATTAAATTAAGTCGCAAAGCTTTATTGGAGCAAAGCACTCATTAACATGATCGTTGAAGAGTATAAGGATACAAATACTCATTTTAAAAAATCAAAACTAGAAAACGGTTTAACCGTAGTTACAGAACACTGCGCCCATGCGCGCAGTGTGAATGCTGCGGTTTATATAAACAAAGGCACACGTGACGAGCCAAAGCATCTTGGTGGTGCAGCTCATTTTATTGAGCATATGGTTTTTAAGGGCAGCAAAAAATTCTCAGCCCTTGATATAGTTAAGAATTTAGAAGCTGTTGGCGGCGACATTAACGCTTATACAACACGCGAATACACCTGTATTCATGCTAATGCATTAAAAGAAAATTTAAATTTAAGTTTGGATATTTTAATGGATATGGCTACTAATGCTATATTCGATCCCTCTGAGTTTGAAAAAGAAAAACAAGTGGTTTTGCAAGAAATTGAAATGTCTAAGGATCAGTTAGATGAATATGTATTCGATCTTTATTTAGAAAAAGCTTTTTCAGGACAGCCTTTGAGCCGTTCAATTTTAGGAACAAGAGCTTCTGTTGCTGGTTATATGCGAGAAGATGTTTTTAGTTATTATAAAAATACTTATAACCCTAAGAACTTGATTATATCTGTATCAGGATTTGTTGATCATGACGAGGTAGTAAGTCAGGTTTTAAAGTGTATTAAGGATGAATCTGAAGAATTTAATAGGAATGCTTCAAATGCCAATATTGTGAAAGACACTGAAACTTGTGTGGCCAGAGGGGACACAATATTCACACCGTTTGAAGAGAGAATAAAAAAGCCAACAGAGCAAGTTCACTTATTGTATGGGTTTCTTACCTCAGCTTATAAATCTGAATTCAGATTTGAGGCTTATGTTGCAAATTTATGTTTAGGTGGAGGTATGACCTCCAGACTATACCAAAACATTAGGGAAGATAAAGGCTTAGCATATAGTGTGTACAGTAGTTTAAATGTTTTTGTGGATACGGGCTTACTCTTGTTTTATGCGGCTTCTCAAGCGGAGTTCATTGACGAGGTGTTTCGTGAGTTGAAAATGGAAGTTGAAAAATTTGTAAAAAATGGCATAGATAAAGAAGAATTAGAGTTTTTTAAAAACCAAGCAAAAGGTCAAATTTTGTTAGGCTCGGAAGACTTGGAAAATAGAATGAACTCTATTGCTGTGAATGAAATGGTCTTTGGAAAATATAGATCCGTGGACCAAGTAGTAGATGATATTATGAGTGTCTCAGAAGAGTCACTAAGGTCATTTACTAAAGAACATATGAACTTATCGCAAACAGGAAACTTATTTTTAGGAGATATATAATGAATGATAAAATAAAAGATTTTGGTCAGAAAGTGGAAACTGTAGTTACAATTTTAGGTTCTTATATAGAAACAAATATTAAAGATAAGGATAAGTTTGATCGCCAGTTGAAGGGTATTATGGAGTCTGGTGAAAAGGTGATAAAGAGTACAGTGTCTGCTGCCATGAAATCTGAATTTGTTAAAGAAAACTTAAGTCACTTTAATGATGATGTTGTAAAGGGAGATTATAAAGAAATGTATTATGAAAATAGATCTGTGCCCATGAAAATAAAAAAGTTGTCACATTTCATAGGGGACTTACCGCAATACCAATCTAAATTAGCTGCTGGCTTTGATGTTAGAGCTCAAATAGAAGAAGCTCTAGTTATTAAACCTGGAGAACGTTCATTAATTCCCACAGCTCTTAGTTTCGAAATCCCAGAAGGTTTTGAAGTTCAAGCCCGCCCAAGAAGCGGTTTGGCCATTAAGCAAGGCCTGGGTTTAGTTAACAGTCCGGGAACCATTGACGCTGATTATCGCGGTGAAGTTAAAATCATTGCAATAAACCATGGGGACAAAGATATTGAAATTAAACCACAAGATCGGATAGCTCAACTTGTTTTAGCTCCAGTGTATCAAGCAGAATTTGAGTTAGTAGAGGATCTTACTGATACGGATCGAGGCGACGGTGGTTTTGGCAGTACAGGGAAGTAGCTAATTCACTGTTGTATTTTTGAATCTGAATTACATTATGAGATTCAAATAAAGTTATTCTGCTTAGAGATTTATTTTCTCCTTTAGACCATCAACCTTTAATAAGAGTTAACAAAATGAGTGTGTTAGTTACTAACCTTTACATTATATCTAATTTGAAAGTTTCGACATATGCCTTTGTTCTCAACTATTACAGATAATAAATAGGTGCTGCCACCAATTAGAGGCTGTCTTTGAGCTATTGAATCAAATAGGATTCCATCCCCCCTAGAGGTATTCTTCAATATAACATTTACATAGCTGAGTCCTTTGCCGTGGCAATTCCTTTCACGTATTTTGTAATTTTCAATATTCAATATAGAGTCTGTAGCTGGACTAATACTAAATGTTTTGTAATAGCTCCCATAAGTTATGTAATTTGTTGAACTGTATTTTGTAAACCTCTCAACAGAGGTGTTGCCTTCATCCTTTACCCACAAATCCACTGGTAATAAAGAGAAGTCACCTTTACACTCATATTTATTAAATTCTATTTTTCTATCATCCCACCTACAAAACTTATGCTTATTTTCATCTTTAAGTCGATTACAATAAATCGATTTGGTCTTGCCTTTGCGGACCTCAAAATTACAACTGCCCACTCTTTCATCTCCACCGGAACTTGAATATCCTCCAACATTGATGTCTTCAAACTTGTTACTACAATTTTTAATATACTCTATTTTTCTTTCTGGTCTTGCGCATCCTCTATTTAGATGAGAGTCCCTAAGCCCGTCACAGTATGATTTTTTATTATCAAATTTGTGTGCAGTTTCACATCTCTCTGACCGATCTGAATCTTCACAATCACCTTGGCAAAGCATGTCAATATTAAACTCAAAGGAATAATCACCTTTAGTAGCTGGGATATTATCTGGATCAGGTAAACCGTCTGGCGATGATCCTCTGTCAGAAGACCCATTTGAACAACCAGTTATAACTGAAAACAAACATACAAGAATATAGAATGACACTTTATCAAACATGTAGACCCCCTCAGACCTCTGAGGTTGATACCTAACTGATATTTAACTTTAAGTCAAAAAAATAAGTAACAAGAAAAAATATAGGTGGGCAAGATTGCCCGCACTTATTTCACATAAGCCTTCGTAATCTCTGCCTTTAGGTAAAAGCTTGCTAATAAGATACAGAGCGTATTTTATAACCCTTCGTTTCAACCTAAGCGGAGCGTTGACTTAATTCTTAATGACGCCTCTTAAGGCCTTAAGAGTTTGAATATTTCTTGAACAAAGTAAAGCTGGTGAGAGAACTATTCTCTAAAATATTTACCCTGAAAAGTTAATCCAGCTCCTCCACAGTTTTCGCCGCCAGTGATAAATAAATATTTATCTTCAAAAACTATTGAAAGATTACAATCTTCAGAAGTAAGCTGAGCGTTTTTCTTTGAACCATATATATAGCCCTTAACTACTGCGATTTCAGCAGTACCTGAAACGGCTGTACCATTGAAGAAATACTTACCAAATCCCTTTCTCATTATTTCAACTGAATTTCCTGATTCACTTTGGTACGCACCGATCCATGTTATAACTTTTTTAGTTTTTTCTTTTTCCCACCAATCAAAAACACCAGGTTCTCCTACAATTTTACAATTTTTAGATTGAAAGTCTGAACAAGAGTAAATCGCACATTTTCCTCGAAATATTTTAGGAGCTAAGCTGTGAGCTTTCCCAATACATATAGTTTTCTTATCTTTGACGTCTGGTCCCTGTTGGAATCTAGTGCATACCGTAGAATCTTCTGGAGTGCACTCAGAATTAAAACTAAATTGTTGAGAACTAAAATTTTTACTTTTATTAATTGTAAGGTCCCTGCTAGCGCATGAAAAAATGAAAATAGAAACTAAAAAGATATAAATATTCATAACACCGATCTTTACTGAAAGATTAATGTATAGTCAAACCTGTATTTAAGTTCAATGTTAAATAGATTATTTCGGTGAAAAACCTCAGCCTTTTGAATAGGGATCAGCATATTTATGATCAGTGCCCCTCGTCCTATTAAAATTTTACACCTCTTAATAGTGCTTTTAAAAAATAGATACTGATTATGTTGTTTAGATAGTGTTTTGAATACTTTGTATAATCCAAAAAATAATGTACATAGCGTAATAGGGCAGAATTATTTTTGCCACCACTAGCTTAGGTAATGAGAAGTTTTCGGAAAAAGCGATAATTAGCAGGATTGCGCTAAGAGCAAAAGCCATGAGTGAAATGGGTGGTAAATAAAAACTGAGAGTATTTATGATGGTGGCATGAAAAATGGCTAGTGATAAAATGTGTGCTATTTTTATAAAGGGTAGTTTTTTTAATGTGAAGTAAAAAGTGTAATACATTAACCCTGATAAAATTAAAAGACCAGCTACCTGTAATAAAACTGCAAAAATAAATTGTGTTATTAAGGAAATGAAGTTGAAGTCACTGTGGTTGGAAAACAGCAAAATTCCTAAGCTAAAACATATAAAAATATTAATTAAGTTAATGACGAATATGTCTGACCAATTTAGAAATCGAATGCTTTTGATTTTAACTAAAGGGTCTTTTATAAAATGGAACAATTCCTTTAATACTTTTTTTAAATTGTATGAGCTAAAGTCTACTTGGAACTGTCGAGGCATTTTTTTAAGTCCATTCTTGCTCAGCTATATTTTGAGCAAACTCTAAAAGACTTTTTTCTTTTGAAGAATTATTTTGTTGAGATTGTTTTACAATATCGTCATATGAATTCATACTTTGGATATGACTGCTTGCTGAGTCAGTTAGACTTAATATGGATTTTTCATTAAGATGATATCCTATTATATGAAATTTATTTTTTAAAGATCTATTTTTGAAAAAAAATGCTATTTGAGATTCCTGTAAACTATGAATATGTTTTGAGAGTTTTAAATGTGAAACTTCGTAACCATGTTCTCTTAAATATAAAATATGACGATATAGAGGGCTGGCAAAATCAAAAAAATTGTTTGAGTATGATATAAACAAAACAGGGTGGCGTGTAAGTAGGCAGTTAGGTTTAAGCTGAATATTTTTATAAAAAAGAGTTTGAATTTTATGAAACAATAGCTGGAAGATAAAGACAGTGCCAGCTGCGCTTAAGCTATATAAAAAAATATTTTGAAAATTAATGGAATTCATTAAAAATGAGTATCCACTCGAAAAATTGCATCAAAGGAAGACTTATCAATGGTTTCGTCGATCATCGCATTTCTGTAACTAAACTCAACGCCCATGCTGAGTCCCTTTGAAATATATGTACTTGCACCAGCTGCTAATATGGAAGAGGGAGTTGTGTACTCCTCGTGAACTTGATTGAGGTTGGAAACAGTGACATCGTCATTTTCTTTGATAGTTTGTTTTGTATAGCGCACATCTAGATAACGAGCAGCTAAGCCAAAAGCAAAATGATATTTTAGGTTTCTGTTTGCATTATTTTGATAAACAATTTTTAAATCAAATTCCTTAAGCGAAAGAGGGTTGTTATCTACCTTTTGATCTCCATAAGATCGAACGGTTCCTTCTGCTTTCCAGTTTTTTGAAAATAAATCGATACCAATATTAGCTTCTACACCTTTATGGAATCCGGAAATATCTTCACTGAGGCCTGGAGTTAGAGTTATGTGTGAATTAACGAGTCCAACACCAGCATGAATTAGTACATTATCAAAAGGATCTGAGTAATTTGACCGATATGTGGTGCGACCTTGGGAGAGTTCCTTGATGATGCCGTCAAATCCTACTAAATCTTCATCTACGCTAGCTGCAAATAAGCGAGTGCTGGAAGCATAGAGAAATAAAGAGATTATTAGGAATTTATAAATTACTTTTGTTTTTGATTTAGTCTTTTTCATATATTCAGTATAGCAAAAAGTAGAGAAAATTAAAAACCAGTCTTTCCAAACTAGTCCATGCTTTGAGAGAATATATATATGGGAATATCAGATAAAATTTATTGTGCTTTTTGTCGTCAAGAGAGACATATATATAATAAAAAACACGTGAGCTGGACTAATGTCTTTCTGTCGCTTTTAGTTACATTGTTTTTTGATTTGGCATTAATTGGTCCAGGTTCTCCTAAATCAATACTAATTTTTGTTCTGGTTTTGTTTATTGCAGAGTTTTTCATTCAAGTGCGATGGAGGATGGCTTTACCTTGTCCGCATTGTCATTTTGACCCAGTTTTGTATTTACACTCTAAGGAAAAGGCTATGCTTATGGTAAAGCAGAGGCTTGATTTAGTTCGAGATCAGGAAAACATGCTATTTTCAGCTAAAAATCCATTGAGATATTTACCGAGAAAAAAGGTTAAAAAGGATCCTATGTCTACTGAACTCGCAGTTAAGGATGGAGGTCATGCGAGAATGGGCTGGACCAAGGATAAATCTGGTGGTATTTTGAACTCAAGCGATGAACAGAGTATGCTCGAAAATGATGGTCTTTTATTAGGCAGTGAACAAGTCAAAGAGAGTGATACTTCCATATAAAACAGACTGAAGTGTGCCTATGAAGATTCTTGTTGTTGTCCCCACTTATAATGAAAAAGATAATATTCCTTTGTTGATCCAAGAGGTTCAGAAACTAAACGCTGAACTTAATATTTTAGTTGTGGATGACTCTTCTCCAGATGGCACAGGTGACATTGTGAAGAGCATTGGAAATTCTAACCCTAAGGTTCATTTGCTTTCTCGTGCAAAAAAAGAAGGACTGGGTAAAGCCTATTTAGCTGGTTTTTCTTGGGGCATTGAGAACTCCTATGATGTTATATGTGAAATGGATGCGGATTTCTCCCATCGGCCAGTGGATCTTATTAAATTAATTAGTGCCATAGAACACAAGGACTATATTGTGGGATCACGTTATGTACCTGGTGGATCCACAGTCAATTGGGGCTTCTTGAGAAAATTGATTAGTATTGGTGGTAGCCTTTATTCCCGCATGATTTTGGGTTACCCGTTGAAAGATTGGACGGGTGGTTTTAATCTATGGAAGAAGGAAACGCTTATAGGTATTGACTATAAAAATGTTTCTTCAGAAGGCTACTGTTTTCAGATTGAGCTAAAGTATCGTGCGTTAGTGAATGAGTTTGATGGACAAGAGGTTCCCATAACTTTTGAAGAGAGAAGAGTGGGGCAAAGTAAAATGTCTTTTAAAATTGTCCTAGAAGCTTTTTACAAAGTTTGGATGCTTAGATATACCTTAAATATTAAAAAGAGAATACCTTCATGAAGGCTGTTCTCCTTGCTTTGTTAATACTATCTATTGGATTCAGTACTTATGCTAAAACTAAAAGTCAATGGGGTAGAATTGCTGTTGATGGATCTCCCGTATATAAACAACCTAACTTTGATGCTCCAATTATGGATTACCTGAATCTAGGTAAAAAAGTAAAAATGTCAGCTAAAATTCATAAAGGCATAGGTGGTTTTGGGGCTTTTTATAAAGTAAGGCTTTCTCGAGGGAAATATGGTTATATTTCAGATGTGGAAGTCACGCCTACTATTAAGAAAAAAAGGCAAGTAACTGCACCTACGAATGAACAGAAGGACCCTTGGCAACAAGAGTTCTCTCAGGATAGTAAAAAGAAGGAACAAGATTCCTCAAAAATGAAGATGCCCATAATTATGTCTAAATATATTGGTGTTAGTTTGGGAATGATTAATGTCACAGAGACTTTTGAGGGGAGAGAGTTTTCTTCTTTTCAACCCAGCTATGGTTTTAAATCATCGGGTGTTGGCTTTTTAATTGATGGTCCCCCTCTGGATATAGAGCTTTCTATAGTGAGCTCTACGCCTAGCTATTACAATAAATTTTCACAAGAGACTTCAGGCATGTCCATAAGAACTCACGTAGCTTTAATGCTCCCCTTATCTGACTTTGGGTCTGGAATCATTTACTACGGTCTAGGACCAACCATAGTTTATTCCAGGTATACAGTGAATTTGGCAGGTTCAAAATTAGATTCTGAATATTTTAATATTGGGGCTGTGTTTCCAGCTGGTGTAGCTTTTCGTTTAGGCAGTTTCTTATTAAAGGTTGAAGCAAAGTACTACTGGGAAAAGAACAAATACATTGCCATGGGATTAGGTCTTCAGCGCCAGTTCTAGGAGATATCAAGCCATAACCTGTTATTGGGCGTTGAACAAAAAGAGTAAAATCTTTTTAAACCCTCAGTTTTAGACCTGAGAATAATAAATTAAGAAAATGACCATCATTCCTGTCAAAATTCTAGACACTCCTTTCCTTTTTTGTTGTATCTGGGCGACTGTGTCCGGTTAATATCTGTGCGAAAGTGTCCTATAGCTTTAAGCTCTTCTTTTTGTCCTCGTCTTTCCTTCGTTATGACTTAACTTTTTTAAGCTATGAGGCTTACAATTAACCTTTCGTCCCATAAGGTCAAAACTATACGAGCCATCAATATGTAAATTAACACTAATCTCTCGACCACAATAATCCGTTTTCTTATCAATGATCCAGCTCACATTTTCCCAACTAAATAAGTTACCTGACATAATTTTTCGAGTTAATTTTTTACAAAATATTATATCTAAATCTCCAAATACATTTTTACGATAAGCTTTTTCTTTGCTTGATGCTTCAACGCTAAACTGTGCATTATATCTGGGTATAAACTTATTTTTTAAAAATTGATTGGCTTCCTCTATATCAGTAATTTGGTATAAACTTAACTCCGCAACCAAACGATCTTGAAAGGTCCTCCATAGACGCTCAACACGTCCCTTTGCCTGTGATGAACCGGCAAGTATTAGTCTTATACCTGTCTGCTGAAAAGCCCTAGCTATCTGGGACTCCCATTCTCTATCAGCTTTTCCATAGATACCAGCTTGATCCATATAAAAACTTTCTGGTAAACCATTCTTATCTATGATTTCCCGTATAACTTTCAGTGAGTGATTTGATTTCTCACCATAAAATAATTCTGCAGCGACAACCTTACCTGTGGCATCATCAATTCCACCAATTAAATCTGTTCGCTCTTCTCCAAACCAAACATGATTACTGCCATCAAATTGAATCATCATGCCCTCTTGTTCTAAACGAGGGCGAGGTTTATAACATCGTCGCCCTCTGCGTTTAGGGTGCTTAACAAGACCATGTGTCTTAGCTATACGGTGAAGGACGTCCTTTTTAATTTCTATTTTTTCATACTTCAGTATCATTTCTCTAAAATGGGTAAGATTAAAACCATAATATCTATGCTTTAGTAGGTCGATAATTCGATCTTCAAATTTCTGTGGAGTTTTATTATGTGGGACTCTACCCAAATTACCGTGAAATACGCCTTCAAAATCACGCTCTCTTAACTTTTTAATTATTCTCTGGGATTGCCTATAAGATTTCCCTATTTGTTCTGAGAACTCTTTTATAGTTAAAGTACCTGAAAGAACACCCATGCCCAATCGATAAATCTTTAGCTCATCTAAATTCATTGTAACCTTCCTCATTGATGGTCCCCTAAGTTGTTAAGATTAGGGGATGTTTATAACATCAATAGGACACAATCGCTCAGAAATTAACGTACGTCATAATCGTCTATATACTATACACTCCTTTCCTTTTTTCCAAGAATAGCAATAGTCTATCTTGAGTCCCAATCATTTGGTAAAATAAGCAAAATCAAACTCTGGAGTATTTACCATGTTAAATCAAATTTTAAAAACTAAAATAGCCGCCATTTTTGTGGTCTCTCTAGTAATTATAGGGCTTCTGACTACAAGTTCTATCTACCTCAGTGAACAATTCTCTGAAACCTGTGCGCGACCAGATTATGTCCGTAATTATTTGGAAAAAAAGTTTAAGCGTCCATGTGGATTAATTCACTCTCACACAATAAGTTCTTTAAAAGAACTCATCATCAATCGAGCAAACATACAAAAAATCTCATCAGAGGATTTTAAGGGATTTGATAACTTAAAAACTTTAGATCTAAGATGGAATGGTTTAACTGAGGTTAAAGCAGATTGGTTCAAATATTTAGGAAATTTATCCTACCTCAACCTTGGAAATAATAATATTCCTATTATACAAGCCGGAACATTTCGCCATCTTGGCCAATTAGAGATTCTTTCTTTGTCGGCCAACCCATTAAGGAGACTCACTGTGGGGTCCTTTTCGGAATTGAAAAAATTAAAAAATCTATTCTTACAAAATATTCAATTACACAAGGTGGAGAACCAGTCATTTAATGGATTACAGTCCTTAGAGAAATTGGACCTCTCATTTAATAAAATTGATGAAATTTCTAAAGAGGCATTTTCTCATACAGAAAAACTCAAGGTTTTAAACCTAGCTGATAATCAGATTAATGGCAGTGATTTATTTGCTATGGAAAAGCTATCTAACCTCAAAGTTCTGGCCTTGGGAAAAAACAAAATTAATACAATTCCAAAAAAGCTAATACCTTACTTAAGTAAAGTGAAAATCATAAACATTACTGGAAACCCAATTGAAAAAAATGTGAAAGAAGCAACCACTTTAAGGTTTAATATAAAAAAGAATCAATAATCAGCTTTAGTGGGAAGATTGACGCTACTGGAAGGTAGGGTAACATCTATTATAGAGTATCTTAGGGGGTTACCCGGATACCATTTTTAACAGTAAAATCATAATATTAGAGATCTTCTTGTGTAAGTAGACGCTAACTGTGTAAATTAATTCAATGATTCCCAAACTATTTAGAAGCTGATATAAAATATTTTCATGATCAAGTTTTGTGAGGTAATACCTCGATTAGGTAGGGTGTAGTGGCTAAGATTGAAAAATTACAACCAGAAATCATTAACCAAATTGCGGCTGGTGAAGTTGTAGAACGCCCTTCGCATTTGGTGAAAGAGCTCATTGAAAATGCTGTAGATGCTGGGGCAACAGAAATAAGTGTAGAGTTTGATTTGGGTGGTCGTTATGTCAAAATTAGTGATAATGGCTTTGGAATTTCAAAAGAGGATTTAAGCTTAGCTCTAGCTCCTCATGCTACCAGTAAAATTAAAACTGTACATGATATTTGGAATTTAAATAGTTTTGGTTTTCGTGGTGAAGCTTTGGCTAGTATTGCATCAGTGAGTAAATTAAGTTTAGTTTCAAGAGTGAAAGAAGCGCAAGAGGCTTATCGGATCGAATCTGATTTTGGTAAGATATCAGAGGTTCAGTCGGTGGGTGGTGAGTTTGGAACCACCATTGTTGTAAAAGATTTATTTGAAAATATTCCGGCAAGGCTTAAGTTTTTAAAATCCGATGCCGCTGAACATACACAAATTAAGAATGTAGTGAAGGCAATGGGGCTTGCACATCCAGAAGTTTGTTTTAGAGTACGTGGCCAAGCTAAGTTGTTATACTTTTGGGAGGCTGTGAAAGATAAAAAATTAAGGGTGCAGCAGGTACTAGAGCAAGATCATCTTTATCAAGCTACGGGCAGTTATGAAGACTTTCATGTGGAAATTTATATGTCGGCTCCAAATAACACGGTACGGACTTCTAAGCAGATGTGGTTTTTTGTACAAAACCGCTGGGTGCAAGATCGAGGTATGCAAGCAGCGGTAATGGATGCTTATAGAAATTTATTGATGCATAGAGAGTATCCCATTGTGGCTTGTTGGTTGGAAGCCCCTTTAGATGAGGTGGATGTAAATATTCACCCAACCAAGTCAAAAATTAAATTTAATCAACCTTCAAATTCTTACAGAGTGGTTAATCGAGCCGTACGAGCTCAGTTAGAAAAAGCGCCCTGGTTAGATGAATTTTTAGGGAATTCCGCAATGAGTGATGGGGATGCTGCAGTAGGTTCTCAACCGGCATTAAACTATGAAGAGCCCCCAAACACTATAAGAAGTATCAACAGTCCACAGGCCTCTTTGCTTGTAGAGGACACTGAAGGAGCGGCTTATGCTTTTCATGATCACTCGAAGAGTTTGCAGTTTAAAGATTCAGCGTTAGATAAAATACAGTATGAACAAAAAAATATAATTCCTGCAAACACTCAAGGTCAGTATGAGGAACCTGTTGTGGAGAAAAACCAATCCAGTGCCCACTGGGGCAATTTACAAGTAATTGGCCAAGCAGATCTAACTTATATTGTTACTCAAAGTGCAAGTTCTTTAGTTCTTGTTGACCAACATGCAGCTCACGAACGTGTAGCCTTTGAAAAATTGATGTTCGCCTGGAAGGAAGGGCGCATTGATGTTCAGCAAATGTTGATTCCGCTTACTTTTCAATTTGATGAAGAAATGGTAGAGGCTTTAGTTACTAAAATAGAGGATTTAAAACGTCTTGGTATATTTATGGAGCAGATGGGGGCTGATACGGTGGCAATTAGTGCTCACCCTCAACTGCTTAAACCAAAAGCTATTCAATGGTCACTGGAAAGTCTGGCAAAGGAAGTATTAGATAAAGGAGATGGCTTTTCTGTGGAGAAAATGATTGGTGACCTTTGTGCCACCTTAGCTTGTCACTCTGTAATACGAGCTGGTAAAGCTTTGTCTCATGCAGAAATGGAAGACTTGCTTAAGCAAATGGATGAATTTCCGCTATCTAGCTTTTGCCCGCATGGCCGCCCTGTGTATGTGGAATATGAGTTTTCAAAAATTGAAAAAAACTTTGGAAGAATTGTTTAATGGTAAGATCTGAGAAGCAGCCAATGCTTGTTCACTTTGTTGTTGGTACAACTGCAGTGGGTAAATCTGCCTGGTCGTTAAAGTGGGCTGAACAAACATCGGGCTGTATTATTAATGCAGATAGTGTTCAAGTTTATGAAAAAGTAGATATAGGAACAGCTAAGCCAAGTAAATCCGAGTTAGATTTAGTGCCGCATTATCTTTTTGATTTTGTAAAACCTATGAACTCTTATACAGCAGGTGACTATAGAGAGGATACCCTCAGAGTACTTGGTGACTTAAATAAACATGACTATCCGGGTGGGATATTTATCACTGGGGGAAGTGGCTTTTACTTAAAGGCATTAGAAAATGGCATGTTTCCCACAGATGAAGTTTCGGCAGATGTAAAGGATCAAATAAAGTCTTGGGAGGCTCGGTCTCACTCTTTACATAAGGAGCTTTCTTCACTGGATCCTGAACATGCAAAGAAAATCAGTGAAAACGATGGTTATAGAGTCAGAAGGTCTTTAGGTTTGGTGTTAACTCATAAAACAACAATGTTAAAAATTCAGCAACAGTTTGAGCAACAGAAAACTCCATTTCCTTATGCTATAAAAAAAATCGGTTTGAGTATACATCGAGATGAGTTAAGAAAAAGAGTTCAATCAAGAGTTGATAAAATGTTAGAGCTGGGGTTAATTGATGAGGTTAAAGGTCATTTAGACTCCGGATTAAGAGAGTGGTCTCCCTTAAAAAGTGTGGGATACAAAGAGGTAGTTAACTATTTAGATGATCTTTGGGATTTAAAAGAAATGAAGGAACGTTTAGTGATTAATACCATGCAGTTAGCAAAAAGACAGCGAACATGGTTTCAAAAAGACAAGAGCATTCAATGGTATGATGTGCTTAAAGATAAAAGCGAATTAGAAGAGGTTTGTAAATGAAAAGTATGACAGGCTATGGCTTAGCCGTGATTAATAATGAAAAATGGTCCATCGAAGTGAGCATGAAGGCGGTGAATGGTAGATTTTTAGATCTTCGTTTTCGCCTGCCCAAAGAATATATGTCTTTAGAAAATGATCTAAAAAAGAAATTGCAGGCAAAACATTTTCGCGGCAGTTTTGATATATATATTAATCGAAAAATTAAAGATGAAAGTCAGTACACAAAAATTAGTGTGGATTCTGATATTGCAAAAAAATGGGCACAATCATATAAAAAGTTAGCTAAAGAACTGAAAATTGAAGCTGACTTAAAAATGGAAACTTTAATTAAAAATTTGCCACAGAGCTTGAAAATTTCCGAAAGTAAAAGCATAAAATCAGGAGAAAAAAAGGATCTGATTTTAGTATTTCAACAAGCCATCACATCTTTGGAGAAGGAAAAAGCAAGAGAAGGTCTAGCCTTAAAAAAGGAACTTTTGCGTTTGTTAAAAGAATTGTTAGAGGAGGTTTCTAAAATTGAAGGTTTTAGAAAGAAGGCCAATCTACTGTTAAAAGAAAAGTTGTCTAATAAACTTAAGGTCCTTGATGCAACAGTTAATGTTTCAGAGGAAAGGCTTCATCAAGAAGTACTTTTACAAGTGGATAAATCTGACATTGACGAAGAAGTTGTCCGATTAAAAGAGCATATCCGATCCTTGAAGCCTATTTTTGAAACAAAGGGATCTTTAGGTAAAAAATTAGATTTTTATTCACAAGAGCTTTTAAGAGAAATGAACACCATTGGGTCCAAATCTCAGCTTGCTGAGTTGACAGCGGTTGTGGTAAATGCAAAATCAATAATAGAACGATTTAGAGAGCAAGTACAAAATATTGAGTAACAACAGGTCTAAGAGATAAGAAATGGGCAATCAGAAGAACAATGGAAAAATGATTATTGTGGCAGGCCCCAGTGGTGTGGGAAAGTCGAGTTTCGTTGACAAGATTATTGATGAGATTCCTGGTCTTACTGATGTGGTCACTTATACCACTAGAGCAATTCGACCTGGTGAAATAGAGGGCGTAGCTTATCATTTTGTTACCAAAGACCAGTTTGAAAAGCTGATTGTTGAAGATTTTTTTGTTGAATGGGCCAATGTTCATACAAATATATATGGAACTCCATTTAATCAGATTTACGATGCTTGGGAAAAAAGTGATCCAGTAATTATGGATATAGATGTTCAGGGTGCTGAGACTTTTAGAGAAAAATTTTCAAACTGTTTTACCATCTTTATTCACCCACCGTCTGTGGACGCGCTGCGACAAAGGGTGCTCAGCCGTGACAAAGATAAGGTGAAGGATCTGGATGTAAGAATGGAGAATGCCAAAAAAGAAATAGCCCAATCTCATTTATTTCACTCTCAATTGGTGAATGATAACTTTGAAGACTCCTATAAGGAGTTTAAAAAAATAGTTGTAGCTTATATAAAAGCTGTATAGACTGCCTTTTTGAGTTTGATTGTTCCTGAGTCTAAATAGGCTTGGAAAAAGGGTTTTAAAGGAGCGCTTTGTGGCAAGAATTACGGTTGAAGATTGTTTAAGTCGAGTTGAAAACAGATTTGCTTTGGTTGTTTTAGCAGCAAAAAGAACAAAACAGCTGCTTAAAGGAGCTCAATGTATCGAGCAAGACTCTGATAATAAGCTTGTTGTGAACTCCTTAAGAGAAATCGCTGATGGCTATGTTGGATATGACATCGATGAGTCCAAAGGGTCTGCTGCTCAACAAATCGAAGACATTTTAATGAAGTAGAACTTTTAGGCTATTTATTAGGCTAGGCTAGTTCCCATAAGAAAAAATACAAATTTTTAAAAAACACTTGAAATTCTAATGATTTTGCCGATTTATGTGTAGAATCATAGGGGTGAAAATGTATGTCTGAATTTAGTTCTAGTGAAGAGGTGATTGATGAAAAATCACCAGAGTCTATCGAAGAACTATTAGAGAGGCTTGTTGGTCATTATTCTCCTGAGGAAATTGAGATTATTAAGCAGGCTTATGAGTTTTCTGAGAAAGCACATGAAGGTCAAATAAGAAGAAGTGGGGAACCTTATATCGCTCACCCTCTGAGTGTGGCGGCTATTTTATCTGACTTAAAACTGGATTATACTACGGTGGCAACAGGCCTGTTGCATGACACTGTGGAAGATACTGATGTAACCCTGGAAGACATTTCGGAACGATTTGGTGAATCGGTGGCCAACCTTGTGGATGGAGTTACTAAGATCACGCAAATGCGTTTTCGGAACACTCATGAGAAGCAAGGTGAAAATATCCGTAAAATGATAGTAGCCATGGGTAAAGATGTTCGCGTAGTTTTAGTGAAGATTGCAGATCGACTACATAATATGCGTACATTGACTCATATGCCATTTAAGAAACAATCTCGAATTGCTGTGGAAACTTTGGATATCTATGCCCCCTTAGCTAGTCGTTTAGGCATTAACTCTCTGAAAGTGGAACTAGAAGACTTAAGTTTTCGTTACGCTTACCCAGATATGTATTATGAGTTAGCACAGAAGGTAGCAAAAAAGAAAAAAGAACGAGAAAAGTATATTGAAGATGTTCAAAGGCTATTAAGCAAAGAAATTAAATCTCGGTCAAAAACTAAATTTGAAATTTCTGGCCGCCCCAAGCATTTGTATTCTATTTATAAAAAAATGAATATGCGAAGCATTGACTACGAACAGGTTTATGACGTTTTAGCCTTTAGGGTTTGTGTGGACTCTGTACCTGAGTGTTATGAAATACTGGGTGTGGTGCATGCCATGTGGAAGCCTATTCCAGGTCGCTTTAAAGACTTTATTGCCATGCCAAAGGCCAATAATTATCAAAGTTTACATACAACTGTTATTGGGCCACAAGCTGAGCGCATTGAAATTCAAATTCGTACAGATGAAATGCATGTGATTGCAGAAAGAGGAATTGCTGCTCATTGGAATTACAAGGAGCGTTCACGTGGTGAAAGTGGCTCAGAGGAAATGGACCTAGGTAAGTACAATTGGTTACGTGAGTTGATTAACTTACATAAGCAAGCGGATACTTCGGATGAGTTTTTAGAAACCATTAAAACTGATTTATTTGAATCAGAGATCTATGTGTTTACCCCAAAAGGTGAGGTTAAAGAATTTCCAGAAGGAGCTACGCCAATAGACTTTGCTTTCTCAGTTCATACTGATGTTGGAACTTCAGTGGTGGCCGCAAGGGTGAATGGAAAATTAGTGCCCTTAAAATATAAGTTACAAAATGGCGATAATGTTGAAGTGATAACTTCTAAAAATCAAACACCATCAAAAGATTGGTTAAATTTCTGTGTAACTGGCCGGGCAAAATCTAAAATAAGAGCTCACGTAAAACAAGAACAACGAATTCGAGCATTGAGTTTAGGTAAGGAAATTGTTGAAAAAACATTTAGAAAGCATGGAGCAAACGCCTCCAAATACTTAAAAGGTGAGGCTTTCGAATCCTATATTAAAGATCAAGGTTGTGCTGGTTTAGATGAGTTATATATTAAAATTGGTTACGGTAAATTAATGCCAATACATGTGGCTGAAGCTGTTCTACCTAAGCAAGAAGAAAAGGTGGAAGAGGATTTTTCTGAGAACTTTATTTCTAGAGCCTTTAAGTCTGCTGTTAAGAAAAAGAAAAAAAGTTCCTCCTTAGTTCAAGTTGATGGGATGAGTGATATTTTGGTTCGTTTTGCCAAATGTTGTAACCCCATTCCAGGAGACCCAATAATGGGGTTTATTACCATAGGTAGAGGGTTGACTGTTCATAGGTCTGACTGTGTAAAAGCCTATGAGTTTGACCCAGATCGTAGAATTGATGTGGAATGGTCTGAGGGCATGCAGGCACAAGAGGGGCGCCAAATTGTCCTTAGGGTCGTCAGTTATGATAGCCCTGGTTTATTAAGAAGTATGACTGAGGTTTTTGCATCAATGGGTGTAAATATTCATAGTGCGCAAATGAAAGCAACGAAAGATAAAAAAGCAGTTGGAAATTTTGATGTGACAGTTCGAGATACAGAACATTTATCTCAGGTCACAGATGCACTTATGAAGTTAAAAGGCATTATCGGTGTTACTCGAATAACGAGAACTTAATTTTGGAGCAATGTATTTCAAACGAACAGTGAGTCATCCCGGCTCTAAGTATTTAAACCTCGTGCTCCTGCATTTGCCCTACGGGCGCTTTGCGTTTTAAATAATCTCTTAAAATAAAACCTTATGCTGTTTTTTTCTTTTCTCTTAATTCGCCGGTTTGGATAGCAATTGCCACTTTAACCATTAAGGTGAAAATCAGACCTCCAATGGACCAAATACCAACAGAAACTAAAAATTCAATCATTGAAGGGGTATACTCTACTAAGTCTCCGATTGGAGTAGGGATAAATCCTGGAATTATAAGCCCCATTCCTTTCTCAATCCAAATGCCTATGAATGTTAATACACAGGCGACATAGAGGATTTTTTTGTTATTCCTAAGTTTTGGGATAAAAATAATAGCCATGGCTATAAATGAAAATAAAATTGAAGACCATATAAACGGAGCTAACATTGCGTGCCCGTTGATTCCAAAAAATAGATAGTGAGCAGAAAGGGCATGGGTGGAGTCGGTATAAAACTCTTTAAAGAGCTCACTACCAAGCAAGAACATATTAATAGGTAAAGTCACTTTCAAAATACTTAACAATAGATTGGAAACAGATTGTTTGACTTTTAAATTGGTAAAATGGTTAATTAGAGCAAATATAATAATCATTAGAGCTGGACCACTTGCAAAGGCACTGATTAAAAATCTAGGAGCAAGAATAGCTGAATTCCAATAGGGGCGTCCACCCAGTCCACTGTATAAAAATGCAGTGACAGTATGAATGCTTACTGCCCAGAAAATAGAAATAATCACAAATGGCATGTAGTATTTTTTACTTGGATTTTGATTTTTATACATTTTATAGAGAAGGTAACCTGGAATGTGAAGATTAAGGATGAGGTAGCCGTTGAGAACAACCACATCCCAAGCTAAAATAGATGCGGGGAAATTAAGACGCCCTATGAAAGGAATAATATGCATAAAGCGATCAGGCCTTCCCATATCAACAATAATAAAAAGCAGGCACATTACAATGGCTGAAATTGCTAAGAGCTCACCAATTAAAACAACTTCTTTAACATCATCTCTTTTGTAGATATAAGTGGGAACGACTAAGAGTACGGCCGCCGCTGCAACGCCTACTAAAAATGTAAAATTCGCAATATAGGCACCCCAGCTTACCTGGTCGGACAGATTAGTTACAATAAGTCCATTTTGAAATTGTTGAGTATAGGCGGCGAAGCCAAGGCCTATTAGTACGGACAGAAAGCCTGTCCATAGATAAAACTTTTTTCCACCTATGAAAGCGAACTTAATTATATTTATCCAATAATTTATATAGCTAATCATTTATTTTCTCCGCTATCCAAAATAGTAAAAAAATCTAGGGGATGTATTTAACTCTTCTTTAAGTACAAAAATTCTTTTTTTCTTAAAAATAATAGCCACATCACTTTTAGGGTCATTAAGGTTGCCAAATTTTCTAGCGCCTGTTGGACAAGCTTCCTGGCAAGCGGGGAGTTTGCCTTCTCTTGTACGATGAAGACAGAAATGACATTTCTCCACAACACCCTTTGGCTTTACTCTATTAGACAGATACCCCTGAGTGGTATTCACTTCTTTTTTTGGAATTTTTGGTTCTGAATAATTAAAACGTCTGGCTTCATAGGGACAAGCAGCCATGCAGTAACGGCAACCAATACACCATTCAGAATCAATAACTACAATGCCATCTTTTTCTTTCCATGTTGCTTCAACTGGACATGATTTGACACATGGAGGGTTATCGCATTGATGGCACTGAATTGGCATATAGAATTTCCCTTTTTTTGGTACAATGCCATTATAATATTGGTCTCCTTTTTCAAGATTCATGGTTCCTATATCCATTTCTAGTACTTTGATATACTGAATGGCAGGATCACGACCTTGATTGTTTTCTTTCACACAAGCTGTGACACATTTTCTTGAACCATTACATTTTGATAGGTCAAGGCCGTATACAAAATGCGCATTATCAATAGGGTCGGGGTTGGTAACATTAATATCTAGACCCAGTTTTTTTTCAAGTTTTTTTTCTAATTTCGCAATGGCTACTTTTTTTTCTGCCGGAGTCATTTCTTTATAATGCTTTTTAAAAAAATCAAAAAATGCTGGGGCTTCTTTGGCGGGTAGTGTGGCTGCTGCGGCCGCTGCGGCCATTTTCAGAAAGCCACGTCTCTCTATTTTAGTATCTAAAACTTGTTTTGTTTTTTTCTCAACTCGTTGAGCTCTTTTAAGTTCATTTGGTATTGAGCTGTTGTCATTATCAATATTTTTCATCAATGTTCCTGTTTGGTAATCCCGAATTTAGGGCGTTGAATTGAAGGTTCTGCTTTCATTGAGTGAGGCCGCGGGCTATGTGCCTCGTGACATTCAATACAAGAATATCTATATTTTGTTGTTAACCAACTACCTGTTTCTTTCCCGTGCAGGCCTGTTCTCCAGTCATTTTTAATTTCACCATGACACTGCCAACAAAGTTGATTGGAGTTACTCAATGAAAGCTTTCTTCCATCTCTTAAGATAAGTCCTTTAATATTATTCTTGCTGTGGCATTGGTAACAACTATTAATACTTGGCATGTGGTTAAAAACAATTTCATTGTGAGGACTATTTAAAGGAAGGGAGATCTGAAAATTGCGTTTTTTGTTCTTATGACATTTAGAGCAGGGGAAATTTTTAATCTTTTTTATTCGAGGCATAGTTTTAACTTCTGCAATAATATTTCCTTTTGGCATAGAAGGCACCATGAATAGCAAAATTAGATTTACCATATGGATTTTTGACACTACAATCTCCCGTTTATAGTTAGCCTTGCTATCACAAAATAGGTGAACAAACAACCAGCAACATTATGAGGTATTAGAAAATATATAAAAGTAGTATTTAAAAGTGGCATTTTTTGAGAAAGAATGTGCAATTTTTTATTAAACTTGACTTTTTTTTGTAATTCAATAAAACCGACTTAAATTAAATGGGGTGAAGGGGGGAGCTATTAACGCCACTCTATTTGTACTATTTGTATCTTTATTAAGCTTTCACAGCTACGGGGACATTGGTCAAAATTGTACATTGAAGTGCCATACTGAACAACTGGGGCACAAATTTACTCATGGTCCTATTGAGGCAAATGGCTGTGCTGTGTGCCACCCTTTACTAACAAAGCAAAACAAATTTGCAAAACATCCTCAGCTTAAAAAAATTAAAACAAAAGATTTTAATAGTTATTGCTTTGCTTGTCATGACGAAATGAAAATGAAATTAAGTAAAGAAAATCATCTACATAAGGCGATCACGAAAAAAAATTGTGTAAGTTGTCATAATCCGCACGGAGCTTCAAACAAATCATTACTCAAATTCGAATCCTCAGTAAAACTATGTACTAGCTGCCATGATAAAGTAATGCCTGCTGATTCAAAGGGGCATCAAGTACAAAAAATGAAGGAAGGGTGCTTAAGTTGCCACGCCCCTCATAGTTCTAAGAATCATGCATTAATGAAGGAGCCCACATCAGCAGAGTTGTGTTTAAAATGCCATACAAAATCTAAAGTGTTAAAAGATGGAAGACATTTATTAGCCAGCAACAAAATAACTTCATCATTTAAGTTTTTACACACACCCGTTAGGGAAGGAAAGTGTCATAGCTGTCATTCGGTTCATGGTTCAGAAAATAAATTCTTAGTTGAGTCTAAATTCAGTAAACACACTTATCCTAAGGATTTGTTAGGATCAAGTCAGCTTTGTTTTCAGTGTCATAAAATAGATCGTTTTTACAAAAGACTTAGTATTAAAACAAATTTCAGAAATGGCTCCCAAAATTTACACTATTTGCATACTTTGGGAAGTAATAAAAAAAGAGGTTGTTTCACTTGTCATAATATTCATGGAACTCAACAAGATAAGCTTGTAAGAGAGAGCTTTGCCTATAAACAGTTGACCCTTCCGCTTAAGTTTATACCTAGTGCCACAGGTGGCAATTGTACAACAGCTTGTCATAAGACCTTCACTTACAATCGAAAAGTGAGGTTTAAAAATGAACAAAAATAAAAACTCTAAAAAATTATTAAAAACTTATTTAGTTATTTGCTTCTTATATTATTTTATTATTAATACACAATCAGCATTCGGCAACCAGGCAACCCATTTTTTTGAATCGGAAACTTTTTTTGCAGCTAGAATGGGTAAAGATCTTAGTTTGGAAACTCCACTTTATGAATATATAACTTCCCACTACGGATCGGCAAATAGAGAGCTCACTATAGATTCTAGTTTTGGAATGAATTGGTTACAGCAGCGTAACGAAGGACAGTTGGATGTTCATTTACTATCGTTGAATTATCGACCTAAAAATAAGCGCTATAGCTTGTATGCTGGACGACAGTTTAATCCACAAGATTGGATTGTAACTATGGTTACAGATTCGGTTGGTGGATCCGTGGATTTTTTAAATCATCGATTGAAATTAGGAACCATATTTGGAGAGGCTAGGTCTTTAGAGAATCTTGATGATCTAAGTGCCCGACGGGTGGCAGCAAAGGTATCTTATGTGAGTGATGCGTATCTACCATGGACTGTGGGGGCAAAAGTTGAAACTGTTTTTAAAGACACAGAAGAAAATTTGAACCTATCACAGGTTTATTTTAATAAGCAGTTCTATGGTTTTTACTCTTCAGAAATAAAAAGTTCAATACAGTTGAATACAAATGATAATAGAGTCCAACATTTTAATTTTGATTGGGATATTTACCCAACAATTAAAGGACATATGGGGTTAACCACAAGTTATGTCAATTTAAAACAAAATGATGGTTTATTTAGTCGTCCTATATATTCTATTTTTTCTACTGGTGATTTGAAAGAGTTGGGCTTTAAGTTTGGAAGAATAGTAAATAGTAAAACATATTTTTCTATGTTAACAGCCTATGATAGTTATCAAATTGAGCAGAATCAAATGGCTACAGGTTACAAGGTTAAAGTTGCAATTGATTATAAGGACGCACGCTTGAAATCAAATAGCTCTTTGTATTATTTACAGAGTTATGGGGGAGAGCTTTATGGTACAAGAGTATTCATTCGATCTCACTGGTGGAGAGGATTTGATGTTATTGGAACTTTAGATGTTTCTTATTATAAAAAGGTTACTTCCTCAGAACGGTTTGTCTCCTTAATGCGAATGGGCTTAGGAAAATGGATGTGGAAAAATTTTGATTTACAGTTAGTTGGTGAAGTTGGTAATAACAACGAAAACCAAAATGACGTAAGGATACTTTCTAAATTGAGATACTTTTTCTGGAGGCCATCATAGTGAAGTATTTCATTTTTATAATATTAATTTATATGCCCTTAATGTTAACAGCTGGACTGTCATCCAAATCAATTTTAAAACTTTATGATCATGATTTTCATGAGAAGAAGGCTTTTCGTTCATTAAATTTCAAATGTTCTAATTGTCATAATTTCTCCTTAGACAAGAAGGACAACACAGCTCAGCTTTCTGATTCAGCAAAAAGTTCTACTTTCAAAAAATCAACCAAGGCACTTTGTCACCAATGTCATAATTCAGAACACCCTAAGTTTAAAAGCGCTCCTAAGACTTGTTATACTTGCCATCAAGGTAGAGAGAATCTTAAAAAAATTAAACCCTATAATCACTATAATGTGGAGTGGAAGAGTTCTCACGCTTTAAACGCTAAAGTTACGGGGCAGAGTTGTACAAGTTGCCATAGTCAGTCAACTTGTGTGAAGTGCCATGCTCGGAGAAATACCTTAGAATCCTCCAATCATACTCCCATATTTAGGTATACACACTCCATAGAAGCAAGAATGAGCCCACAACGATGCTCAGTATGCCACACACAAACATACTGTAGTAATTGTCACTTAGGCGGTGGGCGGTGATATGTAAAATAGTATATTTTTTTATAAGCATGTGTTTTTTATTATTTTCTTTAGGTTGTGATAAAGATCGTGATTTAGAGGACTATGGTGATCTCTCGAGTTCCCCTGAAGGGATTATTATTAGCGGGGCTAGTGAGCATAAAGGTGGCTATAAACGCAGAGACTGCCTAGTGTGCCATAATGTTGCAAATAATGTACATCGTAGCGAAAGCTCTGTTGTGGATGCTGATGAGATTGTAAGATTGACTTTACTCAATGGTGGTTCAGCTTATTGTATGAGTTGTCATGGTGACAACGGTGTGGAACCATGATGATTTTTACCATAAGATTTATTTTATTTTTTGGGTTTATTTTATTTTATCAAAATAGTTTGGCTCAAGTTATGAACAAAAAACGCCTGTTGCCAGAACGATATAACCTTTGCCAAAAGTGTCATAAGAAAAAAAAGAAGATCCCCTTTCCTAGCAGCAAACGCCCGCAAATGGAGCACCGTAAAATTGGGCTGAAGCATGGACATGAAAAAATGTCATGTAATTATTGTCATAACCGTAGTAATCATAACTATTTAAGGTCCACAGAGGGGTTCCCTGCAGATTTTAAAAACTCCTCTTTCCTTTGTGGCAGTTGTCACGGAAGCACTTATAGGGATTGGAAAGTAGGGGTTCACGGCAAGAGAGTGGGTAAATGGAGCGGTATTAAGACGCAATTTCAATGTATTGATTGCCATGGAAGCCATGGCGTAATAATAGATAGAATTAATGCTGATCCGGCCATGAAACGTCCAAAGTTTGGGATAAAAAAGAAAAGGCATCATTGATGAGTATGGATTGCATGGTGGGTAATAAAAGAGATTAATTTTTCTTGGGAGGGAAGAATGAGGAATTTTGTTTTATGTTTTAGTCTTATTATTGTGGCTTTAGCGCAGGTATCTTGTAAAGAAGAAACCTTAACTCCTACTTTATCTGTAAAGCCTTTTAGCCAAGGAGCTATTTACCCTCATAATGGTGATTTTACCAGCTCGGGCAGCCATGGAAAAACTTATTTAGCAAATCCACAAAGTTGTACAACTTGTCATGGGAATGAACTCAAGGGAGGATCATCAAAAATCAGTTGTAGTAGTTGTCATGAAGCCTTTCCTCATACAGCAAGCTTTAGTAGTACGGCATCACATGGCCCCTTCTTCTTATCCAATCCACAAAATTGCAAAACATGTCATGGCTCAGATTATCGTGGTGGGTCTAGTAAGGTATCTTGTCGAAGCTGTCATAAGGATTTTCCTCACACAGTGGCTTTTACAACTTCAAAAAAACATGGTTTAGGTTATTATAAAGATCCAGATTCTTGTAAAAAGTGTCATGGCGAAAAGCTGGATGGTGGGAACAACCGTTATGCATGCAGCACCTGTCACTCAGGTTTTCCACATAAAGAAAAATTTAAAACAACAGCGGTTCATGGAGAAAATTTTTTTAAAGACAGAGATTCTTGTACTCAATGTCATGGTGGTGATTACAAGGGCGGGAACTCCAAAGTTTCTTGTAAAACCTGTCATAGTTATCCCCATGCCTCCAAGTGGGCTGTAGGAAAAAATCATGGACAAGAATTTTTAAAACAATTAGAGCCGAAAAAAAATACAGAAGAAAGTTCAACTGATGAGTTGTTAGTTGAAAATAATTTGAGTGATGAAAATCATTCTGAAGACACAAAAAAAATATCTTGTAAATCTTGTCACGCTCGAACCAGCCATATGGCTGCAAATAATCCAAAACAGTACCTTGACTGCGCATCTTGCCATAAATCGGTGTCCCTACCGCATTCAGAAGAGTTTAAGCTTAAAGAACATGGAAAGGTGTATTTAGACGATAAAAATAGCTGTAAGACTTGTCATGGGGCAGATTATGCTGGTGGAAAAGTAAAGAAGTCTTGTAAAGAGTGTCATAATTTTCCACACCCACCAAACTGGGCAAATCCAAAAAAACATGGTGCAGAGTTTGTTAGGGGAGTACAGGAAGACAGAGATAGTGGTGGACGAGGTAAAGACCAACAGTGTTTAGTTTGTCATAAGAAAAAGCGACGTATTCCTGCAGATGTTCATGCAAGAAGCGGAAAAAGATTAGCTTGTAATACTTGCCATGTGGACATTCCTCATGAAGAGCGCATAACTTTACCAGGAAAAAAGAAAAAACATCATGGAGATATGTCCAGCTCAGACTTTTTTAAATCAAATTGCTATAGTTGTCATGTTAAGCAAGAAGGTGCGGACTCTAACAAAAGAACAAATATGCCTACCTATGAATCCTGTGAAGGCTGCCATGCAGAGCCAAAAATTACTTTTGAAGCAGCAGAAGAGTGAGCTAGGTATTTTGGGAGATTATTCTAGGAATAATATTTACATTTTCTATGGTGTTAAAAATCCTTACCAGTTGATAGGGGTTTTTTGTTTTATACGGACTTTATTTAAAATTTAAATGCAAAACCAGCAGAAAGAGTCATAGCATTCGCGGTAACAGTATCTGATGGTGGGAATATGCCGTATGTGAACTGTATTGGGATCATCAGTTCTTTCATTTCACCGAATTGGATGTCCACTCCGCCAGAGACACCAAAGAAACCTGTGGCGGCTACAGAGTCATCACCAATGGCAGTGACAACGAAACCCGTGGGCACATATAAGCCTAAATTGCCACCAATCCATGGTCGAATATTTGATTTTTTGTTAAAGATAAAGCGTGGGGTAGCATCAATGATAAAGTAGTTTATGGCCACCTCACAAATTCCAGCACATGTATCATTTGTGGCTTCAAAATTAGCAAAGCCCACTCCTAGCCGTGCCTCAAAGAAATCAAAAACATTATAATCTAGGAAACCTTTTACTAAAAGTAATCCTGTGCTAGTGAGTTCTTTTGTGGTGTTGGTAGTAGTATCGGTAACATTCATGGAGAAAATAAGAGGGCCAACCAGGAATCCAGCAATATAGTCATCATTTGATTTTTTCTTTTTTAATGATTTAGGTTCCTTGGCATTTACTTTAGACACTTTAAGTGTGTATCCTTTTTTAATACGCCCCTTGCCTTTTCTAACACCAAAAGCATATTTACCCTTAACTTTAGTTACTGCAACTTGAGCTTTCCATTTTTTTTTGTAGTAAACATTGAGACGAGTTCCCTTTTTTACTTTCATACCATCAAGTTTGATGGTCACTCTACGACCTTTAACCTTAACAATTTTTGCGGCAAAAATGGGTGAGCACATAAAAATGAGAGAAAAAACGAGTAGGAGTCGTTGGATAGTTTTCATGATGTTGGTTCCTTTATGTAATCAATGCGTTGCACATATGAGTGAGTATTACAGTTAATGAAAAAAGGTGAGTCTTTGATTGTAAATATAATTTTTAGATGATTTCTTGTGGGATATATTAAATAGTTTTTATGCTGGCTATCAGCCGTAGGGGGCTGGATAACTTTGTTATTAGTAAAAGTAAGTGAACCTTTGTTCACATCACATTTTTTTAAAATATCATTATTGTTGTTCATTAAAATATTGGCATAAAGCTTTGCGTCTAACTCTGGTTCGGCACTAAATGCTCCAACACTATTCAGGCAATTTGCTAGTGTTTCTTGAGTGAGGCAACTCGCTAAATTAAAAGCACTTTTTTCTAATGCTTTGTTGCCTTCTGATTGATGTAGCGAACAGCTTGCTAAAATAAATACAGCAGATATTGTAAAAGTAGATCTGAGAATATTCTGGCCGTAACTTATGCTAAACTCCTTAGTATTTCTATAAGTTTAGCGGATAATTCATAGTTGGAAAAACCTATTTATTAGCTTTTTCAAATATAGGTCTTTGGGCTAAGAAAACTCTCTTTAATTAAAGGGACTGTAGGCCTCATAAACAACAAGAGGCCCCTAGGGACCTCTTGTTGTGGTGATAAAATCATTGTTTGAAGTTTAGAACGGAAGTTCTTCTTCAGAGTCAAAACTGGGTTCTGGACCAAAATCTTGGAAATCAGAATCGCCACCTTTAGAGGATTGCGAATGCTGGTCTCTTTGACCGCCTTGTGCCCCAAGAAATTGAACCGTAGTGGCCACGATTTCTGTGGTATAGCGTTTTTGACCTTGTTGATCTTCCCAAGAACGTGTTTGAAGACGTCCTTCAAGATATACCTGGCGACCCTTTGAAAGGTATTTGCCGCAGCTTTCGGCTTGCTTGCCCCAAACTACCACACGATGCCATTCGGTTTTTTCTTGTTTTTGGCCGGTACGATCTGTCCAAGACTCACTTGTTGCTACACTGAGTGTAGTAACAGTCTGTCCAGAAGATATTTGACGAACCTCAGGATCTGCCCCAAGGTGACCAATGATTATTGCTTTATTTACTCCTGCCATATCATTTCCCCTTTCGATTGAAATGTTTTTATGTCTTAACTCTGGGGAATATGCAATTCTTGGCGCTAGTCAGAATGAAAAAAAATAGTTCTGGCGTCCGTAAGTGTCCGAAAGCTATGGAAATCCGGACAAAAATAAAATAGCCGCAAGATTATACAACTGGGCAAAACTCCATTGAAAACTATATATAGTCTAAATTTTATTCTTTACAAGAAGTGGGAAAAAACTTGATAACTTCCCGAAAACGCTTATAAATATGCGTAATGGCATGGGTGGCATATTTTTGCTAAGAAGAGAGAAATTGAAAATTCTCTGGTCTTAGGAGTTAATCTGGAACCTTGTTAACCAAGTGAAAGCGCAAGCTTTGGCTAGATATTTGTGAGAGGTGAGGTTTTGGATATTATTGAAGAAAAAGTAGGCTATAAATTTAACAAAAGTGAGCTGCTTTTAAGGGCACTCACGCATAAAAGTTATTATAATGAGCACCTTGGATCAAAGACAGAGTCTGTTTCTGATCATAACGAAAAATTAGAGTTCTTAGGGGATGCTGTATTAGACCTAGTGTTAAGTGACGAGTTAATGAAGAGACATGTTCAAATTGACGAAGGTGGGCTTTCAAAAATTAGGGCCTCCTTAGTGAATGAAGTCACTCTTTCAGAAATTGCTCTAGAGTTTAAATTTGATGAGTTAATTAAATTAGGCAAAGGCGAACAAAAAACAGATGGAAATAAAAAACCGAGGCTACTAGCCTCCGTTTTTGAATCCTTTGTTGGGGCCCTTTATTTAGATGCTGGATTTGATAAAGCAAAAGAAATTTTGGTAAAAACCTTTAACTCTAGATTTGAGGATATCGATTTTGAGCATCATTATACTTTAGATTTTAAAACTCGTTTGCAAGAAAAAGTTCAAGAGGTGTTTCGTAAGACGCCAGTGTATGAAGTTATTGATGAAAAAGGTCCTGACCATAAAAAAGAGTTTATGGTTCAGGTAAAAGTTGGGACTCAGGTTTTAGCTTCGGGCAAAGGGCTCAGTAAAAAACAAGCAGCACAAGAGGCTGCAGAAAAAGCGTTACAGGAGTTATGATGAGCCCAGTTAATGAAGAAAAATTTAAATCAGGATTTGTTGGAGTTATTGGTCAGCCTAATGCGGGAAAGTCTACACTAGTCAATGCACTTATTGGAGAGAAAGTGGGAATAGTTACGGCAAAGCCACAGACAACACGGCAAAAGGTTTTAGGAGTTCACACTTCAAAAAGTAGTCAGTGTATTTTTATGGATGCTCCTGGTGTGATCAATTCAGAAAGTGGAATCAATAGTTTTCTGCAAAAAGAATATAAATCAGTGATTGAAGATTCTGATGTCTTGATTGCAGTACTAAATATTGATGAAAATAAACCACAAAAATTAGAAACAATTATTAAGTTAGTTTCAAACTCAGGAAAACCTTGGATGGCAGTGATCTCAAAAGTAGATTTAGGATTGGTTCACCGAGTGGATCAGTTAAAGTTGCTATTGAGTCCATTTAATGTACCCGTTGTGTTATCAAGAGTTCATGAGAATGTAGCCAAGGATAGGTTGGAGTCCGTACGGATGCAAATATTTTCTAACTTAGAAAATATTCTTCCAGAAGGATCTATGCTTTATGATTCTGAGCTGTATACAACACACACGGTAAGAGAAATGAGCGCAGAAATTATTCGAGAACAGTGTTTTAAACTACTGCACCAAGAATTGCCATATGACTTAGCTGTACGGGTGATAAAATTTGAAGACCAGAACCCCACAATGGATAAGGTCTATGCGGAAATTGTGATAGATAAACCCTCACAAAAATCAATTGTGGTTGGCAGTGGTGGAAAAGTGATTAAACGTATTGGCACACAATCTAGAGTTGAGATTGAGGCATTAACGGGTAAGAAATTGTTTTTAGATTTACATGTGAGTGTCGAGCCACAGTGGGTAAAAAACCAAAAGAAAATGAAGGAGTTCGGTTATGAGATCAACTAGTTCATTAAAATCAAAAAGGAAAGTGGCAATTATTGGTCGACCAAATGTTGGTAAGTCCACTTTGTTTAATATCTTATCCAGAACAAGAAGTGCGGTGGTTAAGGATGAGCCCGGAGTTACCCGAGACATCAATGTAGCCTCAGCAGATTGGTGGGGACATACATTTAATGTGGTGGACACAGGTGGGGTCACTGATATGCAGGACACTTTTTCTCCATTAATTAAGCAACAAGTAAAGTCCATATTAGGCAGCGTGGATGTGATTCTTGCAGTAATGGATGGCCGATCAGGCATGGTTCCAGAAGATAGGGACATTGTGCGTTTAGCAAAGTCTGTGGGCAAACCAGTGTTGCTTGTGATTAATAAAATCGATCGTTTTTATGAAGCCGATATAAAGGCTGCTGAATTTTATGAGTTTGCAGTGGACCTGCAGCCCACGTCCTTCGAACGCCGAGAAGGTGTGGATAACGTTATTGAGTGGATATTGGAAAATCTTCCTGAAGAATACTCAGATGAAAAAGAAGGTATTCGAATTGCTATTGTGGGTAAGCCAAATGCTGGCAAAAGTTCATTGTGTAATAAACTTTTAAATGAAGATAGAATGCTGGTTTCTGAAGTAGCAGGAACAACTGTGGATGCTATTGAAGCCCCCATTAGCTTTAAAGATAAGGATTATATTTTAGTTGATACTGCCGGGTTAAGAAGAGCCTCCAAGCGTAAAGATGGAGTGGAGTATATTTCTGCCGTGAAATCTTATGCTGCTATGGATAGGGCAGACATTGTACTTTTAGTTGTAGATGGTTTATTGGGTCCCACTGTTCAAGATGCCAAGGTTGTGGAATATATTTTGGGACAGCACAAGGCTGTAATTATGGTTGCCAATAAATTAGATTTAGGTAGGGAGCAGATTCCAGCTTTTAGAACTTGGTTTCGTTCTGAAACAAATGACATCTTTCACTTCTTTCAAAATATCCCTTTAGCTTTTATTAGTGCAAAAACCGGTTCTGGTTTAGATCAACTATTTGAGGTGATTGATGATGTTTGGTTAAGGTTGAACAAGAAAATCACAACTTCTAAGCTTAATGATTTCTTTTATGATAAAATTCGAAAAACTCCTGTGCCCGTGCATGGGGTGAGAGATGTTAAGTTTTATTATATAACTCAAACTAAACAGATTCCACCTAGTTTTATAACTTTCACTAATCATCCAGAAAGTGTTTCGCCTTCTTATAGAAGGTTTTTATCTAAGAATATTCAAAAAGAATTTGATCTACAGGGTATTCCCATACGAATATTTTGTATGAAACGTCAAAAAGGCAGATAAATTTGGAAAAAAGAGCCTGGGTCAGTCGATTTAGTCTTTATTTTTTGCTCATAAGTTCCACCTTTGGACTGGGGAACTTGTGGCGCTTTCCATATGTTGTGCAGGACAATAATGGCGCTATATTTTTATTCATCTATTTTGTTTTTCTCTTTATTCTAGGCACCCCCCTGTTAATTAGTGAACTCATTATGGGAAAAATTAAAAATTCAGGTGCACTTAAAGCATACCATGAAGATGCCATTTCAAAAGAGCGGGCTCTAAAAAGTAGTAGCTTAATGAATGTCTTTTTTTTAAGCTCACTTAAGTATTATGGTTATTTTTCCTTTGCTATTTGCTTTTTAGTGCTTGGTTACCTTTCTGTTGTTAGTGGTTGGGTCTTATATTTTCTTTTTTTTTCCACGTTAAGTTTCTTTAGTCCTAACGCCGTGAATGCTGAAACATTATTAATGACACTGCATTCACAAGGGTGGTTGCAAGTTTTATTAGCTGGAGTTCATCTGATGGTGGTTAGTTTTTTATTGAGACGTTCGCTCCAGTATAAGGTTAAAAAATGGATAGGCTATCTCTCACCAGTTTTAGGTGGTTTTTTAGCTCTGCTGATTTACCTGTCTTTCTCTGAATTTCCATTGAATGAAGCCTATCATTTTATTTTTTACCCCAACTTTGAAACTTTTAAACTTTCCTCCTTTGCTCATGCTATTGGTCATATAATATTTTCATTGAGTATTGGAATTGGTGTTATTGTGAGCTTTGGTTCTGAACTTAAAAAAGAGGACTATTTACCAGCATTTGCTTTCAGGGTAGCTACCCTGGATGGTGTATACTCAATTTTAACAGCTTTGTTAATTATACCACTGGTGTTTGTGGTCTCAATTAAGGTTTCTGGTCCAGAACTTGTTTTCAAAGTAGTGCCTTTGTTTTTTCAACGTATTCAGGGCGGTGGTTTTTTTGCGGTGATCTTTTTCATCTTTTTATATTTAGCGGCCGTAGGTGGAACCATGGCTTTGTTTCAAACACAAATACAAAATTTTTCAGAAAATTTTGATATGCGGAAAAAGAAATCCATTCAAGCTATACTATTCATTGGTTTGTTATTATCAATTATACCAGCACTCTCTTCCAATTTTTTAGATAATTACCAGGTTTCCGGACCGAATATTCTGGAACAGTTAGATCGATTATTAGTGAATTGGTTGCTTCCTATTGGAGCCATATTTGGTAGTCAGATTACTCGAATTTTATTAGAGAAAGAAGTGATGGAAGAAGAATTTTTAGATGTAAACTTCCCGTCGGCTTATGTGCTCTTAGGACACTGGAAATTTATTTTAAAATGGGGGGTTCCCGTGGTGATTATTATATCTCTTCTACTTCAGGCATATGAACTTTTGCTTTAGTTTATATTTAACTGACAGTGGAAAGTTTTTTTATAAAGTTTCCTAAAAGTTTACGCCCAAAAGAATGTTTAAATTCAATAGGTCGCCATCCAGAGTGACACCGGTGGATTCTCCACTTTCCAAAGAAAGTTGAGAGCCCTCTGTAGCAAAAGAAACTAATTGATAGGTGACTTGTGTGCCAAAATACATGGCGTTTCGCAGAAGTGGGATCTCTATACCACCACCAATATCAAAGCCAACGGCAGAGTCTTTTGCTGTTCTAAGACCGATGACGGCTGTCTGTGAAATATTTGACATTCCTCCAATAATATATGGACTTAGCTTTGCGAGTCCTTTTGTCACATTTTGTGTGTTAAAGTAATATTTTAGGTTTAACCCCATTGAGGATGTTTGAACATTCTGCGAAACGGGGGTCCCATCAACACCATTTATGTGAAACGAGTGAGTACTGTTAAGGTATGTGAACTGAACAGCGAACCTTAAATCAAAAAAATAGTTTAAAAAGAAACCGAAGTTTAAGGCTGGATCCATATAGTTGCCATAATTGCTGGTATAACGAGTTTGTCCCATAAGTAAACCTAGGGTGTAAAATCGACCATTTTTAAAAAAGTTAATATCAGCTTCTTCATCTTGATTTTCGCTAAAATCACTGTAATCAGCAAAAGGATCAAATGCATCGCCATCTTCGGATTGGGCAATGATAACTTCTGAATTGGTATTTGTCTCAGCAGCAATTAGGCTGAGGTTCCAAGTTATGGAGCATAGGGTAATGGCTATAGTAAGAGGCTTAATAATTAGGTATTTCATAACTCTATTATAAAGGCTAATTTTGGAGCATTTAAAGTCCAATATTTAAATTTTTACAAAAAGATATGCCACAGGGGCATATCTTGGACTTAGGTATTGTATAGAGAAAAAGCTTTTGTTAATGTTTTTTTAAATGAAGTTTGGCCCTTAAAGCTTAGGAGCTTATTTTGTCCATGGACTATAAAAAATCTGGCGTAGATATTGAGGCTGGAGAGAGCCTTGTTTCGTGGTTAAAATCAAATCAGCCGGCTCGTTGGCCACACCAAGATAAAATTGTATCAGGAATTGGAGGGTTTTCCGCCTTATTCCGAGCAGATTTTAAATCTATGGAAAAACCCTGTTTAGTGAGTGCCACTGATGGTGTAGGCACCAAGTTGAAATTAGCTATTAAATATAAAAACTACAAATCTGTAGCCCAAGACTTGGTAGCAATGTGTGTGAACGACATGATTTGTTGTGGGGCAGAACCTTTATTCTTTTTAGATTATTATGCCACAGGAAAATTAGAAGTAGAGCATGCCAAGTCATTTCTTGGTGGGGTACAACAAGCCTGTGTGGATGCTGACTGTGCCCTTATGGGTGGCGAAACGGCGGAAATGCCAGGAATGTATCAACATGGTGATTTTGATTGTGCTGGATTTTCGGTGGGTGTGGTTGATCAAGTTAAAACTTTAGGCTCCCACAAGGTAGAAGATGGAGATTTAGTTCTGGGTGTGTCCAGTAATGGGTTTCACAGTAATGGTTATTCCTTACTCAGGAAAATTTTTGAAGATGATTTAGATGACTGGCAGGAGGAGCTATTAAAGCCCACCGCCTTATATGTAAAATTAGCAAAAGCCTTGTATGAAATTGAAGGTTTAAATGCCATGGCTCATATCACCGGCGGAGGAATGGATAACTTGTTAAGAGTATTACCAAAAGGTTCTCAGCTGCATCTCAGTTTTTGGGATTTACCAGCCCCGGTTGTTGAAGTTAAACGCCGAGGGAAAATGAGTTGGCGATCTTTATTTCAGACTTTAAATTGTGGGATGGGCTTAGCTTTAATTGTTAGTCCTAAAAATAGAGATCAGTTTTTGAAAACCATCGAAAATTTTGGTTTTAAAGCCTCAGTTGTTTCAAAAGTGAATATAGATGTTGAGAAAGAATCAGCTTGGACATTTGATGAACTGTTTTTAAATGAAAAGTACTTATCTGGAGATAAATAATGTCGCAAAGTTATGATGTAACCATTGTGTCAGCTTGGGGTCGGGGCCAGTGGTTATCTGCAAGGCTCGCTGAACTTGGTTTTAAGGTGGCTTTAGTGGATGTGTCCGATAATTTGGGGCGATGGACACCTACTGACTGGGAAGGGCCTTTCGGTTACTTTCAGGGCTCAAGTTTGACTCAATCTCAAGTTGAGCGCCTGACTGAAGATGAGTACTTAGACCCTGTGGAAGAGGGTTTCAGTCTTTGGCTTAAAAATGGGCCAAGAGATTTTAAAGGACCACTGAGCGGTTATTGGTCTGGAAAGTTCTCCCAACTTGTTGGATCCACTCAGTATTTAGGGTCATATTTACAACTGGAGCCCTCAGAATCTGAAAGTATAAAATCCTATCTTACTGAGAAGGATTATTCTGAAAATTGGATTGTTAATTTAGCTCATCAATTGTCGGCAACAACTTATAAAGAAAATATTGAGGGCTTGAGTTTTGGACGGCCATTACCTTTAATGTCAGATTATTATATTCGTAGAACATCTCGTCGAGGGTATAAGAAGTCCTTAGATTGGTGTGAACAAAAAGGAGTGAAACTATTTTCAGGTGCCCAGCTAGAGGATATTCGTATTGAAGGAAATTCATGCACGGCCCTAGAAATAAAAAGTGACTGGTCAGGAGCAATTAGTAGTGATCAATTTATATGGATGCTTTCTAGTGAAGAAACTAAGTTCGCTTCTCAAAAAGTGGCTAAAGTTCTTTACCCACAGGGCGAGTTAAAAAGTATGTGGTCGTGGCTGAAATTTGGAGTTCAATTATCTGAAAATGAAGCTAGCTTAACTTTGCCCATGAAATTTGTTCTCATTGAAGATTTAAATTTACCATGGACTCATTTAAATATGTGTTTAATGCAACGATCGGAACAGAGCTCACAGTATGATGTTTGGATGAAGGTTCCAACACAACAGAGATTTTCTAAAGACTATCTTGATAAGCTGTTTGTAGATCTAAAAACGGTTTTAGAAAATAGAATTCCAGGTACAGAGGTTTCATTATGGACCATGCCTCAGGATTATTTATATAATTATGAAGATCTTGGGCCGTCCCCCTTTGTACAGTTTAATGAAGAGCAGCGAGATGATTGGAAGTCTTTAGACTTAGGAAATCTCACATACAAGGGACCTGAACACTCTCAATCTTGGGATTGGACGGGACAGATGTTTGAACATCGTGAAATTTTAAATAGCTTTAGAGCGAAGGATGTAGAGTAGTGATTGAGCGTTATACTAGAAAAGAAATGGGAGACGTATGGTCTCTGGAAAATAAATTTCAAAAAATGATGGAAGTTGAAATTGCTGTGGCCCAATCTCAGGCCGAGTTTAATATTATTCCTCAAAAAGCCGCGGATGATATTTCTAAAAAATCAAATTTTTCAGTAAAAAGAATAAATGAGATTGAAAAGAAAACCAAGCATGACGTAATAGCCTTTGTATCTTGTATGGCCGAGTATGTGGGTCCAAATGGCAGATATATACACTATGGAATGACCTCATCTGATGTTTTAGATACGGCCATGTCTTTAGTTATTCGTGAAGCTGGTGGGGTTATTTTAAAAGATATAAAAGCTCTTGAAAAAGTATTTGTAAAGCAAATAAGAAAGTACAAAACCACCTTATGTTCTGGACGAACACATGGGATGCATGCGGAGCCATTGAGCTTTGGATTGAAACTGTCCGGTTTTTTGGCTGAGTTAAAGAGAAATAAAGTGCGTTTTGAAACAGCTTTAAATCAATGTGTTGTGGGTAAATTGAGTGGCGCAGTAGGAACATACTCCACGCAGCCAGATAAAGTAGAGAAAAAAGTTTGTAGAAAATTAAAGTTAAAAGCAGAAACCATTGCTACTCAGGTTGTGCCTCGGGATCGTCATGCAGAATTATTTCATGCTTTAGCTATGTTAGGTTGTGGCTTTGAAAGGTTATCTGTTGAACTACGTCACCTGCAACGTACAGAAGTGGGTGAAGTTAGTGAGGGTTTTTCTAAGGGACAAAAAGGCTCGTCGGCCATGCCGCATAAGAAAAACCCAATATCTAGTGAAAACTTAACAGGTGTTGCTCGATTATTAAGATCCTATGCGCAAGCGGCATATGAAGATGTGGCATTGTGGCACGAGAGAGATATTTCACACTCTTCGGTGGAAAGAGTCATTTTTCCGGATGCATTTATTTTGTGTGATTATGCTTTAACTCGAATAGCTGGTGTAGTGGAAAATATTGTGGTTGAAAAACAGAGAATGATTGAAAATATGAATATTTCCCAAGGACAGCTGTTTAGCTCGCAAGTGCTTTTACAAATTGTTAAAAAAGGTGTGAGTCGGGAAGATGCATATGTGTTGGTACAAAAAGTCAGTCATGGTTTACAAAAAGGAGAACATTTATCTGAAGCTTTACTTAAAGATGAAGAGGCGGGTAAGTATTTAAATAAAAAAGACATAGCCTATATTTTTTCTGGAGCTTCCCAAAAGAAATCCATTGAAAAAGTTGTGGATGATTTTTTAAAAGGAAAAAGGTAAACCATTGTACACTCAAGGCGATTTACTCTATGAAGGCAAAGCAAAAAAAATATACTCGGTAAATGATAATGAGGATTTAGTTTGGCTAGAATATAAGGATAGCCTAACGGCATTTAACGCTTTAAAAAAAGGCTCCTTTGATGGCAAAGGGCTAGTGAATGCGCAAATTACAGCCCTTATTTATGATCATTTTGAAAAACAAGGGATTCAAACTCATATTGTTAAAATTCAGTCACCCCGAGATCATATTTGTGAAAGATTAAAAATGATTGATCTAGAGGTGGTGGTAAGAAACACATTAGCTGGATCTACGGCAAAGAAGTTTCAAATAGAAGAAGGGACGGCATTAGAAAAGCCATTGTTAGAATTCTTTTATAAAAAAGATGAGTTGCAAGACCCTTTTATTTCCGATGATCAGGCTCTTATGCTCAAAACTGTAGAAAAGCAAAGCCATCTGGATGAGATAAAATTAAAAGCATTAAAAGTGAATGATGTTTTATTTGAACTGATGGATAAGTCGGGCATTCGTTTGATCGATTTTAAAATTGAGTTTGGCTGGAGCAAGGATGGTAAAATTGTTCTTGGTGATGAAGTCACTCCTGATAGTTGTCGGCTATGGGAAAAAGGAAGTGACGAAAAATTAGATAAGGATCGCTTCCGAAGAGATTTAGGAAAAGTGGAAGAGAGTTACCAGAAGGTATTAAAATCTTTAAAGGAGAATATATGATTTTAGTGGGTGTTAAAATTATGCCAAGAAAAGAAGTGTTGGATTCTCAGGGGCGAGCCACAATGAAAACACTTGGGCATCATGAAATTGCTTTAAATGACTGCCGTGTTGGAAAGTATGTGGAGCTTAAGTTTGATAAAGAAACTAAAGAAGAAGCTCTTAGTAAATCTAAAGAAATTGCTGAGTTAATTTTGTTTAATCCACTTGTTGAAACTTTTGAACTCGAGGTTAAGGAACTATGATAGGTGTTGTTCGCTTCTTAGGAACAAATTGTGATCAAGATATTTGGAAAGCTGTGGAGTCCTCTGGGAAGACACCTTCATGGTTGTGGTATCAAGATCAATTTAATTATAAAGACTATGAGTCTATTATTATCCCAGGTGGTTTTAGTTATGGTGATTATGTAAGAACCGGAGCTCTTGCAGCGAAAACGCCAGTTATGGACTCAGTGAGAGAAGCAGCAAAATATGGCGTGCCTATAATGGGTATTTGTAATGGATTTCAGATTCTTTGTGAGTCGGGATTATTACCAGGTGTTTTAGTTAAAAATAATAATTTAAGATTTATTGATAAATGGGTTGAGTTAAAAGGTGAAAATTCCTGTGAGAGTTGGGGCGGCAAGATGCAATCTTGTAATTTGCCTATTGCTCATGGTGAAGGTTGTTTTTTTACTCATGAAGAGGAATTGAAGCAGATTGAGGACCAACAACAGGTTTGGTTAAGATATAAAGAAAACCCAAATGGATCTTTGAATGATATTGCAGGAGTAATGAATAAAGAAAAAAATGTTGCGGGACTTATGCCTCACCCAGAGCGAGCTCTGTTTGATTGGATGGGAGGCAGTGATGGTGCAAAATTCTTTTAAAGCAGACCCCAAGTATTTAAAGACCTATCGCATATCTGAAGATGAGTATCAGATGATTTGTAAACTTTTGGGTCGAGAACCTGAGGGGTTGGAATGGGCTTTGTTTTCGGCCCTGTGGAGCGAGCACTGTAGTTACAAAAGCTCTAAGGTTCATTTAAGAAAATTTTATTCAAAAAATGATATTGTGGTTGATGCTGAAGGTGAAAACGCAGGTGTGATTCATTTAGGGCAAGGAGAGCAAGTCTCTTTCAAAATGGAATCTCATAACCATCCTAGTTTTATTTCACCTCACCAAGGGGCTGCCACGGGCGTTGGAGGTATTTTAAGAGATATTTTCACCATGGGCGCGCGTCCCATTGCTTTAGGAAATTACCTTTGTTTTGGTGAGCCCAAAGCTGATCGTATGAGCTTAATTGTGGATGGTGTAGTTCGTGGTATTGCAGATTATGGCAACTGCGTGGGTGTACCTATGATTACGGGGCAAACTAACTTTCACTCGTCCTACAATGGCAATGTTTTAGTGAATGCTTTTGCATTAGGTTATTTTGGTAAAGAAGATCAGGTGTATTCGTCCAAAGCTCATGGCACTGGAAATTATGTTGTGTATGTGGGTGCAAAAACGGGAAAAGACGGTGTTCATGGGGCTTCTATGGCTAGCGAGTCCTTTGATGAAGATAGTGAAGACAAGAAACCTACTGTTCAAATTGGAGACCCTTTTTATGAAAAGTTATTAATAGAAGGCTGTTTGGAAGTTATGAAGTTGGATTTGGTTGAAGCCATTCAAGATATGGGTGCAGCTGGATTAACTAGTTCTAGTTTTGAAATGTCAGACGGTGGTGGAGTGGGTTTGCACTTGCATCTGGATAAAGTACCTGCACGAGACAGCGACATAACCCCAGAAGAAATTTTATTGTCGGAATCTCAAGAGAGAATGCTGCTCATTTGTAAACCTGAGAATTTTGCTAAAATTTCTGAAGTCTTTGATAAGTGGGATTTAGATGCCGCTGTCATTGGCGAAGTGGTTGATGAAAAAGAAATTACTTTGTTTTGGAAAGGTGAGAAGCAGTTAAAAATCGATCCATCAGTTCTTGTGGAGAATGCACCTAGGTACAATAGGTCCTATGATGAAATTCCTTCGAAATCTGTGCAAGATCTGAAGATATTGGACTCTGATTTAAAAGATGGACTTAACAAGATTTACTCGCATATTGAAGGAGGTTCAAAAAATTGGATTTACCAACAGTATGATCAAAGAGTAGGAGCTAGAACAGCAAAAGACTGTTCCTCGTCTATTGGTGTTGTGAGCTTACCAGAGACAGGGAGAGCCTTGTCTGTGGTCTTAGGTTGTCGTCCATATGTTATGCGAATGCACCCAGGACTTGGTGGAGCGGATGCTGTGATTTACCCTTCTTTAGAATTAGCTGTAAAAGGATTTAAGTCTCTAGCAGTGACTGACTGTTTAAATTTTGGTAATCCAGAAAAACCAGAACTTATGAGTGAGTTTGTCGCTGCGGTGGAGTCCATGTCTGAAGCTTGTAAAGCTATTGATGCTCCGGTTATTAGTGGCAATGTGAGCTTATACAATGAGACATTAGAAAAAAATGTGACATCAACTCCCTCCACAGGAATTGTTGGGATAAAAGATGATATTCAAAATATTCCTTCAGATAAGTTCCAACAAAACGGAGATGTAGCATTTGTGTTAAGGTTGCCTCAAGTGAAAACTGAGGGTTGTTATAAAGAAATCTGTGGAGAACAACCCAAATACTCTGGTGAACTAAATAATAAAGAGTTGAGTGAATTTGTTACAGGCTTAAAGGAGATTGTTCTTAAAAATATCATAACCACATCCAAAGTTTCTGGAAATTTTGGCTTAGCGTTTACTTTATCTAAAATGTGCATGTCAGGCATGGGTTTAAAAGTGGATAATCAAGAAGTATTCTCTTCGCAAGGTTTGTTTGGCGAATCTCTCTACGAGGTTGTATTATGTGTGAGTAAAAACCAAAAGGAAGGGTTTTTACAACTAGCTAGTGAACTTAAATCAAAATTGAATCAATTAGAAATCTATGAACTTGGGACCACCGGGGGATCAAATTTAGAAATTAATTCTCAATCAGTTCCGGTGGATCACTTATTTAAAGAATACAATCAGAGTTGGGAGAAGAATTTTGAAGTCTTGGCGTGAAGAGTGTGCTGTTTTTGGAATTTGGAATGACCCTGAAGCTGGGAGAATGACTTATCTTGGTTTGTATGCACAACAACACCGAGGACAAGAATCTGCTGGGATAGTGAGTTTAAATGCTGAAACCCATATTAGTCATAAAGGTGTTGGACTTGTTGGTGACGTATTTCAAGAGGAGCATTTACTAAAACTAAAGGGTTCTGCGGCCATTGGACATGTGAGATACTCCACAACAGGGTTGAATTATTTATCCAATGTACAGCCCTTAACAGCCCAATTGCATAAAGGTCCTGTGGCTATTGCTCATAATGGAAATATCGTAAATGCACATATAGTGAGGGATCATCTTATTCAGCAAGGTGCTATTTTTCAAGGAACAAATGATACAGAATCCTTACTTCATTTATTAGCCAGACATTCTGACGATAATATTATAAAGGGTTTAAAAAAATCTGTTCTAGATTTTGAAGGTGCTTATAGCTTTGTTATTATGACTCAAGATCGACTCATTGCTATGCGTGACCCTAAGGGGTTTCGTCCATTAGTGCTAGGATCAAGAAAATTAGACAATGGTGAGATATCTTATGTAGTGGCTTCCGAAACTTGTGCTTTTGATCTTATTGGTGCCACATATGAGAGAGAAATCGAGCCCGGTGAAATTTTTTGGGTGGATAAAAATGGCACTCATTCGGAAAAATTTTCCTCTGAAAAGAAGAAGTCACAGTGTGTTTTTGAACACGTTTATTTTTCTCGGCCGGATTCTTTAGTTTTTGGTCAAAGCGTTTATGAAGCTCGTAAAAATATGGGAGCGACTTTATTTCATGAAAACCCTGTGGAAGCAGATATTGTAATTCCTGTGCCAGATAGTGGGGTACCAGCTGCTATTGGTTTCTCAAATGCCAGTAAAATTCCTTTTGAATTTGGAATTATTCGAAACCACTATATTGGTCGTACTTTTATTCAACCCAGCCAATCCATTAGGTCTTTTGGCGTAAAAATAAAACTGAACCCTCAGAAGAGTATTCTAGAAGGCAAACGGGTAGTGGTGATTGATGACTCTCTGGTAAGAGGTACAACCAGTAAAAAAATTATTAGTCTTGTAAGGCAAGCTGGAGCTAAAGAGGTGCATTTTTACGTAGCCTCTCCACCCACAAAAGGTCCTTGTTACTACGGAGTAGATACTCCTAAGCGACAACAGCTTATAGCTGCAGAAAAAGACGTTGAAGAAATTAGAGATTTTATAGGTGCAGATAGTTTAGTTTATGTGTCTGTGGAAGGTTTAATGAAAGCAGTACATGGATCAGAAGACACCCATTGCGCTGCTTGTTTTAATGGTAAGTATCCTACTGAGATTTTTTAGGAATTTTAATTCTGCCTCATATCTAAATATATTTTCTTAATTTTTATGAAGGGTGGCTTTGATCTTATAGTGTCAGGTTGACTGCTTTCCATCCATGGGAGATCGGGCCTATGGCGGCCCGAGCCCACCAATTCCCCCACGTCGTGTGGGGGAATCTATAAAAGAAACACATGGTGACCTAATAAAATGAACTACCTATAGATTCTTCAACACGATGTTGAAGAATTGCGGGTTTCAGGGGCGGCTAGCCCCTGATCTCCCATGGATGGAAAGCAGTCAACCTTGACACTATAAGCTCAAAGTTACTCACCCATATATTCACAATTAAATATGGTTTATGTATTGTTTTGAGATGAGTTAGTGAAATAAGCCTTAAGTCCTGATTATATATTACCGATACGTAATATATAATCAATAGGACGTAATTTTGAAAAAATACTTATTAATATTGCTATTGCTCAGCTTAAATTTATCCTGTCGCTTTGATGACGATGGCATCAAGGGAGTTGTTGAAGAGAGTGTGTTACCAAGCGATGTTACTTATTCAGTAAACATTGATCAAAGTAATTTGATTACAATCGTTTTTAGTTCACCCATATATAATTCGACACAAGAAAATCTAACACTTACTGATTTTACCCTTAGTATTATTGGAGGGGTTTCTACCCTTGGTTCCAATTTATCATTAAGTATGGCTACAGCTACATCTTATACCTTAGACTTAGATTTACAGTCCGTGCCCAATGGTCAAGAAGTGCTAACTGTATCTGTGGTTGATGATGCAGTCACGGATTTAGATGGACAGATTGTCAGTGTATCTGAAAAAACAGTGAACCTTAAGGTTAAGAGTCTACGATTAGTGGCTCCAGTGAGTACAAATGTAAATTCACAAAAAACATTGTCTGCAGTGGGAGGGGCCGAAGCTGGTTACGTCTACTCTTTGGTGTCTGGAGAAGGAACAGTGGGGTCTGACTCAGGGGTTTTCTTTTCGGGTAATAATGTTGGAACCACGGTGATTAATGTTCAAGATAGTTATGGTAATTCAGAAAATGTAGCCATACATGTGGGTGGTACAGGTATATATGCTGTAGGAGGATATGATGGATCAACATTGGATTCTGTGGAAGTTTCCTTCAACGGTATAGATTGGACCTTATATGATGCCGTTTTGCCTTCTTCACATGGTGAAGCTGCTATGAAAGTGTATAAAGATAAATTGTGGTTTGTTGGTGGGTATCCCAACTCTAGTAATGTATTTGAAAGTTCAGATGGAACCACTTGGATTAATAGAACAGGAGTTCTTCCCTCGGGAATTGATTGGGGGAACACAGCTGTTTTCAATGAAAATTTATATTATGTAGGTGGAAATACAGGACTTGTTTATAGTTCATCGGATCCAGCAAATAGTTGGAGTAATATTGGAGGGCTAAACGGCGGAAGTACGGCTGGGGAGCTATTCACTTATCATGGCAAAATGTGGTATGCAGATGGCGGTGCTGTTGAATGGACTGATGATGCTGTGACTTGGACAAGTGGATTAACTTTACCAGCCTCTCGATCTTTTCATGCGGGCACTGTGTTTGATGACAAAATGTGGTTGGTGGGAGGAAGCGGCAGCTCCACGAATGTATGGTGGTCCATTGATGGAGACAACTGGAACGAAACAGATAATTTTGTAATCCCTTCTTCTCGAGAGGATGGAGAGATGGTGACCTTTAATGGAAGAATGTGGTACGTGGCAGGAAGTTCAAGCGGTTCATATACTCAAACAAACTTATCCTCTGAAGATGGCGACACTTGGGAGACGCACACAGGCGTTATGAACACCAATCGAGATCGTTTTGCCATGGAAGTTTTTACGGACAAAACAAAAGTACCGGATTTAGGGACTCTTGCATTTGATAATCATACTTTTGCGACTAATGATTTTAGAGACCTGGCATACAAAGAATCAAACACAACTTTATTTGCTGCTTCTTATGGTGCTGGGTTACAAATAAGTGCAAATAATGGCGCAACATGGGCCAACATAAATACAGGAGATGGACTACCTAGTAATAATATAACGAGTGTTTTTGTAGACAGGCAAGATGACCTATGGGTGGGAAGCTCAGACTCAGGGGTAGGAACATCTAATGATAACGGAACCTCTTGGACGAATTATTCTACCACAGAAGGGTTGGTGAGTAATAATGTCTCTGACATATTTGTAGATAGATCGGGTACGATTTATGTGGCCACAGATATTGGTTTGTCTATATCAGCAAATAGTGGAGCGACCTGGGCCTCCTATGATTCCACTAATGGAATTGCTACCAATGCAATTAATGATATTTATGTTGATTTTAATTTTAAGATCTATGTAGCTACAAATTTAGGTCTTTCTGTGTCCTCAGATGGCGGTACCACGTGGACCACTTTTACGGATGCCCATGGTTTAGGTTCAAGTATTGTAAATGAAGTTACTTTAAGCCCCAATGGCCTTATATATTTAGCTACCCCTGGCGGTTTAAGTATTTCGGTTGATGGTGGCACAAGCTGGAGAAATATAAATACAGATTTAGGCTTAGCCACGAATGATATTAAGGGTATTTCCATTGATAACTATGGTGTCATTTATGCTTCCACAGCCTTATCAGGACTTATGATTTCAGTAGATGAATCTGTGAGCTGGACAAGTTTTTCAACCACAAATGGCTTAGGTGCAAATTCTCCACAAAGGGTCACAGTGAGTGATGCTGGAAAATCTTTTATAACAACTTCTGGTGGCATTAGCATTAGTCAGTAAGGTAGCACTAGGGCACTAGGGTGCGCAGTAAGGTACGGTCCGACTTTTGGTAACTTTAGTGTGTCATAATCCTAGATGTGCTCTAACTAATTTTAGAATTTTAGCTCTTAACCACTTCGCAAATCTTTTTTTCAACACATTTATTATTTTGAAAATGATGCAGCTACGCTACCAAAAGTCGGTCCGTACCTTACTTCCCCACAAATAAGCTAAAGACCTTTATGGTCGAATAGGTATTACACAGTAGAGTGACAATAATTGCTATTCAACTATCTGGATTATCTAACTAATTAATATTATATTGTAATTCCAGGCACTCAAGTTGCAATTATAGCTTTTGATTCAATTAAATTATTTTTTCAAAGGAGATAAAATGAAATCAAAAATAATAGGGCTTGCTGTGTTTTTATTTTCAGCGGGCCCAATATTTGCGCAACACAAGCCTGCAATACCAAAGACAGAAGCCCCTTGTTTTTTCTTTACTAAAACTAGTGTTGAGAACTCAAGTGAAACTAAAGAGAATGTATTTGTTCATAAGGATTGTCTATCTATAGATGTTATGGAATTAATGGCTAGTCAAGAGGTACCAGAAGATCTTAGAGGAGAATACTTTAGATTTGATGCTCATTTAAGAGAAACTGCTGTTATGGGATATAATTCATTAATTGAACGGGAATATTTAAAATTTGCGACAAGTGGTGTAGATAGCTTATTAAAGGTTCCTTCTACATTTGCAATATTTTTAGAAAAAGGGGACTTCGAGGCTGAAGTGGCAAATCGAGATCCAAAATTTTCTAGGATAAGTGTATATGTTGAGCAATCATTATTAGCAGATTTTGATGTTTTTAGTAAAACGAGATCCCAAAGTTTTATAGAATTACGACAGAATGCTGACCTGGAAATGTATAAAGGTGACAGTATAAAAAGGGTATTTCCATACGAAGCAAGTCAATTTTACGAAAACGAGATTGGTAAAAATATTAAGTCATTAATTGAAAAAATAAAAAATGAGACTTGTGGAAAAAACGGTGGTAACACGCTATTCTTTAAGGAAGACAGAGTCAAAACGGAACAAGAACCTTGTTCAGGTCTTCTCGAAGAATAGATTAAAAATCATTGAGTAAAATTTTTGAAATCTTACTCAATGATTTACCAGAATACAAAAATAAAAAATAAAAATCCACCTGACAGGCTATCAATCCATTGATAGCCTGTTTGTATGAAAATATATGTTATAGCACCAGGCTTTCCCTGTGAAAAAAATCATTTAAAAAATGCAATTCAACTGCTAAGAGGGCAGGGCCACGAAGTTGTGGTTCCTAAAGGTCTTTTTGGTAAGGATTTATTATGTGCCAATAGTTTAGATCATCGTATTGAACACTTTAGACAAGCCTTGAACTCTGATGCTCAGGTGATTTGGTGTGTTCGTGGAGGTTACGGGTGCATAGAACAGCTTGCGGCTCTAAAGAAATTTAAAAAACCGGGTCAATCTAAGCTTATTTGGGGTTATAGCGACATTACTGCTTTACATTCTTTTTTCGTCAATCAATGGGGTTGGTCGGTGATGCATGGCCCAGTATTGGATGGAGTGGGTACAGAGGGGCGTATTACTAAAGCTTCGTTACGTTCGGCTTATGATTATTTAAATGGAGGTAAGAAAAATATTATTTTTAAAAACTTAAAACCTCTAAATTCTTTGGCAAGAATACAAAGGGTTATAAAATCTAAGTTAGCTGGTGGTAACCTGGCCACTTTAAGTTCACTATGTGGTAGTGAATTTCAATGGAATTTTAAAGGGAAAATTTTATTTCTGGAGGACATTGGGGAACGAGGCTACAAAGTAGATAGGATGTTAAACCAGCTCTTGTTAAGTGGATCTTTAAATGGTGTAAGGGCAATAGTTTTTGGTGAATTTATAGGAGCAAAAGAGCCTGGCGGAACAAGCAAAGTATCTAAGGTATTGTTAAATTGGTCAGGCAAATTAAAAATTCCTGTTTTGATGGGTTTAAAGCTGGGACATGGGAAAAACCAACCTGCTTTGCCTGTAAATACAAAGTGCGAACTGCAGCTTGGATCTAAGGCTCAGTTAAAGGCGCAGTATGAATATATATGAGAGAGCTTTGGATGAAAACATTCAGTTTCACAGGCAAAGCTCTTTAAATCTATGGCCAGAAGCCACAGAAATTTTAGCCATTAAACATGGCCGCAAAAAAATTCATCTTAATTATGGAAAGTCCTATGAGTATTATGATTTAGCTTCTTTAACTAAAATCCTGTTTACTACCACTGTGTTCATGAGGTTGGTGGAAAAGCAGAAGCTGAGTTTAAACGATACTGTTGCAAAATACCTGACTGATTTTCCCCATAAACAAATTAAAATAAAACATCTGTTGTCGCATACCTCCTATTTAAACTGGTGGAGTCCTTATTACAAAAAACTGAGTCTTGTGAAGAGTATAGATGAGAAGAATATTTTATTAAAAGAGTTCATATTGAAGGAAAAATTAAAACCAAAATTTGCTTATTCCGATATTGATTTTTGGGTTTTAGGACTAGTGCTACAGGAGATAGAACAGTCATCACTTGGAGATATTTGGCGGAAAAACTATTCAAAAAACCACTTTTTCCAACTTCATTTTAACGAGAATAACAAACCTATATATAAACGCTCCTCTTATGCGCCCACTGAAAAATGCCCTTGGCGCAAAAAACATTTAAAGGGCGAAGTGCATGATGATAATGCCTGGGCCATGGGGGGCATTGCGCCTCATGCGGGTTTGTTTGGTGGAGCGGAAGATGTGGCTTGCTGGGCAAAATCCTTAAGGGGTTCTTATTTAAATCGATCTAAAGCTTTTGTGAGTGAAAAAACAGCAAAACATTTTTTAAAAAAGTATAAAGCAGGCAATGACTGGGCTCTGGGATTTATGATGCCAACTAAAGGGGCAGCAAGTTGTGGTCCCCACTTTCATTTAAATTCGGTGGGACACACTGGTTTTACTGGAACTTCTTTTTGGTATGATTTAAAGTCAGATTTGATGGTTATTGTATTGTCCAACAGGGTAAACCCAACTCGGAAATTAAATAATTTTAAAAGTCTTCGACCCATGATTCATAACTGGGTATTTGAAGCACTGGAAAAAAGATAAAAGGATCTCAAATGAACTTAAAACCAGGCGCACATATACATTTAATGGGAATTTGCGGAACAGCTATGGCCTCGCTTGCAGGTATTTTACAATCCATGGGATATAAAATAACAGGCAGCGATGAAAATGTATACCCACCCATGTCCACTCAGCTAGAATCTTTGGGCATTCAAATTATGCAAGGTTATAAAAAGGAAAACCTTTTACCTGCCCCTGATTTTGTGATTGTGGGTAATGTGATTACAAGAAAAATGGAAGAGTCACAGTGCCTGTTACAATCAGATATTCCTTACACAAGTTTACCAAAAGCTGTGGGTGATTTTGTCATTGCAGACAGAGATTCCGTTGTTTTAACTGGAACTCATGGGAAAACAACAATGACTTCTATGATGACTTGGGTTTTAGAAACTTGTGGTAAATATCCTGGCTATCTGGTTGGAGGTATGCCGCTTAACTTTACTAATTCTTTTCGAGCTCCAAAAAAAGATGTGTTTGTTATTGAAGGTGACGAGTACGACACCGCTTTTTTTGATAAAGTGCCAAAGTTTATTCACTATAAACCAAAATTTGCTGTTCTAAGCAGTGTGGAATTTGATCACATAGATATTTATAATAACATTGATGACGTAAAAAAAGCTTTTTATTTACTAATGGAAAGTATGCACCCAGAAGGTGTTTTAGTGATCAATGGCGATGATGAAAATGTGAGAGAAATTGCCACAAAGGCTCCTTGCCGGGTGGTTAGCTATGGTGAAAAAAATGCCGACTACAAATACACAGAAAGAGAAGTGATCAGTGGCCGCAATCACTTTAGTGTGGAATATAAAGGGGATAAAGTGGCCAACATAGCGCTTAAGTTTTTTGGTCAGCACAATACATTAAACGCCTTAGGAGTTTATGTTTTAGCCAAAGAGATGGGCTTAAAGAATTATCAAATCCTTCAAGCCTTAGCTAGTTTTAAGGGCGTAAAAAGAAGACAGGAGTACATTGGCGATATTAATGGAGCTCCAGTTATTGAGGACTTTGCTCATCATCCCACGGCGGTGGAATTAACAGTGGGCTGTATGCGAGAAGCTTATCCCGGTAAAAAATTAATTGCTATTTTTGAACCACGATCTGCCACAGCAAGAAGAAATGTGTTTCAACAAGAATATGTGCAAGCATTTGCAGAAGCTGATGAAATCTATATAGCTCAGCCATTTAATCAGGAGAAAATTCAAGAAGAAGAACGTTTCTCCACAGATCAATTGATTGCAGATTTACAGAACAAAGGAAAGCACGCACAATCTTTTCATCATGTGGAAGAAATTTTACAAGATGTTCAGTCTAAATGCGATGAAAACACTTGTGTACTCATTATGAGTAATGGTGCTTTTCAGGGGATATATAAAAAGTTGCTTGGGTAGTTAGGGATCGTATAAATCGAATCAAGTATCAAAATATATAAACACTTAGACACAAGCATATAAAATATTCTAATAAAATACTTGAGATATTATAGACATTCGTTCATGTATCTGTATTTAATACTTGGGGCCGAAGGTACGTTGCGTTTACGTGAAATTTCATTACAAAAATCCTCAGAATTCATTTCCATAAGCGCAGGTCCTCTTCCATTATGTTCGGCACAAGCGGGAAGGCTGATCATATCATCGTCACGAGAACAGTTAATGCTGCCACTGGGTGTATTTACAACACGTTCATTTGAGGGCACTCGGCTAAAGTCTGTTTGGTTCCAACCGGTGGTTTGTGGCTTCAAAGGTGTGGGCTGGGCCACTTGAGTGTTCGCACGTTGAATTTGTGCTATGCTGTTTGTAAATTCATTATAGTTAATTCCAAAAGAGTATAGATTGTCTTTACTTTGTTTCAGTTTGGTTGCAATAGCCTTTGGAATTGCCCCAGACTCCACGTCACATAAGTTTTTTAGTTTCCTTAGGTCTTTTGCGGCTGTAGCGCCTTTCCATTGATTACGCTGTGTAATTTGAAGAGGGCTAGCACAAACTGTTTTAAGATGGGTGTAGGCATCATTACAAGATATTAATTTTTGAGCACTCAGTTGTGTTGCTGTACCAGCACCAGATGATCCGTCAGAGAGACCTCCCATCAATGAAGATCTGCCGGCTTCTTTATTTTGTGTACTAAAGTACATGGTTACTGCGTGACTTATGTCTTGGTCCTCATTAAGGCATGTATCAAGAGCTTGCTTAATTCCGGGGTTCATTCCGTTTAATACTTTTCCAATTCCTCTATGATTTGTAATTGTACTTTTGCAGGACTCTAAGTAGGGACTTCTTGCATCCGGGCTATGTATAAGCATACTTGCATGTGAAGATGCTATTGTGGAGCAATCACCAGCAGCCAATACTGTAAAGTTCAGTCCAAAAGTGAGAATTGCGAGTATGGAGATTTGAAATTGCATAATTGATTATTTCCTAAACACTAACCCATGTTTGTGAATGTTATCGGAATTATTCTATTGAGACTTTAGTTTTAGCTCTTAAAGAATAAGGCAATTCACAAGATGAAAGTGAAAATAAACAAGCCTCGGTACAATGTGATCATTTGTGTTTAGAATGAAGAGTTGGTAATAGAGTTTACGATCACTTCGGGATATTGTCTCAAAATGAAACAATATCCTCATTTAATCCAGCGTTTCTAAGCCTACTCTTTTACCCCCTATCAGCAGATACATTAATGAATTGTAATAATTTCCACAATACAATTTGTTTTTGCGGAACTCCCTAAAACCACCTAACCTTATAGAAGTAAAGGCGGTGGAATTGCCACATAGAAGTAGCTAAGCCACTGTTTTAACAACCTTATGGGGATAAGGTTTAACGAGGGTTAAAAAGGGGGGGGGAGTGATGACAGCAGTCGTCTTTAAGGGGTTAAACACACTAAATTTTCAAGAAGTGAGAATGAATATCGTTCGTGTACCAGAGGTCTTATCTTCAATACGCAGGGCTCAAAGGCTTTGGGACGATAACTCAGAAAAGTACTTTGATATCTTAAATTATATTGTATCAGACGATGCTGTATTTTTAGGAAACATCAAATCGCGCAACTTGTGTAAAGCCATTATTAAAATTGGTTTATACCATCGTTATATTAGAAAGTATGATTTTCCAAAATTTTTATTAGGAGATATTTCCTGTGATCAAGCTCTGTTGAATTGTGCTGGGCAGTTAGAGTTTGAAAAATTGATCAAAGAATATATTACACAAGATACCTTACAGCTGGTTAAACACTCAGAGCCGGGAGTGATCTCCCTAACTGGTGATTACTTAGATGAGTGGGCGTGTTTTGAATTTAATCAATCTAGAGCTCGTTTTGAGCCCAAAAAATTAGGCTCAACATCTTTATCAGGTGCTGTAGAAGAGCTGTTAGAGGCTAAAGAAGTGGATAAATTGGTGAACATAGGGCCAGATAGCTTGTCTCCTGAATTAAAAAGACAATTTGAGATGAATACTATAAACTTTGTAGAAGCGTTAGATGAGGACCCACTTTTAGATTGGTTTTGGCCATCACTAGCGCCCTTAGAATCCAATGTGGCCCAATAGCTTGTTACATTAACAAGCTACCTTAAATACAAATAAATGTAACGCGTGGTGGACACAGAAGTGTGTCCGTACCTAAGCAGCTAAATAAAAGAAGGGTCAAAGTCTGGCGGTTCTTTAAGTGTTCGGGGTTTTAGAAAATCAGGAATAGGATCTTCCTTAGCAAGGATACAGTAGAGTCCGTAACTGAGTTTAGAAGTAATAAAAGATCTTGGAGGTATTGTGTTTAAATCCCCCTCAAAATGCACATAACTTAAAAAAGATTTTTTAGCTGATGTTTTATAAGCTTTATGTAGGAGAGTGTAGAAAATGTCTGGATTATCTACATAAAGGTGGCTCATTAAAGTGATATTAAAAGGTTTGTTTTTGTAAAATAATTTCTTAGCTAAGCCTAACCAGGATAGAAATCTTAATGTGCCTTGAAAAGACTTTACCCTTTTAGAAGTGGTCATAGGGTAAACATCCTGGATTTTACTTTTATTCCACAAGGCCACGAGTCCTACGATTTCGCTATTATCGTCAATGGCCATGAGGAAGTTTTCAATTTTTAAACCATTCCAATTTTTAATAGCCGTCATTAGGTCTTTACCAAAATGAGGAAAGACAATTAATCGGTTTTGTTGTTTTTTACGAATGTAGGCTTCTATTTTTTTGAGGTCATAGTTGGTTGCGTATCTTACCTCAAGAGTATTTAAAGGTTTTGCAGAAAAAGGGTATTTGCCATGAACATTTATTAGGCGATATTTTCTAAACAAATGGTAGCGCGGGAGGTTTCTCTTGATTGAGCGAGGTCTTATTAGGGCGTTTTGCGCTTGGTTTCTTTTGTCACCAATACTAGAGAAAATGTACTTACAGTTTCTTTCATCGCGTTCTTTGATCAGTATGGGTAAAAAGTGTGTAGCCCACTCTCTAATAGCACGTCGAGAACGGCTAACTCTTAAGTCTGTAGCGTAGCCAATGGTCTCCTCTTGGCCGTCTAAGATGCATTTTTGAAATATAATAGTGGCAGTGGTATGCACTTCCCCTTTTTCATCGATAAGTAAATAAGTTACATAATCACTGGAGAGTAGCTTGTATTGATTAAAAAAATTATCTTTGCGATGAAAACTTAAGCCCACAAGTCCTGGTAGAACCGTTTCTTGATAAAACTGTATAAGCTCTTTGTTATAGGATTTGTCGGCTTTAACAAGTTTCAATAGAGATCCTTAACTGTTGCTCCAAAGAGTTTCTGACTCATTGGCAAAATGATTGATTAGACGCGAAAGAGTAAATAAGTAGTCACTAAGGCGATTGAGTAGGGCAATAGCTTGGTCATCAATGTTTATTTCTTCATTTGAATTTAACAGATGAATCACTTCACGTTCGCAGCTGCGTGTGAGTGTGCGGGCCAAATGGGCATGAGCAGCTGATGGGTGTCCACCCGGTAAAATAAAGTTTTTTAAAGCTGGTAAGACAGTGTCCATTACATCGATTTGAGTTTCCATTTGTTGGATTAGATCTGCATTGAAAGGGGCTAGTCGCTCTAACAGAGATGCCTTATCGCAGGCAATGAGACTACCTAAATTAAAAAGCTCATTTTGTATGGATTTAAGAAGGTTCATTTGAGTCACAAGAAGCTCATTATTTAAAGGTTCTAGATGACTGTGATGATGTGTAGAAATAATTAAGCCAATACTGGAGTTTAAAGTATCCAGATTGCCATAAGTAGCAATGCGTGGGTGAGATTTAGAAACTCGTTTGCCACTTAGCAGGGATGTTTCACCCTTATCACCAGTTTTTGTGTAGATTTTCATATATTAAGAATAGGGGAAAAATATGCTTTTGCAAAGGCCACAGAAGTCTGTACATAGGATTATGACCATTACGCGTTAATCTTAGTTTAAATGGAACGTGAGCTTTTTCTTATCAAGAAAAACACTAATGGCTAGTGAATATTAAAAGCGAACTGTTGGCAAACCTAGGCTGCTTTTTTAGTAACAATTTCCTGTTTTACAGTGTCTGAGATATTCTCTAATTCGGGTTCTTTTTTTGATTTTTTAATTAACTGTTTTAATTCATTTACAGAGGTCTCTAGTCCAAATGCATGTTTTTGCATATCTTGAACTTCACTGTTTGAAGAGCTGATGGAAAGAGAATTTTGTCTAAGATCTGATTCAATTTCTTTCATAGCTGTAGAGATATTATCCACACCTAAGGCTTGTTCGGTCATGGATGCTGAAATATTTTCCATAAGCTGATTAACTTCATTAGCGTTTTCTACAACTGTGTTTAAAACTTGTTCACAAGTGTTTGCGTCGTTGAGACCGGTTTCTACTTTTATTTTGCCCTCATTAAGTATGACTTCAGTTTCTTGTTTAGTTTCACGGATAATTGATTCCACGGAGTGAATACTTTTGCTTAATATAGCTGCGATTTCTTCGGATGCACCACCACTTTGGTGTGCTAATTTTCCAACTTCTTCGGCCACAACGGCAAAACCTTTTCCGTGTGCACCGGCTCTTGCTGCTTCAACCGAGGCATTAAAAGATAACAGTTTTGTTTGGAATACAATATCATTGATAAGTTTTGTTTTATCTTCGATCTCTCGAATAACATTCATCACACTTTTCATTTTGTCTTCGTTACTAAGCATATGGGTCACAACTTTGTTATTAGTGCCCTGAATTTCATTGAGGGATTTCAGCACTTTTTGCACAGAAGTTTGTCCTTTTAAAGAAACATTATAGCTCTCATTAGATTTAGTCACAGACTGAGTGGCATTGTTTGCAGAGGCTCTTCCCATGTCATTAATTTTATCAAGAGTAGCAACGGTTTCATCAACGGCTGAACTTTGGCTCTGTGTTGCAGCGGAAATACTAGATAAACCTTGGCTTAGATTTTTAGAAATTTTTAGATTATTTTTTGAGGCTGTTCTTGTATGAGAGACAATTTCTTCTAACTGTGTAACAGTTTTAGATTTTATATAGAAGATCACTAAAGAGAAAAAAGTTAAAAATACGGCAATTGAAGATGAGAATATCATAACTGATTTTTCGGAAAAGCTGTTAAATTTATTTAAAGCCAATTTTTGTGCTAAATTATTATTGTTTACAATTTGGCCTTTTGCTTCTTTGAGTAACAAATTTGCAGAGGCAAACTTTGCCTTTGCCTCTGTAGCTTCGTCACTAATGTAATGTACGGTAGCATCTTTACCAAGTTTGAATGATTTTTGAAATAAAGAACTCAGTGTTTGAGAGTACTCGTGACTCATTTGTTCAGTTTTACTATTTGGAATGTTGCTTAAAGCCAGTTTCATAGCCTTATCGGTCTCATCTAACTTTTCTAACAAAGGGAGAGCTTCATCAACCGAAGAGATGGCAATAGTTTTTAACAAAGAGTCACCTCTATCAAATATTTTTCTAATCTCAGAGTTAGTATGTAAAACATTTGCTGTATCGTTGCTTAGGACTTGATAAATGTCTCGAATTTTGTAGTTGAACCCAATAACAACAGCTCCTGTAAATATAAAGGCCACTAGAACTAGGGAGAATATAATCAGAAAGCGTTGAGATATAGTTTGCTTATTTAAGTATTTTTCCACAGGCTAAGTTCCTCTTTATAGAGACTAATTTATGATGTTTCTTTAATAATGATCGGTTTGAACGAGCTGTAGTTTAAAAATGATTACCTAAATTCTCATTTAGAAGCACAAATAGAGCTTGAGTAGCTGGCACCAGCTATGACACGATGTGTCTTTTTGGTTAGATCAAGGCAAAGGCTAAGTTTTTCAAAATAATCTTTAGAATGTTTACCAGAGCAAGCTGATAAATTAGGTGCTTATTGTTTGGTTTAGGTTTCTGAAGGTAGTTAAGGAAACAGGCTAGGCTATGTGTTTTCATGGATTGTGCCAGTGAGTTTAGCACACCAATCCGTGGAAAATAATAGAAGAAATTGTTAGCCATAGACAATTTTTAAATTAGTCAAAATAATAAAAAAGGAGGAGGTAATTAAATATATAAATCAAAAAAAACTAATAGCGCTAATATTTTTTAAGGTGACAAGTAGTTGAAAATTGGAAACAATTTACATTGTAACAATAAAAGAACAACAAATGTTGAAACAACTTAGGAGGCTAGTTTGTTTAAAAAAATGAGAATATTAACACTTTTATGTGCTTTGGTTGTGTATGTGCAATCATATGCTGATCCAAGTATTTCGGGATATTTTAATACGGAATATTTTGATAAAGAAACATCAGAGCCTTATTATGATATGCATCACTTTAATATAATGATAGCTCATGAAATTGGTAAATTTCGTATGTTTGCTGAGTTAGAATTTGAACACGCGCCTTCACAAGTTGATGGTGGGGTAAATAGTCGAGGTAAAATCCTTTCAGAAAGAGCCTGGGGTGAATTTAACCATAATAACTATTTTAACGTTCGTATGGGGCAAATGCTTAATGGGACTTTGTACCAACAAAATCATTACCCAAGTATAACTCCTAACATAGCTCGCCCACAATTAGTTAAAAAAATATTTGATGGCGACCTAGAGGGAATTAGGTTTTTTGGAGATATTGGTTATGGTTTAAAATATGAAGTTGAAAAAGGACAAGCTCCTGGCACAACAGATAAGAAACACCTGGGCTTTGCGCTTTCTTATGGGTTAAATGCTGGTGGAGTCGATGTAGAAGTAACTGCACGATCCGCTACATACCATACAGCAGGAGCAGGGGCTGATACTGATCCTACAGCAACTGGTTTTGAGCTAAATTTAAACTGGAAAGACCTCACAATATGGGCTGAATCTGCAGCTAAAACAAACACCGATGAAAGTGTAGACGCTACTGGAACTTATGCCATCCTATCTTATGAATTTGATTTAGGTAAACCAGGGACACTTACACCCTTTTACTTACATGATAGTTTTCATGACAAACCTGCAACTACAGACGCTATTGTTAAAAGTGGTATTGGTTTAACTTACAGACCTGAGCCGCAAATCTCTATTAAGCTGGAAAATTTATCTACAGCTGAATATGATTCTGTAGAGGCTACATCTCAATGGGGAATAGGTTTTGTTTATTTTTACAATTAAGTTGAAAGGTTAAGGAGTTTATTATGAAAAAAATTATGGCTATAATGGCATTTATATTATTGTTACCGTTGTCATCACACGCGGTAAAGTACTACCAATCCACGGGAGGATCAATTAAGAGCATAGATGCTGGAACATTTGATTCTTGTGGTAAAACATTTTACAGAAAAGCAGGATCTAAAGGTCTTACTGGGGCACACAAAAAAGCGTTGCTGAAAGCAACACTTAAAGCCCAAGTGATTAATGATTTGTCCACAGTCATTGGCAAGTTAAAAGATAATGATGGCTCATGTACATTTGGTGATGATACAGAAAAATTTATGTAATCATTTTTAATGTAGAAAAAAGAAGAAAAACGCTCACTTTATGTGGGCGTTTTTTTTAAGGTCTTTAAGGTACGGACACACTTTGGTGTCTACTTTGCGTTATGAAAATAAGGTACAAGATTAAATAGAAAGTTGTTATTCCTTAGCCGTCACCTATAAGAACTGAGATAGGATGCTTTTAACAAAATACGGATATATGTGAACTTCTCTCTGGTATTAAGCATACAAGCATGTTGTGGGATATTTATTTTCAAATCTAAGATGTGATGAATTTTAACTGAGAGGAATTGCCTTTTTGTTGAAGTCCTTTATTGATATTAATTTTCGCCCCGTCTGATAATCCGGTATTGTATGACTGTGGGTTGATGCTACTTTTGGAGCGACCGGACCATTTGATTTTAGGAAACCGATGGCTAACATAATCTCCCAGTTGGCGATCCAATGTCTGCAGCTGTGTGTAAATGTGTATTAGTTGTTTCGCGCTGCTGTCTATTTTCTCTTTGGGCTTTTTTGTTGTACCACCTGCTTGTATGGACTTCTTTAGATGACTTGATTGTGAAGAATGAGGTATTGTTGAACTGAAGTGAGCATGATCCACATATTTTTTAAGAATGTCCTCCTTCTGCGCCTTTAACTTTTTTGAAAATCCATAAAGTAGGCCTAGCTGATAGGAGTTTTTTTGTGATGCATTTAAACTATGTTTTTTCTGATAAATCTTCCAAAAGCTGAGACATCTTTCATTAAGAAAATAATATACGTAATTGGCAATTTCAACATTTTCGTTTTTTCCTAAAATTTCAAGTGTTTTAAAACTATCTTGTTTAGAAGGGTCATATTTTTCTGAAAATACGCATTTTACAAAATAATAGTCAGTTAAGATGGAGGCAATCAAACTTTGAATACCAGCAACTCTTTTTTTATTAAAATGAATAATATGGTATTTATACTGGTGTTGCTCATTATCAGCTATATTGTATTTCAAGTAGAGCTCCTGTACTTTTTGCATAGCAAGGGCTGCTTCATTTTCGTTATCTGATTGAGCTAGAGAAAGTAATTTTTCTGTTTTACTTAAAAACTTTCTTTGCAACTCAGTTAATGGGCTTTTAACATGAATCTCTAATTGTTCAGGAAGCGCGCCAGAAGATGTTTGGAATGCTTTTACCACACTTAATACTTCACAAGCATGTTTAAAATAGGAGCCATGGCCATCATCCACTTTAAAGCACTCTGTGACATATTGGTGAGCCATTTCATGTTTTAACACTTGAACAACAATATCCCAAGAATGTTGTAGAATGAGTTTTTCAGAAACCTCTATGAGTCGTAACTGAGGATTCCACCTGGCCCAAAACGATTGGCCAAGAGAGATCTGAAAACTAGGGGTGGGGAGTTTGATATTTTGTTGATAGCAAATTTGTTGGTGTTCAAAAATAAGTTGCAAGCCCCAGGCTGTATGAGGAGAGAGCTTTTCTTTGGATTTTTTAAATTTGTAAAACTTCATAGTTATTTTCCATATAAGTAAAAAATACGTTCAATGTCAATTTCACTCAGGCCAAAATCAGGTTTGACTATTGATTCACTGGTTTTAGATATTAGAGTTTTTGAATGAGAGTCCTTTTGGAAGGCAGTATCTGGGTAAATCATAATACTGTTATGAGTAAAGTTAAACACAGAGCCCGTATATGGGTGAACCAGGTGGGATGGTACAATTTCGAATTGAATCCAAAATTTTTCAGGAATATTATCCCAATTAACAGTTAAAAAATCTTCTCTATCCTGACGTGAATGCTCGTGTACAAAACCTAGTGCATGCATAAGTTCATGCATAATATTTTGTACACTACAGTTCAGATTTAGGCGTATGGGTTGAGCCCCACCCTGCATGCCCAAATAGCTCAAGCAAAGTTCTTCTTCAGTACGAGTGAAAACCAGGTAATTTTCCTCTTCGCCAGTATAATTGACAAATTGAACACTTGTGTTTTCATTAAAGTAAGCGAGAGCTTCTTGTATTTTAGTTTTATCGGGTAAACTTTGGCTAATGGCCACTGGGATGACATTGTTTGGCCAGAGCAGTGTTTTTTTTGGTTTAAATATTTGCTGTGACCCCAGTTTATTAATACGCCCAAGTAACACATCGCCTTGAGTCACCGCCCAATCGCCATCTGTTATTTCAAATCGGACCATGCCCTTTGGTATGGGTTTAGGGCCTTTAATGGGTTCTTCTGATCCCTGAGTGACTTCTGTAGGGGTATCAGTAACAAGAAATGCCTCTTCGTAGCTTTCTTTCTCAATAGCATCATTAGATTCATAGAGATCATCTGCATTCTCATCTTCTATTATATTCTCGTTACCAATGGGCTGTTGTTGCGGGGGTGCGGGAGTAAAATTTTTTGATTGCGAGATAAAGTATAGTAAAACAAGAAAGCTAGCTCCTGAAATAACTAAAATGACTAATCTTTTCATAGGCTTGATGGTAATAGAATCTTAAGGATAAATCACTTGAAAAATGATGCTGAAAATTAGATAATACCCATTTTATTAAATAAGGAGCTTCACATGAACTACTGGTTAATGAAATCAGAGCCAGATGCCTATTCTATTGACGATTTAAAAAAAGATAAAAAAACCTTATGGGACGGGATCCGTAACTATCAAGCAAGAAATTTTATGATGAAAGACATGCAAATCGGGGATCAGGTCCTATTCTACCATTCTAACGCTAAACCACCGGGTATTGTTGGTTTAGGAGAAATTTCTAAACAAGCCATGCCTGACCCCACTCAGTTTGATAAAAAGTCAAATTATTTTGATGCAAAATCTTCTAAAGAAAACCCACGTTGGCACTGTGTTGAGGTGAAATATAAAGATAAGTTTAAATCCATGTTAAGTCTTAATGAAATTAAAGAAGTTAAGCCTTTAAAAGATATGATGGTTATTAAAAAAGGGGCTAGGTTATCTATTCAGCCTGTGGATAAAAAAGATTTTAATTATATTTTAAAAACATTGGGTTAGTTAAAAAAAGTGAGTATGGCGAAAAAGATTCAACCTGATAAAATATTTCTAGCTCCCATGGAAGGCGTATTTGATCCAGCCTTGAGAGAGGTTTATTCAAAAATTGGTGGTTATGATTCTATGACCACCGAGTTTATAAGAGTCACACAAAATATTCTACCACCTAAAGTGTTTTACAAATACTCACCGGAACTAAAGCAACAAGGGCAAACTAAACATGGAACCCCTGTATATATTCAATTGTTAGGCGGGGATGCAAATTTGCTGGCGGAGAATGCCCAGCAAGCAGTAGAGCTAGGCGCCCCAGGTATAGACCTTAATTTTGGTTGTCCTGCTAAGACGGTGAATCGCCATGATGGGGGGTCAATATTATTAAAAAGCCCAGATAGATTATTTAATATTGTATCTCAAGTTCGAAAGTCTATCCCTAAAGAAATTCCAGTGTCTGCCAAAGTGCGCTTAGGTTTTGAAAACAAAGATTTGCATTTAGAAATTGCCAGGGCAGTGAGTGAAGCCCAAGCCAGTTGGTTAACCATTCATGCACGCACGAAGATGGAGGCCTATAAAAAACCAGCGCATTGGGTGTATATAGCTAAGATGCAAGAGGTGATTGATATCCCTGTAATAGCCAATGGCGATATTAATTCTATGGAGGATTATTTAAAGTGTTATGAAATTACCGGATGTAAAAACATAGCAGTGGGGAGAGGCGCTTTTGCTCGCCCTGATTTGGCAAATATTCTTAAAGGTGAATTAGAATATAATGGTGAGCAGGTGATGGAACTACTGAAGGAAATGGCTGTACTCTATGAAAGAGGTGGTTTACAAAATAAAATTACACCACGCACCAAGCAGTGGAGTCGTTTTCTTGGCCCTAACTACCCCTTAATTCATAAGTTTTTTGAAAAATATAAAACTCAACATGATGTGCAGAATCCTATTTAAGTGAATACTATAAAAACAAAGCCATACACTGATTAGGTATTAAAAACTTTTGTGCCGATTTATTTTTTTTCAAGAATTCTTCAATCTTATCCTCAAAGTAGTTTATCTAGAATTATCAGAGTTTAACATTTCTTGCTGCAGTTCTTTAAAGACATAGGCAGGAATTTTAGTTTCTACAGGAACTTTTGCCAAGTAAGTTTCAAGAAGATAATTATCATTGAGTATGATTTCCCAAACAAAGTCGGGCAGGTGTTCTAATCCACTAGGCAAGTAAAAACGAACAATATCATGTTCAAAACGAGGGATCTCATTTTGTGGGATATAGTCTAGTCGTTTTTGTACGTAGTGGTTGATTTCGTGAAGTAAAGTGTCTTGATGTCGCACTATTAACGAGCGCCCGTCGGCTTCTTTTTCTATAAGGGCAATGTTTATCAACGCATTAATGAGTTCTGGAGATCTTTTGCCCAAGTAAGTAGCCATCTCAAGACCAAGGAGAAAGTCCATAAGACCATTCTTATATTTTAGTTTTTCGAGAATATTTTGTTCTCCAGCTTTATTGGCTAATTCTGTTTTTTTTAAGAATAGATACTCATCGCCGAGGCTGGTAATTTCCTTGTTTAAAACAGGAATTGTGATATTTAAGTCGAAAATATTTTTTTTATTATATCTTTTTTTAACATAATCTAAATATCCTTTCTGCATGGACTTCCATATTTTCAAATAATTATACTTTTTGCCCGAGGTTTTTAATTTTATGCTCTCTATGTTTAATTCTTTGATTTTTTCTAAGTCAACAGAGTGGCTTTCTACGGCATAGTTTTCTCTCTGTAGCCTTTCTGCAATATAGACAAAGTCCTCATTTTGGTGTTTAAAAGTATCCTTATGTTTTTTAAATTTTTTGTAAGTACTGTTTACGCTAAAATAATTTTGCAATGCAGTCCTTAACCTTCTCTCTATACTTTTTATATTAGAAATATTATGACCAAGCACATAGTATTTATTCATTGAAGTGAGAAGTGTAAGTGTGTAGCCTTGATTTTTTGCAGCTCTATTTAGTGCCTCTACTATTCCTGCAAAGTGCACCTCAGGGAGGTCTTTTGTCAGTTGGAACCTTTCAATAAATGCAATCTTTTTACCGGTCTCTTCATCAACACCTAATACCAGTTCAATCTGCCCTAGTGGTTTATAAGGATTAAGACTTTCTATGGCATAAAAAATATGATGTGGTTCCAATCCTCGGGTCAAACGTGTGTGTGAGGAGCAATCAGAAGCAAGGCATCCACGGCTTGTTTTTTCTATTAACTGTAGAGGTCGTAACCTTGTGGTCAGGTTAGTGTTTCTATGAGTAACTAAATAGGCCGACCAACTTGAGTTGTTTTTTAATTGATATTCCAGAATCCATTTTGCTGTGGTTTGGTAGCCTGATGTGAGGTCCCAACTAAAGTAATAGTTTGAGGCCATCATTTGACTTAGCACATAAACCATAAATATATCTAACTGAATAGGATTTGCGAGGTTTAAGGAAAGCCCATTTCTTATATCTTCATATAAGTCAGGATACTGCATTTTTTTGGAAAATAACTTTTGGCTACTGACTTTGTTTCTGGTACTGGCACTTGAGAGGCAAAAGCTTGTGTTCAACAGCAAAGCTGTGAGCACCATCAAAGAAAGATACCTATTTGTAAAAGCTGTCATCAATACACATTATATATTCATAATATCTTAAGTACAATGAGGGTTTCAGTGATTTATAGTTGTTACAAAACCTATTAATTTCCAGCAAGTAGAGCGCGAATACCTTTTAACAAGGTGTTACTATAAGAAAAGGTCTCTTCTATAGACTCTAGAGGGAGCCAGTGGGCCCCCTTGTTGTAGCTGCTGTCATTAGTGGGCAGAGGGGCTTCTCCTAATTGGGTAAGTGAGGCTTTGAACAAATAAGTTTTACAAAAGACTTCCTGGCTATGCCAAGTGAAACAATACTCAGTGAGAAGTTCAGATAGAGGATCTACTGTTACTCTATACCCAGTTTCTTCAAGAGTTTCTCTTTCTCCACATTGCAAAAGAGTTTCGTGATCTTCTTTTTTTCCACCAGGCAAAAAATGATAGTGTAGCCCCGAAGAGGGGTCCACGGCTTTATGTGTAAGGATATGGCCATTGTTAATACAAACCACTGATGTTCGAATTCTTGTATTCATGAGCCTTTATAAGAAATGCGGGGCTGACTTTCAACTTTTAAGCTTAATGATTCTGTGCTGTAAATAACTTTTTTTCATATGTCACTCCATTTAGTTGCGATGGGTCGAGGTCAGGTCCCTTGCTTAAAATTGTGGAATAGAATATTTTAGGCGCTTGAGTATTTTGTGAGAAGCGACCCATCTTGGTCGGACTAGCTAATTAATTATTAAGGTAAGGAGATTGTTATGCGTATAGAAAAAGACAGTATGGGTGATGTTGAGGTACCAAAAGAGAAGTACTGGGGAGCTCAGACTCAGCGCTCTATTAATAATTTTAAAATTGGTGGGGATAGATTTCCTAGAGAGATGATTCGAGCCCTAGGTGTTCTCAAAAAATCAGCAGCCAAAACCAATGCCGAACTGGGTTTATTAGATAATGAAAAAGTGGAATATATTTTGAAAGCCGCTGATGAGGTAATTTCTGGCAAACTAGATGATCATTTTCCTTTAGTGGTTTGGCAAACAGGCAGCGGAACACAAACAAATATGAATTCAAATGAAGTGATCGCCAATAGAGCCATTGAGCTTCGTGGCGGTGAACTAGGGGACAAGAGCGTGCATCCCAATGATGATGTAAATAAAGCCCAATCATCAAACGATACTTTCCCAACAGCTATGCATATCGCTGTTGTTGAGCAGATACATTCTCGATTTTTACCAGCTATTTCGGCCCTTCGTGATTCCTTTAAGAGCAAACAAAAAGAATTTGATGGTATTGTTAAAATTGGTCGTACTCATTTAATGGATGCAACACCTTTAACCCTTGCTCAGGAGTTTTCTGGCTATGTGACTCAGCTAGAACATGGCTTAACTCGCGTGAGTAATGCTTTGCCGCATCTTTATCAATTAGCTTTGGGCGGAACAGCTGTGGGCACAGGTTTGAATACTCATAAGGACTTTGCAGTAAAAGCAGCTAAAGCTATTGCCGAGGAAACAGGTTTGGATTTTGTTACAGCAGATAATAAGTTTGAAGCATTGGCAGGACACGATGCCATTGTAGAAGCCAGTGGGGCATTAAAAGTTGTTGCTTGCAGTTTAATGAAAATTGCAAATGATGTACGTTGGTTAGGAAGTGGTCCTCGATCAGGTATTTCGGAATTAATTTTGCCTGCCAATGAACCAGGAAGTTCAATTATGCCCGGCAAAGTAAATCCCACTCAGTGTGAGGCCATGACCATGGTTTGCGCTCAGGTCATTGGTAACGATACAGCTGTAAGCGTAGGTGGTTGCTCAGGTAACTTTGAGTTAAATGTGTATAAGCCTATGATGGTTTTTAATACCTTAAATTCTATACGCTTACTTGCAGATGCCAGTGATAGCTTTAGAACCAATTGTATAGATGGCCTCGAAGCAAATAAGCCTAATATAAAAAAGCATTTGGACAACTCATTGATGCTTGTAACAGCACTTAACCCGCATATTGGTTATGATAAGGCAGCAAAAATAGCTAAAACCGCCTATGAAAATGGGACCACATTAAAAGATGAAGCTATTAACCTAGGTTATCTCACTGCTGAGAAATTTGACGAATATGTACGTCCAGAAAATATGATAGGTCCAACGGTTTAAATATGATGCATACATCTATAGAGAAGCTCGATCCAAGGCTGAGCTGGATGAACTCCAGGGATTTAAGGCCTTATGTGCTGGCTCGTAAAGAGTCTCGTGTGGCTCATCCTGGACAAATTTTTAATTTAGACTGGTTTCCTCAAGAGCACTTCTACATGGACCCTTTACGTATTGATGATGTTTATTTTGCCAATGCTCTATTAAATATGGAAGAGCGAGCTTTTGCTTCTAGTGGCATGGCTATGCCACGTTGGGTGTTTTACGATTGTGCTATTATGCCTGGATATATTTCAGGGTTTGCTCATAGAACAGAGACTCTGCCTCAGTCTTTTAGGGAAATTTTGGGTGAAGAGAATTTAACAGGTGAGTGGACACCCATCTCTATGTTTATTGTGATTCCCACCATGGTACAAAACGAATGGGTGGCTCACAACTTAAGTTCTATGAATGCACTGGTTCCAAAGGAGGACCGTTTTTATGGCTTGGGTTTTTTGTCAAAGGCATTTGGGCTTTCCTATGGTAATATTGAAATATGCTGTGGGGTAACTCAATGGGACAGCCCAGCTATTCGATTACATTCTCATTATGGTTTTTTTGAGATCCTTACGGCCTACACTCCGGCACACTCTTATGCTCAGACTTTGACATATCGACTGCGGGTAAACCCCAGTGAATGGGTGAGATTTTTTACTCATGAGGAGTCCTTTGAGTTTAATGAAAAATTTATAGAGGCAGGCTTTCAAGTGGATCCTATGGACGAGAGCAACTTAATAGATTTTCACCGTAAAATAGAGCAAAATCAGGGGCCTTTTTACCTTGATGCACGCGAAATTCGAAGAAAAGACCTAAAAGAAAACTTTACAGTTTATAATCCAAAATATTAGTTCGCTTTGTGTAATAATTAGGGTATGTTACAATTACACAATTAATTTATGAGAAACGTACAGGGAGAGTTATAGTGTCAGAAGAACTACCAAAAGAAAACGATTTATACATCCAGGAGCTCCCAGCTGTTGCGAAGACAATTTATCTTCCCTGTAAAAAATGTGAGGTAGACCGTTTCTTTACTGTATTGGCTCATAAATCTGAAAAGAGTGCCAAGCTTGAGTGTGAAGCATGTAAAGCTAAAAAATCTTTTACAATCAGGAAACCTAAGAAAATACCAACAGGTCGCAAGCGCACCGTTCGAAAGAAAGTAACCATTGAGGAACAGTGGCAACAACTAAATCAAAAAATTGGCTCCAGTGATGCTAAAAAATACAACATGAAAGATAATTTTGATGTAAATTCAGCTATCGATCATGGTAAGTTTGGTTTAGGCTTTGTTACTGACTCCAGTGCACAAAAAATTGAAGTTCTTTTTCAAGAATTTGAAAAAAGCTTAGTTCACAACAGATAAGTTATTATTTTGAAATGGGTTCATAAAAAAAATGAGCTCAAAAGTACAGAAACAACAGGCTTTTAATTAATCCAACTAATAAAAATAATGTGGAATAGAGCAGATTGGCCATATAAATTTGTGGTGGGATCTGCTGAGCCATAGATCACAAATGATGCTCACCTATCTATGGAGCGCTTTTAACTAATTCCCCTACATAACTTAAGAAGATAACACTTGGAACATATATACCTCATTCTTTTAGGAACAGTCATTGGGCTCAGTACAGCCTTTTTGGGCCTCGGGGGCGGATTATTTATTGTGCCCCTGCTCACATTAATTTACCCTATGCCCCCTTCAGAGGTTATTGCCACCTCTATTTGCTCAATATTTTTTGTTGTCCTGCTGAATAGTTATCGATTCTACAGACAGGGTTTAGTGCAGAAAAATATTGCCATAATAATGGGACCTGTAACAGGTTTAGCGGCATATATTGCAGCTAAATTATCTGTTCGTTTGGAAGAAATTTTTTTGCAATATCTTTTTATAGTGGTGTTGTTCATGGTATTTTTCTTGATTTATACCAAGAAAAAAACGGACAAAGGCACTGCTAATACAGAGAAAACAACTGAGAATTTTGATTTTAATAATCGTTCCGTATTGCTAAGCGTGATGATGTGGGCATTAGTAGCGGGCGGTGTATCTGGTTTAACAGGTATAGGTTCCGGACTTATTTTAGGGGGATATTTTATGAAGTTAAAATATATGGACTCTCATAAAATTACACCCACAACAAATGCTGTGATGTTATGGACCACTTTTTTCGGCATGATCTCGTTTTTAAATGGCTCTCCAGATTTTAATAATATGCAGTGGGGCTATGTGCATTTTGGAGTTTCCATTGAATTATTCTTATCGGGCATGTTTGTGGCATCTATTTTTACTAAGTATCAACACTTAGTAACAAATATTTTAAGGCGTCGGTTACTTCTAATAATTGTTTTTATTTTAGCACTTAAAAGTGTGTTGGTTTTGTAAGAATGTACTTTTGCCATGTGTATTCGTACTTTAAACTAAGCCGCTATTTTTCTTTGATCCTCAGAGATAGGTAGAGAAATCATAAAAGTAGTACCAACACCTTTTTCACTTTCTGCAGTAATTTCTCCACCATGGGCTTCGACCATCTGTTTAGTAATAAAAAGTCCGAGTCCTGTACTTGCCTCGTTGGCTGTGGGACGAGAGCTAATACTTGCTAATTCATTAAATAGATTTGGTATTTCCTCTTGGGAGATACCTTGGCCAGAGTCTTTTACTTTAATAAGTAAGTTTGAAGGTGTTTTATCCATACTGATTTCTACAAAAGAACCAGAACTGGAATATTTGATACCATTGCTAATAAGATTCTGAAAAATCTCTACAAACCTTTGTGGATCAAGATTGATTTTTTGTAGATCATCGATTTTCTTAAAATACAGATGTATGTTTTTAGCTTTAGCTCCGGGAAGAAACATATTTACAGTATTCTCTGTTAGTTTTGTGATATCTGTAGGAATTAGTTTTAATGTAATCTCGCCATGTTTTTTTGTGGAAATTTCTAAAAGCTCATCAATGAGATGTGCCATTTTATTGCAGGTATCTTCTATGATGGGAGGGTACTCATCACTGACATATTCATCAGCAGATGAAAGGTTGCTCACTAAAAGGTCGTTTATGGATTTGATGGCATAAATTGGGCTTCTTAGGTCGTGGACAATAACACTCATTGCTTTCTCATATTTTGATTTCAGCATCATTCTTTCTGACTCAACGATAATATTCCAAAACTTCATTATATCACGCATGGAGATCATTCCCACAGCGGCCTTTGTGTCAGGATCAACAATCGGGAAATGGCGAAAACTGACGTGTTTAAATTTAAAGTATATATCGTGCAAAGTTAAATCCTCATCTAGGACTTCTACGTTTTGAGTCATAAATTCAGAGATTGGGTGATCATGCGATTTAATTTTATGGTGTTTTGTGAGTGCATCACGTTCGGTAAATATACCAATGACTTGTTGCCTGCTATTGGTAATTAGCACAGAACCTATATTAAGTGCATTCATTTCTTTAATAGTGTCACTTAAGGATTTTGTTTCCACCACACAGAACGGATTCTCAACCATGATATCTTTAGCTTTTATTTTTGGAATTTTTAAGTGATAGAAATTTTTATAAAGAGTAAAAGCAGCAGGATCCAGCTGGTTGAATTCAATATATTCATACTTTCCATTATCAGAAATTTCATTGGTTTTTAAAGCACGACCTTCCATATGATCTTTATGTCCGTGAGAGTTTAAGACCATGGAAAAATCAAAGTTTTCAAAATTAAAAGAATCTTTTTCTACCCAAATTCCATGTGCAGAATAAGCAATTACTAAAAATTCTTCGTCGTATATTTTAAGTAGTGTGGGGAAATTTGTGTCACAGTGAATCTTCAATTTTTTCATAAGCCCTCTTGTTTAGGATATTTTATATTTAAATTTGTCTTAATGAGCACTTCGGCTTTGCTGCAGTTAGTGTTTATGATTTTCCTGTGAATTCTAAAAATAAGACAGGTGTGAAGAATGTCTCTTTCTGGGTTAGCAACCTGTGGGTTTAAGGCCCCTGAAGGTCTATATTGTGTTGTGGCTGAAATTTCATGCATGCTGTGTTGCAGAAAAGGGGAGAAAGTACCTAATACACCTTTAAATGTTAGGTTTTTATAATAATTACCTATAAAATTGAAAATATTACAAAAAAAATCTTGAACCCTGTGTTCCTAGCCGTTAATTTCAATGTGTCCAAACTATTTGGGCCAACAAATTTAAAGGGGTGGGTGTGGGTCAGTTATTACAAAGATACTTTGTTATCTCGGTGAGTTTTTTCGTATTATTTTTTCATCAAACGTTATTATCAAGTACATACTTTGATAATTTGAAAGATGACAAAACGGTGCCACAACATTGTAAAACCACAGTTTTATCACATTTTGATGTGTCTGCTTTAGAGATGTTTACAATATCCTTAAAAGCCAAAAATGGACGATCAAGATTCACTTTTCAATATCCACTCAATAGAGGTAATGCTAACTACCTTTGGTATGTAATGAAAAGTTATGTTAAAAACGGTTCAATCAGTGATCAGGATAAAACTCATATTGCTAAAAGTGAAGAATTAACAAAAAACTTTAATGCTTTAATGGATTCTCACAAAGTACGTGGGTTTCGTTTTGGTTCAGAAGGTGAAGTGCTAGAACTCTTGGCTCACGTGGCGTTACAAAAAAGCTTTGATGCTGATAACTTAAATGTTTTTGTAACAGGCTCTTTGCAGTACCGTGAATTTAAAGGGTCATCAGCTATGGGTGAGCTAGATGTGCTTATAGCAGACAAAGACACTTGTAAAGTACTTGCTTATGGAGAGGCTAAGTTGGGTGTGCATAGATCTTCAAAAGCTTGGAGCCAAGTCCATAGATTTGAACGCTTTTTAAAAGCTAAAGACATCAACCCTGTCTTTTCAGTAGTACAAGATGATTGGATGGGCGCAATAGCTCTTTAAGCAGTCCATTTAAATTCAAATTTAGAAAAAAGGTCATATATTATATGGCCTTTTTTTATTCCCATATGAGCGATTGATTAGAGGATTGGTTTAGTTATAGCCAGGATGAGTAATTAAGTTAACTCAACTCTTCGAGAAGCGTTTTGAGCTTTTTAAAGGTCTTTTCTATTTCCGGCTTTTTAGCTTCTAGCATTTTCTTTTTTTCTGGCTTTTCAGCCACAGTATTATCAAATTCGCTAATAGCGTTTTCTAAGTTTTCACATAAAGATTTGATATTGAATTGTGGAGGTTTTGCTTTTGCCATAGGGCAAAAGAATGCTTGATAATAAATGAAAAGACAAGAGAAAAGACCGCACTTATTTAATTGATTTCATTGAATTAATTAGTGGCATTGGGTATACGAATAAGTATTAAAACTTAAGCAAAGAAGGTTATCATGTCAGAAGAAATCATTTATACAATGAAAGGGGTAAGTAAGGTTTACCCTCCTAATAAGTATGTTTTAAAGGACATTTACTTGTCTTACTTTTATGGTGCTAAAATTGGTGTTTTAGGTTTGAATGGATCTGGGAAATCAAGCTTGCTAAACATTATAGCAGGCAAGGATGATGATTTTTTAGGAGAGTCTTTTCCGGCTAAAGATTACCGCTTAGGCTATTTAACTCAAGAGCCAGAATTGGATGAAGCTAAGACTGTTCGTGAGAACGTGATGGATGGACTTGGGGAGTTGCCAAAATATTTAGAAGATTTTAACAGCATTAGCACTGAACTTTGTGATGAAAATATTACGCCGGAAAAAATGGAAGAGCTTATTAATAAGCAAGGTGATATTCAGGAAAAAATTGAAGCTCTGGATGGTTGGGAAGTGGATCAAAAGCTGGATCAAGCTATGACTGCGCTACAATGCCCCGCAGGTGATTCGACTGTTGATAAACTATCTGGTGGGGAGAAACGTCGTGTGGCACTGGCTCGACTGCTTTTGTCTAATCCCGACATTTTACTTTTAGATGAGCCAACTAACCACTTGGATGCAGAGTCGGTGGCTTGGCTAGAACATTTTTTAGATAAATTTCCAGGTACAGTTATTGCCGTTACCCATGATCGTTATTTCTTAGACAACGTTGCTGGGTGGATTTTAGAGCTCGACCGTGGAGAAGGGATCCCTTGGAAAGGAAATTATTCTTCTTGGCTGGAGCAAAAAGAAAATAGATTGTCTAAAGAGCAAAAAACAGATGATAAAAGAAGCAAGACTTTACAGCGTGAGCTGGATTGGGTGCGTATGAGCCCAAGAGGCCGACAAGCTAAAGCAAAAGCTAGGCTGTCGTCATATGAAAACCTTTTAAAAGAACCGGCTAAGGAAAAATTATCTGAAATGCAAATTTACATCCCACCAGGTCCACGCTTAGGTGAGCTCGTGGTTGAGGCTAAAGCTGTAAAGAAGGCCTATGATGATAAACTGCTTTTTGAGAATTTAAATTTTAGTCTACCCAAAGGTGGCATTGTGGGTGTTATTGGGCCCAATGGTGCTGGTAAAACCACTTTATTTCGTTTGATTACCGGTCAAGAAAAGCCTGATGAAGGAGAGTTTAATGTGGGAAGCACAGTGAAGCTTGCCTTCGTGGATCAGTCTCGTCCTTTAGATGATAACAAAACTGTTTGGGAAGAGATTTCTGAAAAACAAGATGTGATCATGCTAGGTAACCGAGAAGTAAACTCTCGAAATTATGTGGCTCGTTTTAACTTTGCAGGAACAACTCAACAGAAAAAAGTGGGGGCCCTGTCTGGTGGAGAACGCAACCGTGTGTATATGGCCAAGCTTTTAAAAGAGCAAGCAAACGTATTATTACTAGATGAGCCCACAAATGACTTGGATGTTAATACCATGAGAGCTTTGGAAGAAGCCCTTTTGGAGTTTGGCGGCTGTGCGGTAGTGATCAGTCATGATAGATGGTTTTTAGATAGAATATGTACCCATATTCTTGCATTTGAGGGTGATAGTCATGTGGAGTTTTATAATGGCAACTTTACAGAATATGAAGAGGATAGAAAAAAACGTCTAGGTGATTATATCGAAAATCCCAAGAAGTTTAAGTATCGCAAGGTGAGTAAGTAAAACTAATAAAAATGATCTAGGCAAAATATTCCTAGATCTTCTGAGTAATTGCTTAAAGTTTAGCATATTGAGCTATGCATATATTTTGCAAATTTTTATTCTATATATCTGGGGGAATGTGGATGATGAAATTATTAGCGCTAGTTGTATTTATGCTAACAGTACATTTTCAAGTGAGTGCCTCTGATTGTGGAGAAGAAATTAATGCTTTATTAGATTATTCTCAATCTGCTAGAAAGCACGAGAAGAATATTGTGGAATTTGTGATGACGGAGTCTAAGGAAGTTGGTAAATGGTACTCATATTTTAATAATTGGGAAGGCCAAACAGTAACGGTTACTCCTGATTTTTTTAATTTCATGAATAAAGAGTCGGAAATTTTGGGAATTATAGCTGGGCAAATTGCGGGTAATTCTAAAAGCTTAGAAAAGCAATTTAACCAACTGATTACTGATATGAAAGATTGTATAGCAGCTCGATAATGAAAGGATAATTATATGGCTAGCGCAGAGACCACTGAGGTTTTTAATTGTACAAAAGATGAATTTTTTAAAATCATTTCTGATTATGAAAAATATCCAGAATTTTTAGCCGAAGTTAAAGAATGTAGTGTTGTGGAAACAGATGGAGACAAGAAGCTAGTTAAATACTCGGTATCTGTAATCAAGAGTTTCTCATACCAGCTATGGATGAAAGAAGAAGGTACGGATAAAATTAGTTGGGTTTTTGACTCGGGTGATATTTTTAAACTATCTAATGGTTCTTGGGAGTTAAAGGAAGTGGACGGTGGCAAGGTCCAAGCTCATTACAAGGTTGAGGCCAAGTTTAAAGGCTTTGTGCCCAGTCCCATTGCAAAGGGTTTAGTGAGTGTGAATTTACCCAACATGATTAGCTCTTACCATAAAAGAATAAAAGAAGTTTATGGAAAATAAGAAGAACTCGAAATCCGAAGAATCTGAAAGATTTGCCCTAGGCGATGCTTTAAAAAAAGTGGTCACCATGGGGTTTGGCGCCGCTTTTATGACTGAAGAGGGCATACGTAACTATGTACATGAACTTAAGTTACCAAAAGATGTGGCAAACCTTGTTTTGCAAGGTGCTCAAAAATCAAAAGATGAAATGATGAATATTGTGACCAAAGAAGTTTTAAAAATCATTAATCAGATTGATTTAGTTTCAGAAGCCTCTAAATTTGTGGAAGAGCATAAGTTTAAGATAACTGCTGAGGTGGATATCATTAAAAAAGACCATAGTTAAGCTTAATGTTAAATAGATTTACTTTTTCAATGTTGGCTATCCCCCTTATTTTTGAGGACCTCATTCATAGCCCCTCCTCTACTGTTAGTAGTCTGCACCTTATGTAACTTACGCTGAGGCGACCATATGTCTAGTTTTTCTTACATCAGATATGTTGTATATTGCTGTTACATCATATTTGATGTATGTTAGATTTACAGCATATATGATGTTTAACCTGGTGAGTATCTAAATGAGAAAGATAAGAAGTTACAAACAGTTAGTTGGTCGTTTACGGCAGCAACGTTTAGAGAAAGGGTGGAGTCAGAGAGAGTTAGCAGAGGAGACGGGGCTAACTCAGCAGGCCATTGCGCGCATAGAAAAGGGGGAGGTTAGCCCCACACTGTTGACGCTTTTTAAGGTTATTGCTGCTTTGGATTTAGAGCTGACACTGGATCAAAGGAGATAATAAATGGCCCGGTCTGAGGATTTATTTGTATACCTAGAAGAAAATCTAGTGGGCACCTTGGTAAAAAAAGGTACAGGAGCTATGAGTTTTTCCTATGATCCATCTTGGTTGAAACAGTCAGAGGCTATTCCTATTTCTTTATCTTTGGGTTTGGAGAGAGAGAGGTATTCTGGACCTGAGGTATATAACTTTTTTGATAATCTTTTGCCAGATAGTGTGGATATACGAAAAAAATTAGCTACAAATGTTCAAGCTGAAAGTGATACTCCTTTTGATTTGTTGAAGGCTATAGGCGGGGATTGTGTGGGAGCTTTAAGAATCACAAGTTCCAAAGATGTGAAGTATTCACATAAGATTATGGCAGAGAATCTTTCGGAAGCTCGTATAGCCAAAATAATAAAAGAACTCAAGACCAGTCCATTGGGGATTCGTTCTTCAGATGATGATGAAGCCTTTCGCATATCTGTGGCTGGAGCTCAAGAAAAGACAGCATTGTTGTTTCATGAGGGACAGTGGAAGCTGCCTTTAGGCACCACACCCACCACTCATATTTTTAAACCCAGCATGGGCATTTTACACAATGGTATTGATTTAAGAACTAGTGTGGAAAACGAGTGGCTTTGTTTAAAGTTATGTGAGGCTTTTGGCCTATCAGTGAACCACGCTGAAATTCATGAGTTTGAAGATGTACGTTGCTTAGTGGTGGAACGTTTTGATCGTAGGTGGAAGACAAAAAATAAACTCATTCGAATTCCTCAAGAGGACATGTGTCAGGCATTGGGGGTTCCTTCGCACTTAAAGTATGAGGCCGAGCATAGAGAGGCCACGGGTGTTCGTCCGGGGTTTAAAGATATTTTAAATTTACTGAATGATTCAGATGAACGAGTAAACGATCGTATGCAATTTCTGAAAGCTAATGTAATTTACTGGTTATTAGGAGCTATTGATGGTCATGGGAAGAACTTTAGTGTGCAAATGACTTCTGCGGGATTTAAAATGACCCCGTTTTATGATGTACTCAGCGTTTATCCAGCATTAAAAGATAAGCAAATTCAACAAAAGCAAGCGAAGATGGCTATGGCAGTAGGAGACAAGAGGCATTATCGTCTTTTTAAAATTGAACCCCGGCACTTTTTTGAGTCTGCAAAAAAATATGGAATTCCACAAAAAAAACTGACTCAAAATTTGGAAGAAATTCTAAAATGTGCGGATGGCCTCCGTGATAATATCTCTGTGCCAAAAGATTTTCCCGAAAAAATTTTGACTGTGATTATGGAGGGGGTACAAGAGAAGATAGAGAGGCTACAAAGGTATTTAGGTTAAGAGCTTTGTAAAACTACTATGGCTTATGCGCTAGAACGTGGAAGAGCATAAGTTTAAGATAGCTACTGAGGTGGATATCATTAAGAAAGATCATCAGTAAACAAGTTTGGGTTATTTAGGTAAATCGAATAAATCTTACGGCCATAGTTCCTTCTTTGGTACTCTATGTTTATTAGAAAAGCTCTGTGCTCCCTTTGGTTCTTTTTTACAGAGCTTCTATGGACAATTTAGTTTTTCAATTAAGATTTTAAAAAGCTCAAAATCAAATGCAATAAATTGAATATGAAAAATTGTAATACACCTACAATCAGTACTTTGCCGGGATTTAGACTAAATCGAGATTTTAGGGTATAATATAGACTAGTTTTCCGAACTCTTAAAACCATAAAGGGAGAGGTGCTGTAATGACAAAAAATAAGAGTAATAGTTATCTCCCTGTAATTCTTGTGACAGGTTGTAGTTCTGGAATAGGGCTATGCCTAGCACAATTGTTGTTGCCAAAAATAAACTACCGTGTGGTGGTTACAGCTCGAAAAGCCTCTCTAGACAAGATCTTTGAAGCTGGTCTCAAAGAAACGGATCGTTTCTTAATTCGTGAATTGGATGTTTCTAGCCGCTCTCAACGAAGTCGGGTTGTTCGTGAGATTCAAGATCTTTGGGGTGGGGTAGACATATTGGTTAACAACGCGGGGTTTGCCTATCGTTCTGTTATGGAAGAAATGGACAATAGCTCTGAAGCCTCGCAGATGATTACAAACTATCTTGGACCCATGTCTTTAATACGTTTAGTACTTCCGTACATGAGAAAATGTGGGCGGGGAAAAATCATTAGTGTGTCCTCGGTGAGTGGTATGTTGGCCATGCCCACCATGGGTTCCTATAGTGCCTCTAAACATGCCCTTCAAGGTGCTAGCGAAGCCCTGTGGTACGAACTTAAGCCCTTTGGGATTGATGTGAGCCTGGTTCAACCTGGGTTTATTAACTCCCGTTCTTTTCAAAATGTGCGATATTCAAAAAAATCTCACATTGCACTGACCGAGGACGGACCTTATAGTGAGTATTATAAAAATATGCAGCCTTTTGTTGCAAAACTTATGGCTAAGAGTCGAGTTGATTCAAAGGATGTGGCTAAAACAATTTTAAAAGTGATACAAACACAATCTCCCAGATTTATAGTTCCTGCTACTCCAGATGCAGTTCTGTTTTACTATATAAGAAAGATCCTCCCAAGACGGTGGTTCCAGCCCCTTTTGTTTTATCTTTTACCCAGAGCTAGAAGCTGGGCTAAAAAACATAGTACGGCTCGGCCTCAGAGTTTCTGGCAAAAGTTAAAAAGATGGATGTGAAGACCAGGGGAGTATTTTAAGGATTTAATTCGATATTAATGCCTTCTAAAAGTGTGGCTCTAGACCAACCATCTACTACAGAGACCTCATATGGACCTGCTGGAATACTTTGGTCCTCTAGGTTCTCAAAAATATTTAGGGCAAAGTAACCTCTAAGGTGCTGGTCACATGGCATCTTTCCAAATTGTTCCAGTGTTTCCTGGGCGTAAGATCTATTTTTCACTTTATTATGGGTCTTGTATATAATTTCTGTATTATTATTTTTAAGTTCAAAAATAAAACTATTTGGAAAGGAGCCCCACAATTCTAGTTGTGAACCGCATTTGACGTATATTCGGGAAACACCACGAAACATAATTTTATTTTGATTTAAGGAAGTGAGTTGGGGATAAAACTCGATTTTTAAGCCTTCAAACTCTTTAGAGATCTTTGGGCCTCCAGGGTCCGGTATGTCATCCAGACCAGCAGGGGGTACAAGCCAGAAATTATCTTCAGGGTTAATTATGGAAGGAGATTTTGTCACTGAATTATGAATACCTTTAAATAAATCTGTTAAAAATAAAAATGGGATAAACATAAAAATGTTAACAATAAATATAGCTAAAAGAAAGTAGATGCTTTTAGAAAATTTAAAAACATGAACATCAATATAAGCGGCTCCAAAAAAGTAAATAGTTGGTACAAAAAGAATTGTATAGATAAGATACTTAAAATTATTTTTTTGGTAAAATGGACTAATTACTGTAAAAAAGCCAAATACAAAAAGCCAGATTATCATTATTGCTAATAAAATGAGTTTACTTATCATTTAATTTCCTTAGTAGGCTTTGCGAGCATAGGGTTTAATTATTTCTTCTTTAATATTTTCATATTAGATTTGAGTTTAAGCAAGGTTGTTGTTGTGATTGTCATATGTTTAGTTTTTCACATCAGATATGTTGTATATTGTAATTACAGCATAAATGATGTTTAACCTAGCGAGTGTGTAGAAGAGAGAGATAAGAAGTTATAAACAGTTGGTCGGTCGGTTACGGCAGCAGCGTTTAGAGAATGGGTGGAGCCAGCGAGAGTTAGCAGAGGAAACGGGACTAACTCAACAGGCCATTACACGTCTTTTACACTTAAAACTAGAAAGCCTGCCTTATTGCACCCTGTAGTTAAGCTGATTAATTGTGGTCTCTAACTCTTCACCCACATTTTCTTTATTAGATGGGTTCACGGTAAGAATCTCAACAGAATTTGTGTAGTGTCTTCTTTTTAAAAACTCTTTGGGTGATATGGGGTTTGAGATTGAAGATGTGTAAACATAGCCGGTGATAAAGGCCATAATATCCTCATTTTTTTCTGGAGCTATCTTTACGGCTTTGGCTAAATGGGTGAGAAATTGCCAGTAACTGATATTTCTGTCCGGGTTGGATATTTCTGTAATTGCCATTTGTGAAATTTCGATAGCTAGAAAATCAACTATAGGTTGGTTCTTATAGCGGGTATTTAACTTAAAGATCAATTGATCATAAAAATGTTGCCTTAATTTAAGCTCATCTTGGTAAGATAGGGTTTTTTTAAGTTTTTCAATATTGTTAAAACTCAAATCAGCTTTAATGCTGCTGTTTGTGGTTAAATCTTTGATGTCCTGTTTGACCTTTATGAGAGCCGTTGTATTTGTTTTTTTAGTGCTAAGGATAGATTTTATGTAGTTCATTTTTGAGCCGGCACAGTGAGCGAAGCTAGCGTAGCTTAATAGACTTAGGATAATAATAGATTGTGCCAAAGATTTTGATTTCATATGGACATAAACTGCAAGTTAGGTGCCAGAGCAGAGGTATGTAGCTGTGTAATTACAGACACTTAACTAAGACACTTCAGTGTCCATAATTGAAAGGCTCAAAATTGTCATAACATTGTTGTTCTGGGTAATAATAACAAACTATGCACTAGTTTTAGGCGCTCAACGGGTAAGGTGAGCTGTTATTTTATCACTTGGCCTCACGTATCAGCTCATATTAGATCTGACTATTGCTGCACATGATCACACTGTAAGGAAGGGTTTGACTAGAGTGATCACATTGTACTATCACGTAACAGTACAAAGGGGGGTGATATCTTGGACATCACAATAAATACACTAGAGCCAACACCAGTGTATGAACAAATAGTTCATCAGGTGGAGCAGGCAGTAATACGAGGGGATTTAGCATCGGAGTCTCCATTGCCATCAATTAGGCAGATGGCAAATGACATGGAGCTAAATCCAAATACAGTAGCAAAGGCATACCAGATTCTTGAGCGCAACAGAGTTATCTTTACAGCCGGGCGAAAGGGTACATTTATTCACAAGGAGGCTGCCAAAAATGCCAGTCAAGGGCTAGAGGTAAGTATCAGAGAAAGCTTATCTCAACTATTGGAGTTAGCTAAAGACAGAGGATTAAAAACAGAAAAAGTTCAGAATATTTTTAATGATCAACTAAATATTATTTTTAAGGGGGAGTTATGATTTTATCAATTATGGTTTTAATATATTTATTTCAAGTGGTTGTGTTTCAGTTTATTGCTACACCAAAAATTTCAAAGTTAACCTACAAACAGGCCTTGGCAAAAAATAAACCATGGGTGTTAGAAAACCCTGATATTTTGAAAAAATTTAAAGAACCAAAGGGGGGCGTTCATTATGTTCTGGGAGTGGTACTGCTAGGGCTGTTGTGTTTTGCTTTTTATGCAGATGATATGATCCTTATGTCATGGGTAAAATATAGCTCAATGGCAGGTTTGTTGGTTCAGAACCTTGGAATAGACCTTGTTAATTACTTCAGAATAAAAAAGCTTATTCCTATGAAACAAATTAGAAAGGCAAATCTTCTTCCAAGAAGTGTCACTCACTATATACCTAAGTGGGCAATTATTTTAACCACATCTTTATATTTATTGTTGCTTGCCTTTGTGTACTCTCAGTATGTAAGTGTAGAAATGTCGAGTAAGGAATTAGGTTATATTGTGGCTCCATATTTTGCTTTAGTGATATTTATACCTTTATTGGTATACACCATAAAGAGAAAGCCATTGGAAGCTACTGCAGAGGTAGCCATATTATATCGAAAGTCAGAAATTGTTATTCTAAACATTTGTATTGTGGGTGCACTTGCGGTTTCCTTTGTAAGATTATTATCTTTTAGCTTCCCTCTTGAGGTTTTTAAAATATCTGGAGATGTAGTGAGTGTGTTATACGCTATGGTGCCAATGATATTTTTTGCATGGTTTTGTACAAATAAAAACTTTAAGGAACTAATGAATGAAGATTTTCATCGTAAGAAGAGCGCTTAGTCTGATGTAAAGAAAGCGACTTTTGGAGTAGCTAAAGGTTCTTGTAAGGGAGTGTGTTAATACTCCCTTAATTTTTGAGCGAAGCTTGGCTGTGAAAGTAAACCTGCGTAATGAATTACAAAGTGAATTGTGTAGTGACTCAGGTTTACTTTTAATCAGCAATATTTATCGAAGTGTAATATGATCTTTGCTGCTATCTCTTGATTTAATCATACAGCTGTAGCTCTTACGATCATCAAATGACCTTTCAACACAAACAGTAGCCATATCTAAATTGTAGCGGATGAGAGTGTTTCTGTAACCAGTGGATCCGCCATGATCAACACTTCCTATGGATCTCTCCAGAGCCTTAAACATCAGGTGAGCTTGCTTTCCGGACAGCTTTACTTGGTTAGTATTACAGTCAAGTTTTGCCATAACTTCATTTTTAGAATAGTACGAAGATGGTTCGTCATTACTGTCTAAAAATAAGGCCCCAAGGTCTTCACTTGCAAACCTAATAGTGTAGGACACCTCTTTCGTTGCCACAGCTGGGGCACTGAAAATAGTAACTAGCTGTTCTCCCGCTTCACCAACTACATTTGCGTTAAAAACACCACTTACTTGACTTAAGTCATCGCTGTTAAAGCGACCACTTCTTAGGTCAACAATAACACCTGTTACATAGGCTTTACTTTCCGAATCCACAGTTGGCTTACACTGAACTAATTGAACCTTTGCGGCAAATAAATTGAGAGAACTAAAAACCATTAATATTGTAACTATTTGTTTCATTCTATGACTCCTTATTATTCTTTGGATGTATCGTGTTTCGTTAGTATGTAACTACACTTAAAAAGCTAAGGGCACTAGAAAAAAACCAGCAATATCCTGTATTGAAATTAATACAAATAGTGCGTTCTTATCTTCTTACTCCATCTTCTCTACTTCGATACCTACACTATTTAGAATCTCGATGGAGTCTTTAAGTCGATAATCGTTGAGGTAATGTATTTTTTTAACTCCGCCTAGATTGATTAGTCTTTTGGCGCAAGCTACGCAGGGGAGGTGGCTCACAAAAACATGTTTTTCCCAAGTTCGGGGAGAGTCGCAGTTAATCACTGCGTTTTCTTCTGAATGTAAACAACCGCAATTTCCACTTTCGTCTCTGTCACACTTATTGTTTAATCCTGTTGCGTTACCGTTATAGCCCACTGCCAAAACTTTTCTGTAGTCTGTGCTTGTGATGACGGTGCCCACATGAAGTCGACTGCATGTGGAGCGTTCGGCTAGCCTAAGGGCAAGGTCCATGTATATGCTTTCAAACTTTGGTCGATCCAGAGGGAGCTCCTTGTAATATGAGAATTTCATACTTTTATCAGAGGTTTAATTGAAAGTAAAAATAAAATTTGACTGTAAATGAGTGCTCACTTAGCCTATTAAGTAAGTAAACACTTACCAAAGGTTCACATTGCCCAAACTGACCTCTGAAAAGAGAAAAGAGCATATTTTAGAAGCTGTATTGCCTGTATTTGCAGATAAGGGGTTTCAGGGGGCTACAACCAAAGAACTGGCAAAGGCCGCCCAGGTGAGTGAAGCGCTTATATATAAGCATTTTCCAAGTAAGGAAGCTTTGTATGAGGGGATTCAGGATCATTGTTGTACGGAAGTACAGGGGATGGCGCAGTTTTTATCCGAGCAAAAAGCATCTTCCGAGCTCTTTGTTGTGAGCTTATACTTCTTAGTGAAGAGTATTTTAAAAGGTGACCTTCTGGATCCTCATAAGCATAAAATTTTAAAGCGTATGATGGCTCATAGTATTAATGAAGATGGCGAATTTATACGCCACTTTTTTCAGGTCTCTCTAGAGCCATGGTTACCTTATTTTAAAAAATTTTTAATTGCAGCTAAAGATGCTGGAGAAACGGTTGATGATCTAAAAGTTGATAACCTTATGGTGTGGTTTCCTCATCATCTTTGTATGGCAATTAATTTACTCACCTTACCAGAGAAGCCAATTGTGGATTATAAAAAATCTGAAGATGAATTGATGAACCAGGTAGTACTTTTTTCTTTAAGAGGTGTTGGACTTAAAGAAAATGTTATTAAAAAATATAATAAGCAAAAAAATATTGAAAAATATATTCTAAGATTAACAAATGTAAGTAGGGGATAGAATGAAAAATATAATTAAATTGTTAGCAGGTATTTTAGTTCTGGCTTCCTTAGGAAGCCTTAATGCAGAAACTGGAGAAGAGAAGGGCTATAATTTGTCTTATCAATCCGAGATTTTCAATAATGGATTTAAGGGCGAAAGTACGGTTATGGAGATGACCTTAATTAATGCACATGGGGATAGGGTTGTACGCAAAATGACGTCTAAAATTAAAGAAACAGAAGGTGATGGAGATAAGTCTATTACTGAATTTCTTTGGCCTGCAGATGTTAAGGGAACTAAAATGTTAACCTGGTCTCATAAATCTAAAAATGACGATCAATGGCTTTATTTGCCGGCTTTAAAAAGGGTGAAAAGAATCTCGTCACGTTCTAAAACAGGTTCCTTTATGGGTTCTGAATTTTCTTATGAGGACCTTGGGTCTCAAGAAGTAGAAAAATTTAAATTTAAATTCTTGGCAGATGAAAAAGTGAACGCTAGAGATACTTGGAAAATTGAACGTATTCCACAGGACAAAAAAAGTGGTTATAGTCGACAAGTTGTGTGGCTAGATAAGGAATATCAGAGCCCAGTTAAGATTGAGTATTACGATCGTAAATCAGAGCTCCTTAAAACAGGAGAGTTTTCAGATTATTCAAAATATGGAAAATGGTTTAGAGCTTCTACATTAAAAATGGAAAATCATCAGACAAAAAAAATCTCAATAATTAATTGGAGTAAAAGAAAACTGAGTGTTCAATTTTCTGACCGTGATTTTCATAAGAAAAAATTAAAGTAATAGTGAGAATAGGAACTGGTATGGAAAAAATAATCTTAATGTTTGCCTTCATTGTGTCATTTACAATTTTTGCAGAGACCAGCTCTCGCGGAGAAATCAGGTTAGAGTCCAGGGTGTTTAATGATGATGAGGTGGACTCTACCAGGGATGAGGGCTATGGGATAGCAACATCTCTAGAGGTGAAATATGAAAATCAGAAAAACGTCACTGCAAACTTCCAATTGTTCACTAGAATAGATAATAAAGATGACTCAAGAAATACTGTTTTTTTACAAGAGGCTAATGTTGGCTATAATTTTGGTAATGTTGAATTTAAACTTGGACCACAAATAATAAATTGGTCAGCCACAGAGGCTTTTCACCCGGTGGATAGTGTTAACAGTCGAAACCTAGACAGCGATTTCGAGTCCAGTGAAAAAATTGGGGAAACCATGATACAGCTGGGCTACTTATTTGAAGAATCGTCTTTGACCCTCTACTACTTCCCCTTACTGGAAGAAAATATTTTCCCCGCTAACTCAAATAGGTTATTTTTGTTTCCAAATGGCTTAGTTTTAGGTGAAGCTTTATTTTTAAAAGAGGACGGTGAGTTCTATGATGGCAATGAAGCAGAACAGTGGGGTGCAAGATTCGATATATCATTGGGGGCATTAGATTTAAGTATTCACAGTATAAGTCATATCAACCGGAGTAAGCCTGTATTAATCGCTGGGGTTAGTGGGAATGTGCATCCCACATATATTCCAGTGGTGCAAACAGGAGGGACTATTCAGTGGCCCTTGGAAAGTTGGGTCATAAAAGTAGAGGGTGCTTATTTTGACTTTCAAGATAAAGTCTCCACTATTTACGGGGACGTGGAGCAATTGAGACACGGGGAAGCAGCTGTTGGCTTAGAGTATGGATGGAATCACGAAAATGGATGGGAAACCAGCGTAATTTTGGAGGCTAATGGAATCACAGGTCTAGATAAACCACAAAGGCAGTCACTGTCTGCTTTTCAAAATGACAGTCTGCTGGGTGTTCGTTTAGCATTAAATAATGAAGATTCTGGGGAGCTTTTGTTTACAGTGATTTCAGATAATGAACGCTCTCACGAGCAAATGTATAACTTTAAATACTCCCAACGTTTAACAGATGTGTGGAGTATTAAAATGGGTGCGAGGTTGGTTGATGCTCCTTATGAAGAGGCAGTCGCAACTGGAATTCAGGTTTTTCATAATGATCACCAGTACTACTTGAATATATCCAGGTTTTTCTAAATAAAAGGAAATGTGAATGCGAAATTCAAAGGCACTAGAGCAGTTTTTAAAATTTATTATTGAAAGCCCATATAAATCAATTTTAGTGGGTTTGGTATTTGTTTTTTTAGCTGGCTTTGGTGCTAAAAATCTTTACCCTGATTTTAGTTATCGTATCTGGTTTGAAAAAGACAATGTTAAACTTTTAGAGTTCGAAGCCTTTGAACGCCGTTTTGGTAATGACGAGGTAGCTGTCATAGCCTTGCATAGTCCTTCAGGTATTTTTGATAAAGATTCGGCTCAAGTTTTGTCTGAACTTACGGAAAACCTATGGCAAGCACCAGATGTCATTCGAGTTGACTCTTTATCTAATTTTAATTGGGTGCATGCAGAAGGCGATGAAATACTTGTAGAGCCACTGATTCCAGATGATGAAGAGCTAAACTTTGAGCTTCTAGAGCAAAGAAAAGAAATTGCTGTAAATCATAAATCCATCAAGGGATACTTAATTAATGAAAGCTCATCCACCACTTTAATATTTGCCAGTTTAAAGCCTCAAATAGAGGGCTCTCCAAATTTTGAAAAAATCATTACTGGGCTTAGAGAAATAATTGCAAAATATGAAGGTCGATCTGATCATACACTCTATTTGGCGGGAACTCCTGCTCTAAATTTTGCTTTTAAAGAGGCTTCGCAATCAGATATGGCAAACCTGGTACCCATAGTATGTGCTGTTGCTATTTTATTTCTTATATTGTCATTTAGAAGGTTTAGTGGAGTAGTTCTGCCTTTAGTAGTAATAGGGCTAACTGTTATTGCAACCATGGGATTTGGCGGTTGGTTTGGCTTTGAGTTAAATAATCTTACTTCTATTGTCCCCCAGTTTATGATTGCCATATCCATAGCTGTGGCCGTTCACATACTGGCCAGCTTTTTTCAATTTTACCAGCAGGGTTTTGAGCAAAAAGAAGCTGTCACATTAACTTTATCAAAAAACTTTTTACCCACCTTGCTCACCTCTATCAGTACATCTGTAGGGTTTTTCAGTTATGCTATAGGATCTGAAATTCCAGCTATTGCTAAAATGGGCATAATGGCAGGCGCGGGGTCCTTAAGTGCATGGGTGGTATGTTACTTTATATTAGGGGCTACACTTAACATTTTACCCCTTAAACGTAAAGAAGGTGTAATTGAAGAGAATCCTGATTTAAGACCTAGCGAACGTTCCATTTATTTTTCTAAATTAATATACAAATGGAAAACACAACTTCTCGTATTTATAGTTTTAGCCACAGGACTCAGTATTTTTCTGGCTTCAAAGGTGACAGTAAACTCGGATCCCTTTAAATATTTTGACGATCAGTATCCATTAAGTATTGCAACAGATTTTATGGAAAAGGAAATTGGCTCGGCACTGGGACTAGAGATAGTTTTGGATACCAATGAGACAGATGGTATTAAGGATCCGGCGTTTCTAAAAAAAGTAGATGCCTATCAAAATTGGATTTTAAACTACAAGGAAATCACAAAAACAGTATCTATAGTAGATATTTTAAAGGAGATGAACAAGGTGCTCAATGGCGGCACTGAAGATCAATATATCTTACCTGAAAGTAAGGAACTTGTTGGACAACAATTGTTTCTTTACACTATGAATCTTCCACAAGGTATGGATATAAATAACAGAGTCAGTATTAAAAATGATTCTTTAAGACTCACTGCCATGACAAATTCTCATAATTCTGTTCAGGTCATGAATATGATTGAAGAGTTTGAGCAAAAGGCTAAAGACATGGGCCTAGAGGCTCACGTAACAGGTAAGTTTCCATTGTATTTAAGTAATAATGGGTTGGTTGTAAAATCCTTTTCCATATCCATGTCACTTGCTGTATTTTTCATTTCTATTCTCCTAATTTTTGGATTAGGCAATGTGAAAATTGGTTTATTATCTATACTTCCTAATGCCATTCCTTTATTTATAGGTGCGGCAGTAGTTTATATGACGGGCCGATACTTAGATATTGGCACCATGATTGTAGGCAGTGTTTGCCTAGGAATTGCGGTGGATGACACTATACATTTTCTAGCAAATTTTAAAAAGTTTTTAGATAGCGGTGATGATGCAAAAACAGCTGTAGCAAAAGTTTTTACCCACACTGCGCCGGCCCTAATAACAACCACACTAGTACTAGTAGCAGCCTTTGCCACCTTTGCTTTTGCATCCTTTATTCCTAATCAAAACTTCGGAAAATTCGTGGCCCTCATTCTATCCGTAGCCTTAATCCTAGACTTAACCGTCCTACCAGCCCTACTCCTAAGTTTCCCCCAATGGTTCGAAAATAAAAAGCAATAAGGTGCCAGGCATCTTTTGCGGATGCTTTGCGTAGCAATAAGGTGCCAGGCATCTTTTGCGGATGCTTTGCGTAATGTTTTTTGCACGAGTTAAGGTTTCATATATGATATGTGTTACTAATAGTACATAGTAGGAAGTAAGGCCGTTGGAAGTTGATTCGGTGCATCCGCAAAAGATGCCTGGCACCTTTTGGTTGATGCAAAGGGGGAGTTATGAATTTGAAAGTTAAGAAATATTCCAAATATGTATCAGATATATTGGTGGTGGCTTTGTTTGTTTTTGTAGTTTATCGACAGGGACCCACGATATATAATTCCTTTAAGCAACAAGATCAAAAGTTAAATAGCTTTGAAGTTTATGATCTAGAAGGAAAAGCTGTACAGTTCCCTATAGCTCACAAGAAAATGGTGTATGTGTTTTGGGCTACATGGTGCTTGCCCTGTCACCAGCAAATGAAATTATTTAAAAGTGCGATAGATGATGGTGAATTAAAAAAAGATCAAATAGTGGCTCTCAGTATGGGGGAAAGTTTGGATACAGTAAATAGCTATTTACAGAAAAACCATTTAGTTTTCCCAGTATTTGTGGACCCCAGTGGTCGCTCTTGGGGTGCTTTTAATGTAAAAGCTACTCCAAGTATTGCCTTTGTTACCGAGCAAGGAATTGTTGAGTACTTTACTGCGGGGTACTCCCCACTAGCTATTATGCGAGCAAAAAGCTTTTTTTAAATAAGTGTGCCTTTTTAGGCCCCGGTTCAGAAGCTTCGGTAGGTTACATTGAAGTGGATAACCATTTGGGTCATCAGGTAGAGACGCTCTAGGAGCAGTTAGGGGTGCCCGTTGTTTAAATTTTATTCGCTCTTTGTTATTCTTTCAATTTCTAAAATTATCCGAATAATTAGCCAAATAAATGTTAAAATCACAAATTATTACTGGCTGTAAATACAGAGCAAGACGAAGCGCTATGTAGATAAACATGCTAATTCTGGAGATTAGATGAACGGAAAATTGATTAGCATTATTTTTTTGATTATGAGCTTAAGTTCGAACTTAGCGCTCGCAGATAACCAATGTTATAAAATATTTAAAGGAGATTCGCTTAATTCGGGAAAGATTTCCCTAAATAACAAAAATGATGTGCCGAAACCAGGAAGCATGGAGGCGTCTCTTTTGGATTTTAGAGAGTCTCTTGGTGCTGAAGTAGCACAACTCATTAGTGAAATTAAAAACTCAATGAGAAGTGAAGATGGATTCTATAAAAAAGAATTCGTTGAAGTTCCCAGGGGGGCCAAAATAAAAGGGGTGTTTGTTCAACCTAAAGTTGTTGAAACCTTGGAGATCTTTGGATTTAAGACCACTCAAGTAGACATGACATACATGGTGGAAAAGCTAGTTAGATATGGTGATAAAGAAATTGTAATTACCATTGAGATTCCATACAAGGATGCCGATGTCACCACAGGCTCGATTACGATGCCAAATGTAAGTGAAATTGCAAAAAAAAATTTAGCAAACAATCAACAAAATATTAATGCTTCAATTCGGCAATATACAGCTCTTATAAAGCGCATAAGTGAAAAATCTGTTATCTCTGAATCTCCATACAGCCGTGAGATGGGTGATGAAATAAAAATTCAAATTCAAACAGGCTCTAAAAGTTGGGGTTTTGAAGATAGTAAAGCTAAGAATACCTCTTGGGTTAAGAATTTGGACATAAATATCCCAGGTGGAGTTTTGTCATTTAAAGAGCTTTCTAGGAGATTTGCCTATGCCAGAGATATGTATCGTCATTTAAAACATACTTTCGATGAACATGGTATTGAGACTAGGGCTACAACATTCTCATCCATAGAAATGGACATAATGAGAAAACAAGGTTTAAGAAATACAGAACCTGTATCTTTTAGAATTGATGAAGCTGGTCACTGGGCACTTTATTTAAATCATATTTTGGAAGCTCTGCAGGTAGATAAGGGCACCTTTGATTATATGAGAACCCATGTCCCTGTTTATAAAAAAATTAGACATAAAGATCATGACCCTAAAGAAGATGATGAAATCTTAAAATATGGTGATGATTATATACTTCAAAATGAGAGAAGCTAAATCACAACTTAACCCACAATGTCCTTATGATTTTCATAGAGAGTTTTTAGTAAAGCCTTGTGCTCTTCTTTTTTTAGCTTTGGGTCTTTTTCAAACACATCAAAAGCAGCTTCTCGGGCAAGTTTTAAAATCTCTAAATCTCGTACAAGGTTGGCCATTTTAAAACCAGGCAAACCAGACTGTTTAGTGCCTAAAAATTCTCCAGCACCTCGCATTTCCAAATCGTATTCTGAAACTTTAAAGCCATCACTATTCTGCTCCATGACTTCAGCCCGCATACGCGCTTCGTCAGATTGAGCGTATCCTAGCATAAGCACACAGTAGCTTTTGTGGGCTCCTCGACCTACTCGACCTCTAAGCTGATGTAGCTGGGAAAGACCAAACCGTTCGGAGTGTTCAATGATCATTAAGTTGGCATTAGGAACATCCACACCCACCTCAATCACAGTTGTGGAAACTAATACATCAATTTTGTGATCGCGAAAAAGCCCCATAGTATTTTCTTTTTCATCAGATTTCATTTTTCCATGCAACAGTCCAAAGCGAGTGTCTGGGAAAAGATTTTTTAGTTTCTCAAATTCACTGACCGCATCTTTGAGATCCATTTTTTCACTTTCCTCAACAAGCGGGTAGACGATGTATACTTGTCGGCCCTTTTTTACTTGGTCCAACATAAATCCGTAGACTTTGTCGCGCTTATTGGCCAAAGCCTTTTTTGTGGTAATAACCTGTCGTCCTTTAGGAAGCTCATTAATAATGGAAACATCAAGGTCACCATAGGCGGTCATGGCTAAAGTTCGAGGAATGGGAGTGGCGGTCATGACCAAAAAATGGGGAGCTTGGCCCTTAGAGCGAAGTTCTTTTCTTTGGTTAACACCAAAGCGATGTTGTTCATCCACAATGACTAGGCCTAAATTTTTGTATGACACATCTTTTTGCATAAGAGCATGGGTGCCAATGCAAAGGTCAAATTCTCCAGAGGTTATTTTTTCTAGGTTATCATTTTTTTCTTTTGTTTTTTGCTTGCCAGTAAGTAAACCAATTTTAACAGGTAAATTTTCAAAAAACTTTAATGAGTTTTTGTAATGTTGTTCAGCTAAAATCTCTGTGGGTACCATAAAACTCACTTGGTAACCACTTTCAACGGCCACAAGTGCTGCTAAAAGTGCCACAAGAGTCTTACCGCTACCAACATCTCCTTGAACCAGACGGTGCATGGGTTGTGATTTAGCAATATCTTTATGGATTTCCTGAAAAGCAATCTTTTGAGCACCAGTGAGTTCAAAGGGCAAGCTATTTAGAAACTGACTTGTCCACTTTGGATTGGTTATCATCTTGGGTGATGTTTGATTTTTAAAACCCGTTTTTTTTGAAGCTAAATAGAGCTCCAACCAAAAAAACTCTTCAAAAATAATTCGTTTTTGCGCAGGGGATCTAAAGAAGGTTAAAGGTTCTGCAACGTCCAAAGGGGGATGGTGAATTTCTTTGAGAGCTTCTTGTTTAGACATTAGCTGGTATTTTTTTTCTAACCAGTCGGGCAAAGAATCGGGAAAACAGTGTTCAGTAAAATTCTTTTTATCTGTAAGGTGGAAAAGTGCGACCTGAATTAATCGACGCATTTTTGCAGAAGTGAGGCCTTCAGTTTCTGAATATAGAGGAATAAGCTCGTCTTCCATAGTCTCATCATCAGTGATAGGATCAATAGTAGGGTGGTGGAACTCTATGCTTCCCCGATAGTTTGTGACTTTTCCGGAAATACGCACCAGTTGTAAAGGCTGGAACCTTTGAAAGTAACCACGGTAGGGCACTCGAAAAAACTTACATTTAACTTTACCAGTGGAATCTCCCACCATCACTTCATAAATTTTTCTTTTCGAACGTCCCATGTTGAAGGAACTCACTTTTTGAATATGGGTTCTTAAAGTGACAATTTGGTCGGGGACCAACTTGGAAAGCTCAAGCATTGCGCGCTGATCCTCGTAAGTTCTGGGAAAGTTATAAAGTAGTTTACCAACGGTGTCATAGCCCTTGCGCTCTAAAATAGAACCAAGCTTGGGGCCAACCCCTTTTAAATATTGAACTTGTGTATACCAATTAATCCCCATAGAGAGGCATTATATCTGGCTTAAGGGTGTTTTTGTCAAATAATAATAAGGTGTTATAGAGTTGGAAAAAACTGCCAGGCCTCAAAAGGTGCCAGCTCACTTATGGGACTCACCGCGTCCCATAAGTGAGCTGGCACCTTTTGGCACTTTACCTGAGATAGGCATTGACCCTGATTATTGGTTTTTGATACTTGGAAAGCTTACAGGGGGGAAGTCATGAGAAGTTTTTTGATGAGTAGTTTTGTCATAGCATTGTTCGCCACAATTTATCCTACACAATCTCAAGCAGAGGGATTGGTCCGTATTTGTGAAAAGGCGTATTATGCTACCGGATATGTTTTTTTGGATCAATACGTTGTCACAGTAGATACTGATGTTATAGATGCATTTGAGTCCGAAGTTATGTGGACTCAATTGCATCATCCTGATTTGAAAATTTTATTTACACCAACTCTCTACGAAAACGGTAACTATGTGTTTGATAAGGGGGTTGTTTATTTTTATATTGAAGGGGATTTAAATCTTAGGGGTAGACTACAACAGTTGATAGATAACTTATCTGAATTATCTGCTGTACGAGTGGCTTGTCGTTATGACATTTGAATAAAAAAAGGAGCTTAGATAAGGAGTTCAGTTTTTAATTTTCTGAAGACTATGATTTATACTCTCTAAAACGTAAGACTGTTTTTCTTTCCTCTTAGCAGCTTCTAGAGCAGGGACAGCGATTTTAGCTTTACCCCCAAGATTTCCTAAAAGCTTGATGGCAAGGCGTCGGCTTTTGTGATTCGGATCTTTTACAATTTCTACAAGGTGAGGAACGGCCCTTGATCCAAGAGCAGAAATAGTTTTATCATAGTTATATCGACCATTCATTGAAAGATTTAATATGAGCTTGATAGTGGGTGTATGACTTGTTTGTGCTGCTAATAAAACCTCAATGTATTTTTGCGTAATGGCATTAGAAGATTTTGGGTCTCCCTCTGAGGCTTTAAACTTTTTCAAGATAAAAGGTTCTATCTCTTGACTTCGTTTAGGCATTTTTACTAAGAGCTCTAGTGCTTTTAAATGCTTACGTTTTTTCTTGCTAGAGAGTAATGCTTTAAATTGGGCATTAGTTGGGATAAGACCTGCACAGCGAAAACCGTTTTCAATACAAAACAAGCTACGTTGCTGCTTATTGTACTTACTTTTCACTCTGGGTAATATTTCCTCTAATTGACTTATGGTGAGGGATTTTACTAATTCTAGATCTTCCTTGAGTATCTTAATCTGCCTAATATCCTCAATTTCCTCATCGTCCAGTCTGCTGATCTGAGTTTTGAAATCATTTACAAGTTTAACAACAATGGCTCCTAATTTTTCATTTTTTGCAGACTGGTTTATATTTTTCGCCATCCACTGAGAGATCTGCTTTTTCTGCTCTCTTGAGTTGCTACCTTTATATATTCGCATGAGAAGAGACTGAACTCTTCTGGTTTTTTGGCCTTTCAGTTTATTCTGCCACGAAAAGATAATAGTTTCGAGCCAGGCATTGTGATTTTTTGGCATGCGTTCAGCAATTGTGATAAATGCCTCATCAAATGTGAGAGGCGTGGGTTTGCCAATTTTTCCATCAAGAGCGCTCTGGAGCATTTCGTTAATTCGTGTCTTTTGAACCTTACGATTTTGTTTGTGATACTCACTGTGGAACATATAGGGAATATAGCGGTGGAGATCATGAGAATTTGTTTTTTGTAATGAAGTGAGCAGGGATTGCCATTCATCCTGAGAAAAAGGTCCAGGTCCCGCTGAATGCACATATCTGAAGATACTCATTGCTCGATTGTCTTGGCTTGGATCTTTTATGGACATTAGAGTATTCGCCAAAAACAGCTTATATGAAGTTGGGGTTTTGGATTTCATTTTAGTCAGATGAGCTAGAGCCGTTAAGTGTGATTTTGAACATAGCATTGAGAAGGGAACCCTAACTGCTAAATCAGTCATTTTGACAATTTTTTTCTCAGTAGATAGGTCAAGTAGGGCCTGTTCAAAAGAGGTGGTGTCTATGGAACACGTTTGTTTTGTCATAAGGTTAGCTATTTGTAATATTCTGATTTCAAATCTATCTCGCTCTTTGCTTATTGTTTGACCTTTTTGGTATTTTTGCTTGCGTTTTTTATCTGTAATTTGGGCAAGAACTCCTCTATAGCATTTATAGTTTTCTCCAGATTTTTTACAGTCAGTTCTTTTTGGTACAATATTAAGTTGGAACTGTTTGCAGTCAGCAGAGTAATTACAAATCATTTCTAGTTCTTGGAATGCATTCTCTAATGCTTTTTTTCTGGCCAGATTTTCTTGTTTGTGCACACCTATGCCGCAAGAAAAAATTGAAGTGGCATTACGTTCAGAAGCCCCCTCTGCACAAAACCATTCAGCGCTGGCAAAACTAGGGAGAGAAATGAGAATGATTGAAATGAATTTTATCATGTATAAAATGGTAGCTCGAATCAGTATTGAGCGCTAAAAGATTATTGAGACGTCGTGTCAAAGTCTCATGAAAAAGGTTTATGGAACCCATAAATCTTTGTGTCACATATAGCTAAGGGTGGAGTGAAATACTAATACAATAAAATTCACTGAGTATGTAAGCCTAGAGAATTACGCAGGTAATAACACTAGGCTCATATGCCCTAAGCTATGTAGTATAGACTGGGCTTTTTATTATGAGGGTATTTGCTGTGAAAAATCATAAAGTTACAGATGACTATGTAAAAATTACTTTATCTCTCTCAGTAGCCATGGTTCAATTTTATCAGTGGAATATCCAAAGGGAGGGATAATGAGTGCTTTAAGGAATATGGCATTTCAAATTTTAGTGGTGTTAACATTAATTGCAGGTAGCATTAGTGTTTCAGCAAAAGAGATACACTTAAGAGCAGGAAGCTTTGAAACAAATGTAATGAATGGAGCTCAAGCACTTGCTGTGGGTAAAACTATTCAAACAGATTATTATATTATTCAGTTTACGGACCCACTTAACTTAACACATTCTCAATTGTTAGAAGATGTGGGCGTAGAGGTGATTCGCTATATCCCTGATGATGCATTTCTAGTTAAGGCTCAGGCTCATAAAATCTTAGAACTGGAAATAAGCGGAGAAGTCTCTGGGGTGGTCCCATATCTTGGTTCATTTAAAGTGAGCTTAGAATTTCCGGCAGTGACTTTGGAAAACAAGAGCAAAGTTGTGGACGTTATTGTTCAACTGGCATCCGAAAAAGAGCAATCTCAAGTTTTAGACCAGCTGTCTAACTACACGGTGGTTGTGGCAGATGGAAAGATTATTTTAGTTAAAGCTAAGCTGGGTGAAATTTCGAATATTGCTTTAATTAATGGAGTGGAGTGGATACAGCCTCAATCCAAAATGTCACTTATGCATATAGATCTAAAAAATGATTTTTTAGGAGATAGCGTGCAACCAATGAGTGGGAACTACACTGACCTTTCGGGTTTTGAAAGTGGCGTGAAAATTATGAACTTCTCTAAAGCTTGGGAAAGAGGCTTTAAGGGAGAGGGGCAAAAAGTAGCTATGGCTGACACGGGTTTAGACTCAGGAACAAAAGATAGCTTAACGGGCGATTTTTTGGGAGTTTACGACGGGCAGGCTTTAGGTTTGTTTGCTAAGACATGGGAAGACCCCATGGGACATGGAACTCATGTTGCAGGTTCTGTGGTAGGCAAGGGAGCTGATTCTAAAGGAATGATTACCGGTGGTGCCATAGAAGGCGAGATGTTAGCACAGGGGATGTGGTCACCGGTATTTAAAAACTTAACTATTCCTCCGCAGTTAAAAACGCTTTTTCAAAAAGCTTACGACCGTGGAGCTAGAATACATACAAACTCTTGGGGTGCACCTTTTAACTTAGGTGTTTACGATAAAAATGCCATGTTAGTGGACGAATTTATGTGGAATCATCCAGATATGTTGGTTATTTTTGCTGCAGGAAACAGTGGTCAAGATGAAGACAGGGATGGTCGAGTGGATGAGGGTTCAGTGTCCTCTCCAGGCACAGCTAAAAATGCCTTAACCGTTGGTGCTTCTGAAAATTTAGTTTCTGTAGGTGGGATTCAAAGAACTCATGGGAAACTAAGAGGTGGCGATGAAAAATGGGGAGTACCACCTCTTAGGGACGATACGCTTTCAAATAACGAAAATGGAATGGCGGTATTTAGTTCACGTGGCCCAGCAAGAGATGGCAGAATTAAGCCTGAAGTTGTAGCTCCAGGAACAAATATTTTATCTAATTGCTCGCATATTAAAGACTCAAGTCCTCTTTGGGGAAATTATAATACTGAATATTGTTGGTCTGGTGGAACATCCATGTCCACCCCTTTGACTGCGGGAGCAGCTGCAGTGGCTAGAGGTTTTCTTGCCAAGTCCTTTAATTTAGAATCACCATCTGCAGCCCTTGTAAAAGGACTACTTATGCATACGGCCACGGATTTATTTCCAGGTCAGTACGGGTTTAGATCTCAGGGACAAGAAATGTTAGAGCCAGCGCCAAATAATCAGGAAGGGTTTGGGCGTGTTAATATGGATAGTGTTACAGATAGAAGTCCATTGCTTCTTGTGGTTGACTCCGTAAAAGGAGTTAGATCGGGTGAAACTTTAGAATTTGCAGTGGATACTCAGGGTGCCAAAGAAGTAACAATCACTTTGGTTTACACTGACGCACCAGGGTCGCCCTCAGCAGCTAAAACTTTAGTTAATGATTTAAACATTTCTGCAGAAAATAACGGTGCAAGTAAAGAAAGCACTAGTGATGTGAATAATTTTGAAAATTTAAAATTATCAGAGCTTGTGGGGTCTAGTTTAAAAGTGAAAATTACTGGGACTAGAATTGCTCAAGGAAAAGAAGGCAAGCAGCCCTTTGCATTACTTGTTAGTGGCAAATAGTACAATAAGAGCTTTGTAGGCGTTTACAGTACAGTTAAAATTAAAAGAGGCACTTTCGGGTGTCTTTTTTAATTTTTGGCTAAGAGCCCGATCTGGGTGAAATTTGAAAACCAAACGTTTGTATACTTTTTTAAGTTCTGCAGAGCTGAAGGCTTCTGGCAATTCATAACCAGAAAGCTGATTCAGTCTATTATAGTGAGCTTTGTTTTTTTTGCTTAAACTACGAGTTTTAAGTTTGATAATGATGTTTTTACTATTTTTCAAGTTGTCAGTATTGTTGGTTGCTGTTTTTGAATCCTTATTTACAGAGTGAGAAGTGGGTTTTCGCTGCTGTTTGTTGCTATTTTTTTGCTTGAAATCCCCTGTGTCTGCGGAGGCCGACCCGTTATCTGGCTGATGTGGTGTTTCTTTTTTGGAATGGTCTGGTTTTGTGTGAAACTTACATGCTTCAGAGGCGTAAGATCTGAAAAACTGAGGTTGTTTAAAATGGATGGTGGAGCACTGAGCTGGGCTGGGGAATGATGCTGTGAACACCTCAAAGGGGGAGTGAGTGGCATAATACATAGAATTATCCTTAGGGTAATCTTGTTGATCCTCCACCTGAGAATCTTTGGTTTCTAACTTTTCAGAGAGTATATCTGCAAAACTTTTCATATTTACTTTATCGGTGGAAGTAAAAAAGAGTTAAGTTTTAGGACTATAGTTGTAGGAGATTATTGCCGCAGGGCCTGTTTTTGCGCAACAGTACATAAAAATTAAAGTGCTGTTAACGGAGTGGGCCCTTGTGAAAGCTGCGATATATCAGTGTATTCTCAGAGAGGGAAATGGTTGCTTATATAGGGGAAAGAGTGTGAAACAGCTAAGTTGCGAAGTGATGGCGATGAGCTGTTAGCGACTGTAGCAAGGGGGATGGTAAGTTTTGCTCATGATTTATTGACAGATGTTCATAGTGTGGTGGATGTGTTTCTGCCAATGAAAGTACAAAAAAGTATAAAAAATCTTCAGAGGGGTTCCCTAGGGAACTAGAAGGGGAAAATATGTATTCAAATTTATTTTAAAAAAGTGTTTTTTTTTGTTTGGCGTTTAAAGGAAGTTTGTTTACTATGAATTTTATTGATGAATTAAATTTAAAAACTAGTTTAGTTTTAAAGAACAAAAAAATAACCAGCTGGAGGAATCATGGCTAAGAAGAAAGCAACTAAGAAAAAAGCTGCTAAAAAAGTAGCAAAGAAAGCAACTAAGAAAAAAGTAGCTAAAAAAGCAACTAAGAAAAAAGTAGCTAAAAAAGCAACTAAGAAAAAAGTAGCTAAAAAAGCAACTAAGAAGAAAGTAGCTAAAAAAGCAACTAAGAAGAAAGTAGCGAAAAAAGCAACTAAGAAAAAAGCAACTAAGAAAGCGGCTAAAAAAGCCACAAAAAAAGTAGCTAAAAAAGCAACTAAGAAAGCGGCTAAGAAAACTACTACAAAAAAGAAAACTAAAAGAAAGCCTAACGCTGCTTTTATGAGACCTTTGATACCATCTGCAGCTTTATCTGCTGTTGTAGGAGATAAGCCAATTCCAAGAACAGAAGTTGTTAAAAAATTATGGCAGTATATTAAAAAACATGATTTACAAGACCCTAAAAACAGAAGAAACATTGTTGCTGATACAAAACTAAAATTAGTTTTCGGTAAAAATGTTGTTTCTATGTTTGAAATGACTAAAATTGTGAGCAAGCACCTTAAATAAGGTTCTTACTTACCTATTTTTGAAAAAAGCCCGTATAAAGCGGGCTTTTTTTTTGCTTTTTTTAACTTTTGTCGGTTATAAATAGTCTTGAGAATTGAAAAATAAGGAATTATATATGGCCGCTATGAAGCCTTTGGGTAAAGATGAAATTGTTAAAATGAAGCTCTCCTGCGAGTTAGCTGCAAAAACTCTGCAGTACGCCTCTACCTTTGTAAAAGTGGGAACCACCACAAATGAAATCGACCAATTGGTAGAAGATTTTACAAAGTCTAACGGGGCCCGCTCAGCTCCTTTAAACTATCATGGCTTCCCTAAGTCCATTTGTACTTCTGTTAATGAGTGCATCTGTCATGGGGTCCCAGACAATCGTGCTCTTAAAGAGGGTGACATTATAAATTTGGATATCACATGTGAGCTTGATGGATTTTATGGAGATACATCGGCAACATTTTTTGTAGGAGAAGTAAGTGCTGCTGCAAAGGCGATCACAGAACATGCAAAAAGAGCTATGGAAAAGGGTATAGAGGTAATTAAGCCCTTCGGTACCACCGGCGATATTGGTTTTGCCATTAACAAATATGTGACCAAACAAGGTTATTATGCCGTTCGAGAGATTGGGGGGCATGGCATTGGTCAATCATTCCACGGAGAGCCATTTGTTCCTTCTTTTGGTAAAAAGGGGAGAGGGGATCGTTTAGAGCCTTGGACCTGTATAACTGTGGAGCCAATGATCAACGAAAATGACTTGCCTATTCGTGAAATGGCCATCGAAAACTCCTCGATTAAATACTATGAGACTCAAGATAAGTCGCTTACGGCTCAGTTTGAGCACACAATTTTGATTACTGACACAGGATATGAGGTGTTAACCGTTTATTAATGGCTGACATGCTTAGGGCTATGACATATAAATATGCTTAAATTAATTTTTTAACTGAAATATTAACTTACTTTTACCCATAAAATATAAAGGAATAAACTATGGAAGGAACAACTATGACTGCAACAGACGTAACAAGAGGCCCACATAAAGGCCAAGTGGCGGATTTTCATTTATGTAAAGAAGCTATGAATGACCCTAAACGTTTTGACGAACTGGCAGAGTGGGGCCGAAAAGAAATTCAAATTGCTGAAACTGAAATGCCTGGTTTAATGGCTTTAAGATCAGAGTACGGAACTTCTCAACCATTAAAAGGTGCAAATATCACTGGTTGTTTACATATGACTATTCAAACAGCGGTTCTCATTGAGACCTTGCAGGCTTTAGGAGCAAAAGTACGTTGGAGTTCATGTAATATTTTCTCAACACAAGATCACGCTGCTGTTGCTATTGCTGCTGCAGGAACTCCAGTTTTTGCTTGGAAAGGTGAAACTGAAGAAGAGTATGACTGGTGTATCGAACAAACTATTAAAGGTTGGGGCGATGAAGGTTATGACATTATTTTAGATGATGGTGGCGATTTAACAAACATGATGCATACTGCAGAATATGCTGATGTTCTTAAAAAAGTCATTGGTGTTTCTGAGGAAACAACAACAGGTGTTCATAACTTAGAAAAAATGGGTGAAAAAGGCGAACTTAAGATCCCAGCTATTAATGTGAATGACTCTGTTACAAAGTCTAAATTTGATAACCTTTACGGTTGTCGTGAGTCCCTAGCTGATGGCATTAAAAGAGCAACAGACACAATGATTGCTGGTAAAGTGGTAATTATTGCTGGGTACGGCGATGTTGGTAAGGGGTGTGCTCACTCAATGCGTTCTTACGGTGCTCGAGTGATTGTCACTGAAATTGATCCTATCTGCGCTTTGCAAGCAGCAATGGAAGGCTTTGAAGTGCAAACTATGGACGAGGCTGCCCCTGAAGGTAATATTTTTGTAACAACAACAGGTTGTTGTGATATCATTACTGGCAAAGATTTCTTAAAAATGAAGTCTGGAGCTATCGTTTGTAATATTGGGCATTTTGATAATGAAATCGACGTGGCTTGGTTGGGCGACAACACTGAAGTGGTTGAAGTGAAACCTCAGGTTGATATTCATAACTTTAAAGATGGTAGAAATATTATTCTATTGGCAAAAGGTCGCTTAGTGAACTTAGGTTGTGCTACAGGTCACCCATCATTTGTGATGAGTAATTCTTTTACAAACCAAGTTTTAGCTCAAAAAGAACTTTGGGAAAACAAAGACAACGGCAAGTATGAAGTTGGTAAAGTATATATGTTACCAAAAGAGCTTGACGAAAAAGTTGCATTTTTACATTTAGAAAAACTAGGTGTTCGACTAACAACTTTATCAGACAAGCAAGCTGATTACTTAGGCCTTTCACCAACAGGCCCATTCAAGCCTGAGCACTACCGTTACTAGAGTGCCAGCTCACTTTTGGGACTTAGCGCGTTAGCTGGTCTTCAAAAGTGTTTATTCTCAGAATAAAAAAGCCGCTTCACCACAAAAGCGGCTTTTTTATTAATCATCCTGATAGTGGTTCTGTGGATGTAGAACATTAATCACATAACTTAACCATTAGCGGGAATACATTTATTTTTGACATTTTTGAAATCACAGAATTAATGTAATTGGTGTCATTAACTTGTAAAGAGTATGCTGGTTCGTCAGTTATAACTATGGTTTGCCTATTTAGTGCATTCCAGTTCATATCGGCTGTTTTAGCTAATCCATAGTAGGATGCTTCTCCGGGGTTCATGGAATGCGTATGTTGATCAAAGTTGTTTAATAGCTTGGAAAGTGTTTTTTGAACCCTCCCTATGTTTGCAGTAAGGTCTTGGTCAATTTTTTCAGAACCTCTGTCTCCAAATGTACTAATTCCAATTTTAAACTGTCAAAAAAGTCAAACGAATATAAAAAAATGCTCTTTAAATATGTGGTGAAGAGGTAGCTCATCGGCGATGAGCTGTGTATAAACTACAAAAAATAGGGAGATATAACGTGTTAATGATAAGATATATGTATTTTTATAAATTTGATTTTCATTTAAAATGTGCGGAGCTTATCTATGGAAATATTAAATCTATGAATAAGATGTGCAGTACCCTCATTGAACTTTAAATCTTCTTGTTCTACATAATGGTTGTCTATTGTTATTTGCTCTTTAGACCGGGGAATGAACTTAGAGGTTGCTTTGTCCAAAGTGAAATAACTGTTTTCTAGTCGCTCCAATTGATTCTCATACATGATGTGGTCTGCTTTTGTGTAAACTGGAGGTAAGTTTTTTGAAGGATATCCATAAGTGATTTCTTTTGCCCACATCATAAAATTTTGAGGGGTGTATTGCTGGAAATTACCTTCACTTTCTGCTTGTTTTATTTTTAATAACGCAGCATTGAACGAAGTTTGCGGTAAATAGCTGACCGTATTAAATTTAGCCACGGAGGCAACAAATTTTAAGTGTTGAATGATTTTTAATATTGGGCTGTTACCATAGTATTTGTAAATATGAAATATGGCGGTGAGGTCAGCAAAGATTTCCCCCTGTGTCATGGCGTAGAATGTTCTGTCGTCATGTAAGTTAACATCCTTACAGTGGCCAAGTTCATGCTCTAATCGGAAAACATGCATATGCTCTGGAGGAACAGTTTCTGGCGTCTTAAGGTTTAGACCAGTCATACTGTTTACGTATTGTTTTTGAGTGATTGAAGTTGGTGTGGTGACTATTGCACAGTTTCTATTTGGCTGATTTTCCCATAAATGGTTGTCTATGCGACTTAAATCTATTGGAAAACTAGATGCTGTTCCTTTAGATAAAAACTTATGGATACTTCTAGAAATGTTAGATTTCTCGTCTTCGTTGATTGCATAATCATCACCTAGAATTCGATAAGAAAGGTTTTCCGAAGAGAAGAAATGGTTGATAGTAGCTTTAAATTTTATACTGTCAATTTGTGAGTCATTATTATTTACCATTTTGTTATATTTAAATAAGAATAGATTTAGATGTGGAAAGTGATTTTCCGTCACAACTACAGAGTGATTTAACAGTTTTGCATAAATCTGATTCATGCTGGGATAGGAGGATCTTATGCTTGAGTGAATTGAGTTCTGAAGGTGTGCCACTTGATTGTTCTCGATGTGGATCATTTTAGACTTAATAATATCAATTTTGCTTTCAATATCTAAGCTATAAGGAAAATCATTTTTATGGCTAAGCTGACGTTCTAAAACCTCAAGCCATCGGTCTAAGGCCTCTGTTTGTTTTTTAGAATTATTACTCAGCAGGTCCAATAGGCTTTTTAGTTTCTGTTTAAAAACTTTTATTTTAAACTGACGAGTAGTGCTACCGAACTCCTCTGATTGATGATTGTACGGGTGGCCATTAAAGATATAACTTACATATTCATTAAACTTTAAAATGAGATTTAAACTCTCATCATTGAAGTTATTTTGATCAGTTGAGTATTTATTAGCTTCCTTGATCATTTCTTTTGTGGGGATTTGGAATTTAAGTTTTTTTGAAAAAATAAGAAACGGCGAATCACCTAATCGATCTAACTGTTCATTTATAGAATCGTGTTCTTTTTTTTGATACAAGGGTTTAGTGGAGAGATTTCCATAGACCATAGCTTGAATCATCAAGCGTAGTTGATTTTCACTGAGTGATTTAAGTTTATCACTGGCCCTAAGCATTCTAAGCTTGAGCTTAAGGTTTTCTACTAAATATAAGGGGAGGTAATACTTTGCTCCATCCTCATTACTGTGTAGAGTTCTGAGAAAACGAATTCGAGGAATCATATCTATGAGAGGGCTAGATTTATAATAAATAATAAGCTTAGCTATGGCCATTAAATCTGCATAATTTTCCATTTGATTTTCAGCATAAGAAAGGCTGTTGTAGCCCTTGTCAGTATCTTTACAGTGTCCCAATTCGTGTTCAAATAAAAAAGTAACAATATGCTCGACAGGAATAATTACTTTAGAGGGGATGTTTAACCTGGAGAATGCATTAATGAATTCATTTTGTTGATAGGTGTTTGATCCAGGGATAACGATACAGCTCATACTTAAGTTTTTACTCCACAGAGGGTTTTCAACACGATTAACATTTATTGGAAAACTGCTTGCTAGCCCCTGGGACACATTCCACTGAACATACTTCATAATCTTATTTTTGATTTCTAGGTCAAATTCATTGTCCACCCACATTTCTTTATATGTATAGTTGGGTCCAGACGGTACTTGATCAACAAGACTATAGAAAGCTTCCTCGTCTATTTTTACATTGATGTGTACTCGGCCACCACTAGTAACTAAGTTGAAATGATCAAAAATAATCAGCTGAGAGTTAGGGAAGCCAGTTACGAATTGATTAGTACCTCTTTGAATCACAGCCTCGTAGGCTGTGATTGAGGTAGTGTTGTTTAGGCTTTGTAGAGGTAGTTCTTCAGAACTTGAGGGGTGAAAAAAATTTTGTGGTGAATTTGTAATAGCCAAACTGTTAAGGCTTATTGTTAAAAATACGCCTATGAATAATTGATTGATTTTACTTATGCCCATGGCTTCAAACCTCCCCCCCCGGCGTCTTGAAGTACTGTTGAGGTTTATAACTCAGTAGACCTTATAAAAATAGGGAGGAAAATGGGTGATAATTCTAAGTATTTAATATTATTAGAAATTTATAGTTGGTATGTAAATTTTACATAAAGGAGTCGGCGAAGTCTTGGTAAAAGTCATAGAGCCAACGTCACTTGATGGAGGTAGCTAATCAGTTTAAATCTTAATATGATCGATATAACATCTTAACTCATCGATACTTTCTTGGATGTCATCTAGGGCGCGATGGTTATTTGATTTTTCAAATTGAAAATGAAATTTTTCTTTAAATATTATTTTCCAAGAAGACACATCAAGCATGCGATAGTGGAGCAACTTTTCTACAGCCTTAAAGTGAACCTTAAGGAAGAAACGATCTTGGCCAATGGAGTTCCCGGCAAGGGTTGCTGGCTCATCTGTAAAATTTCTCTTAATCAAATCCGAAAGTTCTTGTTCTACCTGTTCTGGAGGTTTTCCATTGGGTACTTTTTGGGTTAACCCAGACATACCATGATGTTTTGTGTTCCATTCATCCATGCCATCTAAGTATTTCTGTGGTTGCATAACCACAGAGTGGTAGCGATCTAAAGTCATAAAATTATAATCAGTAACAATTGCTGCCACTTCAATGATGACTTCTTTATCAACATCAAGTCCTGTCATTTCTAGGTCTAACCAAAGAAGTTTTGATGGCATTATGTCTCCGATCTGTTGTTCGTAAGGATTTTTATCAAGCTAGCTTATTTAATATGAATAATCAACACACCATGGTTAGGGGCGCCGCTAGGTAACTTTTCAAATTCGTGGCTATAATGGGCCTGCTTTAAGTATTTAAGTACTTCTTTGTGCACAATTCCCGCACCCTTGCCGGTCATAATTTTTACCCGAGCTTTGTTTTGGTGCTTCATAATAAAAGCATCCACAGCATCAAATACTTCATCTTTTTTGTATCCATGTAAGTCCAGCATATTCATGGGGTTATACTATTATGTCATGCCCCTAGAGTCAGTAAAATTAAGGTTTATGATGTAAATACGTGGTTTTTGGATCGTAATTTATTTAACGAGAAAATAATGGCTCGACCTTAGTAAGCTTCTTAAGTGAATGCTCCCAATACGTTGACTGGTGATGTCACAAAATTCACACTAAATACTGAATTTTATTCATAATAAGGATGGTCTATGAGCAAAGTTAAGTTCGGTGAGTTTCTTCGTGAAGTCTCTGTAACACAGCGAAAAATTAGTTTTAATGATCTTGCAGCAAAGCCAACAATTGGTGCCGATGGCAAACCAGAAGCCATTGTTCCGGATAAGCTAAGAGTAAATGCATTAGATGTTTATAGAATTTTAGGTCCGTATACGAGCACGCGCTTTATGGAGCAAGTAAAAGCTGTGGTCCCTTTAGCCATTTACCTTATGGTTTTTCAAATTTTTATTTTAAGACAAGGTGTCACTGATGCATGGTTAATTAGTGGCGGTTTGGTTGCCGTAATGGGTGGCCTAATGCTTTTTATGGAAGGTCTAAAACTTGGTCTTATGCCTTTTGGAGAAAGTATTGGGAATACTCTGCCTGTAAAATCACCTCTTGTGGTTGTGTTATTAGTGGCATTTTTATTAGGTGTTGGGGTGACATTTGCTGAGCCTGCAATTGGAGCCTTAAAAGCTGCAGGGGCTATTGTGAGTCCTGAGCGCGCCCCATATTTATATGCCTTATTGAATGAGTATTCAGGAACATTGGTTTTGATGGTTGGTATTGGTGTTGGTTTAGCTTCTGTTTTAGGAACATTAAGGTTTGTAAAAAATTGGTCCTTAAAACCACTGATATATATGGTGTTGATACCATTACTTTTATTAACAGCTTATGTGAATTTCTTTTTACCAGAATTAGCAAAAGCTATTGGCTTATTTTGGGATTGTGGTGCGGTAACTACAGGTCCAGTAACTGTGCCCCTGGTTTTATCTTTAGGAATTGGTGTGGCCTCTGCCGTAGGTGATGGGGAGTCTACACTTTCTGGTTTTGGTATTGTAACTCTGGCCTCTTTATTCCCAATTATGGCAGCTTTGCTCTTGGGAATTTATGTAACCACAGACACCACTGTTGAAGCTATAATTGCTTCAGCTCATGCAGCTTCAGGGAGTGCTGAAGTTGCAGTTGCCTGGTACAATAAGACACCATGGTTAGAGTTATTTATGTCTGTTCAAGCTATTGTACCCCTGGTGATTTTCTTATTTATAGTAATGAAGGTTGTTCTTAGGGATAAACTAAGAAATGCAGGTATAGTTTTTTACGGAATTTTTCTTACAGTGCTCGGCATGGGCGTATTTAATGTTGGTTTAACTTATGGTCTTGCCGCTTTAGGAAATCAATCTGGAGAGTTAGTTCCAGCGGCATTTGCAGTTATAGAAAAAGTTCCAGAGTCACCTCTATATTGGTACTCGGTAGGGCTATCCATTGCTTTGGGTTTTGCATTCTTTTTAGGTTTTGGTTCAACCTTAGCTGAGCCGGCTTTGAATGCTTTAGGAATTACAGTGCAAAATTTAACTAACGGTGCGTTTAAAAAATCCATGCTTATGTATTCGGTGTCCTTCGGTGTGGCCATGGGGATTATGTTAGGGGTTGTGAAGCTAATTTTTGCTATTCCCTTAGCCTATTTTTTGCTCCCAGGTTATGTGGGATTATTGGTTCTAACATATTTTTCCACAGAAGAGTTTGTGAATGTGGCTTGGGATAGTGCGGGTGTGACGACTGGGCCGGTAACAGTGCCACTGGTGTTGGCTATGGGCTTAGGTTTTGCAAACGCAACAGGTGCCATTGAGGGCTTCGGAATATTATCCATGGCATCTATCTGTCCAATTATTTCCGTATTAATAATGGGACTTTATATTCAAATGAAATCTAAAAAATCAAAACAAATACAAACAGAGGCTTAAGGAGTAAAGATGGCAAAAAGAGATTTTACCGTATTAACGGACGCATCACTGATTACATGTATTGTGGAAAAAGGCCAAGCAGATACTATTGTTAAGGCTGCAAGAGAGGCTGGTGCACAAGGTGCCACTGTTTATTATGCCAGGGGTTCCGGTGTACGTGAACGATTAGGTTTACTTGGGGTAGCTGTTGAAGTTGAAAAAGAGATTATTAATATTGTTGTAGCTCAAGAGCAGGTAGATTATGTATTTGAAAAAATGTATATGGCCGGCCAGTTAGATACACCGGGTAAAGGTTTTATTTATATGACTCCAATTGATAAGGCAGCAACTTTTATACCCATAGAAGTATTAGAAAAGCTACAACCAGCAAATGCATAAACTCTAGAGGGGAATAGTATGAATATCGAAAAAGGTGCAAAAGTAATTACCTGTATTTTGACCAAGGGAACCTCAAAGAAAGTCGCCGAAGCCTTATTTGAAAAAGGAAACAACCGATTTTACTTTGCAAATGCCCGTGGATTTGGTGTGTTGGATCAATTAGAAACCAAATCTGGCTTACCAAAAGAAGAAGAGAAAGAAGTTTTCTCTGTAACAGCTAAAGATGCGTCTGAGGCTGAAGAGCTATTTGAGTTTATATATGAGTTGGCAAATATAGGGGAGCCTCACGGTGGACTTATGTATATGTCAGATTTGATAGGTGCCACTCAGTTTATGCTTCAGGATTTGTAGGTATATCAGTGCTTCAGGGACAGGGATTATTCTTCGTAGATTTTTCGATTCATAGGGCCTTCTCCGTCCATGGGAGATCGGGCCTAAAGGCGGCCCTAACCCGCCAATTTCCCCACGTCGTGTGGGGAAATCTATTGATAGAACAGAAAAATAGTAAGAAAGATTGAAAATAAAGAGAAGAAAGAAATGTTAAAAGAAAATCAGTTCAGCACGAATATTTGTTTGTTTTAGATCTAATGGCACGATGCCATTAGATCGCGGAGCTCGAGGCGGCCAGCCTCGATTTCTAAGGACGGAAAGGTCTCAGTGGAACGTCCTAAAACCAAAGCGACCAACAACTCACAAAACCCATTGTTAAATCCAATAAATTACGCTAGTTTAGCTACAAATAGATAATGTCAATTATCCAAAAAAATTATTGATTTACTGGAATGAAGGCAAAAAAATGAGTGACGCTAATTTTATAGAATCCATTATAAATGAAGATATTAAAAATAATAAAAACGAAGGGCGTGTACATACTCGCTTTCCTCCAGAGCCCAATGGCTACCTACATATTGGTCATGCCAAATCTATTTGTCTTAATTTTGAACTAGCAGAAAAATACAATGGCCTCTGCAACCTGCGTTTTGACGACACCAATCCGGATGCCGAGGATGAGGAATACGAACGCGCAATAATAGAAGATGTTAAGTGGTTGGGTTTTGATTGGGACGATCGTCTTTTTTATTCATCGGATTACTTTGATCGCCTTTATGACTTGGCTGTGGTTTTAATAAAAAAAGGAAAAGCATATGTTTGTGGGTTAACACCTGAAGAAACCAAATCTTATCGTGGGTCTTTAACAGAGCCAGGAACAGATAGCCCTTTTAGATCCACATCTGTGGAGGATAATCTAGCATTGTTTGAGCAAATGAAAAGTGGTGATTTTGAAGAAGGTAAATATGTGTTGCGGGCCAAGATAGATATGGCCTCATCTAATATGAATATGCGTGACCCAATAATTTATCGTATTAAGAAGGCTCATCATCCACGTGCAAAGGACAAATGGTGTATTTACCCCATGTATGACTTTACACATGGTCAATCGGACTCTTTTGAAGCCATAACCCACTCTGTTTGTACTTTAGAGTTTGAAGATCATCGCCCACTTTATGATTGGTTGGTGCAAGAGCTTGAGTTAGAGCACAGGCCTCAGCAGATTGAATTTGCTCGTTTAAATTTAGAATATACAGTGATGAGCAAAAGAAAGTTAATTCAATTGGTAACAGAGAAGCATGTTCATGGATGGGATGACCCCAGGTTATCTACTCTTAAGGGAATGCGACGTCGTGGATTTTCTCCTAAGGCCATTAGAAACTTTAGTCGTTCATTAGGGGTAACTAAAAAGAATTCAATGATAAGTTTGGGTACCTTAGAGGCGCACGTTCGAGAAGACCTTGACGAAACAGCAGGGCGTATTATGACGGTTCTAGATCCAATTAAGGTTACGATTACCAACTTTGAAGAAGATTCTGTAATAGTAACTCCCAAGATACATCCAAAAGATGAAGAGCGCGGCCGTAGAGAGTTTAGCTTTACTAAAAATATTTTAATTGATCGAGAGGACTTTATGGAAGATCCTCCAGCGAAATTTTTTCGCCTAGGACCAGACCGAAAAGTGCGGTTAAAGTATGGTTATGTGATTCACTGTGATGAAGTAATTAAGGATGCTTCTGGTAAGGTTGTAGAACTTAAATGCACCTACGATAAAGACACCTTTGGTGGTAAGAGGCCAGAGGGGCAAAAGAAAGTAAAGGGTATTGTTCATTGGGTCCCTGCAGAGAGCGCAGAGAAAGTAGAAGTGAGAATGTATAATCCGCTTTTTACAGAGCCAAACCCTCTTGCTATGGAAAAAGACTTCTTGGAATATATTAACCCTCAATCTATGACTGTGATTAAAGAAGCTTTTATTGAGCCAAGTCTAAGTGCTGCAAAAGTTGGTCAGTCATTTCAATTTGAAAGGCTTGGTTATTTTACTATAGACTCAGATAGCACAGAGGGAAATTGGGTGTTTAACCAAACAGTGACTCTAAAAGATGCATGGGCCAAGCTTAAGTAAAGCCAAATGATAAGTAATTGAGAGGCATTTTCATAGAGAGTGACTATGGTCGGTATTTATTGCTGTTGGGTTTACTCCAGTACTGGATATACCGATTAAATACCCATGGTACTGCTTGAGATAATTAAAAGAAAATTTTATTATGTATGGTCTGTTAAACCAACAGAATTAGAGCTATATACTCAGCAGAGAACACTTCAGGTTTTACTACCATCTTTGATTTTTATTACTGGTTTTATATCATTCGTGGTATTACCAGTACGTTTTGGGTTTTGGACAGCTGTAACTACAATAGATAATTTTAAAATTTCTATAACACTGTTTAGTATTTTAACTCTTAATTATATATTTTTAAAGTTAGTCGGAGGTACAAAAACTGCGGTCCCAGTTGTTTTAACATTTTTTGCTATTGGGGTATTTGGCTTATTTAATGAAAATGTAATGCAGGAAACACCTTTTGTTCCATTTTATGCACAAATACTTTCAATAATAGTAGCCGCTTCTGTTTTTAATTTAAGACAACTAGGGGCTTACATTGTATTTTTTATTTTTTCTTACGCTATTTTAATAACGACTAGTCCTATTGAATCGGGTCTGTTTTTGCATAGATCTGCGATTTTATTTTTTGCTCTACCATTTTGTTATTTTGAAAGTTACATAAGGCATGTAAACTATGTAAACTTAGAAGAGAAAACCACTGATCTTTTGAAAAACTCAAATGTACAAGTCTTAGCAGAGCTGTCGGGCAACATTGCCCATGAAATCAATAATCCTCTGATGATAGTGTCTGGCCAAGCACAAGCAATAATTTATAAACTTAAAAACGAGCAAGATATATCGGATGAAGACTTGCTGTATCGCTTGGAGAAAATTAACAATACAGCTATGAGGATCTCCACTGTTGTTTCTGGATTAAAACGATTTTCTAGATCTCCGGATAATTTAATGATGGAGACATTGAGTTTAAAATCAGTTTTTGAAGATGCAGAATCCATTTACAACCTCAGTTTAAAGCAAAAGCATATCCAATTAGAAATGTGTGGAGTGAGTGACGACCTTCAGGTATTTGGTCTTCCTGTACAGCTTTCTCAGGTTTTTATTAATCTGATCTCAAACTCCATTGATGCCATTGACGGTTTGGATAACCCTTATATACGAATAGATTGCAAAAAATTTAAAGATAGAATTGAGATTGAGTTTTCTGACAGTGGCCCTGGTATTCCTCAAGATAAAGTGAATGATGTAATTAAGCCTTTTTATACCACAAAAAAATCGGGCAAAGGGACTGGCTTAGGGCTGAACTTATGTAAAAATATTATAATATCACACAACGGTCAATTTAAGGTTGTACCAATAAGGGATAAATTCTTTTTTAAAATTTGCCTTCCTCTAGCTAAGGCCCAAAAAAAAGCAGCATAACTAATTGTTTTGTATTGATGTGAGAACTATAAATGTCATTTCAAAGTTTTAGTTTTTGTAGAAGATGTTAACAGAAAATAAACATGTACAAAAAATCAAACATTACTATTATGAGTCACTGAGAATAGAATAACTATTTCCAATAGTTGAAGCACACCATTTCAAAACAGAACAACAAAACTTTGGTCCAGTAATTGCTTTTATATTCCATGACTATACACGTACATGGAGAAAAATATATGAGCAAACATGGATTAAAGATTTTGTTATTTGTGATTAACTTAGGTCTATTTGGTTGTAAGGATTTAAACAACCAAGCATCAGATGGAATGTTTGCTGATGGTAACCCTGTACCTGTAGAAAACTTTATTGCTTGTACGGTGGAACCATTGGATGACCATTATGTATTAAAATGTCCAGACGGTACAGAGATTGCGATAAAAGACGGAGCTGATGGTATCGATGGTGTTGACGGGGGTTCTTGTCATGTTGAACCTATAGCTGAAGGTGCTTTAGTCTTTTGCGATGATGAGTCCGCCACTGTTATTAAACATGGAGAAAATGGTACATCTTGTTCAGTGACACAGACCGAGCTTGGAGCTTATGTTTCTTGTGAAGATGGAACTGTGGCTATTGTTCATGATGGTGTAGATGGAGTTAACGGCGTAGATGGTTTAGACGGTCTTAACGGTTCAACTTGTTCAGTTGCGGAAGGCGATATTGGTGCAGTGATTTCTTGTGATGATGGATCTATTGCAGTTGTTCAACATGGTGCAAATGGTACAGATGGAGCTAACGGTGCTGATGGAGCAAATGGTGCTGATGGAGCAAATGGTGCTGATGGAGCAAATGGTGTGGATGGTATTAACGGAAAAGATGCTGTTGCTTGTACAGTTAATGAAGTTGAAGGTGGTGCCTATGTAGAATGTCCAGATGGTTCAGTGGCTTTGATAAAGCATGGTACAGATGGCACTGACGGAAATAATGGTTCTAATGGTAGCAATGGAGTTGATGGCACTAATGGCCTAGATGGTAAAGATGCTCCAGTGAGTGAATATATGATTACTGAAGTTATTAACCCATGTGGTGTACAACCTTTGGATGAAGTTATATTAAGATTTGCAAACGGCGATCTGATGGCTCATTACTCTCATGGATCTAGACAACACTTTACAATATTAGTACCTGGTAACTTTGTAACCACGGACAATACTAGATGTTACTTTACAGTGACTCCTGACTTACAGGTGACTTGGTAATAGTAAAAATAACAGGTTTTAATAAAGAGGCTCCATAAGGAGCCTTTTTTTTATAAAGAAGGATTCTTTTTCTCAAAGGTTCTTTTTTGAATATTTTTTCGACAGTTTGGCACATCAAATAAGTAGCCATGAAAGCTAATGTATACTCCTGGTTTAACAAAGTGTGCTGCAAATAGAGCTTCAGTAAAGTTTTGTCGACCATCCGAGTCCTCAAACCCCATAGGGATCATTGCGCCAGTGAATATGACGGGAACAGGGGGCTGTGGACATTTTTCAAAAAATACCTGAGCAGTTTTTTCCATGCTGTCTGTGCCGTGCAAAATAACAACAGGGTAGCCTTCTTTCATTTTATGCCAAACCTTGTTCCAAATATAAAGACGGTCTTCGTTACTTAAAAACAAAGAGTCCTTGGCCATGACTTCGTGTATGTGAATATTTAAATAAGGGAGCCTGAGTTTGGAAATTAATGTTTTTTGTAGCAAGGAATCTCTATTTTTAAGACTACCTTCAATCTCATGATAAGACTTCTCTATGGTTCCGCCAGTAGTAAATATATGTATGGTGTTTTTAAGCATAGTTGATGGAATATGCATTAGAAATAGGCTTGTGACAAGTTTCTTTTAAGGAATTGGTATTCCAGGAGCTACTGTCTAGAGCTTTAATTCTATATGTTTATGAGTGAAGTTTACTTTTAATGGGGGTGCTTAATTATTACTTACAAATAGCAAGCACGTTGGCTTAGGACCTTGTTGTGTGTAGCTGATTGGTAACTCAGTGTAATTGGGAGAATGTCTACTCACTTTAGCCTAATATTGCTTACAGTGAAAATTCTAATGAGTGGGGACTGCGCCGGGGAATTTCGGTGTAATAATTTCTCGACAAACATTTTTTACTTCTCCTGTATTCGCAGAGTAGTTTTCATTATCTGGTTCTGTTCCAGGGGGGAAATAAATAAATCGCTTATCTAAATAGCCTCTTTTAGCAACACTCTTCGCAACGCCATCGACCATAACAGTGGCTTCATAACAGACTCGAAAATATTTTGTTCCACCAATATTCTTCACAGCATTCTCACCCATGAGGTGAAAGTACTTGGCTTTGGCATTATTTTTTGTGGACGCAGAGTCCTGTATCATATCTACCATAAACTCACTGGAGCTTCCAGCTTCTCTATAAATTGGAGCTGTCTCAATATTTTCAGCAAGAGACCAGGTAGGAGATCGATTTTCATCATCACAGGATGTCTCACTTTGTGCATAAATAGCTGTTGTGCACAGTTGAAAAGTTATTATAAGCAAAATAATTTTTAATATATTCATACATCATTATCGGATAATTTTATGGAATCATTATGAAAAATCTGGAAGTGGCCAGTAGCTAGATCTTGGCCCTGATATTTTGTTAAAGTAAAAAAAACTAGAAGTTTAAATGGATAAGTGATTGATTTTAGGGATCTCATACTAAATGAGGACTGCTACACAATAAGGCTAACAATGCAATATTTCCCTAAAACTGTTCTATTTTAGCTGAGAAAGGAATGTCTTTGTCCCTAGAAAAATTGCATTATTGGCAAGTCCCTTGCATTAATTATTTCCATGAGATTTCAACAGCTTAATGTCTATTCATGTGGGCCTAAAAAGTGGATAAAATATGGTATTTTATTAGCCATTTTTGTCACATTTACTATGTCCTCAGGAGCACCGGTTAAATACCAGTGCATACGGCTGTTTTCGCGTGTGAAATTAATTGAGACTCCAATATTACAACAGTGTGGTGGGACCTGTTATTTTGAAACCTGGGCTCGATCATTAAGTAGCAGCTTCTCCTATTTTATGGGGCGTGAGGTCAGTGTAAATCGAGAACACTTAGCCTTACAGCTTGTTATGATAAAAGTGGAAAAATTACTTCAGAGTTTTGCTTCTCAAAAAAATGAATTGAACCCTTCGTTGGATAAACAAAATTATAAGGCGAGATCCTCCGGTAAGAGAGAGGACTCTCTCTGGTTTGAAGATGGAGTAAGATTTAAATTTGGAATATCACTTCATAGCGAAAAATTAAAGACAAACTTAGAACCACCCAATTCAATGTCTAATATACTAAAAGATTTATCTGGGGTAAGGCCGCTGGTAGTTAGTAAGCAATCACAAGCTGAAGAATATCTAGAGTCTAAAAAAGTAGCTGCACATTTTAAAGAAATTGAAGTTAAAATGCAGGAAATTAAATATTTTTTTCGTAATTCTGAAATATTAGTGAAGCAGTACAAATCTTTAGAAAGAAAGGCGTTGATTCAAGTCCAGATGGATGAAGTTGTAAATATGCTTAATGCTATTCTTGCGGATGTAAGATCTTCTCTTATTAGTGTTGAAAAGAAAATGAGCACAAGACGATTAATTTCGCCCCAATATAACAATTTGCGATTTATCAGTGAGGATATTGCTTTTAAGGAAAGATTTTTTAATGATGACCCCTTGATTATTATCCAAAGGCAAGAGCAAATTCTTAAAACAGCCATTGATCATAAAGTGGAACTGTATCTTACTTATAGAAATTTAGATAAATTTCTTGTGAAGTCTGGAGCTAAAAAAGGACATTATATAATGCCTTTAAAAGATGGGAAGTTAGATATTGATGCCATAAAGCTGGCGGATCAGCAAATGAGCACTGCTCACAGTGTCACTATAAAAGGGTATAAGTTGGATGAGCATGGTCACATAGTAGCATTAAAGGTTCATAGTAGTTGGGGAGCTCAGCGTATCAGTCATGATGAGCGAGCTTTAACAATTCCCATAGAGATGATTGATCTCACCGGTGGAATAATTAGGTCTATTGAAATGAAATCAGGAAATAGAACGAGACGATGATTAATGATTAAAGTTTTCATTGAGTAACTAAAGTGTTGGTTTGGAGCAGTTTTTTTTAATTTTTTAATTATATCTATGGTCAAAAAGTTTTCGAGAATTGAGCGAAAACTAAAGCCTACTATTTCTCGGTGAAAGAAGTATGTGCCAAGCATGTCCGCTGTGAGTACTGACAGTGCTAAGGAATACTTTTCTAACAGGATCGTCGGCTTTGACCTAATGGGGTTGTCTTACTAACCTCTAAGCGGTGTCAGAAAGTCCTTGCGACGCACTGGAGCACGGTCATGTCACCGTGAAAAAATTTCATGATATTGACAATTGTGACACCAATTTGTCTAAAAATACCTCAAATTTTTCGGCACGTCGTTTGCTCAAGTAGCTGATCATATACAAAGTCACCTCTTTTGTTTTGTGGTTAAAGTTGGAGAGGTTTTGAGTTTTGTTTTTAGGTAGCTGATTTAATTTCTTAATTAGGAATCAGCGAGAAAATGACAGAGGTTCAAAAAAACATAATTTGAATGCTAAAGAAGAAGGGTAGAAATGAGAGCGCAAGAAAAAGTAATATCCATGATTGATTTTCAAAATAAACGAAATTTCGAAAGCCAAAAAATGTTAAAAGAAGAAAAGAAACGTTATGACCTGCTTCAGAAAGAGTTGGTGTTGTTAAAGCATCAACTAAAAAAAGAGCAGCAGTTAGTGGGTTTAGGTAAAATGGTAGCTCAGGTTTGTCACGATATAAAGTCTCCTTTAAGTGTGATAAAAATTGCGTCCTCAGTGCCTAATAGTAAAAAAGGCTCTCAGTTATTGTGCTCGGCCTCAGAGCGTATTCAGCAAATCGCTGGTGAATTATTAAGTGGTCTTAAGGATAATGACTTGAACGGTAAGTCAGATAATTGTGATGAAGATGTAGTTAATCATGAGGGGTTAAGTGTTAATATTCCTAAGGAGTTAAATATTAATATTGAGAAGGGGCTAAATGTTAATATTGAGGAGAGCACTTATTTCAAAGCAGGTCCAAAATCTAAGTTTATTCTAGACTCCAATCTTAGCCAAAACTCTAATGAGGATTCGAACCTCTCTGGAAGTTTAGATCCTGTCTGTGTGGATCAAGTAAACTCCAGTGTGCTTATTAGATTAAAAAAAGAACTTAACACAATTAAGATGTTTAACAATCCTAGTCAGTTTATTCCCACAAGTATATTTAATAAAATTTCGAAAGGTGCATCGCCATTGAATTTAGTAAATGAACCACTTTGTAGAGCATCGGAGCGAGCGAGAATGCAGAGAGAGAGGGGTAGCACAGGAGTAGTAAATTTAAATAGCCTTCTACATGAAGTTACAGCACATAAGGGTTTGGAATTTAAAAATCAGAATGTTGAAATTATTTTTAACTGTAGAGGTATAAGTCATTTGTCCAAGGTTAACGAGAGGGAATTGTATAGCGTATTGTCGAACCTCATTAATAACGCCAGAGAGTCAGTAGGTGATAAAAGAAAGAAGTCAAAAATAAATGTGAGTTTAGAAAAAATTGATAATATGGTGACGATTCATATTAAAGATAATGGTATAGGCATGGATAAGGCAGTCCTGGATAAAATTAATAAAAACATTCAAGTAACTACAAAAACAACAGGGCACGGATTAGGATTAATGAACGCAACGCTTTTTGCAAAAAGCAGTGGCGGTCAATTAAAAATAAAAAGTAAACAAGAAAATGGGTGTCATGTTTCTTTATGTTTACCATTGGTTTAACACAGTTAATAATTTGAATGTTGCTAAGCGATTGTGAATAAATTGAGTAATGATAAAATAAAGCAATATAGTCTGAAACAATGAAGTGATAAAATGATGAAACAGCGAAGAAAACAGTAAGTAAGTAGGTAAGTAAGTAAGTAAGTAAGTAAGTAAGTAAGTAAGTAAGTAAGTAAGTAAGTAAGTGAGTGAGTGAGTGAGTGAGTGAGTGAGTGAGTGAGTGAGTGAGTGAGTGAGTGAGAAATTACATTGAATAGATAGCATTTTGAATTGAAGATTTACAATTTTAAAAATATACATAAGAAAATAGGAAAATGAAAATGAAAATGAAATTGAAACAAACAGAGAACCAAGAAAATACAATTAAATATTCAAATGATGAGGTAACTAAAAGTTTCTTCAAATCCTGGAGTGATGGTGATATTGATGATATTAAATCAACTCTGCTAATAGTGTTACAAAGATTCGGAGCCTCAAAGGTATCTTTTTTAACAGGTCTTTCCAAAAAAACTTTATACGATATGTGTGATGATAACAGCAACCCACCTCTAGCCAATTTATGTAAAGTGATGGGGTTTGTAAAACAACAACACACAGGCATATAGTGATTGGTTCTCATTTACAATTTATCAATATTTGTTAAGGTAGAAATACTTGTGTATTATAAACCCGAATTTTTATTTAAAATACCAGTGATTTTTTGACATTATCGAACACTTTTAGAGGATTCGTGGTAACACCCCTCGAGCTTGGCCATAATGTTCAACTGCACCTTTAAGCAAAGTATTCTCTTCTTCGGGTTTTACAAAGTTTTTTGTTTTAAGAGAATAAAAAAGACAACCAATGTGTTCAGGGTCACTAGAGTCGATAAAATTCTCTGCTTGTTCAAGGGCTTTTATCCACTCTTCTATTCTTCTATTCTTCTATTCTTCTATGCTTCTATGCTTCTATGCTTCTATGCTTCTATGCTTCTATGCTTCTATGCTTCTATGCTTCTATGCTTCTATGCTTCCGTGCTGGGTCTATTTCACATACTAAACAATTTTAAGAGCACTCAGTCCAGTGAGTTACGATAAAGTCGCATAAATTCAAAATAAGTAGTTAAGTTATAAAATGCAGGCTGCGATGATGTCCACGACACAAAAGGGTTAAATTTTTAAGGCTGTGTTCTCCACCTTTTTTCACAGGAATTACATGATGGTAATCCAACCAACGCCTTTCTCTACATTTTTTTCCAGTGGCGTCTAAAAACTGACAACAACCCTGATCTCGTAGATAAACTTGGTTTTGTATACTAGATGGAATGGCGGCTCTATTTGTCTGTGAAGCTACAATTGGCTTTGCTTTGTTTTGTAAAGTGATCCTGTTTGGCTTTCTTTTTATTCGTTTTTCCGCACGCTCTGCCTTTTTCAGGGGATCGTTTTTTTCAATATAAAAATCACAAAGTTGTTCTACAATATCTTGCATTTTGATCACTTTGTTAGTTTTTTGACAAAGAAGCTCGTTAACACGTTGAAACTTTTTAAAGCGGTTTTCGCTAATAGGCATTTGTAAATGAATTAGGTTTTCTGCAACCATACGCGCTTGTTCTGGGATGCGTATATGCGGGTTTGATTTAGCAACAAGATTTTCAAGTTCACGTTTACTCATTGTTTTAACTCGATCTATCCACTCAGTTTGATTAGAGGGGGTAATTTGGGCAATCACTTGTTTAAGTTTAGAAACAGAAATTTCTTTATTCTTAAGAGCTTCATCTAAAGCAGGACATTGTTGAGACTTCCGAGCCACGTTGATATAGCTATAGGCCTGAGATTCAGTAAGGTGCAAGGCCGAGAGGCTATATTGAAAAAGGCTTCGAAAACCATAATAAGCATAAACCTTTTTCTCATCAACTTTTTGCAAAACCTTAATCAAATCATACTCGGCCTTCTTTAAAGTTTTCACAGCATTGATGGCCTGTTGGTTAATAAAGGCAAAGTCTTTATTGGTCATTTGCTTTTTAGCTATGTTGAAATTGTTGTACATGGGAATTACCTTTCGTCTTTTGACCTTAATCTATAATGTGATTACGTGGTGAATTGGGTCTATTTATTACTTACTAAGATAGTTGTAACATGGGTTTTGAAATTCTAATTTTAACCTCAAGGATAAGGTGGGGAGAGATAGCAATAATGAACTGTCCCCGGGGACAGTTCATTGAATTTACTCCAAGAGAAGTCTGTTTAGAGAGTCACTAGCTCAACCAGTTGATGACATTATGATTGAGTTGTTTCAGCAGTTTTGCTAGTGTAACACTGTCAAATATTTTTTGATTAATGCAGCGAGTGATTGAAAATATTTATAAGTATGTGAGAGAAGTCTCTCTTTGGTTGTGATGTAAGTTCTATTTTTTAAAATAAAAATAAAAATAAAAATAAAAATAAAAGATACAAATACAAATACAAATACAAATACAAATAGTAAAAGTAATGATTATTATTTAGATAAAAATCAAAAATGGCGTATAGGGAAAAGAACCCGGCTGGTCATTAATGTTGTGAATGTATCTACGTGCAACTTATCTCCGGATTATTTTCTAACTGTATAAAATGCTGAAACTAAAGAAATTACAGTTCAACAACAGGAGAGGTGGATTGCTAAAACTGTCCCCGGGGAGAGTTAATGACTTTCTTTTAGTTCATTTAACCAGGTTTTCTGAAGCAAATTTTCAATTCTTTTTCTGACTGAAATGCACTAGCCCTAAGTCAGAGGTCAAAAGTGCCTGATTTACTATACTAAAGTATGATTCAAATCAGCAAATCAGGTGAGTATATAGTCTTAAATTGTTAAACTTAAATACAGTCCTGTAATAATTACCACGGTTGCTAAAACAGAGGTGATTTCAAGGGATTAGTGGTATAATTATGGGCAAATAAAAGGTGTTGGTACAGTTTGAAAAGTATTCCCGAGGTTAACATGAAAAACTCAATCAATTTAATTTTCTCATCCCTCCTAATTTTCGTAATTACTTACTTTTTATTTATTCCAACTATTCAGGCACAGGAAGAAAACGAACCTGTTTTACAGGACGCCCTTCTTAGAGACTTCTCTGAAGAAGTAGTTTTTTCTTCAGATCCGGCTACACGTAGAGCTATGGAAAAAGAAAAGCTTAATCGTCATATGAATCAGCGAAATGAAATGATGGATGAACTTATGTCACAAGCCAATGAGATGATGGAGAGAGAAGTTAATCCAATATCTTTAGAGCAAGTTCAAGATTATGTAGTGGATGGCACAAAGGTTGTTGATAAATACTTTGAGGACATTAAGACTGGAGCCTGCAGTGGGCAAGATCCAAAGGGTGGCCTGCTGAAGGTTTATGAGTTCCACAAAAAGCAGAGTCTGTTTGCATATAATGAGGATGTTTTGAATAGTTATTTGGGAGTTTTGTCCATAAGTGTGGATAAAGGTAAAGAACGTCGCAGAGGTACAGCAATAGTTTATAAGTCTGAAGGTAAAGTAAAAGTTATTTCAACTGCACACAGTTTTTATGGTGAAGCAGGTGATTCAAATATTGAGAGTATTGTAAAAGGTGCTAAAAATAAAGATGTTGAATTAGCATATTCACTAAACGCCACAGTTATGGACCCTAACTCTGCGGATATTTCTAAGAGGGACCGCTTTGGTGTCTCTTTTGATAACTTGGACTGTGGCACCAAAACTCCTACAAAACTGCCTGTTGAGGAGATTTATAAAGATCGGTGCGAGATATCTTTGCGTGAAGATGCTATGGAAAGCCTGTTAAACTTTGGGACGGAGGCTAAGAAAATAGAACCTTTCTCTCTTATTTCTGATAAAGAACTGAAGGCTTTAGGGAGTAAGGTTTATTATTTTATGGTTTCGGCAGGTAACGAAAGTAAACTTTATGAAAATGAGGTTGTGAGAACTGTAACAATGTGTACTGACGTTCAATTAGGTGGTCAATTTGGTCTTGTAAGCCATAAGTGCAACACTGAAAATCATCATTCTGGCGGGGCTCTCATTGCAGTTACAGAGAAAGGGGCGCGGTTCTTAGTGGCCATTCATAGAGGGGCTAAACTCAAAATTAATACTGATCCGAATACAAATGCTAAGTCAGTTGATAAGAAAAAGTCTTTCAATAGAGCCGTAAGAATTTTAAACTAAGTAGAGCCGAAGCTTGAGTTAGGAAACCTAAGTACCTGTAACTATTTGTCATATTATTAAAATTGATTTGTACTAAAGTGAAACAACTAGTCTTCCGATAGGGATATTGGAGGCTGCATGAAAACATATATTTTTTTGGTGCTGTTTATATTCAATTTTCCATTCATGATACTAGCAGGTGATTGCTATAAAGGTAATCGTGTTTCGTTTAATTATAGCGATGGCGTTTGTGAAGGCTTAGTTCCCACAGCAGTTAAAGATAAAAATAGGCGAAAATTGCAATCTGAAAAGGTTAATATTACTTATAATCCTTTCGACACTGAAATGAAAGAATACTTGGAGGCCTGTGATTGGCAAGGCAGGGTTATAGTTTCAAGTTATGGAAAATTGCGCTGTTTTGATCCAGTTAGAAGGATAATTAGTGATGATCTTGGTTTTTTTGCCGAAGGTGGTGATACAGGAAATACTGACTATATAACTAGTACCGATTCAACTAGGCAGCCTGACGAATTAGAGAAAATTGAAAATACAACTTGTGAAATGACTCGGAGAATGGCGGCACTTTCAGGTATACCAGTGCCATCAAAGTGTAAGTCTGTAGCAGATACTCCAAGGGTGCCTGCAAAGCCAAATAATGACGACACTCTTATCCCAAAAAATGGCGATGTTGCAAAGCCACCATGTGGCGGAGATCTAGAATGTGTTAAAAAAATTGTAGAAAGCACCTTACAAGGTATTGAGCCTGAGAACAGTTGTGTGAATCAAACTTGCGAAATGAAAAAAGCGCAAGCTGTGGCTGCAGCAAGTGCGGCCCAAGGTATATCTAGTATAACTACTGTATCAAGTATCTCCTCGGCCATTATGGGTTGTGAAATAGACGACACTTTATGTTTACTTAAAAAAATTCACAAATGTTCCGCTCCTCAAATAGGAGAAAAGTGTGTGGATGGAATTTTAGCAGCGGGTAATATTGGAAATACTGTACAAGACCACATAAGAGACCTAAGTGCCAAAGACCCAATCCAAAAAGCAGAAAGAGTAGCAGATAAAAAGCAATGTGATGACACACAAGAAGAGGCCACACAATGCTGTGGGGATATTTTAGCATGCGTAACTGGTAAACCTGAGATTATTGGACAAATCTTATCTGGAGTCACTCAGATAGCGAATACGGCTCGAGCTGGGCAGATTAATTCTATTGCTAAACATTGTGAGCAACTTAAGAATATTTCTGATGTAGGGACATTTACTGCCCTTGCTTCTTCTGGAGTTTGTAAAAGCTCTCGTGATACTTGTAAAGATACTTGTGAACCCACCATAGATAAATATGAAAAGCTAACCACTAAATATAATAATAAAAACTGTTCCTCAGGTAAAAGTGTGGAGATTCTGTCTTGGCGTTTAGATGATAACTTTAGAGCTAATTGTAAAGAGCGTGAGAGATACTCCGATACTTTAGCTAGTTTAGAACAGGATATTGGTATTTGTGGAAAGCTAGAGCAGAAACAAGATGCACATGTGGCTCAATCCATTAAAACTATGATACAAGGCCAACTGGCTAGAGACTGTGAAGAGCGTGTTGCTACTCAAGCCACAGGACTTCCTGTGGTTGAAACAGCCTTCAATGGAGACTGTACAAACCCTATAAATGCAACAAATCCCACCTGTTTGTTTTGTCGTGAAGCGGTCAATAGGTCATCAACACAATGTACAGGTTTATTGCTTCCACCACCAACCACAGCATCTTTTGGCGATAATGGCGGAGGTCGTGGTTTGGCGGCAGTAGGAGGCCGACCAGAGCTTGGTGGTGATGCATATAACGATGATGATGGTGACAGTTTAGTTGAAGGAGACGTCATTGGTGGTCCCATAGCTGGTGGAACACCTTCCGAAAATCCCGGAATTGGCGGTGGCGGAACAGGCGGTCCTCAAATGTCTGGAGACAGCGGTGGCGGAATGGGCGCAGCCGGTGGCGGCGGGTCTGGCGGTGGCGCTGGTTATAAAACAAATATTTTAAGAGGCGCACGTGGCGGTGGCGGTTATACCTCAAATGTGGCTGTGAGTTCTGGTGGAGGCTTTAAGGGATATAGCAGAGGTGGCTCTGGTAAGTTTGATCAAAAGAAACGATTTAGTCTTAAGGATTACCTACCCAGTAAAAAATCTAAGCCTAAAAACAAAAGAAGCATAGCTGGATTAGGACGCTCTTTAAACTCCGAAATTGGCGGAGCTCACACAGATATCTTTCATCGAGTATCTAAGCGCTACACAGCAATATGTCGCTTAAAACGTCTGTTGGACTGTAAGTAAGAAGAGATTTTCTTACTTGGGGGTTTGCAAGCTTTAATTCCTAACACATTGTTAGTGGTATATACGAGAGGAATCAGGTGAACAACTCTCCCCGGGGAGAGTTGGACGCCCCTTGCCTTGTATTAGGTTACTTTTTTCGCATTTCGAAAAATGATTTAGTTGGAAGTTTGAGGTTCTCTATCTAAACCTTCTTTAAAACTCATATCTTCAATGCATAGAGTTTGCCTTACATCTAAATTTGTTACTTGGGGAGTTCTGGACCCCATGGCATCATAATAGGCAAGAATATCATTTGTTATTTCTATAGAAATAATTTGTTGATTTTTGTAATCTATAATTTGTTTGTAAATGATTTTTGAGGTTCTGGGCTCTATATTTTTACTTGCATAAGAGTCTGATATTAGCTCCACAGTATGCAGTATGTATTCTGAGTTTTCTAGAGCTTCGCTTTTAGCACTCATACTCCATTGATCTTCGATAATTTCTGGTACACCAATAGAGTCAGGATCATCCCATCTTGACGGTACCACAAGGTGACCAGCTTCAACAACTGTAGGTCTATAACTCTCTCCAATAAGGCGATAAACCGGAGAGTGCAAGATAAACTGAAATGCACTACCATCAAATTGTTTAAAGCTTTTTGTGGTAGCTTTTGCTGATAAAGTAATATTATTAAATACCAAATAGGCTTTAGTTGTATCTATGTTTTTTAAAGAAATGGGATTTTTTAGTTTACACTTCAATGCAGCTGCTGCGCCCCCAGCTCCGCCAGATCCTCCCTTATCTACAGGTGGCGGTGGGGTTACAGGCTTTGGATCATCTTTATTACAGCCTAAAGCCATAATTACTAAAGTTAGACTTAAAAGGATTCGAGATTTCAATGTTTTCATAGCGTTCTCCTTAGTGTGCTTATACTATGAGCACACTCTTTTTTCAATATATATAAATTACAACTGTTTTGTTACGGGGCTTGGTTACCAAGCATGAGGTTCCTCATACTTGAGTATTTTCTTATACCTAACATTTAAACGCGGGTGCTTTTTCATTGGTGAAAAATCTTCAACATCAGTGTTTCCAACATTTAATTTTTTCAAACTATGTAACTTTTCTATACCCTCAATGTCCTTAATAGATGATCCAAAAAGATAGAGTCGCCTTAGGTTTTCCATCTTCCAGAAGTCCGAAAAAAGCTCAATGGGATTGTTGTTGAGGTTTATGGTTCTTAGGTTTTCAATAATTGATAAATCCTTTACTGATGTGATTTTGTTGTTTTGTAAATCTAGACTAAGAACTCTTGGGAAAAAACTAATGGGTTTTACAGATTTTAATCCCAGTGCTCTAAGTCTTACATTTCCGTGTAGTTTCCCCTCTGCCTTGGCGCAACTTGTGCTGTTAGTTTCCTGTAAGATCTTGTCAATGGTGTACTCCTCTTCTTCATCTAAAGAAGCAAAGTCACAGTAATTTTCAAAACTAGCTTTTTGACAATGTACGTGATTACTGTTTATTTTAGCAAACGAATAAACGAATTTGTCTCCTTCAAGACTTTCTTTTGTTTTAATATGGGCATGACCTACACTGATTTCAGCAGATTCATTAGATCGAATATAGGTATTAAAAATAGGTGTTTTTTTCCAACCTTTCCATTCTCCATAAGGGGCCTTAATCATTTCACTTTCCACTGCAATTTGAGAACAGAAAAGGTCAAAATCTTCGTTATTAATTAAACTCACATCAATGCTTCTGCCGTCGGAAGCCACTCTGACCTCCATTGATGCAGGTTCAATAACAACACCATTTGTTTTTGCTTGAGCAAAGCTAAGGTGAAGAGTGGAAAGTAATAATGCTAGTGATAATTTTTTAATAATTTTATTCATGTTTATATCCTCCTGAGGTCATAATTAATTATGACCACCTAAATGTTCTTGTTTGCAAATACTACGTTGAGTATATTCCAGTTTAGTTTCGTTAAATTCTCCAACTTCAAATAAAGTCAAAGCGTTCCATTGATTAAAATGTATTTTTAAATATTGATGATATTTTTGGCTAGCTACTGTAAAAACGCGCTTAAAGCTGTAGCTGCGTTGATCCATGTTTTGATTAATACTTATAGACTCATTGTTTAAATAAATTGAAGCTATTTTCTTAATTCTATTGTCAGTGACCATTATTCCAAGACCGGCACGATCATAAGTTCCGTTTTGCGCAATAGTGGTTTCCCAAACTTCAACTTTACAATTATGAATCTCCGTTATCCCTACAAAATCATCTAACATTGCTTCTAGTCCTACGGGCAAGTTGGCAAATAAAGATGAGGCAGAGGTAAGTAAAACAAGAAAAATAATTTTTGATTTTAATCCCATCGCCCATTACTCCTTCTAGTGTTTGTTGCTTTACCTAAACCTAATGCTTTTTCATTAAGGTTCATGTGAACACCATATCTTTTTGAACATTGGACCCAGTTATCGGCGTTATCATGGCACTGAGTGAGTTTTGCAATATACACACCTTTATGAGCACAAATATCGTAATAAGATATGGGAATATTCAAAGTCACACTTTTGTTTGGTAAAACTGTTGAATGAATGTTTAAATTCTTAAAGTTTAAAAATTTAGAAACTTCAAAGTGTCCATATTTCATGAGTAAGAAAGAATCTGCAGACTCAATCCAGTTTTGTGCAAGTGTTACTTCTGCATAAGCTACCGTTTTAAAAAAAGGATGTTCGGCAGAGAGACCCACTAAATCCATAAGGGTTTCACGTGAATGCCTCAAGGACTGAGCATTTTCCCCCTTTGATTTAAAAATTTCTTCTAGTACTACATCTAAATATTTAGCTTCATTTCTGCTAAAGTCTTCATGGTTTTGTAAGACAGCATTGCAGCTATAATGGGCGGTACTTTTGTTTAGCCAGTTAACCCTATCAAATTCGATTGTTTGTTGGGGTTGTGTGATCCAATCATTAAGGTTTATTACCTGGGACCCCAACCCTTCAATGCTTTGAGCATTAAGGGAGAGGCTCAATAAAATGAGTAATAAGGATTTCATTAAAACACACCTTCCGACCTTTGTTTTGGAAAAAGACCAAATGAACCAGTAAAAGGTAACATTTCAGAAACAACCTGTTTTTCCCAATTCATCTGGTCAATGGTTCTTGTATGACTAGCAGATGATTGGGCTTCGCCAAAAATAGCATTAGCCACGTCCAAAACAGCTGCGCCAAATTGGCAATAAGGATTTGGACATTTTTTAAGTTCTTTAGAAGCTACTGCGGCACCGTTTTCAGAAGGTGGTGTGAGTAGGTGAAGTTGTTCTTTAGAAACAAAGTATTTTGCTACTTTAAAAATTGCCCTATTTAGGTACTCAGAACGTATTTCACTAATCATTTTTTGAGAGTCAACATAAACATTACGTGAGTCCTCGGAGGTAACTTTGACTTGTAACCAAGACTTAGCATTTAGCTCCTCTGTGAGCGACTGTGCAACTGATGTTTTAAAAAGCCCACCTTTTCTTGACTTCTTTTTAATGCGTCGGAAAAGTTCATGCTCGTTGTACTTGAACTCAAATTTACGATCTGTCTGAAGTTGGTAAGTGTAAAAGACATTGCCCCCTATAAGTTCTGCTATTTCATTGAGGTCATTTGTCACACCCGTTTGATTTTCCATCCGGCGAGTAATCATACAAGTACCTAACTGGTTTAAACTCATGGTTCCAGAAAGCGATTCTGAAAAGACCACGTTAGCTGTGGGTCTTAAATCTATACCTGCAGGATAAAGGTCAATAGATATTTCAGTTGGTGCAAGTGATACAGCGTGAATATCAGATGATATTACCATAGGTATATTTTGTCTGTGCCCATCACGAACTAGCTTTACTTCAAGCGCCATAGAGCTGTTTGGCATTTTATTAAAATTAACACCTGGGTTTAAACTCTTAAACTCCTCAACAAGCTGTACGTAGTGCGATTCATATTTTATACCAAGAGTAGACGTGGCAATGGGAGCTAGATTGTTATACATTAAGTTCATATTACTTTGTAAAACATTTAGCTCTTTTCGATAGTTGTTAATGATGGAGTTCAGTTCAGTGTCACTACGGCTTAAGCCTGTGACATACCTGTCTATGTTTTGCAGACAACTGTCCTTTCTTTCAGTATAGCTTAATATTGCAGAATCAATAATTTCTGATTTAGCATTGAAATTTTGAATCTGATTTTTTAAACTAGTGATATCATAAGGTAGGTATCTACAATCAGAAGCATTTTGGTCGGAACATGAATTATACTGATCTTCTAACTGAACTAATTTTGATTGCCTAATACGAATTGCTGATCCCACTTTGTTTTTTTTATCTTTTAATTTATCCACTTTAGGGTCAAAATTAAAACATTTGTTACGTTTTGCGATGACAGCTGCATTTTGCTCACGAATTTTAGATCTTCTTAATGTTAGTTTTTTATCTTCTTCAACCAGGTTTATTATGATTTCATTAGCTTTATCTACCTGATGATTGATGGCTCCACATTGAAGTGCTCTTAGGTCATAATTAAAACTTGTGACCTCTAAAGTACCTTCTTTGGGAGGCAAAACATAAATTTGCTTGCAATCTTCCCCAAAAAAGAATCCAGCTGAGTTTTCCGGAGACTGTATGGCTGATGAATTACATAATGAATGTTTTCTTGGTGTAGCTTGAGCATAATTAGTTATACCCAGGACAAAAAATAAAGTTGTTAATGTTGATAACTTAGTCATTGTATTCCCCTATACGTTGAAAGTTACTTACAGTTAAACTGTATGGTTTTGACTGTTGTCGAGTTATGGTAAGCTTATTTGCAATTCTTTTAGAATCAGATGCGTTTAATTGCACTGGTGAGAAGCTCTCTTGACTAAATATATGGGCAAATAGTTTTAGGTAATGTTTAACATATGATTTTTTTAAATTCTCTTTCATTACATTACTGTGAGCTTCCGAATATATTGAAGAAGCTAATATAAGCTGCTGATTATTTCTTATAAAAGTTGAGTTTTTAGTTAATTTAGCTATACGGGCAAATTTTTTAACCAACATATTTGATATGCTTGTAATATTTTTTGAAGTATATGGCTTGATCTTTTTTGAATTAAGAATTTCTTCTAAATTAATTCTAAAATTCAATTGTGCTTCGCCACTAAAAATATCACAAATAAATGGTGTGAGTTTTGTGTCTACCTGTATATATCCATATTTTTGTACAGCACTTAAGTTAGCTTCTATGGAATTTGTTAATGAATTGTTGATATTATTTGTACTAAATTCTCCAAGAGTTTGTGAGATAGAGTCTGATCCTAGTGTGTATTCAAAATCTAATCCATGAACTTTTAAAGGATTTTCAATTTCTAATTTTTTAATATTGTAGTACCTTTTTTTTCGAAGTTGAGAGACTATTGTTGTTAAAAAGGCAGGTATATCTACTACATTTTCAAAAAGCTTAAATCGTATAGAATGAGATTTACTTGTTAGAGATAAGCCGGGTTTATTTTCCTCAACAATTGTCTCTGTCATATCTTCTGTACGTTTGCAAACATCTTCTGAAAAGTATGGAGAATCAGATTTAAACTTTGCATTTATTGTATCTTTCCAATTTACGTTAACTTGCCCAGTATTACTGTCTACTTGAACGTTTACTTTGTTAGTTAGTCCATTCACTGGAACTTTTAGATGGATAGTTTTTGCTTGTAATAGGCAGGGGGCTAAACACGCCCCTCCTATTAGTAGTGTTATGATTTTCATTAGAACTCTCCTAAATCTTCATTTTTAGATTCTTCGGGTGTCACTGGTTGCGCATCGGGACTAGGTTGGTTTTGCCCAGAGTTAGCTCGTTCATACTTTAATATGTCACCTATACCAGGAACAAAGGCTTGTGTTCCAGATGCAGTAAAGTTAGAAAAGTTTTTTCCTGAGACATTGATGTCTAGTTTTATTTTTCGAACAGCTTCTCTGATTTTTGTTTTTCTGTAATTATTCTTCACTGTGATGCTGTAATTATGCGTATGGCAACTACGACCACCCCACCATTTACGACGACAATGTCTACTGCTTCGTTTTATTTGACTAACTGCATTTAGAGGTTCTTTTGGTTCCACTCCATTGGGTAGTATTTTATCTAAAGTTCCAATGCTTGCTAACATCTTTATTGATAAAGCTTCGACAATTTTTCCTTTTAAAGTACTTTTAATATCATCGGGCACTTTACTACTGTCATAACCCTCGATTGTTTCAATTGTTACGGCACTACTACCTTCGTGATTAAAAAGTTTTGAAGCTAGGGTTGTTGAATCTAGCTGGCCAACATTTGTGATATTTTCCTCTATAACTTTACTGACCATGTCAGAATTGATTTTTATACGATAAATGGATTGAGTTTGAACTTTGTAATAGTAAGTATAGTTTGGTGCAATATAGGCAGAGAGATGCTTTGGGAAATCCTTTGGAAGCAGTTGAGATGCTCCGTCAGAAAAGGGACAAGCTCCAGCTAAGTTTAGTGCGATTTGGGCATTAAGTGTTGTGGACATTTTAGCTATTCCTGTGCTAGGTGTTGAGCCTCCAACCCTTTGTCCGTTTAAATTGATGTCATCAACCGAGTGAATAACTGAGCTAACCACAGGGTTTAATGCTGTTAACCCTAAGTAGCTTTCATCATCAGAAATTCGTGAGGCATATGTCACTACTCCAAGTTGAATAGGCAGTTTTCTTATTTCAATTTGCTTAGAATCAATAATATCTTGATTGGCCTCCTTGTATTGTTTAACTAGTTGGTCCCAAGATGTTGTTAATGTCAGTTGAGCAGTGAGAGCAACGGATTGATTCGCGGAAAGTCCATTTGTAAGTCGAGTGAGGTATGTATTTGTGTTGTTTAATCCTCCTAAAATATCATCAAATAGAACATCGTTTTGAACACCAGAAATTCTGGCTTCGTCAGCAGCATCTCTACCTTTATCTTCGAGATCTTCGTTGTCTTTATTTAGCTCACTATATTTAGCAAGTCCTCTTAGGTAGGCTTTACATACACCCATGAGCATAGTGGGTGCACCAGCCGTGACTTTAGATATACCGTATCGGGGTGGTTTGACATAAATAACCTTACAATCTTTATCAGAAAGTGTTCCACCATCTAGCGGGTTAGATATTGATTTTATGATACATTCTTTTTTGTCATAACCTTCATATGGCATACCCATATTAGCTGCCGTAGCCGCGTTACTTGGTGTAAGAGCCAAGCCTAGTATGCTAACACTCATTACATTCAAAACAGATTTTGTTATTATTGTTTTCTTTATTTGAAAACTCATCGTTCCTCCTTCGTTAATAGAACAGGAGCTCGTATTACAAAGTTAGTGCCAACGAATATTAGGCTGGGCTGGCTTTAAATTGAACTTGAGTGAAATTTAGAAAATTAAAATCCAATTTGTGGGAAAGAAATTATCAGATTTCGGACACCAGGGCCAAGCTAGTAAGCGCACAGGTTTTAATGGTCTGTTTTAAACAATAATTAGTAGGTGAATCATTATAAAATGATAATGCGTTAATCCTTATAAGACTTCTAAAGTTTCTTAAATTATGAAAAAATTTGAAAACTAAGTAATTTCCTTAGGGTACTAATAACAGCCAATATTAACAATGGTGCTTTTAAACACCTCTGGTGTGACAGTACACACTCTTGTTTGACCCAAAGTATTTATATATTCTTTGCTGCCACCACCACACTCCATTTCCTCTGGTACCACATTGGACCATGTGTGTGAAGCGGTGTTGCCACAATCAGTTGTGGCAGTGGTTTTCTCACAAAATTTTAAGACAGTGTTGCTATCGCCTTCAAAAATAGATTTAATATATGGCACATATGCACCACTTGCAGAAACGGCTTCTGTGGCGCTCCAATTTTCATACTTTGTCCAACCAGTTGGGCACGCTGATGTTTGGAGCTTACAAATAGATATGGAATTACTGACCTCGTAAACCTCTCCGGGGGCTCCATTAAGAGTCAGCACAGTACACTGTGGTAATGTATGTACATTATTGTAGAGTTTGTCGACCTGTGTGTGTGGTAAGTAATTTAAAGTATATGAATAAACCTCAGTTAAATCACCTAATGTAGCTTCAACTGAATAAATCCCTCCATCATTAATTTCCGCAACACCTATACTGTATGTGTATGTATACTCATCTGCAGAAATGCTTACAGCAACTAAATTGCTATTAATAGGAACTCCATCTAGCTTCCATAAAATAGTTGGGGTGTTAGACGCAGTAAAGACAACACTTTGTGAAAAACTACTTCCTTCAGGTAAAGTAGAAGAGCTACCTGTACCTGTGGTAACGAGAGTAAGAGAATCTGTGTTATCACCGCTCCCATTGCCTCCATCCACATAACTGTCACAAAATCCGGCTGCGTTTTCATGAATAATAAATTCTGCAAAAACAAAATCAGAATTGGATAAATCCACAGCTCTAACTTTATAATAGCGTATAGCCTCTGTACAGCTTCCTGTGGCTGGCAAGCTAAAAGTATGTTGAGCTGTATTTGTTGCTACGGGGCCAATCTCTACCCCTTGTGCGTTGAATTCCCACCAATTAAATTGAAAATTACCGATTCTATTAACAGTTAAGTTGGATATAATGCTGTCACCTTTGTCCATATAGCTTATCCCACTTAAAACAGAAACAAAGCTTAATGGGGGGAGGCAAATGTCTCTTATATCATCTTCAGCGCATTCATTTGTACCTGCGGTTTGGTTATCAGATTCCGAATTGTCAGGGTCAGTACTGCCGTTAATTAAAGGAGGAGTGCCGGCACCGCCTTTAAGTGGCTCTGCACAATTCTGAAATGCTATTAAAATTAACGAACCGGAAATAATTAAAGATAAAAAGTAGAGTTTTTTCAAAATGCCTCCATACAGATGTCTCTATATATCGGCTTACATTGAGAATTCTTTAATCAAATTGAGACAATTATAAGGGGTGGATAGACGGACCAGAGCTATGTCATATGGAATACGTGAATAAATTTATATAGTTATAGGAGTGCTCAGAAGACAAATAAAAGAAGGCGTAAATGAGACAAAAAGTGAATAAAATAATTGAGGAGACTATATTATCACAATGTGCCCAAGATTGTGCACATTGTGTGGAATTCAACAGCTAATACTATCGTCCATTATAGCTATTGGAGATAGCATTAAATAATAGTGGTGAAATGGTAGCGTCGTAAGAGTCTATGACAAAGACTTTGTTTTGAACATTGGCACTAGCAGTACTGTCTCGGTAATCTACGGCGAACTTAACTAAGCTATTATCCTTAGATTCTTCAATAAACTCTACGGAATCAAAACTCTGTATATTCCTAGTATTCAAAGTTCTACCATAATATTTTACAGAGGAGTCATTGCTCTCAGGATCAGAAGCAAATAAGACACCTATATTCATGGGGGAGTACCCATTATCTTCGGTATATATATGTGTTTGAACTTCAGACATAGAATTGACTACTTCCATAGCGTCTATAGTGGCATGGTCCTCATAAATCATACCCATAAATTGACTTCGTTCCTTTTGAGAACTGTAATTATTTTTAGAGTAATTGGAACCAAAGTATTCAATGTCGCCAACAGATGTTAAATCTTGTTGTTGGTGCTTTATACCAGCAAAATCAATATTGTTCCCTTCTGATCCAGGAGCATATCGAGCACTGCCAATGCCACCACCTTGAATGACTCCATCATCACCAGCTTGACAGATTATTGAAGTAAATACGAATAAGCTTAGAATTAATTTAGTCATTACAAGTCCCCTTTGTTGTTCAGTGCCATAGTTTGAGTTGCAGTAAAGGTCAGACTATATACCCCATCGTCTTCAGACTTTGACAGAGATTTGCTTTTTGACCCAAACTCTAGAAATACCTTATAAACTGCTTGATGAAGTTCGGCCAATATTTCCTTGTTTGAGATTGTTACTTCTCTTAGGTACGTATTAATATTATCAGGTTGTAGTAAGTTTAAAGTTTGTCTTGATACGGCAATGTGATGCTTTAAAAGCTCCGACTCAGGGCAGTTAGCAATTTTAAAATATAGAGTTGAATTTTGTGACTTCTTGTAACCTTGTTCTGATTTTGAAATAAGCTTAAGTCGAATTAATCCTTCGATGGCATTGTTTACTTCTTCCAAGTCCACATCAAGTTGTTGAGAAAGCCATTTTAATGATGAGGTTTTTTCACTATAGCCAATAAGTGCGTATACGGCTTGCCAAACTAAGTTTCCAGACATCTGGTCATTAATTTTTTTAAGATTTAAGCCTGAGGCTAATTGAGACTCAGGTTCTTGAGTTTCATTGTCTAAGGTTAGCTCCATAAATTCTCCGTTAGGTAATAAGGTCAAAAATTTAAATTCTGACTTAAGAACTTCCTAGAACTATCATAAATAAAGGTTTTATTGGGCAAAAATTGTCACATTACGGAATATTTATATTAAATGGTAAAAGTTTTAATTTATTCGGATAAGTTTTGCATATTGTACATATTACTTTTTTACAAATTTGGTGTTTAGGGAAGCTTGGGCTGATTGTATTTTTGAGTGAAATTCATGAGAGGTCTAAGTCTGGTTGTAGGAAGGCATTACTCTTTAAAGTGTTTTCTTTTCTGCTTTTAGGGTTTCTCGAGCCTTTTTAATACCTTCATCTTTCTTGTATTTAGAATCGGATAGAAAGGAATCAATAAGGGAGAGCTTGGAAATATCATCTAAGCTTCCGTAAATGGCTGAAAATGCTGAGCCCAGTTCATTGTCTACTTCTGCATAACCATTGATTTTTTCGTTGAGGCTCTTTTTTAACTGCATTTCTACGTCGATACCTAGGAACAACAATAGTTTTATTAATGATTCGGATTTGATATTGCCTTCACGTGTATTTAAAAATCGAGACAGGGAGGAACTTGGCACCTTCATAAGTCTAGCGGCTTCGTTAAGCGAAATGTTTTTTAGGTTTAATAACAGTCTAATTTTATTATTCATATATCTATAAAATATAATGAATCAAAAATCATGTATAGACATATATAAATACAGTGAAATTTACCGACCTTTAAATGAGCGGTACCAACCTTATGGGCTTATTGTTTCAAGCCAATAGGTTTTGGCATCCGCCTAACATAAAAGTTTTCCTTTTTAAACGATACATCTTGTATTCCACCTCTTACTAAAGCCTAGCTAAAACTCTAGTGGAGGCTAAGAAGAGTTTATAGTTGAACATGTTCGTATATGTCCCATAAACGGGATATTGACCTAGAAATAATTAGCTGTGCCAAATACGTGAGTTGTGTATCAAAAGTGAATGCATGATTCGTAAATGAGAAAAATAAAAAAAAATATATTTTAAATTTTTGATCTGGGCAATAAAGGATTAACGAAATTTAAAAACAACATTTTAAAAATGTTAGATAGATGTGTAATTATTGGAGAATAAAATGACACAAGACAAATTGTTACAAATAGTAGGGCAGGCCTTAAGGTTTTTTTTAAAAAGCTCAGTGATTTCAAAAAAAATGTTTTTCAAAAAGGTAAGTACTTTTGATGAAGCGGCATATTTAATTACAAAAAGTACTGGATTTAATGGGGTAGTCATAAGGAAGGAACTTGCCAAGATAATTATGCAAGAATCTAAATATGATCTTGTTTTAAAAAACAAAAAATCAATGTTTACTGATTTTAAGGAAGGGGCCTATTGCTTTCTTAAATTACAAGTTAAAGTTATTAAAAAAAATCTGGAGTTGTTAGGTGAATTTATTGAAAAAATAATAAATGATTTTATGGGTCAACCTCAACTTAGACTTATTGAACAAACTTTCCATTCATTTTTTACTTTTATAAGTATTAAGAAAGTATTTATGAGTATGGTTGTTATGTCACAAATCAGTCTTATGGGGTCTTCGCCATTTAAGGAAGAGGGAGATGGAAACATATCCTATGTAAATACACGGTCCATAGCTATTGTAGCCAACGTATGTAAAAGCTTTGATGCTGTAAATATCATAAACTCCATAAGGGAGAAAATAAGAGTCCAAAACTGTAGTTTGCATATTTCAAGAAAAGCTATAAAAGAGCAAGGGCAAGAGGGTCAGTATAGGTTTAGTATATATCTGGGGGAGGCCACGTCCTGTTCACACCCCACTGGACGTTGTAACAGTGAAATCATAACTTTTAAAACACCAACCTCCTGTATTGATGAGGATTATAAATTTACAGCTGGTGCTTTTTTCTATGAAAGTAGCGACACCGCAAGCCTAAAAAAGGTACTTGAGCTGAGCATAGATAAAGCTAATCGTATGCAGTCCCTTGTTTTACAGACCTATAGTGATTCGACGAGTGATATTGATCAAGTAGTGAATTGTCGACCTGCCATATTTGACTAATTTTAAGTTGTTAGCTTGCCGAGATTTTTAAGTTCAATTATCAGCTTTCACAACAAATCCATCCCTTGCAAATGAATTGATTTATATTTTTAGTTTCTTTGTAGATTGAGTATAACCTTCTGTTTGAATGTCCTTTTTTTCGATAATTTTATCAATTTTTTTCACAATTTCAGTAATGCGATTGAGTGACTTTTCCAGCTTTTGTACTTTTTCGTTATTTGCGTCTTCCTTGAGTAGGCGCCGTGTTAGCCCCAGAGCAATGGCAAGAGGGTTGTTAATTTCGTGATTTAAAGACGTTATCATTGTTTGCGCAACATCATACATGGCAAACTCAACAGCCCGATCATGGAGTAAGAATTTTTCGCAAATTATCCCTAGACCATATGATATGTATTCTAAAAAATGTACTTCTTGTTCTGAAGATTTGTGACCGTGATCCACGTATAATACAAGAACGCCGGCCAATTCGCCATCTGACATAACAAAAGGGACATTGTAGTGCCCGTGTGGAGTCATAGTGTCAAAGCGAACATGGTGACGATCATCGATACACTCAGCAAAGACTAGTTTTCTAGTTTGTGCGGCAATGCCACAGAGACATTTGCCGTAATCGATTTGAGCACATAGTTTTAAAAGCTCCGGAGAGAAGTTTTCAGTGTAAACAGTAAGCTCTAGCTGTTCCTTACCTGGAACTTTTAAAAAAATACCAGCTTTGGGGTGAATAGGTAAAAATGGCATTTTGACAACTTCGTCCATAAATTTTTCTAAAGCCTTGTTTTGCTCAGTACAAATAGCAATGATTTTTAAAACATTAGATAGAATCTCAATTTTATTTTCTGCAATGGGCATTTTTTTCTCCAATAAATGGTGAATATTTTTAGTGACAAAGCTCTAAGTAGTGAGGATTTAAACATGATTAACTCACTACAAAGTGGTTTATTTCGTCTCCTTTGCATTTTTTAATTATATTGTATCTTTGCTAAGAAAAATATGACAGAGCTCATGAGTTTATTCTTAAAACAAGGCATTATGTGTTTTTCATTAATAAATTACGTGGCTAAAGCCACTTAAAGAAAGCCATTCATTATAAGATGGTTATTGAGGTATAAAAGATTGAAACCTCAATAACTACATTTGAGTTAAACTCATTTAACAATAATTATTTATTCAATAATTCTTTAATCCCGCCTAACGACCCTAAAGCTTCAGAAGATTCGTAAGGGATAAATACTTTGTCGCCAGATTTTTGTGTGAACTCACCAAATTTTTCTAAATAGCTAGAGGCTATCAAGTACTGGGCAGTAAGTTCATTAGTGCCAAGCGAACTTTTGATGGCATCAATGGCTATTTTTTTAGCATGTGCCACTTCCTTAAGAGCTTCGGCTTCACCCTCTGCGCGACGAACCTGAGCTTCTTTATCACCTTCAGCTAAATTAATTTGCTCTTGTTTTTGTCCTTCAGATCTTTCAATACGAGATTGTCTGTCACCTTCTGCTTCTAATACTTTGGCACGACGTTCTCTCTCTGCCTGCATTTGTTTCTCCATGGCCATTTGGATATCATGTGGGGGAGTGATGTTCTTTAGTTCCACACGGTTGATCTTTGTTCCCCATTTATCTGTGGCTTCATCTAAAATTGTTTTTAACTTTGTGTTTATATGATCCCTAGAAGCTAATGTTTCATCAAGGTCCATCTCACCGATCACATTTCTTAAGGATGTTTGGGCAAGTTGAGCCACAGCTGTGGGTAAATTAGAAATTTCATAAACAGCACGTCTTGGATCTGTAATTTGAATATACATTAAAGCATCAATGTTAATTGATACATTATCTTTTGTAATAACGGCCTGTTCGGGCACGTCTAAAACTGTTTCTCTTAAATCAATTTTTATAACATTCCATATATCCTGGTTATCAACCCAGTACATGGAACGAGGCTTTTCAACAAAGGGTACAATAATATTTAGCCCGTTGTGAAGAACGCGGTCAAAACTTCCAAGTCTTTCGATGACCATGCATTCACTTTGCTGAACTACGCGAATGCCCTTTGCTACTAATAAAACTCCAAAGCCTAAAAAAGCTAATGTTAAAATAAGTCCTAAATCCATTTGATCTCCTTGTGTACTGATCTGTTGTTTAACTGTTATAAAAATTATTTATGAAAACTTATGTATTTGTAGTATGAATAGATATTGTTATGTGAATAAGTGAGTAGACTTAAAATCTTAATTTAACTTTTTAACCAAGACCTTGTTACCATCCACTTTAATGATCTCTACTTTATCACCCACCTCAGCAGAACCACTACTCATACTAGCTTGCCAACGATCGCCGTATAACTTTACGTAACCTGAACCGTTTTCGACGATGGTTTCTGTGACTTCTGCTCTTTTACCAGCCATATCATCCACATTAGATTTAGAGTGATTGTTGATAACTTTTAATTTTAGAACCTTTTTTATCACAAAAAAGATGATAATTAGGTTAACAGCAAGTAGTCCCAGCTGCCCTATGCTGCCACTTACAAAAAGGCTCATTACTGCAGTTAAAAATAATGCCAAGCCAATGGGAAGCATGATAAATCCAGGGATAAATATTTCTAACACGGTAAATATTAAACCCAAACTTGCTAGTAGCTGCCAAGCTAAAACGGGCTGACCTAAAATTGTTGTATCCATATCATTCCTTTAAAAGTTCTGTTTGTTTAAATGTCAGTCCTCTTAGTTCTGAGAACTGTGTGAGCTTCTTTTAACAAATCGATTACACGGCTTCATTTTGTCACTTCAATTATATTCTTATGTATTATTCCTTAAAATAAAAAATAAGACTAATAAGAATGGGTATAACGTAGAGCATAAGGACTAAAATTCTATTTTTTAGTCTTACGGGCGAAGGGCCCTCCTTTTCTGAGGATTCTTTTAGCTCTTGAGGCAAGTTCTCTTGAGAAAGTTCAATTTCATTTTGGTCGGCTTCTTCAATGATTCTTTTTGCCTCTTCAAGTTGGCTTTCTAGAACAAATATTTTTATGCCACCTGTAAAATTTGAATAAAGGTGTTGAATAGAGTTAATATGCGTATCACGCATTTCACTATCAATACCATGATATTCTAAAAACGATTGTAACAAAGCTGCCTCAGTATGAGTGAGAAAGGCCTTAAGTAAAACTTTTTTACCTTGAACTCCTGTCATGATTCACCAATGTCCTTTAATTCTGACTTTAAGATGACTTGGTGGCCAATCCACTGCATGTGGTGAGAGTTATTTTGTGAACTGTGTAAAATTATTTTACCACAGGCCCTTAAAATAACTTCGCTAATAGGGGCGATGATGATCTCTTTTGGAGATTCATGTAGACTCACGATTTTTTGCGAATACTCCTTCATGATACCCATTTGAACTTTATTGTTTTCTTGTGGCCAATTCTTAAATATAAGAGGTTGCATAATATCTTTTAGGGAAAAATAATCATTGGCGATGGCGAAAGTATCTTCTATTTTTACTCCTTCTTTGAGTTTACTTTGTAATTCTTTAAAGAGATTTTTTAGGTCATTAGATTCATCTCTTTTTTTGTAAAGACTTTCTAAAAGTGGATACATTGCCAACTCAATACCTTGAAATATTCCACTAGAGTTAGTTAAAATTTCTGGAACATTATAAACTGTACAGTGGACATTATCCTTAGCCTGGGCTTCCTTAGCGATGTTCTCTAAGTATATTTTTGCATGTCCCTGAAGATAAGGGGTATAGGAATACCATGTGTACTTAGAACCTATGTTAATTTCAGTGCCATGGTACCCATAGGCAATATAATTTATACTGCGATTTTGCTGAGCGAGTTCATCTCGAAGAGTTGCGGATTCATTAATTAACACTTTTAGTGTCTCTCCTGTGACCTCATTAAAGGAATCTAGACACAGTTTGCCTAGCTCGGACTGACTAAATATTTCTGATGAGTTATAGCGATCCCCAGTACCTTTAAGAATTTTATTCATTAAAGAGAGAACAAGTTTTTGTCGAGGAATTCCCCCGGCCATAGTGTGGGCAAACAAAATATTGCCTTCTTTTGGAAGTAGATCATTGAGCTTTATAAAATACTGTTTAACTTGGCCTAAAAAGCGTTGTCGCCCTTGTTGTTTATTTTCTTCAATAATGTCCCAAGGGAATTTAGCTTCGCTCCATGTTTTGAGCTTGGCCTCAGAAATATAGTCCACCATAGACATGTTTGTGTTTTTATTTTTTTCTAAATCAAAACCGGCCTCTAGAGGAACGTTGATAAGTGGGCTCTGAGCTTTGTCTGAAATTTCTTGCGGAGTGAGTGGTCTAAGTTGGTTATTCTCATCTCGTCGACCAACGGTGGCATAAATGACTTTCATATTTAATTTTTTAGCTTCAGTAATTAAGCCATTAATGTAACCATTTTCAAAAACTTCACCAAAAATTACTAAGCTATCTTTAGCTCCGTAAGATGACATCTCTGGCAAATCCTGAATGGGAAAAAAATCTTCCATAACTAACCTCCTTAAAGACGTGGCATAGTCTATGAGATGGCGGCTTTTATTGCAATTAAGTGCTGGATCTCTTATTACGCACCGCTATGAAAGGCAAATGACCGTTCGTACAGGCTTATAAGCCTCTGAGAGGCTGTTTGTATAATATTCAGCTGTGTAGGCATGGCATATTTGAGTTAGAATTCATTGTATGGTTAGTATGAATTTTAGATTAACTTTTCTCGTAAATTATAAGGGAATTAATGATAAAATTTGATAATACTTATATTGAACTTCCTGAACAGTTTTATAAATCAACAAAAGCAGAAGAATTTAAATCCCCATACCTTATTGAAGTGAATAAAGATTTTGCAGATAGGGGATTAGGATTAGATTTTAATTCTCTTTCTGATGAAGATTTAGCCTTATTGTTTTCCGGGCAAGATGTACCTGAGGGGGCTGCACAGATAGCTTTGGCATATGCCGGTCATCAATTTGGACACTATTCTCCTCAGCTGGGAGATGGGAGAGCTTTGCTTTTAGGTGAGATTTTATCCCCTGAAGGAAAACGTTTAGATATTCAGTTGAAGGGATCAGGACAAACGCCTTTTTCTAGACGAGGCGATGGAAGATCTTCTTTAGGACCTGTGATTCGTGAATATATAGTGAGCGAAGCTATGTATCATTTAGGTGTTCCAACAACTCGTGCATTAGCCGCTGTGGGAACAGGAGAGATGGTTTATCGAGAACGCCCCTTGCCTGGTGGCATATTCACTCGAGTGGCCTCCAGTCATATTCGTATTGGCAGTTTCGAATACTTTGCAGCAAGTGGCGATATTACAGCTGTTAAAGCTTTAGCTGATTATGCCATACACCGCCATTACCCTGAGATTGAAGGCGAAGAAAACGTGTATCTGCATTTTATAGAATCCGTTGCCAATGCTCAGGCCTTACTGGTTGCGAAATGGATGTCATTTGGTTTTATACATGGGGTAATGAATACAGATAATATGTCAATCAGTGGGGAGACTCTGGATTATGGCCCTTGTGCTTTTATGGATAATTTTTCCTTTGATAAAGTTTTTAGCTCTATCGATACTATGGGCAGGTACGCTTACAATAATCAAATATCCATAGCAAAATGGAACTTATTTCGATTAGCTGAAAGTTTATTACCCTTAATTCACACTGATTTAAATAAAGCCATGGAAGTCACTGAGAAATCCATCAGCGGATATGTTCACATATATGAGCAAAAGTGGTTAGAACAGATGAAACCAAAGCTAGGGCTTATGAGCGATCACGAAAACGATAAAGATTTAATCCAACAATGGTTACAGTACCTGCAAAATGAAGATTTAGATTTTACCTTAAGCTTTCGTAAACTTTCTGGAGGGATTGAGAGTTTTAAGCCGACGACGGCTTTTAAAGAATTTTATTTACCATGGCAACAGCGATTAGATATGCAGTCAGCCACCTCTATTGAAGTTAAAAGCTGTATGAATCGAACTAATCCCATTTATATAGCTAGGAACCATCAAGTGGAAAGAGCTATACAGGCTGCATATAAAGGTGATTTTTCTGTATTTAAAAAAATGAATCGTATTTTTAGAAATCCATACGAACTGCAGGATAATTGTGAGGAATATGCCCTGGCGCCTATGGAGAGCGAACGCATTACTGCGACTTTTTGTGGAACCTAACGTGTTATAAAATAGCTTGGTGTTAGATGATTTCAATGAAAAGACTAATTTTTATTAATTAATACTATTAGTGTAGCTACAACAATTAAACTTATTGCTTCTATATGATAAAGCTGCTCTAGTTATTCAAAATAAATAATTAAGGGGGAGATAAGTATGAGTAAAATAATTTATTTGTTGTTTTTTGTTTTCACAACAACATCATTTGCGCAAAGCAATTTAAGAAAAAATAATCGCCAGTCTAGAGGACAGGGCCCCGAAGCGTATGTGCAAGTTGTTGCCGATTTAATGGGTCAGTTGGTTGATACATATTCTTCGCGACATTCTACTCAAATTAGTAACATGCTTTCTGACATCCAAGACTGTAAGCATTATCAAAGAAGGTACATCCCCAGCTGTTTAAAAACAAAAGGCAGTGAACTCATTATGTTACTGAGCTCAAGCGCCAATAAGAAGTGTACTGGATATTTTGATAGTTTTGGTAACAATTTACTTTGGGACGGCCGTGGTGATTTCCATGGAACTATTTACCCTGGAGATCAATTTGTATTACTTAACCCAAGCATAATTAGTTTTATGATGTCAAAACATATGCCTTCGAATAGAACTAATGGTTATAAAGTACTAATGACTTCTGGGGGACTGGTGGGCACTGAAGGGTTTATTCCGAAAACATATGTGAAGCTTGATAACTGTAATTAAACTCATTTTTAATGACACTTTGTTTAACAATATTATTTTGTAAAATTAGAATACCAGTTGAATGTGGTTTGTTTCACGTTGTGACTTAATTCATCAGGCTATTTAAATTATCTTGGTCTATGTTTTTTCCACTGACAATGAGTACTACTTTTGTATCTTCATGACCATTTTTAAAAACCTGAGATGTATTAATGAGTTGTCTCAGGCCAGCAAGTGGTAATGCTCCAGCGCCTTCGGTTGGGTGACTGAGGCTGTGTAGTTTTAAAATTGCATTTTTAATTTGAATTTCTGAAGCTTTATGAGTCTCTGTTAATACCCCCCTTAGTAAGGCTAGCATTTTTGGACTGGCTTGATATACGGCCGCTCCATCAGCCAGTGTTTTTCTTGCTGGTACTTCATGTGAACTTCGTTCGTTGTTTAAAGCATGTACCATTGCAGATGCATTTTCAGATTGAACGCCAATGGTCATAATATTTGAGTTTACACTTTTTAAGGCTGTGGACACACCACTCATAAGCCCACCGCCACCAATTGCGCCAATGACCACATCTACATTGGGTAACTCATTTAAAATTTCTAGTCCGATGGTTCCTTGTCCAGCAATAACTTTAGCATCTTCGAAGGGGTGGATAAATGCCTTTCCCTCTTCTGTAGAGCGTCTTTGTGCCTCTATTTTTGCTTCATCAAATGTTTTTCCATGGAGTATGACCTCTGCACCAAGGTTTCTTGTGTTTTCTACTTTAACAGCTGGGGCACCTTCTGGCATATATACAACAGCTTTTACACCCAGCAAATTGGCTCCATACGCTACTCCTTGAGCATGATTTCCAGAGCTTGCCGTAATCACCCCAGCAGCTCGCTCGGATTTTGACAGATAAAGCATTCGGTTTATAGCTCCTCTAAGTTTAAAAGCACCCACTTCGGTTTGGGATTCTAATTTAAGGTATATTTGCATGCCATATTCTTTAGATAGACTTTCGCTATGAACTAATGGTGTGGATGGCATATATTTTTTGAGATTTTCATGGGCCTGGAGGATATGCTTTAGTTTAACTTCAAGAGGAGAATTAGTGATTACACTGTTCTTTCCTGGCTGTGAGTCAGTCGTTTGAGATTGCTTTGCAGGGCTAAAATAATGTAAGCAACTTTTTCCATTAGCAAGGACTGGTCTAGATAAAAGTATTAGAGCTAATGTAAGAGAAAGCTTCTGCAGAAAGAAGGTGTATGTAGTAGCGGGACTGATTTTTAACTTTTTAAACATTATTTGGACTCCAATTATTTAAACAAAAAAATATACTTAACTGCTTTTTATTTGTGCCTGATCTACAAAACTGAAAAGTAGATCAAGCTAAATAATTGAAGAAATAATAATAGAAATTATAATAATGGATGTTGTAATCAACGCAGAACCAGGGACATTCTTTAAAGAAGCCTCAGAGTGAAAACTAAATGGATTTAGTACGTTTGCTTGATTCATAAGTGGCCAAACTTAGTGCCAAGAGATGGTTCTGTCAATATGGTGTGTAAACATTATAATTTACAATCTCATATCTTATGAATTAACAGAGCGAAACTTAAGAAATACTTAAAATAATCACGCAGAGTTAGTTTTACTATGTTTGCGTATTAGGGGACAGCACCAAAGTCTGTGACATTAAGTTATTGAGATATAAATCCGATTTTATAGTGTGACTAAAATTTATGCCATTACTTTTATAGCTTTAATACAGTTTTTGCATATGTCTTATGGTTCAGCAACAGAGTATGGGTGTCCTGAGTCTTTGAAAAAGCAGTCCATGTGGACGCTTGCTCCTGATGTGAAAAGAGTCTCTGTGTTTTCGGCCCCAGAGATTTCTAATGATATTGTGAAAAGATTCAGCCAAGATGTTTCTACGAATGTGAGTTCAACCTCTGAAGATGAAATAAACTTTTACCCTTTTGATATTAAGGAAATGATTGCTTTTGAAAGAGCTGGAAATACTTTTTTATTCGTTAAAATTTGTATAGAAGAGGCAGGGGGCGCAAAGGTTGGGTATATTGAGTCCAAGTATGTAAGGTCACTGGCTCAACCTTCAGAGGCGCGAAAAACACCACCAGCCTTAAAGCAGCTAAGCACTGAGGATTATAGAAAGATAAAGTTTAAAGGTGAACTGCGCAGGCTGAATTATAAAATAAGTGGTATTGTTAAAAATTGTGCACCCATTTTTAAAAGAACACTTAGGCCCTACTCTTTCTAAAATTTGTCTATTTACTTTGATATGCAGTAAGTAAGGAATTATGTAACTGACCGCTCTAATGCGAAGAGAGCGGCCATATATTAACCTCTACATTTGGCGAGCACGTTTGTGCACATCCAAAGCGGCTTCACGCATAACCTCAGACAGAGTGGGGTGGGCGTGGAAGCTTAAGGCTAGATCTTCTGCAGATCCTGCAAATTCCATGGCTATTACGGCTTCACTAATCATGTCAGAAGCTCTTGGGCCAAGAATATGTACTCCTAAAATTTGGTCCGTAGTTTTGTCGGCCAATACCTTAACGTGACCGTCCGTGCTGGCCATGGCTTTTGCTCGGCCATTTGCGGTAAATGGAAATTGGCCAGCATTGTATGCTCGGCCTTCGGTCTTCAAATCTTCTTCTGTTTTACCCACAGAAGCCATTTCGGGCCAAGTGTATACCACACTTGGAACGGTGTCGTAATTAACATGACCAAAGTTTCCAGCAATAATTTCTGCAACAGCAACCCCTTCTTCTTCGGCTTTATGCGCAAGCATAGGTCCTGGAGTTAAATCGCCAATAGCGTAAACGTTTGGAAATTTGGTTTGAAAGCGGTTGTTCGTCAGAACAAAACCGCGATCATTTTTTTCGATGCCTAGTTCTTCCATGCCTAACCCATCACTAAACGGACGACGACCAGTGGCTACTAAAACAACATCGGCATCTAGGGACATACTGTCTCCTGATTTCATATCTTCATAAGTTACACTTGTTGCATCTGGTTTAATGTCAGCACCAGTGACTTTAGCTTTAGTGATAATATTTAAACCTTGTTTTTTTAATAGTGACTGTAGTTTCTTTGAGGTTTTTGCATCCATTGGTCCACAGATTTTATTTGCGTACTCTAAAACTGTAACTTCTGCACCTAGGCGGTTCCATACAGAGCCTAACTCTAATCCTATGACACCAGCACCGATAACTAATAATTTTTTTGGCACTTGCTCTAATGATAATGCCCCTGTGGAGGACACAACTTTCTTTTCGTCATATTTTAAAAATGGCAGTTCGTTAGCCACAGATCCTGTTGCTAACATAATGTTTTTAGCTTGAAGTTTTACAGGGCCATCTGTGGTTTTCACCGTCACTTCATTTTGCCCGGTGATTTTTCCAAAACCGTGGAAGTTTTGAACTTTATTTTTCTTCATTAAAAAAGCAACACCATCGGTTAATGATTTTACAATGTCATTTTTTCTTTGAATTAACTTATCTAACTGAAGGGTTACCCCAGAAACATCCACACCATGTTGCGCCAGTTCGTGTTGCGCCACATGGTAGTGTTCACTTGAATCCAAAAGGGCTTTGGAGGGAATGCAGCCTACGTTTAAGCAAGTGCCACCAAAAGTAGAATCTTTTTCAACGATGGCTGTTTTAAGGCCTAGTTGAGAAGCACGAATAGCTCCAGTATAGCCGCCGGGACCAGAACCAATAATTACTAAATCAAAACTTAAATCCTCACTCATTTTAAATCTCCAACAATAAACGTGCAGGGTCTTCGATGCACTCTTTAACTTTTACTAAAAACTGAACACTTTCAGATCCATCAATAACTCGGTGGTCATAAGAAAGCGCCAAGTACATCATGGGACGAATTTCCACTTTACCATTAATGGCAACAGGACGATCTTCCACTTTATGCATTCCCAAAATTCCACTTTGTGGAGGGTTTAAAATAGGGGTGGACATTAAAGAGCCGAAAACACCACCGTTAGAAATAGTAAAAGTACCGCCCACAAGATCATCTAAGCTAATTTTTCCATCACGAGCTTTTAAGGCATAATGACGAATGCTTTGTTCGATTTGTGCAATAGTAAGCTGCTCGGCATTTTGCACAACGGGAACAACTAAGCCTTTAGGGGTTCCAACAGCTATGCCAATATTGTTGTAGTTATGGAAAACCATGTCTGTGCCATCAATAAAAGCATTCACCGCAGGAAAGGATTTGAGCCCGTGAACCACAGCTTTAACAAAAAATCCCATAAAGCCAAGGCTAATACCATGTTTTTCTTTAAACTGATCTTTGTATTGTGTACGTAGAGCAATAAGTGCTGTCATGTCCACTTCGTTGAAGGTTGTTAAGATAGCTGCAGTATGCTGAGCCTGAACTAATCGCTCTGCAATTTTCTTTCTTAGAGGAGACATTTTTTTACGGGTTTCTTCGTTTTGAAAAGTCCCTGTTGGAGTAGGCAATGCTACGGGTGCAGGTGCTGGTTTAGCAGCTGGTGCTGCGGCTTGAGGTGCTTGGATAGTTTGTGCTGTCGGTGCGTTCATCACATCGCCTTTAGTTAAGCGTCCACCACGACCCGAGCCTTGAATGTTTGAAGTATCAATATTTTTTTCATTCACAATTTTATTTACTGCCGGTGAATTTTGTTTTTGTAGATCTGGGTGAGCAGCAGGTGACTGTGCGCTTGCTGCTGGTGCGGAGGCAGATGCTACTTCAGGAGCTGACTGGGCAGTTCCTGTGGAGGCACCCTGGGCTTCAGTATCAATTTCTGCCACGGTGGCGCCAATATCTACAGTCTCATCTTCTTCAACTAAGGTTTTTAATACACCGGCTTTTTCAGCCACAACTTCCACGGAGGCCTTATCGGTCTCCAAAACCAGTATAATTTCGTCTTGCTCCACAAATTCACCCGACTTCTTAGTCCATTCGGCGATTGTGGCTTCAGTGATGGATTCTCCAACGGCTGGTATTTTAACTTCTAATTTCATGAGGATTCCTTGGTGTATAATTCATAAGTTGTTAACAATCAAAGCTTGTACATTTTGTTCTAATTTATAAGGATTCTCTGCCAAAGGCAATATTTCTAAGGGTTTAGTTTAATTTTATGGACTTAGACAGAAGTTGAAAAAAGCTGATATATATCATAAAGTGGTTGTAAGTGAGAGTAGCTTTCATTACAGTATCCAGTAGAACAACCTTGGAGAAATGTATGGAACTCAGCTCAGGTCTTAAAGTCGCTCAAGATAAGTTAACATTTGATAGGGAATCCCTCACCGAGGCGGACCTTAGCCGACTTGTTAGAGAGATGGGCGTGAAAGTCACCAAGCAGAGGCTAGCAATTTTAAAAACTTTCTCTCAGCGGTCAGCACATATGACTGCCCAAGAGGTTTTTGATCAGGTAAAACTAACAAACCCAGAGATTGGTTTCGCCACTGTTTATCGATTTTTAAAGCAAATGGCACTGAAAGGGTTGGCCTCCGAAGTGAGACTTGGAGGATTACCAGCAAGGTACGAACTCCACTCTGCCAAACACCACGACCATCTCACCTGTAATAGTTGCGGATCCATAGTAGAATTCGAAAACGAAGACATAGAGCGCCTGCAAGAATACGTAGCTAAACAATACGGCTTCAAACTCACCGGCCACCTCCTAGAACTCTACGGCCTCTGCACCAACTGCCAATCCTAAAAGGTGCCAGCTCACTTTTGGGACGAGCTGCGTAATAAATTATATGTGTGATACTTCTTTTAACTGACCTCATGGTCAGTGTAGCTGCTGTAATTCGTTGAAAACTAGTTTTGCTTAACTTCAAGTTAGCAGTGCCTAAATATTTCATTACTTCCAACTGTTAATCCTACTAATACATCACCAAGATCCACATTCATTTCACGTGCAAGTTTTAGAGTATTGTTGGAGGGATCAATTGTTATAGAATCAGTCTCGTTGTTTGATCTACAACTTGATATGGTTAAAGCTATTAAAAGTAAAATCGACAATACTTTCATTAGAAATCCTTAGGTCAATGTTAGCCAAATTATACATATGTATATTCGAGTTTAAGAATTAAGGGTGTATTTTCCTTTGATGTTATAATTTATTCAATAACCTAAATATCTTATTTTCACGAAAAACAAAAATTGTATAAATGCTTAGAAATTAACATAACTTGAGGCCCATTGGGGGCGATTCTCATGAAAAAATTACAAAAAGATAGGTGTCTGACGTTAAATGTATAGGAAGATGTTTCTATGATTTTTAGAGTAACCAGAAATGAATGAATGTGATTGTAAAAGGAGTCAATGAACACATTGTTCCCTCAGAAATACTGTCATTCTTCAGGCTTACAATCTGAAACAAAAATAGTGATATTTTTTAACTCATTTTTTTCAATTTTACATGGTTCGAAATAAAATCACCATCACTAAATACCACATGGTAGACCTAATCGTGTATGACCAATAATAACATGCCATAGTTGCTGCTAAATCATTTATTGGATGAAGGTTAAATATATGAAAATAATAATACGAATTTTATTTTTTAAACTGATATTGGTGTTGTTAAGCAGTAATTCTTATGCTCTAAAGTTAGGAACTCCTAATACTGATGTGAGCCGCCTTCTTAATAAGAAAATGAAGATTAAAGTATCGATAAGTTATATAGAAAATGGGATACGTATTCCTGTCGTCCGTCTTCCCTTTATAATTACTCAAGAATTAAAACCAGACATTTTCCTTGAAACAGATAGTCAAGGGCTGCTTTTGTTAAACTGCACAGCATCTACAAAACCCTTAATTTTTAGAGCTACTATGGACAATAAGTTGTTTCGTATTTTCAATTTAGATCGTGGGGAAGTAGATTCTTTTGTTTTTAAGGCTAGTTGTGGTGGTGATGGATTTGTGACAGTACCCGGAGAGTCAGAAGAAGGGGGGGCGCTTTGGCTTTGGAACCTTTTGGGAAAAGTGCATTCAAGAATGATTTCAATAATGGGGCCGCAATCTTGGAAAAAAATTCCAATGCGCTGGTCTGCCACAAGATCAATCTATAATTTATCAGTTGGTCTAGATTCCCATGCTAGCACCATTACTCTTGATTCTGAAATAGTTAAAAACCGCTGGAACGAACTTATAGGGCATGAGATTGGCCACTATGTTTTTATGAATTCTGGTATTAATAAAAAAATCGGTGGACGTCACTCAGGAACTGAGTGTGTTAATGAAAAACTAGCTTTTACAGAAGGTATGGCTAATTTCTTTTCAGCTTGGCTTTTCTTAGACCCGAAAGATCAAAATGCTTATTTTCACAACCTAATCTACTTACTCAATCCAAAAACTGAATTATTAATTCCTTTTGTTAATATTCCAGATACAATATCCTATGAAACAGAGTTGCTTGAAGTATGTAAGGGAACTGCAAATGAAACAAGGCTTGGATCATTTTTTTGGAACTTAGTTGTCAGTGGTAGTAAAAATAAAACCTCCGATGAGATTTTTAAAGATATTTGGCATGCACTTGCTGGGAAATATATAACAAATATAAATGAAGCAATTATAGAGCTTAAAAAGAATGGTTTTGATCCAGATGAACTAGATGCCATTGCGGATAGAGTATTTGCTTTATAAAATAAGTCAGGAAGCTAGGTGCCAGCTAGGTGCCAGGTATCTTTTGCGGATGCAGTGGGCTATAAAAAGCATTAACCTTCTTAAATACTAAATTATTAATTTTCTTATTTTCAAAAAATAGCCGTGCTAAGAAAAATGTTATCAAACTTAATAAATGCATATTTTATGGAGTTATTTGCCAAGCCCACTGATGGAAAATCAAGGTTTAATGGAAAGTCTTTCAGTCGTTTGTTTTTGTTATGAGGAAAGGCTTTAAAGCAGGCCTCTTTAATTGTCCAAATTTTAAGGTATAGTTCTTTTTTTTTATTTAAGTCTTCAACGTGATTGTATGCTTCTAGCTCTTCATTAGTTAGAAAAAACTTAGCTCCATTGAGTTTAGGTGATCTGTCGAATTCAAGATCAACCCCAATGCCTTTGTTTTCATTATCAAGAGTAAATGCGGCTAATGAAAAATCTTTAGAATGAGTTAAAGAACAGGTTGGACTAGGGAACTTTAGATCAAGTATTTTTGAATTTATTTGAAGAGAGTCGAAACCTTTTTTTAATGCACAACGACTATTTAACCATGATTTTTTTTTAGCTAGGGGAGCGATACTGTTGTAAAAATCAAGTTCATGTTGACTCAGCCATTGGGTACTTGTGGTATTGTAGCTACTAAAAAGATAAACTTGAGATTTGAGATGCTCACTCAGTTGATTTTCAATTGAGGTTAAAAGCTCTTTTGAAATCATTTTTTAAAACTAAAAACTTTGTTTTGAAAATTGATAACCTTATTGTCCGCAACATCCACGCCTTCTTTTTTTAAGATTTTAATCTTACTCTCTGATCCATAGGCGAAGCCGCCAAGGGTTCCGTCACTTGAAACAACTCTATGGCAGGGGACTTTGGGAGCAAATGGATTTTTGTTAAGCGCATTGCCAACAGCACGGAAAGCTTTTGGTTTTCCCATGGCTATTGCCAGGTGCTTGTAAGTGGTCACTTTGCCTTTGGGTATTTTTGAGCAGTACTCATATGTTTTTCTTTGAAAGTCAGTGAGCTCTAAATTAGCCATAATATCTCCGTAAGTACGCAATTAAGTAAGTTCAAATTATAAATACTATTTACGATCTATTTTAATACGATATAAGCCTTAGCACTTTTAATGCACAAAAGACAACTCTTAGAGATTTTTTCGGATGTGGGATATTGCTTCTAAGACTTTTAATTGAATTTCTTTAGATTTTTGACCTTCAAGTTGCTTTGTTTCTTCATTCATATACAGGTTTCTGCGCATTTCCACCTGTATGGCATGTTGCCCTACATCTGGCTTGCCATAAGTTTGCGTCACTCGACCACCCACATAGGGAAAGTTATAACCCACTTGAAAACCGGCTTTTTCATAAGCCGTTATAACTAAATTTTTGTAAGACTCTTCGCAGCTGACACTATGAAAATCGCTAATGACTATTTCGGGCCGCTCCTTTCCAGGATCTTTGTGTGCAGATGTGCCCCAGGAAGGCATGCTGTGGGCGTCCAATTGGTAAACTTTTTTATGACCTTGCTTGAAGTAATAAGAGTATATTTTTTTTACGTCCTCGTGAAAGGGATAAAAATATTTGTCTAGAAGCTGTTGATGTAACTCAAAACTCATGGGTTCAGTGATAAGTGGTTCGTCTTGAGTTGTTTTGGTCCAGTGAAGACCAATAGGGAAGGTGCCCACTTTATTAGGAGCTCCAATAACCGCAGTTTCGTCGATATCCCCAGGAAGTCGGTTAAGATCAGTGACATAACGATGCCACTGGGTTTTTATAGAATTGAGTTCAAGTTTATCAATGGCTGGCTGGTAGAGCACATCCACAAAGCGGTCCACATCTCTCATAAGGTGTGGCTCACTCAGTCCATGCAGCCAAGGTGTCTTTTCAGGAACTTGTTCCCCCGAATGCGGAATAGAAATAAAAAATGCCTTATCCATAAAATCACCCTAACATCATGAGTCGCAAAAAGGTACGCCGATACTTATTGCGACTACATGCAAAAAATCAGTTTATCTTTTAGCTCATTTGATATTCGAGAGGAAACCTTAAAAATAGATTTTTTTATGGCAGCATCAAGGATCTCCTTCTCTTGGCATGTATAGCTTTCATTCAAATATATTAATAATTGATCATAGTTTTTTGGTAAAAATGCCGCAATTCCTGTTGAGGGTGAAGATAGGGGGATATTGGTGGGTACGATAGTTGTATAGGGATAGTCTTCAACTTTGGACGTAAGTTTAGCAGAAATAGGATTCCGATAAAGGTACTTGGTCACTTGATAAAATTGAGCTTCTCCATTGATTAGAGTTGCTCGGTACGGGCCTCCAAAAAGGTGGTTCACTCGTTTAGCTTTATCATTAATTATCCGGTTTGCTGACCTTTGAAACCACTCCATAACTTGTGGCAAGGGGAAATGTTCGGAAGCCGTACCAATAAGATGATAGTGGTTATTCATTAAAATAAAAGAGTGGATTTGGAATTTAAATTTAAGATTAATTTTTATAAGTAAAAACGAAAAGATTTCCCAACAGTCATTAATGGGGAGGTAGAACCACTCTTTATTATTTGAGCGAGCCACAATGTGGTAGGGGTATTCATGGGTGATAATCATCTTTTTTCTAGCCATGCTAAAGTAAGTTCAACATTTGTGCCGGACGACTACGCTTAAGAGTTTCTGATTATTGGAGGTGACGACGCTGGTGGTCGCAAAAAGTATCGGCGTACCTTTTTGTGACTGTGTGTGTTAAATGGGTTTATGGCTAATGATTTTGGACATTTATTTAAGCTGAGTAGCTTTGGTGAGAGCCATGGTGACGGCGTGGGTGTTGTTGTGCATGGGTGTCCTTCTGGTGTTAAGTGGGATGAACAGTTATTACTTTCTAATTTGAAGCGACGGGCTCCTGGTGGATCTATGTTAGTCAGTGATCGCAAAGAGCAAGACTTGCCAGAGATTCTCAGCGGTGTTTTTGAGAGTGTGACTCTTGGTACCCCTATTGCAATGGTTGTGAAAAACCAAAATCAACGCTCAGCAGATTATGATGACATAAAAACTCAGCCAAGAGTTGGTCATGCCGATGATGTTTGGAAAGCTAAATTTGATCATGTGGACCACCGAGGTGGCGGTAGATCCTCTGGGAGAGAAACTTTGGCACGTGTGTTAGCTGGCTCTGTTGCAGAGATGTTTGTTAAGCAATCCTTACCTGGGGTTTCAATAGAATGCTTTCCTTCTGCTATTTATGATTTGGTTTTTGCCTCTATGGAAGAGTTTGAGGCTTCCCTGAGTGCACAAGGGGCCGAAAGTAGTTTTACGGCCTTAATTGAACAAAAATCTAATTTAAAAAATACTTCTGATAATCCCTCTGATTTAACGAGTGAGGAATTTAAAAAGATTCGTAATTTAAGAGACTTACTTATTCAAGCTAAAGAATTGGGTGAAAGCTATGGTGGTGTAGCTTCAGTGCAAGTTACAGGTTTGCCCAAAGGCTTGGGACAACCTGTTTTTCATAAATTTAAAGCTGATTTAGCTTCTGCTATGTTAAGTATTGGTTCTACTTCGGGTTTTGAGATTGGTGATGGCTTTCAAAATGCCATTGCAAAGGGATCTGAATTGCATAAACAAGAAAACTCCAAAAGTTATGGTGGAGATAGTGGCGGGATTACCACTGGGGAGCTATTAAATTTCAAAGTGGCTTTTAAACCACCATCTAGCGTTCTGGATATTGCCAAAAAAGGACGTCACGACCCATGCGTGGTACTAAGAGCATTGCCTGTTGTGGAGTCTATGACCTGGTTAGTAATTGCTGATCATCTTCTTTGGAAAAGATTAGATCGGGTTTGAGTTCCTCAAATGCTAAACCCCCAATAGTTTGAGTTTCATATATACAAGTAAAAACTTGTGAGCTAAATTTAGCAAGATAGACAAAAGTAATTTAGATTAATAAAGGTAAACCAATATGAGCAATGACGTTCCATCCACCAGAGAACCAAGAGTTAAGATAGATGCCCCTTGTACGTTGAACCCTTGGGAAATTAAGGCCAATATATTAGACATGTCAATGTCTGGAGCATTTTTGGAATGCACAGATTTTCCAGATGATCTACTAACCAGTTTTGATGGTGAAGTTGTAGTACAAGGACTTGTTATACCCGGAAAATTTATCCGTTTAGATAAGTTGAAAATTGGTTTAGAATTTACCGCTGTTAACCCTCAGCTAAAAAAACAATTAGAAGATTTTTTGCAATCTTATAGTAATTGATCTCACCCTCAGAATCAGATCATTACAGCTGAGAAGCTTTTGAATTTAAAAATGACACAGTATGGGCACAGAAGTGTGTCCATACCTTGAGAGGAAGAATATGAGTGCTTATTTACGTTGGCCTAGTTTACACGATGAAACTATTATTTTTGTTACCGATGATAATTTATGGAAAGTATCTCTGCAGGGAGGTCAGGCTCAGCGATTAACCACTAGTGAGGGGATTTGTACTTCTCCGTTTATTTCTCCGGATGGTCAGGCTGTTGCTTTTATTAATAGTGAGACTGGACAAAACGATATTTATCTTATGCCCATAGAAGGGGGCTTTCAACAGCGCCTTACTTACTGTGGTGGACGTCTTGGGATTTCTGGGTGGAAGAACGCAACTACTTTAATAGTGCATTCAGATAAAAATTCTACATCAATTGGACGTGTGACCACTTTGTTTGAAATTAATGTGGAAACTTTCAAGATGACCCCCATTAGCTACGGCAAGGGTCAAGTTTTTGAAACACAAAATGGTGTTTCTCTACTTGGCCGTGAGATGGGAGACCCGGCACGTTGGAAGGGCTACCGTGGAGGAACAGTTGGCAAAATTTTTATTAAAAATAAAAAAGAGGATTTTAAAGAAATTTTAAAAAAATTGAAGTCCAACTTTTGTAACCCAAAGCTTCATAATGACCGTGTGTATTTCATCTCCGACCATGAAGACCGTGCTCAGATTTACTCTTCTGATATTCACGGGCGACGAGTAAAAGCTCATAGCTTTCAACAAGATTATTATGTAAGAAACTTTCAAAGCTTTGGAGATCATTTTGTTTACCAATGTGGTGGAGATATTTTTAAACTGAATATTAAAACTAATGAAAGTAAAAAAATTGAAATAAAAGTGGGTAGTCATTTTAAGCAATCCGTATGTCGTTTTGAAGACGGCGAGCGCTATATGCAACATTATAATCTTGCACATAAGGGCGACCGAATTTTGTTAACCACTCGTGGACAGATTTATGTAACCACTCCATGGAGTCAGAAATCAAAAAGATTAGGTGATTTACAAACTCGCTACAAAAAAGCCACCTGGGCTACTGATCGAGAAATTGTATCCATAGCTCTCAACGAAAACATGGAAGAGCAAATTGTTGTCATAGACAGTTTGACTAATGAGCAACAAATTATTGCTCCCAATACGGATTGGGGGAAGATTAAACAAATAGTTCCTCACCCAGTGAAACCATTTGTGGCTGTATGTAATGAACGCAGCGAGCTATGGCTACTTGATGTTAAAAAAAGAAAAAGAACACTCATCGAAAGAAACGCCCATTTTTTTATTTCTGATTTAACCTGGAATCCGGATGGAGCCTACTTGGCTTACACAACATCAGAATCTGTGAACCGTATTGGTATAAAAGTTTATGATTTTAAAACCAAGACTTCACGTTTTTTACTAAAACCATTCTTGGCAGATAGTCGCCCAACCTTTGACCCAACAGGAAAATATCTGTTTTTTGTGGGACAACGAGAGTTCTTACCAGAATTTAACGAACACCCTTACGAGCCAATGATCTCTAGGCCAGAAAAAATATATATGGTGAACCTCACTAAGGAGAGGGATAAGCTTTTACAGCAACATTTACATTTTGAGCCCGAAGACGAGGATGCAGAGAAAAAAGAAAAAGAAAAAAAGAAGCATAAGCTCAGCCATGTTAAAATTGATTTTGATGGTATCGAGCATCGTGTACGAGCGCTGGATATACCACAAGGTTCCTATGCTTATTTAAGAGCGGTGGAAGACAAACTGTTTTATACAAGAATTTCCAATGATTATTATGACCCTTGGCCCAGTAACTGGGGTGAAGGTAATGGGGAGACGGACCTCTATTGTTATAACTTTAATTCTAACAATGTTGATGTGTACGAAGGCTCTTCTTATGGATTTAATTTGAGCGAAGATTTGCAGTGGATTTTAATTGATACAGAGAACGGATTAAGGTTAGTGCCCACGGACTCTAAGCCGCATGAAGGTATGAAGGCTGATAAAAAAGATGGTTGGGTAAATCTCAACCATTTGCAAATATATGTGGACCCACGTTGGGAATGGCAGCAAATGTACCAAGAGGCTTGGGTGCTGCAGAAAGAACATTTTTGGGATACTAAAATGAATGGTGTAGATTGGGAAAGTGTATACTTTGATTATCTTCCACTTTTAGAAAAAATAAACACACGTAGTGAGTTTTCAGATTTAGCTTGGGAAATGCAAGGAGAATTAAGAACCTCCCATGCCTATGAATACGGTGGAGATTATTATAGATTCACCAATGGCAATAAAGTAGGTAAGCTGGGCGCGAAACTTAAATTTATTGCAGAAAAAAATATGTATGAAATTCTTGAGATTTATTCAGGTGAGAGCTGGATATCAGAACTAGACTCACCTTTAAATAAAACGGGTGTTCAATTAAAGCCAGGTGATTTAATTTTAGGATTAGATGGTCATATTTTTACTGGAGAAGTTTCCATAGAAGAGCTTCTAGAAAATAAGGTAAATACAAATGTATGCTTGGAAATTTTTAGAAGAAAAGAAAAAAGTCTTGAAGAGGTTGTGGTGCAACCTATTTCAACAGACTTAAAGGTATTATACAGGCAATGGGTAGAGAAAAATAAAGCTTATGTGCATGAAAAATCAAAAGGGAAGTTGGGTTACATCCATATTCCAGATATGTATGTTCAGGGATATTCGGAGTTTAATAGAAACTTTTACTCCGAGTTAGATTACGAGGGGATGGTTGTGGATGTTCGTTATAACGGTGGTGGATCTATTTCTCAGTTTATATTAAGAATTTTGGCCCAACGCCAAATTGGTTGGGATGAATCAAGATGGTTTTCAAAGTTTAGCTACCCCACCAGTGCTGTAAGAGGCCCTATGGTGTGTTTAACTAATGAAATGGCTGGCAGTGATGGAGATATGTTTAGCCACGGCTTTAAGCTTATGAAGCTAGGAAAGCTTATCGGTAAAAGAACATGGGGTGGAGTGGTTGGTATTTGGCCACGAAATATGTTAATTGAAGGGACAACCACTTCACAGCCTGAGTTTGCTGCATTTTATAAAGATGTGGGGCCAGGGTTGGAAAATTATGGTACAGAGCCTGATATTGAAATTGATATTATGCCAGAGGACTGTGCAAAAGGAAGAGATCCTCAGTTAGATAAGGGAATAGAAGTAGCTTTAGCAGAATTTAAAACTAATCCTCCATTAAAAATGGAACATAAAGGGTAGGTGGATATGTCACAGTCTTTAGAGGAAATTATAAATGATTTTAGAAGTATGTCTGATTGGGAAGATCGTTATAAAAAAATAATCCAAATGGGCAAAGAGGGCGGTAATCTGAATGAAGATCAAAAGTCCAAGGATAATTTAGTGAATGGTTGTCAATCTCAGGTGTGGCTAGTCGCTAACCTTAATGATGAAGAGAAAATTGTATTTGAGGCTGATAGCGACGCTTTAATTGCAAAGGGTTTAGTAAATTTGTTAATTCAAATATACTCTAATCAGACTCCTGATGAAGTGCTTCACACAGACACCTCTTTTATTTCGGAAATTGGTTTAGATACTCATCTTTCAGCAAATCGGTCCAATGGTTTAACAGCAATGGTTAAGCAAATGAAGTACTATGCCACAGCTTATAAGGCTTTATTGGGTCAGAAATTTTAATCTTCGGGCTGAAATATATCTGATACTTGCATTTCTTTTAGTATTGATTGAAAGGGAAAATAAATACAAAGCGTGTAAATCGACCTAGCTTTGACTTAATCAAAATTTCACCATTATTAGTTTTTACAATGTCATTTACCATTGATAAGCCAAGGCCAATGCCTTCGTTAGTTGGTTTTGTTGTAAAAAATGGTTCTAAAATTTTATTTTGGATTTCCTCAGAAATCCCCATACCGTTATCCTGTATTATTAGAAACCATTTAACATGCTGATAAGGCCTAAATACAATTTTGATAGTAGGTTTGAAGTTATCATTTATAGCTATTTTATTAACTAATGTATCAATAGAATTTTCTAAAACATTTAATATTAAACGCTCAAATTCTTCTCTGTTAAAATATGATTCATTGACATCTTGAACATTCTCTATAATAGTTATTTTCCGAGTCGTTTTATTCAGAAATGAATATTTTGCAATTGTAAGTATGTTTTTTAAAATTGATGGTAAATGAAGCTTTGAAAGCATCGGTACCTTTTTTGTAGAATGATTAAGCATACTTTTTACAACTCTGTCGGCATGTTCACCACTTTCTAAGATTGCATTAAAGCACCCTTTAACATCACTCATATCTTCAAGAAAATGTTCAGTATTTAGCTTTCTACCGTCTGAATTAATATCACGAATGTGTCTAGGTAGTTCTTTGTCAAAAAAGTTTAGACAAGCTGATGAAGCATTATTAATTATGTTTAGTGGGTTTTTGATTTCATGTGCGATACTGGCAGTTAAACGGCCAAGGGATGCTAATTTTTCTTGTTGAATTATTTTTTCCTGAGTTGATAAAAGCTCAATGTTTTTAAGTTCTAACTCTTGGGTCCTATTTTTAATTGCAATCTCTAAGCTTTTTACCTGTTTTTGAATCTTCTGATCTCTTATTACATGATATTCAATTTTCTTGCGAAAAGCTTTTGGTGAGAGCCAAAACTGTGAAAGTAATTCAGCGTAGTGAATGGAGAGCTGTTTTTTTCCATTATCAAGTAATAGATCGGATTTTGTCATCTCAATATGTGCTGTAATGGAGCCTACAATTCCAGATAAATTAATCTCGAACTCTTCACATAATAAACTTAACTGTGTAATGCTAATTTTATCTACTTTTTCATCAATTCCACATTTGCTATATAGTTTAACTAATATTAAATCAGATGAGAGTGTATTCAAGTATTTGTTAAGAATTCGTAAAATTTTAGTGACTTTGGGTCTCAACTTAATATTTTGGTTATTTTTATCTTCACTTACAATACTCCAATGCTCAGTCCAGCTACTTGTAAAATCAGAAGCTATAATTTTTTCCTGCTCTGAGGATTTACCAAGTAGTGATCCAATAAAGTATCCCCCTGAGTTAAATAAGAATGACCATAGAGTTGCTTGAGGCAAATGCTTAACCCCTTCAAATCCAAAAATTATATGAGGTTTTAAATAACTTAGGCCAAAGAAACCTTCTTCTAATATACTTGAACTAATCCAATCACTTTTAATTAAAGCAGGATAATAAATTGTAAAAAACCAAACTAAACCACCTAGACTTAAGCCAGTTATTGCCCCATACTTATTTCCTTTATCCCAATATAAGCCTCCTAAAATAGATGGTACAAACTGGAAGGCAGCTGAAAAAGATATCATTCCCATTGAAAAAAGTGCAAATTTGTTACCTACAACTAGTGCAAATAAACTAGAAGTATAAATTAATAGGGCTGCTATTACTCTTCTTGCATTTAAAATATTTCGATTTAAAATATTGTACTTTTGAAAATGACTTGTTAACGGTAAATATATATTATTGGTGATTATATTTGATATTGTAACTGTTGAAACCATAATCATGCCGATGGCAGCTGAGAATCCACCAATAAAAGTGAGAATAGATATTGATTTTGCCCCTGTCATTTGTGAAAGAGTCAGAACTAAGCTGTCGGGATAATTTTCAACAAGACCATATTTAATTCCAGCTAATGCAATAGGAATTACAAATATATTTATAAGGACAAAATAAAGTGGCAGTACCCACATTGCTTTACTAATATGTTTAACATCTGTATTTTCAACCACAGCTAAGTGAAACTGTCTAGGCAGAAATAAAATTGCAGATGCAGATAGTATTAGATAGGTTATCCAAATGTCAGTATTCGAATTACTTGTTTCTGCCAAGAAATTGTAATTTGTTTTAAAAATAGATAATAACTTTTCGAAAAATAATATTTTATTATTCATTAAAATAAATGTGATTGCCGCTCCAGCAATTAAAAAAGTAATTAGTTTAACTAGGCCTTCTGTAACAAGTGCAGCTATCATGCCAGGGTGCTGTTCTGTTGAATCTAATTTATGTATTCCAGATTTTATTGTGAAAATAATTATTAGTGAGGATACGAAAAAACAGATACCTGTTTCGTAAGCAAATGTTAATAACTCCGCTTGATGATTTTCGTATGTAAGTAATACGAAAGTGCTAGCCACAGCTTTTAGCTGCAAAGCAATGTAAGGAACAGTTCCTAGAGTTGCGATTAATGTAGCCACAATGGCTACAATCTGAGATTTCCCATACCTTACTACTAGTAAATCTACTATGCTTGTAATTCGATAACGGTTTTTAAGGAAAATTAATTTTTTTAACACAAGCGGCCAGAATACAATCCCCATTATAGCCCCTATATAAACTGATAAGAATAGTGATCCAGATTTTGTAGCTTTACCAACTGACCCATAGTATGTCCAAGTCGAACAAAAAACAGATAGGGATAGTGCGTAGATAAATGGGTTATTTTTTACGTATTGTTTAAGCTTAACTTTTGTTTGTACTAATTTTGCAATATAGTAAAGAAAAAGTATATAAAGGAATATGAAAACTACTACCATTGTTGGTGAGAAATAGACCATTTAGAATCCTTTTAACTATCTCTACTAAGAGGCTGTTTTTTCAATAATAGTTAGTAGTTGCTTGAAATTTAAAGGTTTTGTCAGGTAATCATTGGCTCCTGCTAAAAATGCCCTTGATACATGATTTTCGTCATTATATGCACTCATTATAATTATATATAGATCTGGAGAAAATAATTTTATATTTTTAACTAACTCGTAGCCATCCATTTTCGGCATATTTATATCTGTAATGATTAGTGATATTTCTAAGTCAGTATTCGTTTTTATGTAGTTCAGACACTCTTCTCCAGAGCTGAAAAACAAAATACCAAAAATATTCTTTCTTAGTTTCTCTTTGAATTGCATTTTAATAATTATTTGCATTACTTTTTCGTCATCAACAAGTACAACGTATTTCAATTTTTTTCTCCTAGGAAAATTAATATCATATATTCTGATGTATTCATCTCCAACCTTAGGTCATTTTGAATATTTTTGAAGTTCACTATGATATTATTTACATTTACTTTTAAATTTTTTTAAATCATAAAGATTTGGTTAAATAATTGTGTAATAATCTACACAATTACCATCTATTAGTAGATTATTTTTCTTTGATAAAATAAGAATTTACATAGTTTTATATCTAACCTAAGGAAATTGTTAATCAAATTGTTCTTGTAATGTATCTATTTTTCATCATGTCCTGCTATCTAGGTAGTGATTTAATGTTTTTTGTGTGGATTTGTATTCATAATATAAAAGATGTTCGAGATTCTCAACAGTGTCTTTATTAATTGTTTTGTAGTTGTCTTCAATTTCTTGACACAATTCGGCAGACTGATGAGATCCAACGTTTAGAAAAAGATTTTTAAGTTTATGAGCAACCCTAAGGGATTCTTTTTCATTGTTTTGTTTAACGTTCATAATTAATTTATTAATTTCAATGGGGACATTATCTTTAAAGTTATTTACTAAAAACATTATAAGATTATTGTCTTCATACGATTCCATTAATTCAATATCTAATTCTTTTTCCATGAAATATCCTTACTTTTTATTTACTCTTTTCTTAATATTATTATAGTAACTTAATAGGGGCTAGTTAATGTTTCTTAACAAAAGATTAATTAAAAAAAGATGTTTTATAGTGAATGTTAAATGAGATTTATAGGTATTTCTCACTATCGAGAGAGAATAGATTCAGTTAAAGACATATACAGCATCGAAACTCTCACGATATAAGAAAAATGGGATACTAATGTCCGCTCATGGGTTTAGATTTTTCAATGTCGGACGAGATATTTCTTAGTTGATTTTTTTGACTATTTGATAGAGAGCTTGCGAATGCTTCTGGATTTTTTTGAGCTTCAAGAAGCAGTTCTTGCATTTTATTAGCATCTCCATTTGATTTTTTAACTATGTCCTTAAAAATTTGAGAGCTTAATTGGTAAATGTCATCAGTATTTTGCTTATCTCCACCATTAAGCTTTAAAATAGCCGCATGGTTATCTTTGCCAGCCTGGGTTTCACTAATGGCATTTTCCCTTTGTTGAGCATTATTTAAAAGTTCGGTGGTTTGCTGTAGGGCTTTTTGCGAGTGTATATCCAGGATTTTGTCCTCGGCCATGATAGGTGTAGAGAAAAATAATGTTGAGAGGACAAGTAAGCTTAAAGTGATTTTCATAATTAAATCCTTATTTTACATTTTTTTATAATTGTTAATCGGCTCACTGGAAAGGATACTTTAGGCTGGAATTATTAATATAAAACGTCTCTTATTTGTTCAGTTGTATCAATTTTATACAACAATGAAATATTGTGTCTCGAATATTTGATATTTATTTTTGAATATTGAACTCTTCTAAGTTTTTCATTTCAGGGTCATCAGTTAATAAACTCAGTATATTAAAAGCAGTGAGTGCATATTCACTCCAAGAGTTTCCTGAGAAACTGCTACCACTCCACATAAGAGCAATAGCCTGTTTGATTTTTAATTTATCTTTTTGAACTTGTTTTAATTTTCCTTTTTTGACAAATATATCAAAACTAATTTCGTAAGAGGCCCAGTGCATGGAGTCTCTAGTTACATGCTCAGAGTTTTTAGATTTTTCTATATCAACTTGATGTTTTAGAAATGCATATGTTTTTAAAGTAATATGGTATCTTTTGTTGAGGTCTTGCTCTTTTTCAATATGAAGGAGGTAATCATCAAATGTTTTTTGAGCCTCGGAGGAGCTTGAAGTTGCCAATTGTCGAATTTTATTAACAGAAGAAGCGGCAATGGTGTATGAATAAAACAAAAATAAGATGAAAAAAATTATTTTATATGACGATTGCACTTTAAAACTCCTTGTTTGTCTTCAATTTCCTCTATAACTAATGATTCTGTATTTGAGTAGAATTTTTGTAGTTTTTCAATTGTGGAATCTACCAAACTATCATCAATTTTAAAATATGATTTTACAGATTTTCTATATGCTTGTGAGATTTCATTAAGCTCATCTTGAGAGTCACTATATAGTATTGCGCCACTGTACCGTCGAGTTTTATCAATTAATTTATCAAGCTTGCTAGAAGAAATACTTTTATATATAAATTGATCAACTTTACTGGAAGAATTAACTCTTTTACTTTTTAATTTTGGTAATTTATTTAATAATTTTTGACGTTCATTATTGTAATTACTATTATAGTCATTATCTAAAATTGCTTTATCTCTTTCGATATCTCCAGAATAATTATAACCATATTCTTCTGCGATTTCTCCCATACGCCATTGGACCTCTTCAATAATATCTTTAGCTGTGCGATCATTACGCTTTTTTATTGTACGAAGAGCCGCTGCCACAGGGCCTTCTCCTCGATTGTAGATGAGTCTTGTAAGCTTAGCTTGTGCTGCATGTTTTTCTTTTTTAGATGTAAAACTAATTATATTTTTGTTTAATAACAGTGGTGTTCTTGTTAGGTATTGTTTAAACAGACTAAGACCAATAGCTATGTTGGCCTTAACCCCATCTTTTGGATTCAAAACCTGACAGGCTCGATAGGTTTTACTTGAGTTCATTGAGTCTATTATGTTTTGCACGGGAGCATTAAAGGCTTGACACTCCTTGTTGTTTTTCACTTCATCCCAAATACTAAATGAAGCTCCCTTTTTTAGAGTCACATCTTTTATAGCTATACTTGTGAGTTGCATAACTCCTTTGCCGCCTGGATTATTAACATTGTGAATAAATCGAGATTCATGGTTGATTACAGATAAAAGTTCCTTAGCTTGGAGTTGTGGCTCAGATGTGTTAATACACTTAACGGCCATATTCATCATAATATGAGTGTAACGGATGAGATTATTTGTAAGACATGGTTTCTGGCTATTTTTCATAGATGATGTAGGGGTATCGCATTTCACAAAGTTTTCTGTACCATCGGTTGCTTTTTTTCCTCTGACTTCGCTAAGCTGGAGTCCCTTTATCAAGCTTGCATTTATACATTCAATGGGAATTTCATTTATATTTGATACAATTTGTGAGCTATTCTGCTTTGAGGATTGGTTTGCCTCTAAGCCACAAAACTTTTCAATGCCCTTGCAAATTTTATCGAGCTCGCTTTCAAAAGCTGGTTCATCTAACTCTCTCCATTCATTACAATTTGTTTGTGTGACTATTCCAGGAGGTGCCATGCATGCACTTTTTCTTGCACTCCAGGGGCCTTGGTGCTTGGAACTATTTTTTTTGCTGTATTGTGGTTTTGTATCCCTATTCTTTTTCTGTGGATTGGCTTTAGGCAACTTTTTCTTAGGTAAAGCCACCGGAAGAATCTTTGCTTTTGGTATAGTACGTGGTGCTAAAGGAACAGCCTTTGTCTTAGCTTTTTTTTTTGGAATTTTAAATACAGATTTCGTGGCCCAGCCTTGTGTGTACTCTGAGTTTTTATCTTTTTTGTAACGAACATGCAGATAATCATTGCTCTCTTCAATTATTTCTACTTTAACTCCTTTTTTAAGCAGACCCTTTTGTTGCGGGATTAAATCATCTAAGTTGAGGGCTTTTAATTTTGTATAGTCTTCTGTTTTTATGAATTTGTTATAGGAACTGTAGTCATATCCAGGTATGCTATATACCTGCGTCCATTTTAAAAGTGTTGCTTTTTTTAAAGTTTTTGCATTTATTGTTGAGGTCAATAATAGCAAAGTAATATTTATGAAAACTATTCTTAAGACTTTCCAAAGCATAGGGTTTATTCGTCATTTTTAACCCCAAATATTAGTGATATTATGTTCTTAGAATGTATTATGGACAAAGGACTGTTTGAGTTGTTTTCTAGAAAGAGAGAGTGGGAATTGCTGAGTCCAGTGGAAAAAACTATAGCTGAAACAGCACCGAATACATAGCGTTCACTAAATCAGGATCAAATCTTGAGATTAATTTATTTTTTATAAACTTCAATGCTTTTTCTGGGGACATGGGCTGATTGTAAGTTCTTTTTGTAGTTAAGGCATCATAGGTGTCTGTGATGGCAACTATGCGAGCCATTGGGTGTATTTCGTCGGCATGAAGTTTTTGTGGGTAGCCATTGCCAGTGAAGCTTTCGTGATGTTCAAAGCAACAGGCTTTGATAGCGTCGGAGACGTCATACTGATTTAGAATTGCTAAGCCAAACTCTGGGTGTTTTTGCATTTCTGCCCACTCGTTCTCATCTAACGGGCCAGCCTTGCATATGATATCTGCAGATACATTCCTTTTTCCAATGTCGTGAAACAGCGAGCCCTCTCCTAGAACTTTAAGGTCCTCTTTAGAGTAGCCAACCACTTGCCCCAAGCCAAGAGCGTAAATACTTACATCTAAAGAATGATTATAGGTGTAAAAATCATGAGAGGATAGACCAATAAGATCTGCCATGCCCTCAGGCTCCTCTCCCATAAAATTAATAAAATCAGAAATAATTACTTTAGAGTCATTGAGTGCTTTTTCTACATTTGGAGATTCAAAGAGTTCTTCTACTAGTGCAATAGAGCTTTCTCGAAGTATTAACGCCTTTTCTTGAGGACTGACTTTGTCACTCTCTATAAGGTCATGTACATAGTCTTTGTATTTACCTTTGTGTTCATACAAGATAAAAAAAGATTCAGGGGCTTTGCTCTCAAATTTCTTGAGCTTTTCTTTTGTAATACTGTCACCATCTCTTAGGTAATGAATATACTTTCCATTTATATAAATATAAATATCAAAAGGAACAGGCTGTGCTGGATGTATGGAGTTTATCCGAATACGAAAGTAATCTTCATTCATATACATATGATATTTTGACAAGCCACCACTGTCTATGGAATAGAAAAAACAACACCTTAGGGGACAGATATCCAGCTAAACGTCTTGTTTTCTTGTAGTGTCTCATTATAAGAATAGGAGTGCCGATAAAGATGTATGTCATCAATGATCATTTCCGTTTTAGCGGTCACATTTTTTTGTACTTCTTGTTTTTTCTTAATACAAAGTTTAACTCAATACAGAGGTCTTGTGTTTTCCACAGAATATTCTAGACAAGCCCTTAAGGTTGAGCGTTTTTACAAAGTATTTGCTTGGTCCTTATTGTCTTTATTTCTATTTAACTCCATGGTTTGGTCATTTTACCAAACGTTTTTAGAGTTGTAACACGTTCAATAATTGGCTTTCGGGTCTAAGGGTGTGTTAGACTTACGGTTTTGCCTTTTTCTAAACTTAAAATCTAAATATTCCGAAAACAAGATATTAAATAATTTAAAAACAACTTAGATATTACGTTCTTATGGATGCTGAATTATACGAAACTGAATTAGATGTACAAAGAGTAGATTACTTATTATCTGCAAGTAATGTAATGTCAGTTGCGTATATTATAACTGCGGTAGTTACATATCTACTTTTTAAACCCGGTGAGATGGATGGGTTCGGTCACTCCGTTTTTTATACGTTAATTTTTATTTCATTTAATCGATTAGTTTACACCATGTACTATGAGAATTTTAAAAAAAGAAATCCCATATCTTTACCTATGGCCTTGAAATTTGAAAACTATTATTGGGTTATAAATATAATCATTGCGATTTTTTGGGGAATTATTTATATAGAATATTTTTCAAGAGAAAGTATGTCAGTTAAATTATATGTTACAACTATTTGTGCTGCACTGACCGCAGCTGGTGCATTTATATATGCAGCTTCACTAAAAATATCTTTTAGCTATCAATGTATAAACTTATTACCAGTGACATATGTTTTCATACAGTCACCAGAAGTTGAGATTAAAGTCCTTGCTGGATTAAGTCTTGTTTATTTAGCAATTATGCTTAATGAGTCTATGTTTTTTAACAAGACAATTGTAAAGTCTATTACTCTCAACATAGATAAAACTGAGATATTAAAAGATTTAAGAAATGCGAACAAAGAGCTTGTTGAAAAACAAAAAGAAGTGGTCCACTCATCAAGGTTGGCGGCAATTGGTGTTATGTCTGCTGGTGTGGCACACGAGATTAGTAATCCACTAACGGTTATTTCAGGGGCTACAAAGATTGTAGTTAATCAGTTGGAAAAAGAACATATTGATCGTAAAAAAGTAAAAACATATGTAGAGAAAATTTCAAAAATGACTTTTAGGATGCATCGAATCGTTCAGTCCTTAAGAACAATATCTAGTGAGAAACAAGTGGATATTAGGGAGATATCTTCTTTAAAAGAGATTTTAGATCAGACACTAGATTTGTGCGGTGAAAAGCTACGTAACAAAGACATTGAATTAATAATTGATTTACCAGATGAATTTAAAGTGAATGTTAATTCCGTTCAGATTTCACAAGTAATATTAAATTTAATAAATAATGCAGTTGATGCCATGGAAGAACATGGCGGAACTTGGATTCGTATTTCTGGTAAGAAAAATAAACAGATAGTTAAGATCAAAATAGAAAATAACGGAGAAAAAATAAAAGCAAAAGTCATTGAAAAATTATTCACACCATTTTTTAGTACTAAAGAGGTGGGGAAAGGAACGGGAATTGGATTAAGTATCAGCAAAGGAATAATGACGGATCATAAGGGTGACCTCTATCTTGATGAGAACTGCGAGAACACTTGCTTTGTGGTGCTCTTACCGCTTGGTGATACGAATTAGAAGATAAACCAATTCAGAAGTTTGGGCCGTATTCATGCTTCGGTAGGTTATGGTGATAAAATCGGACCATTTGGAACAAATGGGTCGAATGTGGTTTTAGATATAGGGGGTGGATATCAGTATTTTGATCTACCAGAGCCACCAATTAATTTATTTTAGTATTGAAGTACTTTGAGTTTTAATTTAACCGATTCCCTGAGGTAAAAACACACGAAAATCAGAGCATTAAAGGCAAATGATAAGGTCAAAGTATTGTGCTTTGTTTAGAAATATTTGTAATTTAATGACATCTTTTCAATTTGTCTAATAATTTCCAGAGGAATCAGAAACCCATGATATAATCATTAAATTATAAAAAACCAAAATAACCAGTTAACCTTCTACTTTTTGGAAGTTTACACAACATCGGCTATATGTAGTTGAATTTGTTTATGAAGTTAATAATCTTAATATTTTGCTTGATCTCTCGAATGGTTTTGTCTGCTGAAAAAGGTCAACGAATTTCATCAGTTAAGATGGTTAATATCAATAACTCTATAACTGAAGAATCATTCAACCTAGAAATAAAGGGGGTTCCAGTACTCACCAGGGTAGGTGCTATTTTACCAACAGGCATATTAGATTTGAGCCAATCCCCCTTTACTCCAACAGATCCTGAAACTCTTGGCGTAGTACATGAGACTTCTATAAACCCAAAATATGGTGCGCCTATTTGGACTAGTTTAAATGTGCTAAATGAACAAAATCGAGAAAAGAGAAGAGCTAAAGTTAATACTATTGCTTGGCCTTCATGGATGCAGCCAAAACCAGATTCGCACTTTGCTCTGTATAAATACGGAGAGATAACAAATATTAAATATGATAGCGCAAAGACTATTTATAAATGGTATGGATCTTTGGTCAACAATGCTCTAAGTGAAATTACCAATATTTTTAAACAGCAAAAAGAGAATAAAGCACGCACAGTATTCTCTGAGAAATTTATAAAACAGATTGAATCGGAAAATAGAGTTTTACCCTTTGAAAGGATGCTTTTCTTTATTTATTCAGACCTTGTTACAAATGAGTTTATGGCTGGTTTCCTTACCATAGATGGGTCACCACACAGAATATTATCAGATAATCGTATTCCAATTGAGGTTGAATTTCCGCACTTAAGATTAAGTGGAAGAGCTATAAACGAGCAGAGAGTTGTTGAGATAAAACGTTTTGGTCGTGAACCACATAAGAGTGCTGTTAACTTTACTGAAATGGTAGCGACATTGGCTCAACATCTAGAATATGCAGACTTGCTAGAAACCACTCTGTACGCACATACAGATGCCGCCGGAAAAAGACTTTTTAAGACCTTGGGGTTTCATGTTGAATTCTACCCTGAGGATCTTAAAAAAAATGGAGAATACATCCTTGAAATGTCTGCTTGGAGATTTAATGAGATCCATATGCGGAGCCAGGTTTTTAAAACTCTAAAAAAGTATCCTTTTCGTAGACCTTTAAATCTTGATCGTACTGCACTCCCTGATAAGGAGATCAAATACTTTGATACTCAAAGCCTACCCAATAGAATTGTTGAAGCCGTTGAGGAAAAACAGAAAAGGGATTTAGGCTTTCGAAAAAAATATCCAGGGAAATTCTACTTACTGGATCCCTCAGGATCCTCAAATTTAGTCTATGAAAACTCATATGATATGTTTTATTTAGATACAATAAATTACAGTTCAGCCAGTAAGAATGCTTGTAAAAAAATATTTTCAAAGGCCTCCGTGTTGTAACACCACATTTGATGTATATGATAAAGACCACCAAATGAAAAGCTATCAAATCTAAAAAGTATTTTCACTATTTAAATCAACTCAGTTGTTTACTTTAAACACCTGTTTGATATTGATTTCTAATTTTCCAGCACAAGGTCAAAGTATTGTATTTTTTTTGCAATTTATGTCGTATAATTACTTATTTTCAATATACCTAAAAATATCCAGAGGCCTCAGCAACCCATGATATAATTGTTTTTAACAATAATAACCCACTAACCGTTCTCTCTTTGGTGATAAAACAACACCTGCAATATGTATTTAAATATCTCTATGAAATTATTGATTTTTATATTTTGTCTGACTTCTCCATTGGCTTTTTCTGCTGAAAAAGGTCAACGTATTTCATCAGTTGAGATGGTGAATTTCAATAACTCTAGAGAGAAAGAGTCCTTCACCCTAGAAATAAAGGGGGTTCCAGTACTCACCAGGGTAGGTGCCATTTTACCAACAAGCACAACAAATCCCTTATACCACTCCTTTACTCCAACAGAAACTGAAAGTTTAGGTGTAGTCAATGAAATGTCTACTAATCCAAAATATGGTGCACCTATTTGGAATGGTTTAAATATGCTATATGATAAAAATTATGATGAGAGGAAAACTATTTTGGCTGAAAGCGGATATACCGAGATAGATCTATCAAAGGTTAAAATGGAAAGTTTTACCTTCCCATGGTCCAAAAAGATAAAACGCAAATTACCTAAAAAAGAAGCTCATTTTGCACCTAAAAATAGTGCGAATATAAGTTTTGGTGACGGTGGAGCATCGGTCTTAAAAACCATGCACAGTTGGCATGCTTCTACTATAAATTTTGCTCTAAATGAAATTACAAAAATCTTTAAACAACAGCAAGAGCATAAATCTCGTAAAGTATTCTCTGAAAATTTTATTGAACAGATTGAATCTGAGAATAAAATTTTACCCTTTGAAAGAATGTTTTTCTTTATTTATTCGGACCTAGTTACAAAAGAGTTTATGGCCGGATTTTTAACTATAGATGGGTCACCAAATAGATTGTTTCTAGACGCCAGAATTCCAATTGAGGTTGAGTTTCCGCAGATAAAATTAAAAGGAAGATCATTCAATCAGCGTAGAGTGGTTGAGATAAAGCGTTTTGGTAGGGAGGCACACAAAAGTGCTGTTAGTTTTACTGAAATGGTAGCGACATTGGCTCAGCATCTACAATATGCAGACTTGCTAGAAACCACTCTGTACGCACATACAGATGCCGTGGGAAAAAGACTTTTTAAGACCTTAGGGTTTCATGTTGAATTCTATCCTCAGGATCTAAAAAAAAGTGGAGAGTACATCCTTGCTATTTCTGCTAGGAAATTTAATGAGATCCATATGCAGAGCCAGGTGTTTAAAACTCTAAAAAGTTATCCTTTCCGTAGACCTATAAGGATAGATCGCAAGAAACTCTCTGATAAGGATATTCAATACATAGATGCTAAAAGCTTACCCAAAAGAATAGTTGAAGCAGTTGAAAAAAGACAGAAGGGGGATCCTGATTTTCGTAAAAAATATCCAGGGCAGTTCCATCTAAGGGATCCCTCAGGATCCTCACATTTAGTCTACCCAGACACATATGACATGTTCTACTTAAATACAATAAATTACAGTTCAACCAGTAGTGCTTGCAAAAATATATTTTCAAAGGCCTCTATTTTGTAAAGTCATATGTGTGACATATGATAAAGACCTCCTAATGGAAAACCATTAAATCTATAGAGTCATATCACTAGTTAAATCAATACAGTTATTAGCTTTAAACGCCTGTTTGCCATTAATCTCTAATCTTCCAGCATTCCGTCTTCTTGAAAACTTAAAGCGAAAATCATATTTTCGATGTTCAGTGATTTGAATTTTTCTTTTAGCTTTAAAATATCTCTTATTATGGTCCTGGGTTAAGTCTAATTCGGTAATAACTATTTCATTTGACTCAAAAAGATTAAGTTGCTGAAAGTCGGTTAAATCTTCATTGCCTAAATAAAATGTTATTTTTCCCTCAAGAAGGGCTAAAGCCATTTGCTGAGGTTCTCCAACTGGCTCATCTAAATAAAATTCTTGGTAAGTACACAAGTAACTAATACCTGGGATTTGCATATAAACAGGATCCTTAACTTTGTTAATGATATTGGTCTCAGGCTCCTCCTGACTCTTTTCTGGATCTTGTTTTGCTACAGGATCTTCTTTTACTGTTGTGGGATGATGAGTTTTCTTTGCACAAGAAGCTAGTGTTAATCCCATGATAGCCATTCCGATTAATATACTCTTTTTCATATTTACCTCCAGGTATTTTTTGTCTATTAATTGAGCTAAGCCTCAATTATGACTTTCGTCGCATTTTTTAGATCAGTTGTAATGTTTTATCTAACATTCGTCATAATATTGTAAAATTTATACAGTGTTTATATTTATACTGAAAGAGAATTTAGAAATACTTATGATGAGGGTTCAGCATAAGTAATTGAAGGAGACTAAAATGATAAAAGTTCCAAAATCTTTAGCCTGGGGTCGTTTTCTCCAAACCCCTCTTTCCAAAGCAGAGACAAAAAAAATATTAATATTAGAATCGGCTCTAAACATAGTTGTAAGTCATGGAGTTAAAAAGCTAAGTATTTCAGAAATTTCCAGAGCAACAGGGATGGCTAAATCACTTATTATTTATCATTTTAAAAATACTGATGAAATATTATTAGAGTTATTTTCAGTTTTAGGAAGGCAGGGACAAGAGTTCACGTTGCAGGCCCTAGATGGGAAAATGGATTTAGAAGAAAAAGTTGCGGCAGTAATTCAAGGTACATTCCAGTGGCTTTTAGCGCACCCTCAGGCTGCAAATTTCTTTTTAATAGTCTACCATCTAGCGGGTGTGAATGATGAGTTTTATAAAATTAACTCACATCTTTTAAAAACAGGTCTTGAACGATTTAAAACTATCCTATCTACAAGTATTAAATTAAAAAAAAATGGTAATGTGGAGGCAACAGCGATGTCTATCCAAAACCTAATTATTGGAACGGTGGTGCGCATGGTCTCACTTAAGGATTATAAACATTGTAATTCTTATTATAAGGCCACGCTGCTCGGGGCTGGTTTATTACTAAACAAGAATCTTCCCCAGAATAAGTTGTAATTTTAGAGGCTAAAATAAAAGTACCGTTTAAACCATTTTAGGCTGATATAGGCCAGCATCAGAGTCAGCATTGGTCACTTCTACAGCTATATATGAGTTGCACTAAAGTGGCTAGCAGGTGCTCTGGCATTCAACATTCACTTACTGGAGGTGACAGTGTATTTTTTTGAAATGGAAACCGTTTTTTTTACCTTTTTTTCATTTTAATGAATTTTTTAAGATTCTTAAAGTATGTGTGATATAATCCGTATTGTTTTTCTATTATTTGTTCACAGTAAGGATACTAAATATGAAGCACATATTATTGATTTTAATTGTTTTAATGGTTCAGGAGGTTTTTGCCGCCACCAGTTCACTTTGTCCAGGAGAAGAAGGCTATTATTATACTAATTATCGCAGAAGAAATCCTCAACAAGGTGGGTTTGTGGCACACACGGCGTATGTTGATGACAATGACGACCTATTTTTAGCAAAAACAGCGGCTGTTTGTGAAAATGGGCAATTGTATGATCGTGCACGAGTGCTTGGCCGTGTAGTGATTAAGGGAAATGCTGAGGTCTACGGACGAGCAATAATTAAAGGGAATGCTGTTATTCTTGGAGAATCACAAGTTCATGGATCAGCTCGCATTCAGGATCAAGTACAAGTTGTGAATTCTGAGATTCGCGGAGAGGCAAAACTTTCGGGGTGGTACAAATCTCAAGATGAAATTTTAACTCAAGGAAAGCATTATGCTCCTGAATTTTCTCAAGCTGACCTGGATGCTCAACATCAAGCTAAACTAGCTGAGCGCCGAGCTGAGAGTAAAAGACGGCAAAGAGCTCGAAATCAGCAAGCTCAAGCAGAAAAAGATCAAAGGCAAAATGCTAAATCTGAAAAAATTAAAGAAAAACGTAGAAAAGCCAGGGCCTATTTAACAAAAGCAAAAGATAGCTTACATGGCTATGGTGTGGGAGCATTGAGGTTGGAGTATACTGCAAGCAGTATATGGGTAAAGAGCTCAGGAGTGGCCCGCATGAAAATTTCAAGCGAAGACCCGTGTACTGTTTACTTTTATGGTAAAGATCAACATGGCAATCTTACTAAAAAGGTTAAAACCAACCTACGTTATGACACTAAAATATATAAGCCAAACTTAAGTGTGCTTATGAAAACTGATAATTTGAGTTACCAAGACAGATCTTCATTTAATACTATAAAAGCTCAAGATGCATCCTTAAAGAGCCTTGATGATTATATTGGGGAGCACTATGCCCGTGCCGAAAGATATTACAGTAATGAAAATGTAACGAAAGTTAAGGCTTACTACATGGCCATTGCGGCGGAAGAAGTCAGTTTTAACGATAAACACTTTGAGAATGATAAGCTGAGTTACAATTATGACCAAAGAGGAGCTCTTGCCTATTTTAGAGATAAAAAAGTAAAAGTAGGGTTAGCCTTTGCTACTCATGATGATATGAGTGAATTTTATAGCAACCTAAAAGCAGCCTATAACAATTATTGTCCATCAAAAGAAGGAGAGTAGGGCTATATTGCTATTTAGCAATATAGACCACAGCCCCAGATAAGGGCAGATTTTTGTTCAATAATAATTGTAAATTATTGGCTATGGTAAGAGGTGTAGCAGTTAATCATAGATATTTACTTAGATTTGAACTTCAGAAAAATGAGTTTTTTTGCTACTGCTTAGCTATTAATTCAATATCTGCTTTCATCTAAAGGGCCATCGAAAAAATACTCTAAATATTTACCTCTGAGCTTGGTCATATTTAACAAATATCTCTTGAACGTCGTTTATGTTTTTAATTGCAAAACGAATGCGACGAATACCGTAAGGTTTAATATCAGTTTGTTCAAATTGAGTATCTAGGTTTTTAAAGTGAATAATACGGTGAATCCAGTAATCAAGTTCGCTGATTATATCCTTACCTGCTTTGTAGTTTTGAAAGGATTGCTTGTTTAAAACATATTCCATAGGAATTTTAAGCCTTAGGATTTGCTTAGGTTGAAGTCCAAGTGCTTTTTCAAAGTAGTCAGCGTACTGCCCATCCTTGCCAATACGTAGGCTAACAAATTTGGGAGTGATTTGGGTTTTGTTAATTACACCAGAGCCTGGTAATTGATAGTTGTAATAAAATTGTTTATACGGAGATTTTTGTGAAAACTGGTAATCTCCGAGATCGTTGGTGCATTGGCTAAACTTAATTTTAATGGTGAGTATCAATATATTATCATCAACTTCCAACATAGGTGTTGTACCAGAATAGACTCCCGATCGGTTCTCATAGGCATCATTCTTGTCAAAGCAAAATGCAACTGACCCATCCAGTATTTTTATATCATGTTGTATCTCACCAGAAGGAAGAGCTGTTGCTTGTGTAATGAGTGAGGTCAATAAGATTATTATTAGAATTAAGAAATCATATCTTTTCATATTCCCCCTATAATGAAATAGAAAAGCCAGGTTAACAAAGCAGTAGGTTATTATCAGCTAAAATGGGAAATAACAGGTAAATGTAATAAATACAGGGAGTGAGCTTGGATATTTAACTCAACTATTTAATCATCTTATATATTATAAAGTTTAATTTGTGGTCGCGTTTTTTATATCTGAAAAATTACCTGGGAAATCTGTAGATATATTCGTAATCGTTGAAACTTAGGATGACTGACACCCTAATGAAAGCTTTCGCGTTAAAAGGAAAAATGGCGGAGAGACAGAGATTCGAACTCTGGGAGCCTTTTGAGCTCACACGCGTTCCAGGCGTGCGCCTTCAACCACTCGGCCACCTCTCCGCATAGAAAATGGTCAATGAACTCGAGAAGTTATCATTTTAGTAATTCCATGTCTAGTGAGTTTTAAAGCGAAAATAAACATTCATATCTAAGCCGCAGTCATTAAAAGAGAAATTGTATCTACTAACGCAGGCTGTATATAATTCAGTGAGAATTCCTCATATATAATAACAAACCTGGGGGGGATTTAATGAAGATATTTTTTTCTGTTTTAGCAATAATTATGAGCGTTAACATATGGGCAGCATTTGAGGTTTCACGATGTACGGAATGGGCATTACAGGATAAGGACATTTGTACTTTTGCCGATCTAGAGGCCAAAGCATGGAGCCGGCAATGTCAGGAGCCCTGTCATCCCAAGAGTCCCAGTTTTAACTGTGGGCAGGAAAAATTTTGTAACAATATAAATCCCAACAATTTACGAAGTAACTGTACAGCATGGGCCATTGTGGACGGTGTTAGTTGTCAGTCGCATAGAGGCGAATTTGAGCAGCAGTGGGAGCGCTCTTGTCAGTATGGTGATGTAAGTATGACTTGGTGTTCTGACACGAATCCAAACTAAATTAACTGTTCAGAATTATCACGGCAGTAAGACTTTTGAGCTATTTAGTAAAATCCAGCTCATTTGATTATGTCCAGAATATTGCATTCTTCATCGGTATCTTATTGCACTAATTAATTTGTTTGAGCAGACCTTTTTGTTAGGGTAGCTGCACTAGCGTTTTTCTTTAAGTGCCTGTTCAATGGGTGCTAGTATTTTGCTAAAGGCCCCTTGTTTTGTCTCGGGGTGAATGTTTTGGTACGTTTCGGTGATCCGTTTTACAAAATCGATATCTTCAGTAAATAAAATCATAGGTGTTTTTTCGTTAATGCTATAAAACTGGCGTTGCTCCTTAATAAAGTCTTCGCCGTCATAAGTGCTAGGAAGTAGGGGATCCACAATAATGAGTTTGTAAACATCTTCTTTGCACAAGCTTATGGCATCATCTTTATCAAAACAGTGTTCACATTCTAGTTGAAACTTTGAGGCGATGAGATCCCTAAGTTCTTTATGTACAGCTTCATCTTCATCCACAATCAATATCTGCTCTCGATCCACATTGTCTCCTATGAGTATTTATTATTCAGGAAAGTGAATATGAAGTACAAAGCTTTCGTTAAAATCATAAATAGTTCAGTGAATTTGCACCTTAGTGCAGTCTGGTGGTTAAAAAATCAACACAGAGGCACTAAGTTTAAAAGAATGCGTAAATGCTAAGCTAAAGCACATGATTATTGTTAGATTAGTGTTTTTAAGGTTGCCAAAGAAGACCTAGGTCGAGACAATTATTTGGTAAGTAAAATTTAAATTAAGTGTACGCATGTTAATAAACATTAATAAGGAGAACAACATGAAAACAACAATGACGACAAAATTAGTTGCTCTAACGGCAGCCCTGATTTTTTCTGCATCAGTAAACGCAGAATCAAAAGTAACAGTAGAAGGACTAGTTGAAGTAGAATTAAGCACTACATCTGGTGACACTTACGATAAAGATGCCGGAGCAAAAAGTGATATAGCTTTAGCTACAGCTCAGCTTGGTATTAAAGCTCAAGTTAACCCAACTTTAACAGGAACTATGGTTCTATTGTTTGAAGATAAGGGAGCAGACGCAAGTACTGACACTAATATGCAGTGGGTTGAAGAAGCTTATTTAACTAGAAAGATGTTGGACGGCGCTTTAGAAATGAACCTTGGCCGTAAAATTGTTCCATTTGGTACTTATAACACAGTGATGGTTTCTGACCCTCTAACTTTAGAGTTTGGTGAGACTACTGAAAATGTTATTCAGGCAGCTTATCACCTAAAAGACGCAGGATTATCTTTTGGCTTGTACCTTTTTAATGGAGACAAAAATAAGACAGAAACTGATGGTGCTGACACAGTCAGTGGTAATGGTCTTTTTCTTTCTCACGCTTTTAAAGGTGATTCTTTTACAGTAAACACAAATGTTGGTATGTTAAGTAACTTTGCTGAAACTAACAGGTCTGTTTTTACTGTTGGAACTGAGAATGAAGTTGCTGCAACTGCAATTAGTGTAGATGCAACTTTTGGAAATACTTCTGTTGGCTTTGAGCATATGATGGCAGGTCAAATGGAGAATATTTCTACATTTACCGCAAATGCTGGAGCGGCAGTTGATGCAACTCCTACAGCAACATCTATTGAAGTTAGCCATAAAATGGACAAATTTACTTTTGGTGTAGCTCAACAAATGACTGCTGAGGCATTAGCTTTAAGTTTACCTAGTTCTAAAACTTTATTAGCCGTTGGTTTTAATAAAGACGAAGGTTGTAATATCACTTTTGAATATTACACAGCCACTCTTTATGCAACTGGTGATGCTACAACAGGTCCGGTAGTTGCTGGTTCTGATGATGCTAAATCTGGAATGACAATTCAATGGGCTGCTAATTTCTAAGTCCTAGAAACTAATTGTTTCAAAAGTAAAAAAGCCTGGGTTATCCCGGGCTTTTTTTTATTGTCCAGTGTTGAAGCTCAGAGTGGGCTAACGCGACTTTGGGAACAGGATTGTATGCGCCTAGACCATAGGAAGCGAATTAGAGGAAGAAGAAAGGTATGCCTTGAGAAAAAAGAAAAAAGTTGAGCCGCGTTAGCACCATTGACCAGCCACAAATAAGTGATAGCCTTTTGTTTTACTCTAATATCATTAAAAACAAGGGGAGAGGGAATGAAATTTTTAATTTTTATGTTTTTTTGTTTGCCGAATATATTGTGGGCATGTCCAAATATTTCAGGAGATTTTCTTTGTGAAGACAACGGTGCATCTACATTAGTGAGAATGCGACAAAACGAAAAAAATGGAAGCACTTATTATTATGATGTGGAGTTTCCAGAACAGGGAATACTTGCGGACAACAAGGTGATTTTAGTGCCCGACCAGGGACCAAGAAGAAATTCTACTTATAGGGCTTATTGTGAAAAAACAGCTTTTAAAGGGACTCTTAGAGGAGATCTTTATTACGGTAAGGACTATATGGGTAGTTTTGTGGAGACCACAAGAATGGCTTTGACGGTCCAGTTGGATTTAGAAATTAGCGAATCCACAGAGCTTTATATGCCAGAAGAGCCTGTTGAGAAAACTTTTGATTCCAAAACCTGCAAAAGGCAAAACCCTGTAATTAAAATTTGAGAAATTGCTCGAGGCTCTCTGTCGCCATCTACAATGGGCTTTTTAAGTATTTCCCCTAGTAATGAGGCTTTTCATTTTAGCTATAGGATTTTGTGGAGTTTAACTAATGTTTTTTATGCTCAATAATAATTATTTAGTTTGATTCAAGTTCAGGAGTATTATCATTAGGTAATACTCTGCTTTGACTACGATTTTCTTCTTGAGGTAAACGCTCAAAATAAGTCCAAGAGGTATCGTTGGCTTCACTTACTTTGCAGGAGTCATCAGATAGGGTGTCAGGGTTGTTAGGAGAAGAAGGAATTCTTGAAGAACGGCACGGGCTAAACCCATCTTGTATTAACTTACTATCTAGAGCGTATGTGATTTCAAAAATACTATTATTCCACTTTTTGCCCTGAAAACCTGTGTAGTGCCTGAGTTTAAAGCTATATGCGTAGTACCCCTCATTGGTAGATTCAATATGGTCTTCGGCATAAAAAGAAACGGTTTTGTTACCAAACTTTACAGTGAACTCTGCCTTAAGGTGGGGATTTTTGGAGGGGTCATATGTAGTGCAATAAATATCTAAAGTACGAAATTGGGTGTAATTATCTGCTTGAGTCACACAGTGAGTATATGGGGCTTCGATGACTTTATGGGCATAGGTTTGCTCTAAGAGTCCCATGTCGTTTGACTCTTGAGAGTTTTTAGCTGAGTCAGAAGTGGACACAGGCGCATCGCTTGCAGACCAAGACGTAAGGGAAAACAGCATCAGTACAGATACAAGTGAAATTAGAATGCTGAATTTCGATTTTCTCATATTAAAACTCTTACAAGATTTATGCCAGCTAAGGCCTGCTTCAGCTCCCTTTAAACCAAGAAAACTGTGAAAAATCAGTCAATTATGGGCACTTTGTAAAACAAATAACTATTCAAGAGTTTCTACAATAGAAGAGTTAAGCTATTTTTATACGGTTAATGTCATACGCTGCTTTGACTTGTGAAGCAGTAGTCCCGTTTGAGGGGTTGTAGGTGTGATCAATGTTCCATAAAATTTCAAAGTGTAATGGTCAATGGAGAGGGCTTGTGTGCTCGCCAATTGAGCTATTGTGTGTGATGGGGCATGACTGTTTGCATCTGAAATTATGCACTTAGAGCTTTCCCTTTACAAAAGATTATTAATCTATTTTAATAGCTAAATATTTAAACTTAAACAGGAATTTGAAGGAGCTTTACTTATGAAGTCAATTAACTCAGCATTAAAAGTAGCAGCAGTAGTGTTTGTTACAACAACACTAATTTCTTGCTTACCAGCAAGTGACCCAAAAACGGATGTGCAAAAAGTCTCTTATGCTATTGGGCAGCAGATTGGTAAAAACCTAAAAGCTCAAGAAGTAGACGTGGATATTAAAATGATGGCTCAATCCATTGAAGAAGCTAGAGAAGGTAAAGACTCTCGAATGACTCGTGAAGAAATGCAAGAAGCTATGACTAATATGCAAAAAATGCGCATGGAAAAACGTAAAAAAGATGGCGAGAAAAATAAAACTGATGGTGCTGCGTTTTTAGCTAAAGCTGCAACAGCCGACGGTGTTACTAAATTAGATAGTGGACTTCTTTATAAAGTCATCACAAAAGGAAGCGGTCCTGTGCCTAAAGCTACAGACACAGTAAAGGTTCATTACAAAGGGACATTAACTTCTGGAAAAGAATTTGATAGCTCTTACAAAAGAAATAAACCTGCTGAGTTTCCTGTAAATGGCGTTATAAAAGGCTGGACAGAAGCACTATTACTTATGCCTGTTGGTTCTAAGTGGCAGTTAACTATTCCTGCTGATATTGCTTATGGCCCTTCTGGTCGCCCAGGAATTCCTCCAAACTCTGTTTTACTTTTTGATGTAGAGCTATTAGAAATCGTAGATGCGGCTGCTGCAGGTAAGAAATTAGACCTACAAAAGCACATTAAAAAAGCTATGGATGCACAAGGAAAAAAACCAAAAAAATAATCTAAAGGACAAGATTAAAAATGATTCGAACTTTAAAACAAGTTGAAAAACCGTGGTTAGAAAGTTTTAAATTTAATAAAAAAAATGCCAGTTCTAAAGGGACTGGCATTTTTTCGTTTTACTTCTTTCATAAAAATAATTTAAAGCAAAATAGAGAATTAAAAAAAGTATTGGAACCCTGGCAGCTACAACTGCTTAAAGAATCTAAAAAAGTATTTGAAGTTTTTCAAAATGAAAGAGGCTTTGTACATGTTGTTAGATTTTATCTCCTTGAAAATCGAGAATCTAAGTTATTTAAGACGAACCACAGGGGGGCTCTAAAACCAAGCCGTTATGGTTTAGTAAGGGATCAAATGGGTTCCGTGGTTAAGGCTCAAAGAGGATTAGATTTTAATAACGTAGTTTTGTTTGATGCAAAATCTGAAGATATCCAGGCCATGCTTATTGGTTTAGAAATTGGCGCTTATAGCTTTAAAGACTCAGGTCGAATTAAGCAGCCACAGGTCACTATGTCTAAAGAAAAAGGACAAGTGACTAAGAAAGAGATTTTACACGCAAGCGCAGTGGGTACAGGAGTAAATGTAGCTCGCCACCTAGTGAATCTGCCTACAAACCATTTAACACCAAAAAGTTATGCTCAATGGGCAAGAGCTCATTTTGTACAGTTTAAAAATATGGATGTTGAAATTTGGAATGAAGCACGATTAAAAAAAGAAAACATGGGTTTGATGCTTGCAGTAGGCCAGGGGGCAAAACATCCACCTGTGATGGTAAAGGTGTCGTATAGGCCTGCAAAAAAATCCACTCCCATTGCTTTTGTTGGTAAGGGTGTGACTTTTGATACAGGGGGGTTAAACATAAAACCCTCTAGTGGAATTAGAAATATGAAAAAAGATATGGGCGGGTCGGCTTCGGTAATGGGCCTCGCACATATGGTAGGAATGACTCAGCCCAAAAAAGCTATGGATTTTTATATAGGTATTTGTGAGAACTCCATTTCCAGAGATGCATTTAGGCCTGGTGACATTTATGTAGGACGATCTGGCATTTCCATTGAAGTTGATAACACTGATGCAGAAGGGCGGTTAGTTTTAGCTGATGTACTAGATGTGGCAGTGACTCAGAAAGAAAAACCGGAATATGTTATTAATGTGGCTACACTCACTGGAGCAATCAAGGCGACCCTAGGCACTGATGTTGCTGGTTATTTTTCTAATGATGATAAGCTATCACAAAAAATGGATCGGGCGTTGCATGAAAGTGCAGAACCATGTTGGCGTATGCCACTTTACCAACCTCATAGAGCTAAATTCAATTCCATTAAAGCCGATATGGTTAATAGTGTAAATGGATTTGGTGGAGCAATGAATGCAGCCTTATTTTTAGAAGTTTTTGTTAAGGGAGTGCCTTGGATACACTTTGATATTTATGCGTGGAAAGATATTCCCACAGGTGTACTTTTAGAGCCGGGTGGAAATGGACAATTAGTGCAGGCGTTATCAGAGTTCGTCGAAAGCTCCTGATTACAATAAGCAGAGCTAGAGGGCCTCGTATATGGCTTTCAGTAGTCGAGTATAGTAGCCTCTATAAACAATGATGGGTACGACTAAGGTAGATCCAAAAATATATGTAGCAAAGACAATAAAAAAGTTTTTTAGTTTTTGTGTCCATTTTTTTGCTTTTCCATTTATGTATATTCTAAAAAAGAATATAAAAACAATAAATCCAAATTGAAAAAGGTACATTTTTTTTTGTCGATTAAGTTCCATCATTTCCATGAGTCTCCCTAACACATTAGGATTCTGGACAATGGATATAACTTTATTAAGAATGGGTTTAATATATTTAGCAAATAATTGTTTTCCAGAGTTTACATTTTCGTCACTTAGCCCCAGACCTTTTTGTATGCCCTCCAGCTTATCTGCTAAAGGGTCCGCCCCCCCTTCGGTATTACCAAAGATATCTTTTTCATTAGTAAATTGAGGTACGTTACCCATTTGAGGTTGTTGTTGGCGAGAAGGATCAGCATTTGTATTTGGAATTTTACCTTCCTCTTGCATTTTTTGAACATACTTCTGCAGGTCTCCAGCTTGTTTCATTTGCTGATTACGGATATTTTGTAACTCTTGAAGACCGTCGTCGTCTTGTGCGACCATACTAAAGCTGAGTAAAAGGAGGAGGGCAATTTTAGTTAAATTTAAAATCTTTAAAAAACTAGACATATTTATTTCTCACCTAAACCAAAAAGCTTCTTTTTTTTGATATGATCCCGTGCAATGTCGGGAACCAGATCCTCCCAATTAGGATCATTTTCTTCTAGCATTTGTCGGATATTGGAAGAGTGAACAGTAGTGTCGATGTTGTCACAATTAGAAATATCTTTAATAAACTTGTTTTCAAATAGATGCTTATAAAGGTGATAGAGGGATGGTTCTGGAGAAAAGGCTTGGGAAGTTAGACAGATGTCATTATCTTTATAAGGAAAAACCAAAAGTTTAGTTTTGCTATCGAATAAATTACCAAAAGCTCCAAGGATTCCGTGAGGTAGCTTTTTGTAGTATTCATTATTGAATAACTTATCCAGTAGTGGTGCTCCAATAGTCATATAAACTTCTTCTTTAGTACAGCGTCTTAAGTATTCTTTGAGTTGGTAAAAGTAAAAGAAATTTGAAATAAGTACGTGGTGACCAAGAAGAGTTAGTGTCTCAACACGATCTAAAAAATCTTTTTGATCAATGGTCACAGTTGCGGAAGGATCTGTAGAGGTGTTTAGTAAATGCATGGTGAGCTCTAAAATGGCCATGGGCTTTTTTTCTAGATTATCATTTTTTATTTCCTCTAAACTGTGATCTATAAGTAGCATATTAGTTTTTGTTACTGGACGGAATGTCCCACGCTGTAGTAGAACGGCTTGGCCATGTAGTGCCTCTGCAGCCTGTACCACTTTTCCATTAGGGGCAAACAGGACAGCGTCGGTAAAGCCTTGTCGAACAAGCTCTAGTGATAATAATCGATTATCAATATGCTTTAAATCAACACCTTCAGATCGAATCATATCTATTTCTACACGGTCGGGGCTAAGGTTATCAGTAAGCGAGTTTATGAGATCTACTTTTTTTTCATAACGGTAAAATGCGGCATGTATTAGATTTACACCTAAAACACCAAGGGCTTCTTGTTGTTGTAAACGAAACTTATCTTTCATATTTAAATGTAAGATAATTTTATTTGTTGGTCCTCCTGGGCGAAGCTGGTAGCAAACACCAATCCAACCATGGCATCGTGCTCCTTTGGTGTTTGATGAAGTGGTTACTGTAGATGCAAAGGAAAAAAAGCAAGTTTCATCACCTCGTTTTTCTAGTAGACGTTCTTTGAGCAATAAAAATTCCTTTTCTAACATTTTTAGAAGTCGTGATTCCACAACATAGCGTCCGCTATCTTCACGACCATAAATTTCATCACTAAATTTCATATCATAAGCCGACATGGATTTAGCAACGGTATGTGATGCGCGGCCCGCCTGAAAGAAATGACGAGCCACCTCCTGTCCTGCGCCGATTTCGGCAAAGGATCCATAGACTTGGTCATCTAGGTTAATCTGAAGGGCTTTTCTTATGGGACTCATTGTATCTTTTGGCATAACTTATTTTAAAGTTTTTAATGCGCACTGTGCAACAAAAACTCTATGTGAATAAGCTAAGAGTCTCGGTAATAACATTGTAGGACCTAGGTCTTAGTCAGGAGGCTGGTAAACCCTCAGGGGAAATTAAGAAAGCTTAATTATAATACAGTAAAAGAGCTTCCTATTTTGCTCCAAAAAGCATACAAACGATATATGCGTAGGTTAATCCAATATGCCCTTTTCTTTTCACTTATGGCAATCCAGTTCCATGGATTGTCACACACACTTGTAGATGAAGACCACACCCAACATAACTGTGTTATTTGTGAACTTCAAACGCATTCGCCTGGTATAGAGCCAGGTGATAACCATATTAAAATTTCTAGCCCATTTGAATTCAAACTTACTATTACGCCAAGTGTTTTAGTATTTAAGACAAACCTTCTTGTCCAGTCATCTCCAAGAGCTCCTCCGTTATTTAGTTAATTGTACAAAAAAGGATTCTCTACTTTACCAGCAATAGATTCACTCATTGTTATGGTGGATTAACAATTAATCCTTTTTTATAGATAATATGTAAGATCAGTGTTTGATATTTTATACTTTATAGAAGTTTTTATTTATTTCTTCGAAACAGTGTTTCTCAAATAATTGGTTACAATCAACCGCCTTAGAGCTCCTGCCTTTTCATATGTAGGGGTTAGTAATAAAGTTCAATAAACCGTAAAATCTACAGGAGAATTAAAATGACTCAGTTAAATATAATCATTATATTCCTATTACTCTCAAGTTCAATCCTTTGTGCTACAGAAAAAGAACATAAAAAACGCCACCATGAAGCACACATACATGGTCATGGAAAGCTCAATGCAGCAATTGAAAGAAATAAATTAATGATCGAGATCGAGGTTCCCGCTTATAATATTGTTGGTTTTGAGCATCAAGCCAAAACTGATAAACAAAAAAGTAAGGTGAAACAAGCTGTTGATATATTTAGAAAACCTCAATTAATTATTAAACTGGACGCATCAGCGGGATGTAGCCTTGCTAAGAAAGCAGAGGTAAAAGCTGATTTACTGGAAAAAAAGAAAGAAGAGAGTTCTGGAAATCATAACCAACACCGTGACGAAGCTGAAGAGCATTCAGAGTTTCACGTAGAGTACTCATTTCATTGTAAAAAAATTGACAATATTAAAGCCATACATGTAAGAGCATTCCAGCAATTTTCTGGTATTGAAGAACTAGAGGCACGAGCTATCACACCTAAAGGGCAGTTTACCCAAGAGTTAAAACAAAGCTCTGCAAATTTTAGATTGGAGCAATAAGTGGATATCATTTTAAATGTTGAAAACCTGAAATTCAGCTGGCCGGATTCCGCAGAGCTACTTCTAGATATTGAATCTTTTAAAGTGAGAAAGGGGGAAAAAATATTTCTACATGGCCCCAGTGGAAGTGGTAAGTCGACCTTTTTAAATCTTATTGCTGGAGTATTAACTCCACAAAGTGGAAAGATAAGGATTCTAAACAAGGAACTCACTGAGTGGGATCAGCAAGCAAGGGATCAGTTTCGTGGTGATCATATGGGGTTTATTTTTCAAATGTTTAATCTACTTCCTTACTTTAGTGCTATGGATAATGTGACCATCGCCTGTGAGTTTTCCAAAATTAAATTAGGTAGAGTTTTGCAAGTATCCTCATCACTAAATGCAGAGGCTGAACGTCTTTTACAGGAATTGAAATTAAACCCAAATATTTTGAAAAATAAAAAAATTGTACAGTTAAGTGTGGGGCAACAACAGCGAGTAGCAACAGCTAGAGCTCTCATGGGGAGGCCAGAAATAATTATTGCTGATGAGCCCACATCAGCTCTGGATGCTAATATCAGAAGTAGTTTTTTAAAACTTCTTTTTCAGGAATGTGAAAAATTTGGCACAACTCTTATATTCGTTAGCCATGACTTGAGTCTTGCAAAAGATTTTGATCAAAAATATTTATTATCTGAAATTAATAAAGCAAATACTCTTGAGCCAATGGAAAAGGAGTTGATCTAATGATGAAACTATTAAAAATTGCTAAAGGTAGCTTACTCAATCGAAAAGCCACAGCTTTTCTCACCATTCTTTCCATAGCTTTGAGCGTTACTCTTCTATTAGGAATAGAAAGAGTGCGATCAGGTGCTCGTAAAAGTTTTGAATCAACAGTGTCAGGCGTTGACCTCATCGTGGGAGCGAGAAGTGGTCCGGTTAGTCTTTTGCTTTATTCTGTTTTCCGGATTGGAAATGCCACAAATAATATCTCTTATCAATCATTTAATGAATTGAAAAAGAACGAGCTTGTGGATTGGACTATTCCAATTTCACTTGGGGACTCGCATAGAGGACATCGAGTTGTGGGCACTAATTCAAACTACTTTAAGTATTATAAATATGCAGGTGACCGAAAGCTTGCATTTGACAAAGGTAGAAAATTTGAAAAGCTTTTTGATGTTGTGATAGGTAAGGATGTTGCGGAACGCCTTCGATATAAAGTGGGAGATAAAATTACCCTTTCTCACGGGTCTGGAGATGTGAGCTTTCAAGAACATGCTGATAAACCGTTTATAATTTCTGGAATATTAGAGAAAACAGGTACTCCTGTTGATAAATCAGTGCATGTCTCCTTAAAGGCGATTACGGCTCTTCATATAGATTGGTTGGACGGAGGTCCCCCTAGGGTAGGAGAAGAGATTCTGTCTACTAAACTTAATTCAATGAAACTAGAGCCAGCAGAGGTAACAGCATTTTTTGTAAAGTTAAAATCTAACTTATCCGTTTTTAAAATCCAAAGAGAAATTAATAATTATGAAAACGAGGCTCTATTGGCTATTTTACCTGGGGTCACCTTAAGAAGTCTATGGGGAACCATTGGACTTGCAGAAAGTGCACTTTTTGTGGTGAGTATTTTGGTCTATATCGTAAGTTTAATGGGGTTGATTATATCCCTTTTAGCAACTCTTAATGAGCGACGAAGAGAGATGGCCATCCTTAGATCTATTGGGGCAAAAAAGAGATTTATTTTTTTAGTTCTTATTACAGAAACTTTTTTACTGACTCTAATTGGTGTACTCATTGGAGTAATTATTTTGTATGTAGGGCTTTTGACTTTTAGTCCTCTTTTAGAGTCTAAAATGGGAATTACACTGGGGCTTTTTACTCCAACAGGGAATGATTATTTTTTTATAAGCTCAATTTTTCTAGGTTCTTTGTTATCAAGTCTCATACCAGCCTGGATGGCTTATAGAAATTCATTGGCTGACGGTTTAATAGTTAAAAACTAAGGAGTTAAATATGTTAAAATACAAAGGTGCCATAATCTTCTTTTCATTGCTTGTGGTGATATTAGGTGTATTGAAATATAGGGATACAAAGAATAACAAAGGCACCCCATTTCAATACGCTCAATCAATTAAAATCCCCGCCGTTCAATGGGATCTCCTGCAAAAGTTAGATTATAGGTCGGGTAGGGCACCACAAGAGGTTAAAGACTTAGATGGGAAGCTTGTAAAAATCCCAGGTTTTTTAGTCCCTCTATCTGGAAATTATTCCGTTCTTAGTGAGTTTCTTCTTGTTCCTGATGCGCAGTCCTGTGTTCATGTTCCACCTCCGCCACCAAACCTTATTGTTTATGTTAAACTTGACACCCCAATTCCCATGGATGAAGGCTTTAGTCCGGCATGGGTCACGGGCGTTTTAAGGTTGGAAACCTCAGAAAGTCAGCACGGAGAATCTGCATACAAAATGCAGGGAAAGCTAATTGAGGAATATAGTTATGAAGAATAAAAATATGGTATTAAAAAACTGCACAAGCTTTTTATTATGCTTGTACAGTTGGTTCTCTGAGTTCGCGTCTCAGTACTTTGCCTACGTTTGATTTTGGTAGATCCTCTCGGAACTCTACTAGTTTTGGAACTTTATAACCGGCAAGGTTGTCTTTGCAATGTGCGATGATTTCATCTTTAGTGAGAGTCTTGTCTTTAGGAACAATAAACACTTTTACAATTTCACCAGATCTTTCATCGGGGACACCTATGGCCGCCACCTCAACAACTTGTGCATGTTGAGCAAGGACATCTTCGATTTCGTTTGGAAATACATTGAAGCCTGAAACTAAAATCATGTCTTTCATTCGATCTACAATTTGAAAATATCCTTCTTCATTGAAAATGGCTACGTCACCTGTTTTTAACCAACCATCTTCTGTAATCATATTTTCTGTTTCGTCGGGACGTTGCCAGTAACCCTTCATCACTTGAGGTCCATAAATGAGGAGTTCTCCGGATTCGCCGTCAACAACTTCATTGCCTTGATCGTCGACAATTTTAATAGCAGTGGAGGGAACGGGTACACCAATGGAGCCTATGCATGCAGAGCCATCTACATTGTTGCAACTTGCTACTGGGGAGGACTCCGTAAGACCGTAACCTTCAGACACTCTGTTTCCAGTGAGTTCTTCCCAGCGGTTGGCCACTGCTGTTTGTAAAGCCATTCCACCGGAAACCGTAATTTTTAAACTTTTAAAATCGATTTCTGTAAAACCAGGGTGATTCATAAGGCTATTGAATAAAGTATTTAGGCCAGCAAAAATAGAAACGCGATTTTTTTGTAATATTTTAATAAACCCAGGGATGTCTCTAGGATTAGTGATTAACAAGTTGGAAGCTCCAAAATGCATCATGGCCATGCAGTTTACTGTGAGAGAGAAGATATGGTAAAGAGGTAAGGGAGTGCAGACCAACTCGTTACCATCGTTAAGTCTGTAATCCATAAAGGCAACAATTTGTAACATGTTTGCAATAATGTTTTTATGTGTGAGCATGGCCCCTTTTGCCACACCAGTTGTTCCGCCAGTGTATTGTAGAAATGCTAAATCATCATGTGAAGTATATACGTTTTGGAATTCAAGTTTAGCGCCCTCTTTTAGAGCAGTATTAAATTTGATGTGTCCAGGAAGAGAAAAGTCGGGGACCATTTTTTTAACATGTTTCAAAGCTTTGTTAATGAGTATTGATTTAGGAAAATCCAAAAGGTCGCCAAGTTCTGTAACTACTACGGTTTCAATTTCAGTTTCACTTATAACCTCTTCAAGGTTATAAGCAAAGTTGGCAAGGATAACGATGGCTTTAACTCCTGCATCTTTGAACTGATGTTTCATTTCTCGAGTGGTGTAGAGAGGGTTTGTGTTTACAACAGTAAGTCCTGCGCGTAGGGCACCAAACAAAGCCACTGGAAACTGTAAAATATTTGGCATCTGTATGGCAATGCGGTCACCCTTTTTTAAATGGGCTTTGTTTTGTAGAAAACTTGCGAATTTTTTAGAGAGCTCGTCGATCTCGGTGTAGGAAAGTTTTTTTCCCATATTGATGAAGGCTGTTTTATCTTTATACTTGGTGAAACTTTCCTCTAGAACTTCGGTGACAGAAGCATAAGAATTTACATCAATTTCTTGAGGCACATTAGGGTTGTAATTTTTTAGCCAAGATTTTTCAGAACTAGACATTGCGGATCCTTTGTCAATATAGTGGGAGAAATCAGTCCCCCCAGATTTGATTTGCGACCATAATGGAGTGATTAGGTAAAAATTTCAATAGGCATTTTGGGAAATAAGTCATATTGTTAAAATTACAAGGATATGCTATTTCTATGATAATGAACTCAGAATTCAAACGTTATATTAAGGGGTTAGGATTTAACCTTGTGTTTATGCACGAGGACTTTGAGGGTGCAGCAACCCAGAACCTATTAGTTGAATCTGTACATTTAAAGCTAAGATTATTTTGTGGCTCTCCGCAGGTGAGTGGAGCGGATTGGGAGAGCTTGTCAAATGCAGTAAATTCAAAATTTAATAAGGCTAATTTTATTCAGGTTTTAAGCGAATTACCCTCCTATCCTCAGTTAAAGTCTGTGTGTGATAGGTCAAAGTCAGGGCTCTCGGGCGAGCTGATTTGTCTAGGACTATACCATTGGTTAAGTGAGTATATAGAGCATAATAAGTTGGACATTAAGGTGGAGTCTATTGATGTGGTTGAGGGGCCAATAGGAGTAAAACTCAATAGTCTGCAACATAAGAATATGCTGCAGTTAGCTTTAGAAGAGGTAGCGTTTTTAAAATCTTCTGTAGTAAAGCTGAGCTGTGTTCATAAACATGAAAACAAACAATTATCTAAAGCAGAAAACCAAAGCTTGTTTAAAAAATGCTCTCATTTTCATGGTCATGAATACGAGGTAAAAGTACTTTTTAAGGGACGAGTGTTAAACGGTTTAGTCTCAGTCATGGCAGATTCATATTTACTCGAACTTCTGAACACTCAACTCAAAGACCGACTCAATCATAAAATAATTAACGCATTTGTTGAAAACACCACCGGTGAGAACCTTTCAAAATTTATATATGATAAACTAAGAGCGATACCTCTTAGAAATGTTCAAATTCATGAAGTGCAATTGTTAGAGACTGTAAATAATGAGTTTTACTACTCTAAGTAATAGTGTTTTATGGCTTTTAGGTTTTCATCTAATTCATAAACCAGGGGAGAGCCTGTGGGAATGTTAAGCTGTGTGATTTTATCGTCAGAAACATCATCTAAATGTTTTACCAAAGCTCTAAGGCTATTGCCATGAGCGGCAATGATTACATTTTTCCCATTTTTAATCTGTGGGACAATATGCTCATTCCAATAGGGTAAAACACGATTTTTACATTGAAGGAGTGCTTCTGTGCCGGGTAAATTATTTAAATGAGCGTAGCGAGGGTCATTTTTTGGATGACGAGAATCAGACTCTTCAAGTGTCGGGGGAGGGGTGTCGTAGCTCCGTCTCCAAGTAAATACCTGGTCGTCGCCGTATTTTTCAGCAGTTTCAGCTTTGTTAAGGCCTTGCAGAGCCCCATAATGCCGCTCGTTCAAGCGCCAGTGGCGATTAACCGGAATCCACATAAGGTCCATTTCATCTAAAGTAATCCATAGTGTTCTAATAGCTCTCTTTAAAACTGATGTGAAGGCCACATCAAAACTAAATCCCTTCTGTTTAAGTAGCTGTCCGGCGTTTTTTGCTTCTTGATAGCCTTTTTCTGAAAGTTCAACATCCGTCCAGCCGGTAAAGAGGTTGGCTTTATTCCACAGGCTTTCACCATGTCTTAGTAATACTAATTTATACATATTGCCTCAGCTTTTTGAAAATTTAAGTTACAAAGTAGAGCAAATTGGGTATACCTTTGTAAAGGTATTTTTAATAAAGAAGGTGTATTATGAATAAAAAACTATATTTTAGCTTTATCTTAATTTCAGTGCTTGTGATGTTGACACGTTTTTTGCCAATGCCTGCTAATTTTTCTCCATTGTTTGGCTGGGCGATTTTTTCCGGGGCCTATTTTTCTAAGAATCAATGGTTACTAATTTTGCCCATGATTTTGTTAATTGTTTTTGATTCGATGGTGGGTATCCATGCCTCAGCATATGTGGTTTGGTTTTGTTTTCTAGCCATAAGCATGATGAGTAGATTAGTTGTGAAAAAGGATAAAATTAAATTGGTTAACCTTGCTGTGATGTCAGGATCGGCTCCCTTGTTTTTCTTTCTGGTAACAAATTTTGAAGTTTGGTTAAACATGGGGCTGTACCCAAAAAATATGGGAGGCCTGCTTAGCTCTTATGTAGCAGCCCTACCGTTTTACCATATGAGTTTATTATCTTCAGCTCTATTTACGGTTGTGTTTTTTGGTTCTTGGGCCTATTTGAAAAAATTCAAAGTTATGCCTGAAAAATCTTTTTCTATTAGGTAGTTAGTTTTGATATTCTGTGTACAGTAGGATTAGCCTTGCTTTTCATATGAATGTGGCACCTTGCCATGGGTTTTTCAGGTTGGGAGCACATATTGAGGTGCTTTGATCTGTGTGCCAGACAATGTTTATGAGGGGGCACCGAAAAACTATTACAATAATGAAGTTTAGTCCTTTGCTCAAGATTGATTGTGCTTGTCAATTAAGGGCAATTCGCATACGTTATCTACGAAAAAATAAGCTGAATACCCTGTAATTAAGTTCAGGTTGGTCCAAAAATTGAAGTTGTTCTGTTTGAATCACTTAAATAGAATGGAAAGAAATACAAAATGTTGAATAGGTTCGTCATTTTTACTCTCATTGTGCTGGGAAGCTGTGTTGTGACTCCATTGGCTTTGAGTTCAGGTATGGAAGAACTCTTGATTGTGGACGCATTGAACTATGAGGAAAATCAAATAATCCATCAGTTGAAATATACTCATGAAAGTAAAGCATCACAAAAATTGAACTTTTTGACAGAATTTAATCATAAAATACATCCTTTAGTTCATGGAAATTACAATTTAAAATCGAAAGATGACCAATTGAAAATTCAAAGTCTAGAATTTGTTTTTAATAGGTATTTGTATTTTAGAAATATTCTAATTCAGCATGTTTCTTATGAACTAGAAAACTGTATGCAAGAGGTCATTGTTAATAGTGAAAATATATTTGTTAAATTTTACTCGCCGGACAAGACTCATATACGGTCATGTTTGGGGTTTGTAATTGACCAGGAATTTGTGTGGTTTTCTCCGTATAAAATGAATTTAGAAGATTTTTTAAAAATACCCTTTTGTTTTAATGTTTTTAGCAAAGAGGCAGGCGACTGCTATTCTCCTCCAGGGAATCAGCCTGTATATACGGATATACAGGTGCTTAAGCTTTTTAAAATGTATGCTGCCGACCCAAGTAACCATGGAGAGCCTGAAACAGTAAATGATAACTTACTGGATATGTTTTTAAATCTATTTAATTAGTGAGCGCTCTATTGGCCAAATAGAGATGGGGGCCTCAGCATCTCCATGAGAGCAATATCTTCAGATATTTATGTCTGAAGAATTGATCACTTTCCGGAGTTTATTTTTCCTGAATAAGGCCGAACACCCATTTTTTAATATTAGTGGCTGTTTTTTGGTTATTAATAGAGCCAAAAAACTGTAAAGCAATGCGACCTTTTTTATCTAAAATAATGTGCCCAGGAATACGTTTTACATTAAATTCATTTTTGAATTTAAATTCACTGGTATATAAAGTTGGGGCCTTCTTCCCTTTTGTTAACCAAAAGTTTTTAGCCTCCTTGAGTTTCTCTTTTTTGTCTGTATTTACAAAAATCATTTTAAACACAGGGTAATTATAGAAATTACGTAATTGAATAAGGAACGGGATTTCTTCTTTACAGGGACTGCACCATTCGGCCCAATAGTTAATATATACAATCTGGCCATTTAAGGATTGTGAATTCACCTTTTTGCTCCAGTAAAAATTAGGGGCCTTAACTCTTTTTTCTACAGGAATGAGCTGAGCATGAACAATATTTTCTGGTTTGGCCCAGAGTGAAGAGGAAACCAAGGCTGTAAAACATAACAATGTAGAAATAAAAATTTTTTTCATAATATGAGCTCTTTGAATTAGGGTTAGATCAGTTTGTCTAAGTATTTAGTTTTGTACTTTAATGCCCCGTCATCACAGGCGTCAATACATAGTCCGCATCGAGTGCACTCACCGGACACAACAAAGGTGGTTTTCCCTTTGTTTACCGACTCAGTAAGAACGTGTGGTACCATGCAGACTTTTTGACAGTCTTTGCAGTTACTGCACTTCTCATTGTTCCAATGTATTTTTAAAGGAGATATAAAGCCTAGAAGAATATAGGAAACGCCCACTGGGCAGAAGAAACGACACCAACCTCTACGGCTGAACAAAAGTTCAAAAACTAAAAGACCTATGACAAAAATTAAGACAACTCCGGGGCCATAAACAAAAGCGCGGCTTAAGGCAGATACTGGGTTAATAATCTCAAAAATAGTAAGACCGCTAAGTGTAGCCAAGGCAATAAATAGGAAAAAGATTATGTACTTCAGTTTGCGATCAAATGTATGTTGTTTAAATTGTAATATATTTTTATTCTTTAAATATTTTTTAAGGTAATCATTCATTTCGGCTATAAAATGAAAGGGACAAACCCATGAACAAAAAGATCTGCCACCAAAAAGTAAATAGAAAACTCCGATAGTTACTGCTCCAATTATTAAGTTTGTGTTAAATACCTTGCTAGCGAACATTGTTTGAATAGCGGCAAAGGGGTCGGCTAAGTGGAAGCCAAAAAGCCGAGATCCACTTAGGGTTCCCTCTAGCAGTTGGATATCAAAATAAAACGAAGCAAAAAAGAAAAAGTTAATGAGTAAAACAAAGGACCAACGGATGATGTGCCACTTGTATGGAGAATTATTTTCTTTTATAGAGACTTTACGGAGCCCGGGATTTGCCATACTTAGCTCTCCTTCCACTTAGCTTGAGGAATAATTGTTATTGAAGTCTTTTCCGTGGGACAGAGCATTTCACACATACCACAGCCTACACAGGATTTTTGAATAATGGGTATGGCAGCCGTGTTTGAAGCTTCTTTGCTTTTAAATACAATTGGAGCTTCGTCTTTAATAGGGCATTCGGATAAACAAATAGTACAAGCTTCTTTACTGAGAGACGACGTTAGTAGGAACTCTTTAACCCAAATCCAAAGCTGTGACTGGTGGAGGGTGGTTTTGCTTATGACTAAGTGCGAGTCTTTGTTAAATTCTGAAAGTTTAAACTTTTCTAGCCAAAGTGTTTTTTGTTGTCCATCAAGTTTTTTTAAAGAACTATCCAGTAAATAACCAAGCTGTATTTCTTTTTCATGCCCCTGAGTGTTTTCAATTCTGGAAATGCGAGTAGGGATATCGCTTTCACCTTTAATGGAAAGACAGGTGTTAGGAGATGAAATTACTGCTAACCCCATATGAGCTTCCTTGCCTTCAGAGATATGATGATCAAGAGCACCAGTGGGGCAAGATAACACACAGGGCAAGCCACTGCATAAAATACAGGCTCCTTTACTGGGGGTAATATAAGGAGTACCAATGCCAAAGCCTTGATCAAGACCAGCGAGTTCAATAACTTGGGGAGGGCATACCTGTAAACATTGTCCGCACTTTATGCAAGAAGCAAGAAATGTACTTTCTTTAAGCGCACCTGGTGGCCGTAACAATGGTTTTTTATTTTTTAAAGTGAAGGCTCCCGCTGCGCTCAACAAAGTTGCACCCGCTAAAATTCCATATGACGACCCTTTTAGGAACGCACGTCGAGGTAGGCCTGTTGTTTTAGTTTTTTTCTCAGACATTTATTTAAACCTACTTGTTTGTACTTTTTTGTTTTTTGTTTTTATTTTTCATGGTGCTTTTGAGTTGAGCAAAAGAGAATGAGCCTTCGGACGCTTTTTCAGAAGCGGCAAAGCCATAACCCATAGGCGTTTGTGCGCCGCTGGTCCAGTGAGCATGCTTACTATCAAGCCATTTGTCTTTAGTTTTATCTCTAATCCATGTTTTATGTACTTTTATATCAGAGTGCTTTTGTGTCCATTCAACGGCGCAACCTATGTCATCAAAAAAATATGTTTTACCTTTGCTGTCACGGATTTGCGTTGCATATCTTCTGTCACTTACAGCCATGTGACAGTGAGTACAGTGCTCCCTGTCCCAGACAATTTTAGGTTCCTCATCCAAATTTATTTTTGCTGTACATGAAATTAAAATAAAAAAACTGATCCATATCAGTTTTTTTATCAAACTAAAGAAGAGCTTAAAATTGAAGCTAATAGTTGTGACTTTTTTTACACTTGTAAGAATAGACATTGGGATCTCCTTAAGAGAAATTGTGCTGCGGTGACTAAACCTAATTAAATAAAAAATACTTAGCTGACTTAAGATTTATAAAGAGTAATATCGTTGGTATTCATAATCAAGGGCTAAGGCTCAGAGAATAATTAATTAACTTAACGAGAATATGAGTTCTCGTGATTAACGGAGGCAAATATGGAATTTCGAGTAACAAAAATGCTCAAAGTAATTTCCCTTTTTGTTGTGGCAGCTTTATTTACCACAACGGCTTGGGCGCAATCATTATCAGATGTTGTAAAAGAACGTGGACTGTCGGACAAAGATTTATTAGCAGCCGCCAAAACCTATAACCCATCGGGTAAAAAAGATGAGTATATTGTGTTTTCATCAGGTGGACAATCGGGGCAAATGATAGTGTACGGTGTTCCGTCAATGAGAATATTAAAGTACATAGCGGTTTTTACACCAGAACCTTGGCAAGGATATGGCTATGGTGAAGCACATAGTATGAAAGTTTTAGAGCAGGGCCGTATTCGTGGTCGCAAAATCACTTGGGGGGATACACATCACCCAGCTTTGTCAGAAACTAAAGGTGACTATGATGGTCAATATGTTTTCTTAAATGATAAAGCGAATCCTCGTGTTGCTGTAATTGATTTAAAAACATTTGAAACTGTTCAAATTGTTGTTAACCCAATATTTAAATCAGAACATGGGAGTTCGGTTGTAACACCTGACACTGAGTATGTTTTAGAAGCGGCTCAATACCCAGCGCCTTTTTCTAACAAATATGTTTCTTTAGATAAGTTTAACACTCATTATCGTGGTGGGGTGACTTACTGGAAATTTGATCGCAAAAAAGGTCGAATTAATAAAAAGAAATCTTTTACTGTTGAGATGCCTCCATACATGCAGGATATCACTGATGTTGGTAAAGGTGTAAGTGCGGGTTGGTCTTTTACAAATTCTATTAATACTGAGAGATATGTTGGTGGATATGGTAAAGGAAACACTAAGTATAAAGATAAGTTAGCTAATGAAGCGGGTATGTCTGCAAAAGATACAGATTATATGCATGTGGTTAATTGGAAGGCTGCAGAGAAGCTTTATAAAGCTGGAAAATTTAAAAAAGTTAACGGTCACCCAGTTATTTCCATGAAAGATATGGTAAAGGCTAATGCATTATTTTTAATCCCTGAACCTAAAAGTCCTCATGGTAATGATGTGAGTCCAGATGGTAGATACATTATTGTTGCAGGTAAACTAGATACTCATGCATCTATTTATGATTTTACAAAAATTAAAGCATTAATAGACAAAAAAGAATTTGCTTCAAAAGATGATTATGGAATTCCTATATTAGATTTTACTAAAACATTGCATAAGCAAGTTCAGTTAGGTCTTGGACCACTTCATACTCAGTTTGATAAAGAAAAAGGTATTGTTTATACTTCTTTATATGTTGATTCTGCTGTGGCTCGTTGGGATTATCTTTCTGGTAAGCTTATCGAAAAATTACCAATTAATTATAACATTGGTCATTTAGTAACTGCGGAAGGTGATACTGTTGCCCCTGATGGGAAATATTTAGTTGCTCTAAATAAACTATCTATTGACAGATTTAATAATGTTGGTCCTTTGCATCCGCAAAATCACCAGTTGATAGACATTACTAAAGGTCGTCCAATGCATTTGCTTTATGACATGCCTCTGCCTCTTGGTGAGCCTCATTATGCGCAAATGATTAAAGCAGACAAGCTTAAACCTATTGTACGTTATAAAAAACGTAGCTTTAAGCATTATGTTAAAGCGGGTAAAGAAGGTGTTTTTAGAAAAGGTAAAAACGTTACCATTAAGTCAACTTCAATTAGATCTCACTTTAGTCCAGAAGTTATTGAAGTTAAAAAAGGTGACAATATTACTTGGCACATTACTAACGTGGAAAGAGCACAGGATCAGGTACATGGATTTAGTGTTGACAACTACAACGTACACGCAAGTATCGAACCTGGTGAAACTGTGACTATGAAATTTAAAGCTGATAAAAGAGGGGTTTTTCCTTTTTATTGTACAGAGTTTTGTTCTGCACTTCATTTAGAAATGATGGGTTATTTCTTAGTTAAGTAATAAGAAATTGATTCAATAAATTAGGGTGGCTAAGGAATGACTTCTTAGCCATTAAAGGAAAGGAAAAAAAATGAAAATATTAGATTTATTAAAAATTGTAAGTTTAACTACGCTATTGGTTTTCACAGTAAATACTCAAGCGGCTAAAAAAGCTAAAAAAGTAGATAAGTCAGCAGAGCATAAAGCTAACTATGAAAAAAAGATTAAAGTGAATAATGACACAATTGGCGTCATTGCTGGTGTTATCAACTATGTTTGTCCAAAATTAGTGGCTAAATCTACAAAGATTTGTAATGTTAAGGATCCTGTAGCCTCAGCTGTTGGATTCCAAAAGCAATTGGTTCAAAAAGGAACTATTGATGACCTAGATGATATGGAAGAAGCTGAACTTAAAAAAGCCATAAAGACTCGAAAAATCTTACATCAAGCAGCTGCCATGCAGTTTTACGATGCAGTAGAACAGTTTAAACTTCATTATCCTGAAAGAAAAAAAGCTAAGGCTTTTGCTGCTAAAAAGAAATGGCAGTTAGCTGCTCAACACGAAGAGATGGCTTGGCAATATCTTGTAAAGACAGCTAGTCGTGGCATATTCACAAAGAAAATGGTTGATGGTAAATAATATGTTGAAATCAATACTTAAATTACTCATTCTAGGGGCCCTTGTGGCTCCTGTAAACTTTGCTCTGGGTGTCTCTCGTGGCGAAGAAATGTACCAAACTTTAACCTGCGCTGCATGTCATGGTGCCGCTGGAAAAGGTATGGTCTATAGACGAGATCGTAAAGATAAAAAAACAGGCAAGTATAAATATAGAAAAGGCCAAACAAAACCTGGTTTTGAGGCTTACCCTAAATTAGCGGGGCAAAATTCCGCCTATCTGTATGTACAGATGGTAGATATCTTTTCTGGTAAAAGAAACAATAATTTGTCACCGGCCATGGCTGGAATTAAATTGATGGTAGATAGCACAGCTAAAGAGGGTGACCTTCAAGCTATTGCTGACTATCTTTCTCAAGTAAAATAATTGTGTGCTTGGCCTGCGTTTTTGTTTTGAACAAAGGCCGTAATTGATAACATAATAAATAAACAATGCCTAAGTTTTAGAGAAATATAAAAAGATCTTTACATATATAAATATAAGAAAATGTATAATATTAATATTTAATGTATAAATGAATCATATAAATAAAAAATATAGTTCATTAAAAAAAATATCATGGGAGCAGATAATGTTATTAAAAGGAAAGTTTATTGTATTAAGTCTTGTGGCCGCATCCATTTTTGGCTGTGTGTCCACCACGGACTCATCTAAAAAAGAAGATAAAAACTCTACAAGTCAATTTGGTGGAAAATGGGGAACTAAAGTTGCTGAAGCTATTAAAGCTTTAGAATTAACGGGTAATGTAAAAGATGGCGCTATTATTTATGAAGAAGTATGTGCAGCTTGTCATCAACCTGGTGGTAACGGTGATCCTGCTGGAAACTTTCCTCAGCTAGCTGGACAACACTCTAGCGTGATTATTAAACAAATGGCTGATATTCGTGTGGGTAATCGAGACAACCCAACTATGTACCCTTTTGCTGGTGTAAAAGCATTGTTAGCTGCAACCGATGATATCTTTGATACTCCTAAAACTGGTCCTCAAACATTAGCTGATGTGGCTGCATATATCCAAACTCTTAAAATGAGTCCCAAAACCGCAAAGGGTGACGGAAAAGATCTTAAGCATGGAGCTAAAATTTATAAAGATAATTGTGTAAAATGCCATGGCAAGAAAGGTGAAGGAATTGCAAAAGATTACTACCCACTAATAGCCGGACAAAACTATAATTATCTTTTACGTCAGTTTCAATGGATAAAAGCAGGTAAAAGAAGAAATGCAAACCCAGATATGGTTGACCAAATTAAAGGCTTTACTGATAGAGATATAGTTGCTGTTATGGATTGGGTTTCTAGACAAACAAAATAAGTTGAATATATAACTAAAGCTGAAGAGGGTCTGTTGAAGTGAAAATATCAAAAAGCCAAATTTTTACAATTATTTCTATAGTGTTATTATTGTTTACCTACACTGGAGGGAAGTTTTTTGAATATCACGACCCTGTAACTGGAGAAGTGGAATTTGACGAAGAGAATATGTCCTTTCAGCCGCTTTCTATGCTTATTCCTGAGGGAACAGAGAAAATTGATACACCACCAGAACTTGTTAAGTACCTAGGTAAAACACAGTATGAGTATTTTCCAGAAAAAACCATAATGGGTTATGTTACAGGATATTGGACATTGCCTGTGTGGCGAGTTTCATTGGAGGCTCCACAATATCCTAAAGCCAGCTATCCAGAGGGCATCCCAGTTTTTTTCACCCTCACTGATTTTCGTGGAAAAGTAGTGGAGATGAACGTGATCAATCATTATATCGGTATGGACCCAATGGACGTTGGGGCCTATGAATTAAGAAAACTAGTGCCTTTTGTTGTTCTTATTTTCTTAGTAATGCTTGTTGGATTTTTATTTTACAGTGGACCAGGTTGGTGGATTTTAGGTCTTGGACCGGCCTTGTTTCCCTTTTACTATGTGGGGATATACTCCTATTGGCTTTATTGGTTTGGACACAACCTACATAGCTACGGGGCTTTTGAAGTGAAGCCATTTATGCCCACAGTCTTAGGAGATGGAAAAGTAGCCCAGTTTGGTACCCATTCTTATCCTGCTGTTGGTTTTTACATGTTATTTGCTATGTTTATCTTGATGCTCTTAGCAATTTTGAGTAAAAGAAAGGCCTTAAGCGAAAAAAACTAATCGCAAATAAAGGTCATTATCATGAGCCACAGGGCAATTAAATTTATAGTTCAATTTCTTGTTTTAATTGCCCCTGTTTTTTCCCAAGCATCTCCACTGCAGGAACTCATTGATGCTACCCCTGTTGGAGAGAAAGTACCTGTTGTTGCAGGTACAACCTATTATGGACATTTCGAAATAAATAAAACCGTAATTTTGGACGGCCAAGGCAAAGTAACTCTTGATGGTCAAAATAAAGGCACTGTACTTACTGTAAATGCCGATGGTGTTACAATAACCGGTTTAATTATAATAAATTCTGGTCATAGCCATGATGATATTAATTCGGCAATTCGTTTAACTTCATCACATAATAAAATTACTCATAATATTATTTACGATACTTTGTTTGGCATAGACTTAAAAGAAGCCCATCATAATTTGGTCACTCATAATGATATTCAATCTAAGAAAGTGGATCTAGGCTTGCGTGGGGACGGAATACGAGGTTGGGCCAGTAATAATAATACATTTCGCTTTAATAAAATTCATAATTCTCGGGATATGGTGATTTGGTATTCCTATGATAATATTATTGAAGATAATGTGGGTAAGAATAATCGTTATTCTTTGCACTTTATGTATACGGGCCGCATGCAGGTACGCAGGAACAAATACAGTCACAGTGCTGTGGGTATTTTTTTAATGTATAGTCAAAGTACCACTATTGAAAATAATGAAATTCTATTTTCTCAGGGCAATACAGGTATGGGTATTGGTATGAAAGAGGTGGATAATATGAAGATCTATAATAATAAGATCATCTACTGTTCCACAGGTATTTACATAGACCAGTCTCCGTATAAACCCACCACATATAATTTAATTATGGGAAATACTGTGGGTTATAATCAAAAAGGTTTTGTATTTCATAGTTCTTTAAGTCGAAATGTATTTCAAGGGAATGCTGTGATTGATAACCTTGAAGATGTGGTTGTTCACTCGAATGGTAATGCCGAGGGTAATGTTTGGAAGGGCAATTATTGGAGCCACTATGAAGGATTTGATCGTAATTTGGATGGTTATGGTGATGGTAAATACTCGGACTATCTATATCAAGACCAGCTTTGGCTAAATGACCCTTGGGTGAAGTTTTTTTATGCATCCCCGGTACTAAGTGTTATTAATTTTTTAGCAAGATTGGCTCCTTTTTCTCAGCCACGTTTGTTGCTGCATGATAGGAAGCCGGTGTTTTCCTTAGACTCTGATGTTTTATTATCTAAGAAAAATATGTTTTTTGATATTTCTGATCTTACTTTTGATGTGGAGGAAGATGATGAAGACTATGTTGAAGAAGAGGATGGGGTGTCTAATGTTCGTTAGTTTAGTTGGGTTCCGTAGCGAGCTTCGACCAATTTCATTAAATAACTCTCTCTTTGAACTTGAAGCTTTAGCACCAAAAGGCTCAGACATGCGGTTCTCGCCCTTTGGGCTGCGATCCGAACTCGCTTTTGGCGCTAAAGCTTCAAGTTCAAAGAGAGAGTTATTTAATGAAATTGGTAATATTGTGAATAAAGGAATGTCTTATGCATGCATCTGTTAATGAGTTTGTCCCCACAAAGGTGGCGCAACTATCTGGGGTAAAGAAGCAGTTTGTAAAGCAGGTTGTTTTACAAATTGGTGAATTAGAAATTTATTCGGGAGATCGAATTGCTTTGATTGGTGGTAATGGTGCCGGTAAGACCACTTTGATACGCTGTATGTTAGGTCATTATAAATATGATGGATCCATAGATATCTTTGGTATGAAGCCTCGTGCGGATCGTGTGAAGATATTAGGTCGAGTGGGTTTTGTGCCTCAATTGCCACCGCCTTTGACTATGACGGTGAAAGAACTTGTTGAGTTTTCAGCGGCTCTTTATAAAGACTCCTCCGCTGAAAATATATATAAAGTGGCTAAGGATTTACAGTTAGATTTAGAGCCTGAGGAAAAGAAACCATTTCATAATTTATCAGGTGGGATGAAACAGAAATTACTAATAGCTTTGGCCTTAGGAAAAAAAACGGACTTATTAATTATGGATGAGCCCTCTGCCAACTTAGATCCTCATGGTCGAAAAATATTGTTTCAGCAACTTCAGGGGATGCCCAAAGAAAGTGTAATGTTGTTAAGTTCTCATAGAATTGATGAGATAAAAGGTTTGGTGAACCGCGTGATAGAGATGGACTGTGGGAAAATTATTAGTGACAAGCGTTTTGACGTGGATGATTTCAATCAATCCACTGTGGAAAACGTTGGCATGACAACACCAATCCAACCTGAGGTACAAAAATGAAAACATTAATGTTAGTGAGTATGGCTGAGGTTAGGGAATCCTTTAGAGCAAAATGGTTTTTGCTTTATAGCCTTGTGTTTGGCGGAGCTATTATTTTGTTATTTTCTCTTGGTATTACAGAATCCAGAGTGTTGGGATTCACCGGTCTTAGCCGTTTGTTGATTACTTATATACAGTTATGTGTAGCAGTATTGCCCTTATTTATTTTGATTTCAACAGTGCGAGCTGTGGTTGCGGATAAAGAAAATAATGTTGTGGAATATTTTTTGTCTATGCCCATATCCTTGGCGTCTTATTTTTGGGGAAAGCTTGCTGGTAAATTTTTTGTAGTTTTTTTGCCAGTGATTGTTGCTTTGCTTGCAGCTAGTGCATGGGGTTTTATCAAAAGCTTAGATGTGATTTGGATGGAGGTTCTCTATTACTCAGTTTTACTTGGCACTTTGACTTGGTGTTTTTTAGGTTTTGGAATGTTGATTTCAAGTTCTGTTAAAAAACAAGAGTGGGCATTGGGTTTAGCATTTTCTATATGGTTAATTTTGCTAATTTTCTTAGATATTATCTTGATTGGTATTATGCTACAGCACCGTATCTCAGAATCATTAATAATTGGTATATCCTTATTGAACCCTCTACAGGTATTTAGAACGGCTGCAATATTGCTTTTCGATACCGAAGGTGCTGCCATTGGTCCTGCGGCGTATGTTATTGTAGATGCTATTGGGAGAAATGGATTTTTACTATTTTCATTACTTTACCCATTGTCATTAGGTTGGTTACTTTCTTGGGCTGGATTTAAAATATTCAAACATGGTGATATTGTTTGATGATTTGTTGCAGATTAGATAACTGTGGTGATCTCAAATTTTAATAGCTATGTTTTCCCATAAAATAGAGATTTATGAATATTTAGAGTGATATGATTTGATAATCTCTTAAAATGAAATTTAGTTAAAACAATGAAATATTTTTATTAAAAAATACCTAAAATCCCCCAATTGACGGTTTATTTTTAATATTACTGTTGTTTTTATAGGTATGTGGTAATCATTGTTAAATATCTTGATTCTATTGGAGGATTTGTGAAGAAGTTTGCTTTAGTTTTTATGTATATAATGCTTATTTTTCCACTGTGTAATGCCATGGGATCAAAAAATAAACAGAACTACACCACAGAGCAAATTAAAGAGAATTTAGAACTTCTTGAAAGTGAACTTCACCTTATTAAAAAAGATGGTGATGATAGTAGTAAGATTCGTTCAATGAAAATATTTTACAATATGTCTTCAGTGGTAACTAAATATGCCTCAATAAATCTGAATTCCAATAACATTGAAACTATTAATAATTATGCTGAGATAGTCTTAAATGTTGCAAGTATATATAAAGGGGACTGGGCTTATGGTAATGCCATTCACCATGGAAACCTTGTCTTGGGCCGAGTAGAGTTGTTTAAAGGGAATATTGAGTCTGCAAAGAATTTTTTAAAACTAGCTTCTGAAACAAAAGGCTCACCTCAATTAGATTCATATGGTCCAAATATGACCCTAGCTAGAGAGCTATTGCTTAAAGGTGAGAAGGCAGCTGTACTTGAGTATTTTGATACATGCCTAGTGTTTTGGGACTCCAAGTCTGCTGTACCAAAAATTAAAGCTTGGAAGAAAGCTATAAAAGCCGGGAAAGAGCCGAAATTCTCAAGCCACCTATATTATTAAAGAAGAAGCATCACTAAAGTGACTCTTGTTTAAGTGATGCAATGAGTCCCATAAGTGAGCTGGCACCTTTTTAGGGGAGCATGGCCCAGCCTCTTTTGTTTTTTATGAGCATGTATTTTTCTAGCATCCATTTTCCGAAACTTGCTATTACATTTGGAATCATGATTTCGAACTGTCTGGGTTTAAATAGGTGGTTGGTTAGGATTAATACTTCTTTGTCACCAGCATCCATTATGCAAATTCCTGGGATTTTACCGAAGGCTTCTGCTTTTTCTTTGCTTTTTCCAGTGATGGCATGAAGAATATTATTGGCCACAATTTTACCCTGAACATCAGAAGGGAAACCTGTTTTTGGTACGCCAAAGGGTGTTTTCATTTCTTTAAAAGGGGCCTTCACTTGAACAGCTAAGCCAGCGGCGTAAATATTTGAATATTTTACGTGTTGGTAAGTATCGTGGCAGGGGATAAAGCCTTTGTCGTCACAGATTTCTGGAGAGTTAAGTATGGGAGCTGCGCCCTTAAAAGGTGGCATTAACATGGATAGCTTGTAAGGAAGCTCTTCCCCGGAATCTAAAATAATTTTATCTTTTTGCACTTCTTTAATGCTAGCGTCAGTGATCCAACGAATGTTGAACATCTTCATAAAGATCTCAAGCATGCGTTTGCCGCCATATATACCTTCAATACCAAAGTGTCCTAAAAATGGTTCTGGGGTAATCCAGGTGATATCCACTTTTTTTCTCACCTTAGATTTTCGTAGTTCTTTTTCTAAGTTAAAAAGATATTCGTAACCAGCTCCCATACAGCTCGCCCCCTGGGTGGCTCCAACAACAACAGGCCCAGGGTCTTTAACTAATTTTTTGTACTCTTCGTATGCCTTTTCCGCCATTTTAGGAGAAGCTATGCATTGGGTGAATTCATTTTTTGATTCCAGCCCCTTGATGCCATCAAAGTATAGACTCACGCCTGTGGCTATTACTATATAGTCATACTTTATATCTCCATGAGATTCTGTATTTACTATGTTGGTGCCTGGATTAATCTTTGTGGCTTTGTCATGGACAAAATCAATGCCCTTTTTGTTCATTAAACCACGAATATCAAAGCTAATGTTTTTTACTTTTCTACGACCAAATGGCACCCAAATTAGTGAAGGTACGTAGAGAAAATCTGTAGATGGGGAAACAACGGTGATTTTATGTTCACCCTTTAGTTTTCTAGCTAATTCAAAAGCAGCCGTTGAGCCGGCAAAGTTACTACCAAGTATTACAATATGTTTCATGAATCCCCCTCCAAGAGCATTTAGTGCATGATTAAGTTTAAAATTTAAACAAATGAAGTGGATTTGCTACCGGGTTCACTTGTTTAGAGTTAAAGTGGTTTCACCAGCCATAGAAGTTTTAATATAATTACCTGTTTAAAACTTCTTTCCCCAGGCCCTTAAAGTCACTGATTTCCAACTCTTGGGCCTAAGCTACAGAAAGAAAAGACAAAAAGCTATTGAATTTAATATGAATATGAGAAAAATCATATATTTACTTCTTGTATGGGTTTTGCAGCAATGATATTTCGTAAATGTAGTAATGACTGAGTGAAAAATGCATAGGACTTGTGCTATGTTTTCCTGGTAATGGATATCAAATAGCATTTAGCTATTAAGGTGGGACTGATAAAATGTTTACTCGAAAAAATGAATTTACTTTAAAACATCTTTGGAAACACATAAAATATGAGATGGTATTTGCTGCTTTAGTTTTTGCATTTTTTTTAGTTTTCGCACCTACTGCCCAAGCAAAGCCTTTTAAAGGCATAGATCTTACAAGTAATATCAACTACGAAAAAAAACTAGGTTTAAAAAAGCCAATAGTGGCGTACTTCTTAAGTACGGGCTGCCCATGTTCTCAGGCTCACTTTGATCACCTTAATCAATTACAGAAAAAATATCCTCAATTTGATTTTATTGGATTTAATTCATCTAAAGAAGTGACCCAGGAAGATGCTCGTAAGTTTTACTCACAATATAAAATTGATTTTCCAATATTATTGGATAAGGAATTAAAGTACGCCAATGAATATAAAGCGGTGAAGACGCCTCATGTATTCATAGTTGGTGCAAATGGAAAAACCTTGTTTCAGGGGGGCGCTACAAACTCTAGAGACCCAGGGCGAGCCAGTGAGTTTTATTTAAAAGATGCTTTAGCTTCAATTTCTACAAATACAGAGGTAAAAGTTAAGGATTCTAAAACAGTAGGTTGTGTAATTAAACGAGATTCCGCATTTTGATAAGCTGTTAAGCTACTTTGGTTGGAACTGATAAGGAGAGAGTTGTGAAAAAATTATTATTAATGGTGTTGTTTTTTGTATGGAACCCTCTTTTTGCCTCTGAAAATTGTCCTATGGATTTTAAAAATACGGAGCTTTGCGCAGATTTAACTTGGATAGATGGACCTTATGTTGATGAGAAATCACATTTTAAAATTATGTTTTGGAAAAAAGGGGATTCAGAAAAGGTGTTTGTTTCACCTGATTATGATTTAGATATATATACTTATATGATCATGGATAATGGTCATTCACACCGGGGAGGGATCGAATTGGAATGGTTACAAGTATCAGCTGGAGTATTTGAATCGAAAAACGCTCGTTTCTACATGCATGGCATGAAGGGCTTCTGGGAAGTGAGAGTGGGTTTAATACAGGCTGACAGCATCGTGTCTCAATCCGCGTACAAAGTGGATCTAGAAAATACAGGAATGGGACACTGATGCTGTTTATTAAAAAGCTAAGCGTTCCCCCAATTATATTCGGTGTATTGTTTTTATGGGGATGCGGTGACTCCCCATTTTTAAATAAATCAAAAAATGATGACAAAAATGATAAGTATTCCAAAAACCAAAAAATAGATTCATCTCATTCTGAAGTTATTTTTTCTAAATCTCAATTAAAGTTAAAAAAATTCTGGAGACTAGGTCCTCAAATATCTAAAGAATCAAAAGTGCTTTTAGTGCTCACCGATGAGGATGGACGACCTACTGAGACCGCTTATGAACTGAAAGTCATGTTGTGGATGCCTTCAATGGGTCATGGGTCTTTTCCCATTCATGTAGAAAATTTTGGTGAGGGAATTTATGAGCTCTCTGAAGTGTTTTTTACTATGGAAGGATACTGGGACATTCATTTTCAACTTTATGACAAAGACACATTGGTGGAAGAGGTCAAATGGGGTTTAAATCTTTAGGTCAGCCTGAAAACTCTTCTGATATTTTACAACAAAGCTTTAAACTTGTATTTGTATTATTCCTTACAGCTTTTACAAAAACGCTTTTCGCAGCTTCCTGTTGTGGTGGTGGAGCTAGTTTACCTCAGCTTATTACTGGAGACTATCGAGCACAATTAGCCTTAGTGGGCGCAAACTCTGCTGTCACCCATTATGCAAACGAAGATAGCCTCATTTCGGAAAGAGATGTGACTAACCAAGAGGTTTCTGAATCTCTAACCTTGTCGGCAACTTATTTACTTTCACCTTATTGGCAAATGGGTTTAAGGCTTCCATATAAAGTGAATACTCATAAAACCCTAGCTGCAAATGAAAATTCTAGTGGCATTGGTGATTTCCATTTACAAACCGCCTATGAGTTCCTACCAGAGTATTCTTTTAGCTTATGGCGTCCTAAGGGTTATGTTTTTATTGATGAAACCCTTCCTAGTTCATCATCCAGCTACGATGCAGAGAAGCCCTTATATACAGACTCCTTTGGCAGTGGTTTTTATACCACCTCGGTAGGTGTGTCTTTTGTGAAAGCCATCTTTAATTATGATTTTCTATTTATGACCGAGTACCACAAGGCGTTTAATAGAGAGTTTAATAAACCCGGTGAAAGACTCAGTGTAGAACCCGGAGACGGCCATACCATGCTATTTGGTGCAGGCTACAGCCCCAAAGGTGGTGATTTAAGATTGGGTGGTTCTCTATTGTACTCCAAACAAAATGCCTCAAAAGTTACATCCTCTCTAAGTCCATTAACAAGTTCAGGATCACAACCCCGACACTACTGGGAAACAGGATTAAGCGTAAGCTACCTCTTCAAAAACTATTCGCTAACAGCATCCTATTTAGATCAAAGTTTCCTAGCAAACGCCTCCAACTCCTTGCTCACAAAGTCTCTATCCATAAGCGTAGTCAGCTTCTTAGAGCTATAAAAGGTACGCCGTACCTTTTGGTTTAGCTAAGCGTCATTTCGCTTCCTTAGGTGGTAATTTTTCCACCTCTTGTAGTTTTGCATACAAAAATCCAAATGCAAATCCTCCAAGATGCGCCCAGTGAGCCACATTACTGCCTTTAGCAAGTGAAGAACTCACAAAGAAAAATTCCCAACCAAATTTAATTAAAAATGCAAAAAATGCGGGGATGTGAACCCAGCCAATATAAGCAATTAGAAATATGGCCAAATAGCTGATCTGACGTTTGGGGAATCGAACCATATAGTAACCCAATAACCCAGATATCCCAGCGCTAGCACCCAGCAAAGGTGCCCCTGTGGAGCTATCTATAATGATATGTGTTAATAGACCAAAAGCATGACTGCCAAGTAACAGTATTATGAATTTTCTAAAATAGAGGTCATCTTCAATGTCATCGCCAAATATATAAAAATAATATGAGTTTCCAAGTAAATGAAGCCATAGCTTCTAATAAATTGATGAAGATCCGCATTAGCTGCAAAATAATAAATACCTATAAAAAGGATGATAAAACTTGAAATTATCAAAGGATGTTTAATTAACCGGGAGTGCCGTTCAACGGGGAACCCAAGTAGTCCAGGTATTATACGCCAGTTATTATCAGGCCATCCGGAAGTATACAGGGGCTTTTTTTTAATGGTACTATTAGTGAACATATCAATATAGGCTTTACGCTCATCAGCACTTAGCTTTTCAAAATCTCCTTTTTTTATGGACATATAGCCTCTCTCCTTATGGCGCAATTCTAACATATGGCTAAGCATTTATGAGGAAAAAAGACAAAACTTACAAAAATGTGAATAGTTTTCAGGTGACCTTTGAACTTAAGTAACTGCTATGGGCAGTATGAATAACTAAGATTTATAATTCATATTTGTAAAGCTGGTTTTTTATTGATTTGGCTTTCTTGAGGGTGATTTCTATATCCAGCTATTGGTCCGTAGTTTATTTCCCAACCTCTTGGTAAAAATGACTTGCTGATAGGATAAAGGTAAATCATCTCTGGTGATCGTTTGTCTATATCCTTTAGTCCTACTTACTTTTATATACATAAATCTAGTCTTTCTTTTATATCACATTAAGATAAAATGGGAGTAGTCATGAAGTATTGTAAACTAAGGAGATGTTTTTGAACAAAGTTGTATTATTAGTATTTTTATTCGGGTTCCAGTTTACTTTTGCTCAACATCAACAAGATAAATGTGACGATACAATTGATGCTATTTTAAAAAAAAATAATTACCCTAATAATGAATACATTATCGATTTTGCAATTAAGACAAAAAGTGAAATTGAAAAAATGAACTTCAAGAAAAAGGATTTAAAACATAATGGATATGAACTAAAACCAAAAATTTCCATTCGAAAAGTACCATACTCTATTGTAACTGTAAGGAATGAAGAAAGAGGTAAAGATAAAGATATCTTTAATAAGTCCATCACGATTCAACGTGTAACTAAATACGATAAAAAAGCAGTTCCTCGTATACAAGAAAGTGAAACTATAACTTACGATTTTCATAAAAACTGTGGTGTAGAAAAAATCACTCATTTTGTTCAAACTGATTCTACAGTGAGAAGAAAAACTGATATTCATGCGCATATGTGTAATACTGTGAACAAAGGGAAAAAACGTTATACAAATTACACAACAAATCAAACTGCACTGAACTGGATTTTTGACAATGGAACGGGTTTTGGTATCAACTATGACAAACATAGTAGAAATAAAGCACATATTCTGCGTATTGAAAGGCTATGCTCCTCAGTGGATTTAATGGAGCTCGCAACAGATGACTCTGGTCAATCCAGTTCATCAAATCAAGCTCAATAGATAGTAATTCTATTTTTATTTAGGCCTACCACCTTCCATTTAACCTTAATTATGGTGAACTAGCTGCTTTAGTCAATATGACTCAAAGCAAAAGCTGTTTAGTATCCTAATAGATGCTGAAAATTTAAAATTATAGTGTTATTGCTCATATATTCTAGATAAAAAGGAGATAATCATGTTTTTAATAAGTAGATATTTGTTGGTTGTGGTTTTTATTATAACTGTTGCACCGGGGATTTGGGCGGAT